>CAYMEK010000001.1:0-135057 GCA_964389305.1 uncultured Spirochaetaceae bacterium
GACAACGTCTACGACATCATGGTGCACGTCGAGCCCAAAGGGAACGTGGAGTTGGGGGAGCGCTACGGTTTCTCCGACTCCGGTCCGCGCTGAAAGGCAGCGCTACGCTCGTGAGCATCCTCATCCGGTTTAACGCAGACGTGACCATATTCCGCCCCGAGGATGCGCCTGCGCCGGATAAGAAATGACGAACTACCGGCTTTCCAAGTCCAAATACGTTAGAGGGCTCATCTGCTTGAAGGCCCTGTGGCTCACGGTCCATGCACCGGAAAAGCAGGCGCCGCCCTCACCGGCGGTGAGCTATCGCTTCGAGAAGGGCATCGAGGTAGGTCTGCTGGCCCAGGGAGAGTTCCCGGGCGGCATCACTGTAAAAACCCCTTCCTACCTGGCCGCCGAGGCGGTAGAGGAAACCGCCTCCGTCCTGCGGACCGCGCCGCCCGCCCTGTTCGAAGCCGCCTTTTTTCACGACAATATCCTGGTGCGGGTAGACGTGCTGCGCCGCTGCGCCGGCCGGGATGGCGGTCCGGCCGGAACCTGGGATCTGATCGAGGTGAAATCCACCACGGCTGTGAAGCCGGAGCATCTGGGTGATGTGGCCGTGCAGCAGCACGTGCTCCAGGGCTGCGGTCTGCGGCTGGGCGGAGCCTATCTGATGCACCTCAACCCGGACTGCAGGTATCCGGACCTCTCCAACCTGTTCCGGCTTGCCGACGTCGGCGCCGCCAGCGAGCAAGAGCTGAGGGCCGTGCCTGAAACCCTTGAGAGATTCAAGGCGGCCTTGAGCCGCAGCGAGGAGCCTGAGGTCAGAATAGGTCCCCAGTGCGACGATCCCTACGAATGTCCGTTCAAAGCCTACTGCTGGCGGCAGGTCCCGGAGGTGTCGATTTTCAACATTCCCAGGCTCAAGGCGGAGCAGAAGGTCGAGCTGATCAGCCGGGACATCCTGAAGATCGAAGATCTGCCCCCGGAGTATCCGCTTTCCGAAACCCAGAGTAAATTCGTAAGCCTGTACCGCAGCGGCCGGAGCGAGATCGACGCCAGGGCGATCGGAGAGTGGCTCGGTTTGCTTCGGTTTCCCCTGTATTTTCTGGACTTCGAGACCGACAGCCCGGCCGTTCCCTGTTATGACGGTACCCATCCTTTCGAGAAAGTCCCGTTCCAATATAGCTGCCACCGGCTGGAGGCCGACGGCTCACTCAGCCACCAGGAGTACCTTCACGGCGGGCCAGACGATCCCCGGCCGTCCCTGGCCCGCTCTCTGGCCGCTGCCGTAGGTGGGCGGGGTAATATCGTGGTCTACAACGCCGCCTTCGAGCGCGGAGTACTGGCATCGCTGGCCGCCGGACAGCCGGAGTTCGAGCAAGTCCTGAAAGACATGATCGGCCGTATCCGGGACCTGCTCGAGCTGTTCAGGCTATACTACCTGGATCCAGCCTTCCGGGGCTCCAATTCGATCAAGAACGTCCTGCCCGTGCTTGTGCCAGGAATGTCGTACGAGGATTTAGAAGTGCGGGACGGTACGGAAGCCCAGATGACCTGGAACAGGATGATATTCCTCGAGCCTTGCCCGGAGAGGCGGCGGTTACAGGCGGCCCTGCTCCGCTACTGCCGCCAGGATTCTCTGGCCATGGTGGAGATCTTCAAGATTCTGCGGGCTAGGTACTGAAAGAGCGCGCGGGCTTCGAACTTTCACCCCCCGCACGCGGGCGCCCCCCCGTCAGATCCGGCGGCGGGGGGACGGAATCCGGGCACCCGCTCCCTTCGTTTCTCCACTACCATCGAAAGGAGAGCGATCCCGAGCAGGGCCAGGCCTAGGGCGAGCAGGTAGACCAGTGGTCTTGCCACCCTCTGTCTGAAAACCATGATTCCCAGACTTACGCCTGCGAGCACGCTCACCGACTGCATGATGGGGGTGAAGCGGGTAGCCCGGCTGCGCTGCAGGCCGATTTGCATCAGATAGTAGCGCACCCCGCTGACCGTGACTGCGGCTATGGTGATTCCCAGAATCAGAATGCCCTGCGGGTCTTTGAAAAACTGTTTTACGGTGTAACGCAGGGCCGCCTGGAAAGGCAGCTTGGTGGATTCGAGGAGCTGGACGATGCTCTGCATGGCCAGCGGTGTAACGGTGAATACGATTCCCACCAATGGCGCCAGGAGCAGAGGTATCCTCCTGCTCAGCAGGAAGAGCAGAAAACAGCCGCAGCCGACCGCAGCCAGAGTCAGAGCCAGAATGAGCTGCGTGCTAGCCTGATAGATGATGCGGGTGGGCGGGGATACGAGGGCCAGTGATATGAGAACCGGCAGAACCATCAGGCAGCCGATGCCCAGGGCCGCCTGTACCGGCAATCGTTCGCCCAGGCGCCGCCGACTGTAGCAGAGCAGGGCGAGCAGTCCGAAGCCCATCAGGGGTTGGACCGCCGCCACTCCCATCAGCGAAATGGCCGCCAGGTTGGGGGGTACGCCGACAAAGCCGACCAGGAAGCCAGCCAGCCACTTGCGGTTGCCGAACAGCAGCCGGAACTGGCTGCCCAGGCTGTGGGAGGTAAGAACGGGCAGCTCGTTTAGACCCTCTTTCTGGATCGCGGGACCCAGGTTGTAGCAGGTGGTGGCGACCAGGGCGCAGGCTACTCCGAGCACGGTGGCCAGCAGGGGAGATTGAACCGGTATCAGGGCGGAAGGGGAAGGGTCCATTTTCTATAATTGTCGCACCGCAGCCCGATAGACTTGAAATGAAAGAAAAAGCGGCAGGACGGGAAACCGCTACGAGCAGCTACCCTATTCCTTTGAGCTTTTGCGGGGTCGTTTCTCCCATCATCAGCTTGCAGATGTTCTTGTATCCTACTTTGCGGTTCAGACGGAATAACCGCACGAACTCCTCGTAGGCTGCAGGGTGTCTCTCCTTTAGGGCTTTGAGTTGTTCGTTGACGGATTCAAGCTCCTCGAATGACGCGACTGCGGGCATCACCCCTCCTCTCTGGCTCGAAGCGTATTCCAAGCACCTGAATTTGGTCAAGTGAAGCTACATCATGGCCAGCGCGTTAACCGCCAGCAGGATGAGCAGGGGGATCAGCAGCAGAACCAGGAGCTGGACAAGAAGGCTGAGCCTGCGGAAATAGCTGAAGATCAACCCGAAAAACATGACTCCCGAACCCACTACGAAATTAAGGCGGTTGTTGCGGAAGAAGAACAGCCTCCCGGCCGGTTCCCAGAACCAGCGCATGAAACCGATCTCCGCTACCAGGGAAAGCAGCAGGAAGCCGCCGGCGAATCCGAGGAACAGGGGCAGGATGATCTGCTCGCCGCCGAACAGGATCCGGAGAAGGAGCAGGGCGAACGAGAGCAGGACCCAGAAGGAGGGATGGCCGGCAAAAGCGAGTTTCTCGGTCATGAAGCGCACGGCGGGCCGGTAGTCGAAAATGTAGAGGGCGGCCGGGGTCAGCAGGGCAAAGCCGAACCAGCCTACCCCATCAAAAAATTTTTCGTAGCGTTCCATTGCACCTATTGTAGCGTCATTTTCCGGGTTGGCAAGGCCGGGAACAGGCCTGTACCTATTATGCGCTAGGCTGTTCCGTATCCAGGGCTAGCTCGATGCGCTTGTTGATGCGGCCCTTGCTCTTGTAGCCGACGACGCGGATGCCGACGACCTCCCTGGTATTGGCCACATGAGTGCCCCCATCCGCCTGCAGATCCAGGCCCTCGATCTCCACTACGCGTACTTCGCGGATATCCGGGGGCAGCAGGTTGATCTTCGTACGGATCAGGTCGGGGATCTCGAAGGCCTCGCGGCGGGGCAACACACGAACCCGTACCTCCCGGGCGGCCGCCACCTCCTTGTTGATTTTCTCCTCGATTTCCCGGACCAGCTCGGCCCTCAGGGTCTCGAACTCGAAGTCCATGCGGCCCCGCAGCTCCTCCATGTTCCCTCCGGTCACCTGGGCCGAGTAGTCCCTCCAGACCACGCCGCAGAGGATGTGGAAGGCGGTATGAGTACGCATCAGCCGATAGCGGCGCGGCCAGTCGATGCGCCCGTGAACGATCTCGCCCTCCCGGGGAAGAGCGGACGGGAGCTGCTCAGCGGGCTGTCCGGGCTCGGAAGCGCCGCCGGCGGGCGTCTGAGCCAGCCAGTGCCAGATCAGCTCTCCCTGTCGTTTTACCCGCCTCACCGCCAGATCGTCGAGCCAGCCCAGGTCGTGAGGTTGGCCGCCGCCGCCCGGGAAAAAAGCGGTCCTGTCCAGGGCCACAGCCCCGCTGTCCCTGTCAACCGCCAGCACCCGGGCATCGAACTCTTGGAGGTAGGAATCCGTCTGAGCCAGTACTTCGGTCATACGAACATTAAACCCCTAACCGTACTGCGGGTCAACTCCGACGGCCTGTCCCGCCGAACAAGCGGCCGCCGGCGTATCATGGTTTATTAAGCAGTATATTGACAGGGCAGGCTGCTTTCGGTAGAATTCGATTTTAGAAAGAAAACGAAAAGCAGCTCCAGATGTCTCCGGAGATATATCAAAGCGACCGCTACGAGGCCATCCTTACGGTGCTCAATCGCCTTAAGAAGGTGAGCGTGCAGGATCTCACCCGTAGGCTCGAAGTATCCGAGGTGACCATCCGTAAGGACCTGAGCTTCCTCGAAGAAAGAGGCAAGCTGGTCCGGGTGCACGGAGGGGCGGTTCTGGCTGAAGATCAGGGCCGCCTGCGTACGATTGCCGTCCGGGAAGAGGAGCACACGGCGGAGAAACGGGCCATAGCCCGCAAGGCGCGGGAGCTGATCCGGCCCGGAGAGACGATTTTCATAGATGCGGGCAGTACCTGCGCTTTCCTGGCCAGGGAGATTCAGGCCATGGAGCTGCGGGTGGTGACCAATTCCCTCGACGCCATCATGGAGTTGGCCGGCTCGCCGGGAATATCGATTTTCTCCACGGGCGGCAGCTTCCGTCCGGAGGCTCGTTCCTTCATAGGACCGGCCGCGCTGGAGACGATCCGCGGCGTTCAGATCGAAACCTGCTTCCTGGGTACCACCGGGTTCTCGCGCCGCGGGGTATTTTCCTCGCAGAACACGATCGAGAGCCAGGTGAAGGCCGCTGTAATAAAGGCTTCCCGGCGGGCGGTCATGCTGGCCGATCACTCCAAGTTCGGCGCCTCCGCCTTCAGCGTGTTCGCCCGCGCCGGGGATATCGATATTCTGATCATAGATTCGCACTTAGAAGATCCTGCGGCCGTGGCCGATCTGGGCATGGAGCTGCTCATTGCCCAGGTCGGAAATTCGGCTTGAGGCAGGGAGGAGCAGAACAGCGAGGAAGGAGGCTCCGATGCAGGCTGATATGGGACTTGTCGGGCTGGCCGTGATGGGCCAGAACCTGGTGCTCAACATGGAAAGCAAGGGGTACACGGTGGCCGTATACAATCGAACCTCCGAGCGAACCCGGCAGTTCATGTCCGAACGGGCTAAAGGCAAGAAGATCGTCGCCGCCTTCGGCATGAAAGAGCTGGTCGAGAAGCTAAAAAAACCTCGCCGGATCATGATCATGGTCAAGGCCGGTCCGGCGGTCGACGACATGATCGGCCAGCTCGCTGTCCACCTGCAGGCCGGTGACGTCCTGGTAGACGGGGGCAATTCTTTCTTTCAGGATACGATCCGCCGTTCCCGGGAGCTGGAATCCAGGGGCCTGGCCTTTATAGGCGCCGGGGTCTCCGGAGGCGAGGAGGGGGCCCTACACGGGCCGAGTATCATGCCGGGAGGAACCAGGGATGCCTACCGGCAGGTGGGAAAGGTGCTGGTGGACATCTCCGCCAAGGTCGGCGGCCAGCCCTGCTGTACCTACATCGGCACCGACGGATCCGGACACTACGTGAAGATGGTGCACAACGGCATCGAGTACGGAGACATGCAGCTTATCAGCGAGGCGTATGTCTTGTTGAAGGATGTCCTGGCCTTGAGCTACGGGGAGATACAGCGCACCTTCGCGAGCTGGAACCGGGGGGAGCTGGATTCCTACCTGATAGGCATAACCGCCGCTATTCTCTCCAAGTCCGATCCGGACACCGGAAAGCCTCTGGTGGAGGTGATCCTGGACAAGGCGCAGCAGAAGGGTACGGGCAAGTGGACCAGCCAGTCCGCCCTGGACCTGGGCGTCTCGGCCCCGACTATTGCCGAAGCGGTGTTCGCCCGCTGCATCTCTGCGCTCAAGGAGGAGCGCCTCAAGGCTTCCTCGCTGCTGCCCGGTCCGGAGGTCTCGTTCGAGGGCGACGAGCTGGAGTTCGTCGAATCGATCCGCCAGGCTCTCTACGCCGCCAAGATCTGTTCCTATGCCCAGGGCTTCGCTCTGCTGCAGGCCGCTGCCGGGGAGTACGGCTGGGAGCTTGCTCCGGCTGAGATAGCCACGATCTGGCGGGGAGGCTGCATCATCCGGGCCAGGTTCCTCGACAAGATCAGGGAAGCCTACCAGCGCGAGCCTCGCCTGGGAAACCTGCTTATGGATCCCTATTTCGCCGCAATCGTACGGGACAGTCAGGTCCGCTGGCGCGAGGTGGTTTCCACGGCCGCGCGCCTGGGCGTGCCGGTGCCGGCCTTTTCCTCCGCGCTTAGCTACTACGATGCCTTCCGCAGTCCGCGCCTGTGGGCCAACCTGATCCAGGCCCAGAGGGACTATTTCGGGGCTCATACCTACCAGAGGGTAGACAGGGAGGGGACCTTCCACACCGAGTGGACGAAGATTTGAGGGGGGATAACATATGAGTGAGAACAAATCATATATAGAAGAAATGTTCGGCCACCACGACACGGTGGCCGTCATAACGGGGGGGGCCGGGGTGATTGCCGGGACCCTGGCCGAAGCTCTGCTGCGGGCCGGAGCCCGGGTTGCGCTTTGGGGACATCACCAGAGCACCATCGATCAGGCCATGGCGCGGCTGACAGGCGAGCTGGCCGGCGTCGAGGAAAGGATTTTCGGCTACGAGGTGGATACAGGGAATGGGGAGGCGGTGCGCAGGGCGATCCAGGACACGGAGAGAAACCTCGGAGCGCCCAATCTGCTGGTCAACGGCGTAGGCGGTACAGGCGGAACCAAGGCCAAGAGCGCCTTCGTCGACGCCGACCAGCCGACCTTCGAGTTCATCCTCAAGCTGAACCTGATGGCCGGCCTGATGGTGCCCACTAAGGCCTTTGCCGCCTACTGGATCGAACGGAAAAAGAAAGGGTCGATTATCAACATGGCATCGATGGCCTCCTACATTCCGCTCTCTGGCGTTTGGGCTTACGATGCGGCCAAGGCCGGAGTGCTCAATTTGACCCAGGCGGCCGCCAAGGAGTTCGCTCCCTACGGTATCCGAGTCAACGCGATTGCGCCCGGTTTTTTTCTCGGCAAGCAGAACAGGGCGCTTCTAATCGACGAAAAAACCGGGGAGCTGACCGAGCGGGGACAGGCCATCATCGCTCACACCCCATACGGCCGCTTCGGAGAAACGGCCGAGCTGGCCGGCGCGCTGCTGTTCCTGGGCAGTCCCAGGGCTTCCGGCTTCATCACCGGAGTATCGCTGCCCGTGGACGGCGGCTATCTGATACACAACATTTGAGCCGGTGGAGCGGAAGATCGGCAGGTGGAGTTCGGATGCACAGTTTGTGGCAGGGAACCGGGCAGCCGCTCGGTAGATCTCATGGAGAAAGGAGCCGGCAGGGATGAAAAAAGAAGACCTCGTAAGGCTCAAACCTGAAAAGGAGTTCTTCATAGGCATCGATTCGGACGGCTGCGCATTTTCCAGCATGGAGCTGAAGCACAAGGAGTGCTTTATTCCCAATACCGTGAAGTATTGGAAGCTGCAGTCGATCTCCAAATACGCCAGGGAGGCTGCCGAGTTCGTCAACCTGTACTCCCAGTGGCGAGGGGAGAACCGCTTCCCCGCCCTGCTGCGGGTCTTCGATCTGCTCGCCGAGCGGCCCGAGGTCAAAAGGAGCGCTGTGGAGGTCCCGCAGGTTCCCGCTCTACGCAAGTGGGTGACCGGCGCCTCTTCCCTGGGAAATCCCGCCTTGAAGGAAGAGATCGAAAGGAATCCCGCTTCCGACCTGATCCAGACCCTGCAGTGGTCGGAGGCGGTCAACGCCAGTGTAGCCGACATGGTGGTCGACCTTCCTCCTTTTCCCGGCGTGCGGGAGAGCCTGGAGAAAATGGCTGAGAGGGCCGACCTGATAGTGGTTTCGGGTACTCCCGGCGAAGCCCTCCAGCGGGAGTGGGATCTGGCAGGCATCGCCGGGTATGTGAGGATCATAGCCGGACAGGAGCTGGGCAAGAAGAAAGAGCACCTCGAGCTGGCCGCCGGAGGGAAGTATCCGCCAGAGAAGATACTCATGATCGGAGACGCGCCGGGTGATATGAAGGCGGCCATGGCCGTGGGGGCCCGTTTTTATCCGATCAATCCGGGCGGCGAGGAGGAATCCTGGAGCCACCTGGCCGAAGAGGCCCTGGATCGCTTCTTCGACGGCAGCTACGCCGGCGAGTACGAGGAGAAGCTGATAGCCGCCTTCAACCGGCTTCTTCCCGCTACCCCGCCCTGGAAGATCGTTTAGGGCGCCGGTGCAGGCGGCGCTTCCGGCTCTGGCCTGACGGGGCCGGAAGACGGGGCGGCACCAAAATCGTATTAGGAGCATGGCATGGCAGTTGGAAGAGGAGCTGCGGATCTGGACCTGGATCTGGAGGAGGCGAAAGCGATCGTCTCCGAGGGCACACCGAAGGAGTTGATCGAGGGCAAGAAGGTCTTGACCCTTACCCCGGACGCTACCCGCACCTGTCCCCTGCCCAGGCTGATAACGGCCGTGAAGGAGGTGGTGGGCAGCCGGGCTGCGCGGCTGGATTTCATGGTAGCGCTGGGCAGCCACCATCCTCTGGATGAACAGCGCATAATGAAGCTCTACGGGATCGACCCGCAGCGCAGAGCGCGGGAGTTTGCCGACAACCGCTTTCTGAATCACCGCTGGGACCTTCAAGGCACGCTCGTCAAAATCGGCACAATCTCGGAGCAGGAAATAGAGGAGATCTCCGGGGGATTGTTCCGGGAAGCGGTAGACGTGGACATCAACCGGGCTATCTTCGACTACGACCTGATACTCATCCTGGGACCGGTGTTCCCCCACGAGGTGGTGGGCATCTCCGGCGGCTACAAGTACCTGTTCCCCGGGATCTCCGGAGGGGATTTTCTCCATTTTTTTCACTGGCTGGGCGCGGTAATCACAAGCTGGGAGGTGATCGGAAAGAAGAACACCCCGGTACGCGATGTAGTCAACCGGGCCGCCAGGATGGTGCAGGTGCCCACCCACTGCATCTGCATGGTGGTAGGGCATCCCCAAGGCTCGGACGGCTATCCTGACGGGGACCCGCGTGCGGGCGCGGAGCTGAGTGCCGGATCCGATCGCAGCGAGGCTGCCGGCGGGCGCGGCGCAAGCCGGCACTCCGGCACCCTGGCCGGCCTGTTCGTAGGTACCGCCGAGGAGGCCTGGTCCCGGGCGGCCGATCTGGCCATGGAGATGCACATCGTGTATAAAGACAGACCCTATCACCTGGTAGTGGGTAAGGCGCCGGAGATGTACGACGAGCTTTGGGTGGGAGGAAAAGTAATGTACAAGCTCGAGCCGGTAGTGGCCGAAGGCGGCAGGCTCATCATCTACGCCCCCCACCTGAAGGAGGTTTCTTCCACCTGGGGACACTACCTCAAGCGCATCGGCTACCACGTCAGGGATTATTTCCTTTCCCAAATGGAACGCTTCAGCGACGTACCCCGGGGAGTGCTGGCCCACTCGACGCACGTCAAGGGTCTGGGAAGCTTCGAAAACGGGGTGGAAAAGCCGCGCATCGAGGTCGTGCTGGCTACGAGCATCCCGGAGCGGCTTTGCCGCCGGATAAACCTCGGGTATCTGGATCCGGCCTCTCTGCGTCTCGAGGAGTATAGAGGCAGGGAGCGGGAAGGAGTTCTGGTCGTCGAGCAGGCCGGAGAGGTGCTGCATCGTCTGAAGTCGGAGGACTGAGATGGCGATGGACAGACAACGCGGTCCCGCCTACGCCCGCAACCGGGCCCTGGAGATTTTCTAAAATACAACGAGGAGCACGCTATGAGTTTTCTAGACGAGGATTTCCTGCTCGGCACCGAAACCGCCCGAAGGCTTTTTCACGAGTACGCCGGGGGAATGCCGATCTTCGACTACCACTGCCACCTGCCGGTGGCGGAGATCGCCGAGAACAGGCAGTTCGAGAACCTGAGCCGGCTCTGGCTAGCCGGAGACCACTATAAGTGGCGGGCCATGCGCGCCTTCGGGATCGAGGAACGGCTGATAACCGGAGACGCTTCAGACTGGGAGAAGTTCGAAGCCTGGGCCGCCACGGTTCCCTTTACGGTCCGCAATCCCTTGTACCACTGGACGCACATGGAGCTCAAGGATCCCTTCGGCCTGTCCGGCAAGTTGCTCGGCCCGCAGACCGCCAGGGAGATCTACGATCACTGCAACGCGCTGCTGCAGCAGGAGGGCTTCCGCGCCAGGGGGTTGATGGCCCACTTCGACGTTCGGGTGGTGTGCACGACCGACGATCCCACCGACAGCCTGGAGCATCACCGCAGGCTGGCCGAGGAGCTGGGCAGCGGAAGCTTCAGGATCAAGGTGCTGCCCGCTTTCCGGCCGGATAAGGCCATGGCCGTGGACTCGGCAAAGGGTTTTATTGCCTGGGTGGTGAAGCTGGAGAAGGCGGCAGACGTGGTAATCGGGGACTACGCTACGTTTCGAGAAGCCCTGGCCAGTCGCCATGCTTTCTTTCACCAGGCCGGCTGCCGGCTCTCCGATCACGGCATCGAGCAGCCCTACGCCGCCGATTACACCGACCGGGAGATCGAAGCGATTTTCAAGAAAGTCCGGGCCGGGGCGGCACTGCAGCCCGAGGAGGTGCTGAAGTTCAAGTCGGCCGTCTTGTTCGATTTAGCCGTCATGGACGCGGAGGCGGGCTGGGTCCAGCAGTTTCACTTCGGGGCGCTCAGGAACAACTCCAGCCGTATGCTGGCTGCCGTCGGACCGGACACGGGCTTCGACGCCATGGGAGATTTCGAAATCGCCCGGCCGCTGGTCCGCTTTCTGGACAGTCTGGACAGCAGGGGCAAGCTGGCCCGGACGATCGTGTACGCTCTCAACCCGAGGGACAACGAGATGGCGGCCTCGATCCTGGGCAGCTTCCAGAACGGGACGGTACCCGGAAAGATGCAGCTCGGTTCGGCCTGGTGGTTCAACGATCAGATCGACGGCATGACCCGGCAACTGGAGGCACTGTCCAACATCGGGTTGCTTTCCCGCTTTGTAGGTATGCTCACCGATTCGCGCAGCTTCCTTTCCTACCCCAGGCACGAATACTTCCGCCGCCTGCTCTGCGACCTCTTAGGCCGGGACGTGGAGGCGGGCCGGCTGCCGGCCGATCTCCCCCATCTCGGCGGGATCGTGCAGGACATCTGCTGGAACAACGCCGTGCGCTACTTCGGCATTCCCGCGCCTTGAGGGGCTGGGGTGTCCCGGTGCGGCAGGCAGGTTTCGAATCAGGAAATTAAAGGACCTCGCCGCAGGCCTCGGCGAAAACGCTTATCGACTCATTCAGGGCATCCTGGGGAATCACCAGGGGCGGGCAGATCTTTATGCATTCGCCGGCGATCCCCACCGGAGCGAACATCAACAGTCCCTTGTGAAGACACTTGAGGTGGATCGCTTGCGCAGTAGCGGGATCCGGCTCTTTGGTTCCCGGCTTCATCACCTGGATACCCGCTACCAGACCCTTGCCGTGCAGGCATCCCAGGCGATCGGGATACTTCCCCTGGATTTCCGCCAAGCCTGGCATCAGCACCCCTTCCATCTCGGCGGCATGTTTCACCAGCCTGTCCCGCTGGAGTACCTTCAGGTTTTCCAGAGCCGCAACCACCGGCAGCGGACTGGCTGAGTGGGTGGAGGTCATGGAGCCCGGCGCATACAATCCCATGATGTCCTTGCGCCCGATCACCGCCGACAGGGGCAGGGAAGAGCTGATGCCTTTGCCGCAGACGATCAAATCCGGTTTCACGCCGTAATGCTCGTAGCAAAACATTTTTCCCGTTCTGCCGAAGCCTGACTGCACCTCGTCAAAGATCAGCACGATGTCATGTTCCCGGCAAAAGCCCTGCAGCGCTTGAGCGTATTCCACGGGCAGGAAGTCCGGTCCCACCCCTTGGAAGCTCTCGGTGATCACCCCCGCAATCTGCTCAGGCTCGACCTTCAGCTTTTCAAGGCTGTCCACAAACAGCTCGAAGGAAATATCCTCATTCTTGTAGCCGTCGGGGAAGGGAACCTGTACAAAGGTCCGGCCCTCATCCACGATCCAATTCTTCAGGCCCGCGATGCCTCCGGCTAGCTGTGCTCCCAGGGTCCTGCCGTGAAAGGCGTTTTGAAATCCCACGATATAGCGCTTTCTCTCCCCATACCTGTCCAGGGCGTAGGTCTTGGCCAGCTTGAGCGCATTCTCGACAGCCTCGCTTCCGGTGGTCAGGAGGAATACATAGTAGTTCGGCGGGTCGGGCGCCAGAGCCTGCAGCGCCCGAGTCAGCTCGGCCCTCCTCTGATGCACAAAGACATAGGCGGACAGCAACGGCTTCCTCAGAGCCCGCTCCAGGGCCTTGCGGATCTCCTTCCGGCCGTGACCGGCATTGGTGATCAGCACACCGCTGGACCAATCGATCCATACATTTCCCCAGCGATCGGCCACCTGGAACCCCTCGGCCCGGTCCCAGACCACCGGTGGCTGGCCCATCATCGACCGCGGTTCGGAATCCTGGAGGGCGCGGAAGATCGGAAGGCTCTCCGGTACGGGTATCTTGGTGCGGATCCTCCGGTACTTGGTCTTCACGGGCGGCACATCAAGAGGGGTCAGGTCGAACTTCCCTACTGACATCCTGCCTGCTCCTCGTACCTTGTGTCCGGTCCAGCGGCCCGGCGAATTTCCTCATTAGCTTTCATCTCGGCCGTGATTATAAGCCCACCGACGACAGTAATCTCGAATTTATTATCCATGGCGGGTATATTATGTCCCATCTGCTGCGATCCGGCAAATATCTAGGGCTGAATAGCCTTGCCTCCGGAGCGGCCCCGCGTCCTTGACAGATCTTTCAGAATCGGTGAACGTTGAACGAACTATCTGTCTTTCGAGGCCGCCGGCGGCCGGCAGGAGAGAAAGGAGTCGTTGTGAAACGTGTGCAGTTCATAGAACATAAGGGCAAGAAGATTCTTCATTTAGATTTCTCGAGCTGCAAGGTCGCCGAGCTGGAGGCAACTATCGAAGAGGCGAAACAGCTCATCAGCGGCCAGCCCCCTAATTCGTTGTTGATTCTTACCGATGTCACCGACACGGAAATGAGCCGGGAGAGCAGCCGCTTGATTAAAGATTTCACCACGCACAACAAGCCCTATGTGACCGCCTCGGCCGTGGTAGGTGTGGCTGGACTGAAGAAGATCGTCTATGACGCGGTGATCCGCTTCTCGGGCCGGCAAATCGCCACCTTCGACACGGTGGAGCAGGCTAAGGACTGGTTGGCCAAGCGGTAAGCACCCGGTGCGCTTCCTGTCTTTGAGGTTGAGAAAGGAAGGGTTTGACCGTCATCGAAGAGATCAGGCAGCCGTAGGATATAGGCCAAACAGCCTGTAGGGTTTCCTGTTGCTGTCTTCTAGCTTTCTATTCGCCGGAGATTGTTTGGGCCTGCCGAAACCGCTCTCTGAGGTTATCATATAAATCCAGGAATTGTTCGTACTGCTTCTCGTATTGGGCATGAGGATGTGCATGGTAAAGCTCCCGATCGTAGGCGCATATCTTGATAGCCGCCTCCGGGATCGATGGTATCGAGCCCAGCGCCCTGGAGCAGATCAGCATATTGCCTACTAACCCCGTATCCGTGAAACCCGTGGTTCGAATCGGCCTCCGCAGGATCTTGCCCAGTATGTTCAGCCAGGCCTCGCTCTTGAGCCCTCCCCCGACAGCTACGATCTGACTGGTCGTAATTCCGAGGGATTCGAGTGTTTCCAGGCAATTGCGTAGTGCAAAGGAGACTCCTTCCATGATCGCCTTGATGAAGTGAGCTTTTCGTGTACCCAGGTTGATACCGAAAAAGACGCCCCTCGCGTTGGCGTCCCAGTAGGGGGTCCGCTCCCCGTTCAGATATGGTAGAAAGATCAGTCCGCCGGAACCGTCCGGTATGCCTCTGATGGCGCTGTTGTACTGCTCGAAAACATCGCCAGAGCCTTGACCCGGGGAGCCATCCTTATCGAAAGCGCTTCGAAACCAGTTCAGAGATTCCCCGGCAGTCTGGGTGACGCCCATCATCACCCATTTGTCCCGCAGGCAGTAGTTCCAGCAGATGGTCCGATCCTGAGGGTCCGGCAGGGGCCTGTCGGCGCAGGCGGCCACCACCCCGGCGGTGCCGACGATCAGCGTAACCTGTCCTGATTCGACCATTCCTGCTCCCAAAGCTGCCGTGGAGCAGTCGGCGCTGCCGTTGGCCACCGGTGTGCCCACGCGCAAACCCGTGGCCCGAGCAGCCTCGCCGGTAACCGATCCAATGATCTCGTCGGATGGTCTTGCTTCGGGAAGGAAAGCTCCGGGAACACCAAACAGCTCGAGCATCGTTTCGGACCAGCGTCTTTCCCGCACATTGAAAAGCAGGGTCCCGCTGGCGTCGGAGTAGTCGGTTGCCATCTCGCCGGTAAGACGGTACTTGAGGAAATCTTTGGCCACCAGGACATGCGCGATTGCGGACCACAGATCCGGTTGATTATCTTTGATCCATTTCAAATGGAGAGCCGTGTAAGTCGTGGTGGCTACGTTCTGGGTTTCGGCAAATACCGAGGCTTTCTTCGACCGATCGCGGTTGATGAGCCCGGCGATCGGGCTGCTTCTCTGGTCCATCCAGGTAATGGCCGGCCGGAGGATCTGCAGAGAGGAATCGATATGGGCCTGGGTGTGCATCTGCCCGCAGATTCCGATTCCAACGATCTGCGAAAACAGCCGGGAGTGAGAGTCTTTCAGTGATTTGCAGCAGGTGATGAGAGCCCGCCACCACCGCTCGGGATCCTGTTCGGCATACCCCGGCTCGGGCGTATCGATCGGATAATCGGCGCTAGCCGAGGCTTCGACCTGCCCGTTGGTGTTCACCAGACCGGTCTTCAGCCCCGTAGTTCCCAAATCGATGCTCAGGATGATATCCATGCCTCTCGCCGCCTTGTCGATTCCTTATCGATGAAATCCTAGACGCTCCTGGCCTGAGGTTTCTGCCCGTACATGTTTCTGGCGAAATAGCGCATCTCGCGGATATCCTCTTCGGCTATTAGCTTGGGAGAACCGATGCTCAATGCCATGATGTATACCTGCGCGGTCTTCTCGACCACATAGCTCACCTTCAGCACTTCCCTCAGGTCCCGCCCGGTGCAGAGGGTTCCATGGTTGGGAAGCAAAACGGCGTTTCGTTCACTCCCCAAAGCCCGGATTACGTTTTCGGCCAACTCCGGTGTGCCGGGAAGAGCGTATTCGGAGCAAACGATTTTCTCGCCGACAATCTGCACAAAGTCCTCACTGATTCCCGGCAGCTCCATATGATTGACCCCCAGGACGCTAGAATAGACGGGATGAGTATGGATTACCGCCCCGACGTCGGCCCGGGCTTTGTACACAGCTGCGTGCATGGCCTTCTCGATGGAGGGAACCGCTGTGCCGTCGACCACTTCCAACTGTTCGTTCAAAACGACTATATCCCGGGTGCGGATATCCTCGTACTCGACGCCGCTTGGGCTGATATAGATCAGTCCGGTTTCATGGTCGCGGATGCTGATGTTTCCCCAGGTTCCGACCGTAAGGCGTTGTTTGATCATGGTTAGACCGCCCACCACAACCAGCTCTTTCAGTTCTTCTTTTATCTTGACAGGCATCTGTTGCCTTCCTTTCCATCCAGCTCAGGCAGCTCTGCGCTCCTGAAATTTGGTACTGATGAAGTTCACCACCATCACCACGATGATTATGATTCCCCAGATCGCGATCGTCAGAAACGAGCTAACCCTCAGTAAATTGAGGCCGCTGGATACGATCTGGAGGATAACCAAGGCCATGACTATGCCGGCCACGCGTCCGAACCCCCCAGAGGCACTGGTTCCTCCCAACACCGAAGCCAGTACCGTGACCAGAAGGTACGATTCTCCGTATCCCGCTTTAGCCGAATTAAAGCGGGAGATCATGATCAGCGCGGCGATACCCGCGTACAGGCTCGACAACAGATACGTGTTGAACAGAACCGCCCCGTTGTTCACTCCCGAGAAATAGCTGGCAGTTGGATTGGAGCCAAGCATGTAGATGTTGAAACCCAGCGGCGTCCTGTTCAGGATGATCGCCAGGGCGAAGGCACAGAGGGCGAAAATGATCGTACAGAAGGGAATGCCTCCTATGGTTCCATTGCCGATGAACCGCACCGCATCGGGCAGACCGGAAATCACGTACCCTTTGGTGATCACGATCGTCAGACCGTTGATCAAGGTCATCATCCCCAGGGTAGCCAGGATCGGGGAAACGTTCAGCCCGGCGATCAATAAACCGTTGACCAGCCCGATTATCAGGGCGGTGGCGAGTCCCGCCGCGATAGCCAGCACCACGATCCAACCCGCAGCTGGCGGAGGCGCCGCCGGATCGATTGTTCCGGTCAGAATCAAGGCGGTAACGATGCCAGTCATATTGGCCGTAGCGATAATGGAGAGGTTGATCCCGCCGGTGAGCATGGTAACCATCATGGCCATGCTGAGTAGCCCCAGCTCGGGAAGCTGAAATGCCATAGACTGAAGGTTACCGAAGCTCAAGAATTGAGCGGGATTGAGAATCCACATGAGGATGAAGACTGCCACCATGATCAGGCTCAGGATATAAGCTTGAGAAAGTTTAAACCTCAACTCCAATCCTCCTTGAGACTATTCCTCTTCGAGGATGATGGCCCGACGGGTCCTGGTTCTTCGCTGATAGGCGCTGAAGGAAACGCTTAGGATGATCACCAGTCCGATGAACACGTTGTACCAGAAGGACGAGACCCGCATCAGGGTCAGGCCGTTGCTCATGATCGCGATAAGGGTTACCCCTAGGATTGTTCCGAACAGTGTTCCAGTTCCCCCGGCCAGACTGGCTCCACCCAGCACCACGGCGGCAAGTACGTCGAGTTCTTTTCCCACAATGGAGTTCGGGGCCACAGTTTGCACCAGCAGCGCTTGTACCAATCCGGCGAGCCCGGCCATCAAACCCATAAAGGAGTAGACGAACATCTGGAGCTTGAAGATGTTGAAACCGACTCGCTTGGCCGCCGTCATACTCCCGCCCATGGCGTAGATGCCTCGGCCGAGCCTGGTGAAGTGCAGAATGACCCAGGCAATTAGGATCAAAATGATCCAGATCAGAGTGATGATAGACAGCCCGTATGCTATGCCTTCGGAGCTTCGCAGTGTAAACACGCGGATGTCGGCGAAGGATCGAAACCAATCCGGTAGAGCATAGATCCATCTGCCCCCCGAGATTACCGTCAGGATTCCGTAGAAGATGTTCAAGGTAGCGATGGTGGTGATGATGGTGGGTATTTTAAAGAAGTGGATCAGGCTCGCATTGACCAGGCCAAGGGCGATACCAACCCCTGCTGCGAGCAGGAAAGCCAGCAGGATGTTTCCCCCGTATTTGATGATGACCACCGCCATGACATATTCAGCCACGGTTGCTACTGCGGTGAAGGAGATATCGATTCCTCCCGAGATCAATACGAAGGTAACTCCAACGGCGAATATGCCGATGAAGGAGTAGCTCTTCAGCAGATCAAACATATTCTCCAGGGTAAAAAACTTGGGATTGATTAGGGTGATGACCATGGAAAAGAGAACTATGACCAGCAGCACGTAGGTTTCATGCTGTTTGAACCACTTCTTCATACAGACATCCCCTTATCCCGTAGCGTTCACAAAGCTCTGCAGTTCTTCCTCATTGGTTTCGGAAGCCTGAATTTCGTTGACGAGTCTTCCTTTGTGCATGACCAGAATCCGGTTGCAGTTGTGCAACACCTCGGCGACCTCATCGGAAATGATGATGATACCCATTCCTTCCCGGGCCAGCTTACGGATAATTTCATGGATGCTACTTTTCGCAGCCACGTCGATTCCCACGGTCGGACCGTCCAGAATCAGGATCTTCGGTTCGATGGCAATCCACTTTGCCAGCACCACTCTCTGCTGATTGCCTCCGGATAGAGTCTCTACAGGGGATTCGACGGAAGGTACGCGGATCGAAAGCTCTTCGATCCAATGCCGGATGCTCTCCTGTCGTTTCTTTTGATCGATGAGCCTCAAGGCCCCCAGAATTTTTTCAATGATCGTGATGACCACGTTTTTGCCCACCGACTGCTCCATGACCAGTCCCTGAACGAGACGGTTTTCCGGAACGTAGCCGACACCCAGCGCGATAGCCTCCTGAACCGAACGAATGCGGACTGTGTTTCCCTGAATACGGATCTCCCCGGAGTCCGGTTGCCCCATGCCAAACAGACATTGGGCAAGCTCGGTGCGTCCGGAACCGAGCAACCCGGTAATGCCTAGGATCTCGCCAGGAAGGAGGTTGAAACTGACTGCCTTGAAATTGCCCGATTTGCTGAGATCCTTGACTTCAAGCAAGGGTTGAGCCTGCTGCCCGGTAAACTGGTACTGGGTATAGTCGAGTCTTTTTCCGGTCATGAGAAAGGTGAGTTTTTCACTGCTAAGCTCGCCGCCTGTAAAAACCCCAATTTTCTTGCCATCCCGCAGCACCGTCACCCGCTGGGCGATCTGCAGCACCTCGTCGAGCTTATGACTGACGAACAGGGTGGCGATGCCCTTGGACTGCAGGTCCTTTATCACCCGGAACAGGGATTCGATTTCTCTTCTGGTTAGGGCAGTGGTCGGTTCGTCCAGGATGAGCAGTTTGACATCGCTGGTCAAAGCCCGGCAGATCGCGACCAGCTGCTGATCTGCCACCGAAAGGTCGCTTACCAGCTCGTCGAGAGGGATCCGCACCTCGATTCTTTGCATGGACGAGGTGGCTATTTCGCGAACCCTTCGCCAGTCGATGAGTCTGCTTTTCATGGCGATCGTTTGAGCCAGGGCGATATTTTCGGCAACGGTTAGATTGGAAAACAGGGACAGGTCCTGATAGATGACCTCTATTCCTTTCCGTATCGAATCGATGGACTGCAGATGGTGCTGGACCTGGCCGTCTATCTCGATGTGTGCTCCATCGTCCGGATGTTCGACTCCAGATATAATCTTGATCAGGGTGGATTTCCCCGATCCGTTTTCTCCCACCAGGCAGTGGATTTCGCCTCTCTCGATATCGAAATCCACATAGTCCAGAGCCTGTACGCCGGTGTAGCGCTTACTGACGTTTTTCATGGAAAGAAACAAATCAGCCACGGTTTTCCCCTTCTGCAGTACAGCAGCGATACTCACCAAGTATAGTGTACAGAAGTAGAAAGATGAATAGAGCCTCTCCCCTCCGGAGAGGCTCTATTGTATTTCGCGGTCTTGCGTTTCGAGCCTAGAATCCGAAGCTGTCTACATTCTCAGGAGTGATATCCGCCATGGCGTCGACCTTGATCACGTCACCGTCAAGGCTTACCTTACCGACGCCAGGGACCTCCATTCCGTCGCTGACCGTGCCGCCTTCCAGAAGCGTCTTGGCCACCCAGGTGAGTGAATAGCCGGCGTCCTTTGGATCCCAAAGGATGCCCCACTGCATGCATCCTTCTTTCAGATACGGAGCGGCGTGCCCGGGAATCACCGTGCCGACAACCGTAACCTTGCCGCAGAGCCCCTTTTCCTTCAGAGCCTGAGCGGCTCCCGGAGGTCCGAGGCTGCCGAACCCGACAATTCCCTTAAGGTTGGGATAGGCTTTGAGCAGCTCCAGGGTTTTCTGCTTGGCCAGTTCCTGGTCTTCGCCGCAGGGTATTCTTTTGGTCACCAGCTTGAGGCCGGGGTACTTTTCTTTTGCCCACTTGATTCCCTCGTCGGCCCACAGGTTGTGCAGGGGGACTGTCAGCGAGCCTACGAAGATGGCGTACTCACCGGTGTCGCCCATGAACTCCACCAGCTTGTCCCAGTGGTGACGGCCGAACTCCACGTTGTCGATCAGCTCGATATCGTAGTCCTTGCCCACTTGATCCGGAGACTCGTGAGTAAGAACCACGATCCCCTTTTCTTTAGCCTTGGCAAAAGCCGGCTCCAAAGCCTTGGCGTCGTTAGGCACGACACAAATGGCGTCCACTCCCTTGCTGATCAGGTCTTCGACGATCTTTACCTGCTGAGCAGGATCGGCATCCGCAGGACCGAGCTGGTAGGAGTTTACGCCCAGATCGGTTGCTGCCTGCTCCACTCCCTCTTCCAGACGATTGAACCAGGGGATCCCGGTAATCTTGACTACCGTGACAATTTCATACTCCTGCGCGGCCGCTTCCTTACCGCCGGCGGCGAATAAGGGCAAGGTGAGAAGGAGCAGAATCGCAGCGATAATCAACCGTTTGGGCCACGTACGCATGGCACACCTCCTTACATTGATTTTTGTATGGCAACGGGCATCGAGCCCGCCGGCTTCCCTAGTTGATTGACTCTCTTCCCGACAATATCATGATCTGGGCAATCAAGAACCCAGCGGGAGCGCCCCTTTTTCAGGAAAATGGTTGACAATCTGTTCTATTCCTGTTATAAAACACAGATAATGAACAATTAAATCGCAGAATTGTTTGATTGTCAAGCGATTTTTGTGCAAAAATGTCATACGAACGCAAAAAACGAATAAGAAACATCGTCAGTCTATTGAGCCAGACCAGCGAGCTCACTGTCAAGGAGATCGCCGATACGCTGCAGGTTTCGGACATGACGGTAAGGCGTGATTTGAACGAGCTTCAGAAGCAGGGAGCAATTCGTAGGACTCATGGCGGGGCCACTCTGGGCGATCCGAACAGCAGTGCACGCGATCCCTACATCCTGGGAGAGCAGACCGCCAAGAATGCGCCCCAGAAGAACATCATCGGTATCAGGGCGGCATCTCTGGTACGGCCGCACGAGACAATATTCCTCGATTCCGGTTCAACCACGCCCTTCATTGCCAAACATCTGGACGCCGAGCTCCCGATCACTGTTTTGTGTTACACCTTTACCAACGCCATGGAGTTCTATCCCAGAAAGAACGCCAACCTGATCCTCCTGGGCGGTTTTTTTCACCGAGACTCGAATATTTTCCACAGCGAGGAAAACAGAACGTTGATAAGCAAGGTCCGTGCGGATAAAGCCTTTATCTCCACCGGAGGGTTGGATCCGGAGCTCGGTTTGACCACGTATTTCTACTACGAGGCAGACATCAAGCGGGAGATGATTCGCGTGGCCAGGCAGATCATCCTGGTCACCGATTCCACCAAGTTCGGCAAAATCAGCGTCACTCATTTTGCCGGCCTGGATGAGGTTCACACCATCATAACCGATAACGGGATATCCGAGGAGTATCGCCAGATCCTCATCGATCGGGGAATCGAACTGATCATCGCAACACGGAGTGACAGCCAATAGAGGGCGATCGCCGCTGGCGGGCGATTGCCGGTATCTGGGGTAAAGGACTGCAAGCCGTGACTTTGAACTTTGAGGGAAAGACGGCGGTTGTTACCGGGGGCGCCCGCGGAATCGGTGCGGCGATCAGCGTGCTGTTTGCCGCTTGCGGAGCAAACGTCATGATCGACTATCTTGCGGTCGAACGAGACCTCGAAGGACTGAGAGAAGTCCAACGAGAGATTCGAGACCGAGGAGGGGCCTGCCAGTCATTTGCCGGCGATGTCACTTCGCCCCAAGCGATGGACCGGTTGTGTGCGGCGGCGGTGGATGCCTTTGGCGGCCTGGATATCCTCGTTAACAGCGCCGGCTTTACCCAACCGGCGAAAATGCCCGACTTTCCCCTGGACCTGTGGAAGCGCGGGATCGAAGTAAATCTCAACGGCGCCTTCTATGCCAGCCAGGCGGCCTGCAGGTACATGATCAGGCGAAAGGAGGGCAGGATCATCTATATCGGATCGGCTGGCTCGATCACCGGGGGAGGCGGCTCTTCCTGCTACTCCGCAGCGAAGGCGGGTATCAATGGTCTGGTCAGGGCTCTGTCCAAAGAGCTGGCTCCCCTTGGGATAACTGTGAACGCGGTTTTACCCGCTCTGATAGAAACGGATCTGCTGAGGGACAAAGAGCCGGATCCTAAGAAGCGAAACGAATACGTCAAGCGAATTCCGGTCGGCCGTTTTGGAACGCCGAAAGACGTGGCCAACCTGGTATTGTTCCTTGCCTCGGAGTATGCAGGGTTCATAACCGGACAGAACATCATTGTGGATGGAGGAGCGACCTTTAAATAAAAGACACTTCATCATTTTGGAGGATCGAATGAGCAAACAGGAAATATTGGACAAAGCTTATAGGCGGGGCTTTGAGGGAGAGCACAACGTCAGAGGGTGTGCCCAATGTGCCATCGCCGCCGTCCAGGACGCCCTGAATATGCGGAATGATTTCGTGTACAAGGCGGCCAGCGGCCTGGCGGGCGGGGGGGCAGAGTGTATCGACGGTCTTTGCGGGGGGTATTCCGGCGGCATCATCTCGATGAGCATGTTCTTCGGACGAACCCGGGAGGAAGAGGCGACCCAAAAGGGGCGTGCCGATAAGTACGTGTCCTTCAGAATGGGCCAGGCGCTTCACGACAGGTTCATGGCTAAGTACGGAACCGTGGTCTGTGAGGAGATACATAAGAAAATCTTCGGCCGCTCCTTCTTGTTGAGAGACGACGAACAGAAACAGCAGTTTCGGGATGCCGGAGCCCATGAGCGTGAGGACGGGTGCTGCGCCGTTATCGGAGACGGAGCCCGTTGGGCCACGGAGCTGATCCTGGACGAAATGGAGGAAAAAGGCCTGAAACTCGAGGATTTTAAGGATCTGATCTACCCGCAGAAGTGATTCATAGATGCCGATACCATAGTTGTGGGAAATACAGGAGGGAAATGCCATGCCGGAAGCGGATAATGAAGGCAAGAACTATTACGTGGACGTGCCCCAGAAGGGGAAACTGTTTTTCCTGAAAGGTTCAACCGAGCTAGATTGGGGTATGAAGAACCGGCTGGCCCGGATCTTCAATCCCAGAGACGGCCGTACCGTAATGCTGGCCGTGGACCACGGCTATTTTCAGGGGCCGACATCGGGGCTGGAGAGAATCGATGTAAACATCATGCCTCTGGTACCGGACGCCGACGTGCTGATGTGTACCCGGGGAATCCTCCGGGCGATCGTACCGCCTTCGGTAACCAAGCCGGTTGTGATTCGCGCCTCCGGGGGACCGAGCATTCTCAAGGAGCTTTCCGACGAGCAGATTGCCATGGACATGGAGGACTGCATCCGCCTGGGGGTATGTGCCACCGCCATACAGGTGTTCATCGGGGGACAGTTCGAGTCCCGCTCGGTGGTGAACATGACCAAACTGGTGGATGCGGGGCTGCGCTGCGGGATTCCCGCCATGGCGGTCACCGCGGTGGGCCGGGAGCTGGAGCGAAACGCCAAGTATTTCCGGCTGGCCACCCGGATCTGCGCCGAGCTCGGCGCCCATTACGTGAAGACCTACTACGTGGAGGAGGGATTCGAAACCGTGACGGCGGCCTGCCCGGTGCCGATTGTCATCGCCGGGGGGAAGAAACGCCCCGAGCGGGATGCGCTGAAGATGGCCTACTATGCCGTGGATCAGGGAGCCTCCGGGGTAGACATGGGTCGGAACATCTTCCAGTCCGATTCACCCATCGGGATGATGAAGGCGATCAAGGCGATCGTTCACGGCAAGGAGAAACCGGAGAAAGCATATGAGATCTACCAGGCCATCAAGAACAAAGAGACGAAGAAATAACGATCGCTGATGAGCTACCTGGAAGAATATCCGAAGGAAGTCCGTGACTTCTTGACGGTCTGCAAGCGCCTGGCCGACCGGATGTATGTCACCAGTCAGGGCGGAAATCTCTCCTGCAAGCTGGAGGACAACCTGATCCTGATCTCGCCGACCTGTGTGTGCAAGTCCGAGATCGCCGAGATGGATGTGGTGTTTATCGACATGGAGGGCAAGACCGTGGAGGGAACACGAAAGCCCACCGGAGAGGTGCCCATGTACCTGAACTTCTACCGGGACCGCCCCGATGTCAAATCGGTGATCCACTGTCACCCTCCCTACGTCAATACCTTCGCCGTTCTCAAAGGTATAAACTGGCTCATGAGACCGGTATTTCCGGAGACCGCGGCGGAGGTCGGGCCGGTTCCGCTGGTGCCCTACGGGGAGCCTCTGACTCAGAGGCTGGCCGACAACTTCGCTCCCTTCGTGAAAAAGTATAACGCCTTTCTGATGGAGAACCACGGTTTAACGATCCTGAGCTCCGCTGGTATTTGCAGGACCATGCAGCTGGTGGAGATCCTGGAAGTCAGTGCGGTTTCCATTCTCCGGGCGCTGGCGGTCGGAGAGGTAAAAGAACTGAGCCGCGAGGATGTCAGGAATCTCGAGAACACTATGAGGAAAAGAGACCTGCCCATGATAGGGGCGCCCGGAGTAAACAAATCCTTGGTGGAGCTGTACTTTTCGGAACCAGACTATTCCCGGGGCTGTACTTCGCAACTGGTCGAGCGGAGGGATTAGACTCGGAGGAAAGCGGTCTCATATGTCGGGCGTACATTGGCGTGTGCTGAGGCTCTTCCGTATTTCATTGTCTGTTTCCTGCCGCGATCATAATATGCAATTAAGAAGCAAAGAGTGGGTATGAATTCCGCTGCCCCGGTGGGGAGAAAAGCAAGGAGCAGGGGATGTCGATTATTCTAAAGCGTATATACGAGGAGCCCTCGTGGACAGATGGATATCGCGTGCTGGTCGACCGTCTATGGCCGAGAGGCGTATCCAAGAATGAAGCCGCGCTCGAAACCAACGGGTAACGCTATTATTCGGCGCGACCGACAAGGAGCGAAACAACGCGGTGGTAGTGAAGCAGTATCTGAAGCTGCTTCAGGCCGGGAAATAAAAGCATCAGCACTACGCCGCCAGGCTCCTAACGAAAATCGATGTTCTCGCCGATTTCGCCCCGCCGGAGCATGAGGCTGATCACCCGTTTGAAGTCCGGCGACCGGTACATGGGCTGGTCGCGAAGCACGTTCTGGAGCTTCATCTCCACCGCCGCATCCACGAGCGGGGCCTTCTCCGCGACAAACTCCCTGATCCTGTGGAGATAGGGAAGGTTGAACCTGGGGTGTTGCGGGTCCACCAATCCCGCCTTTATCACCCCTTGGATCTTTTTGACGCATCGGCAGGAGTTGTTTTCGTTCAGCAACCCGCAGCGTTCGCTCATGAAGTTGGCAAGCCGCTTTCGGGCGCGCGACAGTATCTGACGGTAGTTTTCGGCGCTCGTTTCCAGAAGCTCGCCCCCGAGCCTCGAGCCGGCGTCGAAGAAGGTGCTTAGGATGAGCGCGATCCGCTCGCGTCTGTCGAGACACAACAGCACGCCGGTCAGGCAGCCGGTCTTGGTCTCTTCAAGAAGTAGTCTTTCCTCGGCCGGGCTGCGCTGGGGGTATGCGGGATTAGTTTCCGGAATGCTCTCGATCAGGTCGGCGTGACGTTCGAAGGAGAAAAAAAGCCGCTCCCACAGGCGCCGTCGCATGGTCAGGACATGGTTTACCACGATTCGATATACCCATGTCCTGAAGCTGCTTCGTTTCTGGAACGTCGCGAGGCGTGTAACAAGCTTGAGGAGTATTTCCTGGGTTACGTCCCCGGCATCTTCTGGATTCCCTACCATGCGCAGCGCAATGTTGTAGATCCATTCCTGGTGTTTTCTTATCAGCTCCTCCAGCGCTGCTCTTTCCCCACTCCGCGCCCGATCAACCAGGCAGTTGTCATCCTGGTCGCCCGTATAGCCGGTGCGGAAAATGTCTTCCAAAGATTACTGCTCTCCGTAGGGGCACAGCGCCACGCAACGGAAACAAACGTGCATGGTGTGCTCGTCGAATGCCCGCCGGTTCATGAAGCGGGCGGCGGCCGACGGGTGGAATTTACACAGAAACGCGAAGACCAGTCTCGACATAAACGGTGTGCGGGCGGTGTAGGATAGGCAGCGCATGATATTTACCCGCCTGGAGCGGTTGGAGATCGCCCGAACGGGGCAGGAAACCAGGCAAATCCGGCACTCCGGCGGGCAGTCTGGCTGCTCGATGTCGGGAATCCGAATTGCCGGGAGGTCGACCGTGGTCAACACCCCTCCCAACATCAGGCGAGCACCGTACAACCGATGGAGCAGCAGGCCGTTTCGTCCCTTTCTTCCGATCCCGGTCAGCTCCGCCATCCGCACCTCGTCCACGTAGCCGGTGACCCGGCCCTCCCGGCTGACGTCCATCGGGCAGCAGCCGAAAACCGGCACGGCGCGGGCGCCCTGTGCTTCCAGCGCCTGGGCGAAGGCCAGGGACAGGGTGTCGAGGCGCCGGTAGAGCAGATTTTGGGTCCGCCAGACCATTTCAGTGGTGAAGGGGCCGGGCTGAAAGATCCCCCGGGGAACGGGAATCCCGAAGCAGATCATGCTTCTTGCCCCGGGAAGCAGATCGGAGGGACGGTACCCCGGCGGTTGGCTCTCCATGCCTGCGCACGGTCCGATGCCGAGAACAGGGATATGCTCGTATTCCGCCATCTGCGGGATTCCTTCGGCTACTGTCCTGGCAATATCCGAAATTCTCCAACCTTTCTTCCCGGCTGGAACTGTGGCAAGCGGCTTTTGTGCCATTATATCAGGTCTGTCAACAAGATTCGGCGGCGAGCTCTTACTTTCCATCTATGCTTCTCCTTACCCTATTAGACGCCTCGAACAACCGGATTGTGACAGAACCGGACGGCGGGATTTCCAGCCGAAGCCGTCCGTTCAACGGAGATTGCAGCCTCTTTCGATCATGATAAAGACTGACGTGGAGCGCGAGGACAGTGACATCCAGGTAGAGGCAACGGCACAGGCGGTGGTTACGTCGGCAAAAGCCTGGCGGGCCGCCTCTGGGGTAGCCGAGCACTCGATGCGCAACAACATCACGCCGGGGGAAAGGTGGCCGGTATGCTGCCCTACCAGGTAGCGGTAAGCGGGGGCACTACTCCCTCCTTGATCCTCTCATCCCTGGCAGATGTCTTCCAAGCGGAAGCTTTCCAAGGCCCTGGCCAGATCCGCGGTGGACAGCATCAGACCCAGATCGGGACGGCCCCCACTGATCAGGACTTCTTTTATGTTGAAGACTCGTGTGTCGAAAAATACAGGAATTCCCTGGCGACGAAAGCCAAGGACCGAGACTGCGCCTACCCGAAAACCCGTAATCCGCTCCACATCCACAGCCGAAGCCAATTCCACTTTTTTGTCATTCAAGAGGCGTCCCACTTTCTTGAGGCTCAGTTGTTGATCTCCCGGGATCACGAATAGATGATAGGTGTTGCTGGAATCCTTTATAATCATGGCCTTTATGACTTGGGCTACGGGCAATCCCAATTCCTGGGCAACGCCCTCAGCAGTCAATGCTCCATGCGCCTGCAGCCGAGCGGTGTAGGGGATGTTTCGCTGTTCCAGTACTCTCATCGGCGCCGTTTTGCTGATGCCTGCTTTGTTCTTGCTCATGGTTCACCATTTCCTGTTCTATGGTACGGACAGGCTCCAACTGGCAGCGAGGATCTATGCTTAATTCCCAGGTTCAACAGCAGGACACCTGCGATTACTGACAGAGCACCGCAATACTGAATCAAGTTGAATCTTTCACCCAGAAACAGAAACGAGTATAGTGCAGCGAAGGGAATCTCCGACATGCAAAGTATGCCCGCCACCCCGACTTGAAGCCACCGCAGAGCCAATGTATATATCGCAAAAGGAAAAATGGTCGATACGAAGACGAGTCCGCTCAGCCAAAGGAAGGTCGATTTGTACACGGGCCAGGGCTGCTTGATGAAAAACTGGAACGGAAGCAGGATCAGCACGGCAAAGGCGAACCCATAGGTGAGGATGGATAGAGGATGGTAACATCCGGCCAGATGTTTGCCGAAAAGGCTGTACATGGCGTAGGTAACCGGTACGGCGAACCCGATCAGCACTCCTACAGAACGAAGCGAGACCTCCCTGGCTCCGATGAGTCCAGAAATCAGTGTGGCACCCAGAAGCGTAAGTACAATAGCCAGGCCTTTGCGGAACGTAAACGCTTCACCCCAAATAAAGATCGCGGCCACGGCTACTATGATCGGCATGACCGCCTGCTGCACAGTGGATACGGCGACACCGTTGATGGTCACTCCGAGATTCCACAACACGTGAAAGATCCCCAGGCCAAGGCAGCCCAGACCGGCCAGCCATTTCAAGTGTTTCTTATTGATATGTAGAAGGGAGGGGCGGTAGACGAGAAGAATTAGAAGCAGAACGAGAAGAGTGAGTAGATCTCGCCAAAAGGCGAGTGCCAGAGGGGAAATATCCGAGTGATCGAGTATGAGCTTGATAAAGATACCCGAGGTCGCCCAGGTGGAGGCAGCAACAAGTACAGCCGCGTACCCCAGACCTCTTCGAGTTAAATCCATTTGCCGAATGTCTTGATTGCCGCCAGAGTCTCGGAGGTGCCTATCGATTTCACCGTGGTGAGGTCATTGGTGAGAAAGTTGATCAGGTTGTGCGGCTCGATGTACAGCTCGATGATTAAATCGAATCGACCCGTGATCATCGATACGGATCGTACATTCGGCAATTCGGCAACTTCTTTGGCGGTCTTCTCCCAATGCTTGGTCGTGGTTAGCTTGACCATGATGAACAGAAGCTGTCTGTCCGTACGCATATTTACATTGGTCAAACCGCTTATTTTCAGGAAGTTATGGCAGGTCAATTTTTTGATGCGATTTCGTACTGTTCCCTCGGATAGGTTGAGCTGAGATGCGATTTCGTTGTTCGGTGTTCTGCCGTTTCCTTCGAGTATCTTGATGATCCCGCCGTCGGTTTCATCGATTTTCAGCTGCTCGTTCGTCGTGGAATACATACATCTACCCCGCTATTTTCAACTAGCTGGATTATTTTACAGTAATCGAAAAATAGAGTCAAATTCTTACATATCCAGACCATTTTACCCGTCTACTTTGCGATAAAAGCTTATCAATTTGGTTTGCTTTTATAAACTGAGAGATGTTCGGGGGTCAGCGATCTGCTTTTAACTTAAGGACCTGCATACCTCGAGATTGATAAATTCAAATAAGCAAAAGAGCTGTATAAAGCGTAGTATTATAGATAATTAATTCGAATGTAATGAAATTTAGAACATAAATAGGTTTTTTTCGTAGTTTTAATCATTCTTTCTTGACGGAAAGCGCATTGCCGTTTAGAATGAAAAAAAACAAGGAGGTTTTTATGAAAAACCTTTCTCTGGTAGTTGCTTTCTTCCTGGTCTGTGTGCTGGTGGTCACGGCAGGCGGTCAAAAGGAAGGGGCCGGCGCTCCGCAAATGGAAGGCAAGACCTTCACTCTCGGCGTCCTGGGGCCCTTCAGCGGACCCAGCGCCAGGACCGGCGAGGAGTTCAAGGGTTCGGTGAACATGGCCTTCGATGCCGTAGACTGGAAGATCGGCGACTATGCGATAAAGGTCGTCTGGATCGATTCCCAGTCCGATCCCGCCAAGGCGACGCAGGCCTACGAACAGGCCGTAGTGCAGGACGGCATTCAGGCCGGTATCCTGAACTGGCACAGCTCCGTAGCGGTCGCCTGTATGGAGGTGACGGCGAAATACAAGCTGCCGCACTTTTTCGGTTTTGGGGCGACCGAGGTCGTCAACGAGAAGTTCCATTCCGACGTAGATAAATACGGATACTGGATGTACAAGGGCTGGCCTACTCCCAAGAAACTGAGCATATCCTACGTCCAGGCCCTGGAAGACGCTATCGAAAAGGGGATCTGGAAGCCAGCGGAAAAAACCGTGGCTATCTACGGTGAGGATACCGACTGGGGTCGCAGCTTCGGAAACGGGCTCAAAGAACAGCTCGAGGCCGTAGGCTGGAAGACGGTGGCGGTAGATTATTTCCCCATCGATCAGACCGAGTTCTACCCGCTGCTCAACAAGCTGAAGAGGCTCAATCCCGCAGTGATCGCCGGGACCAGCACGGCTCCACCCTCCCTGTCGGCCTTCATCAAGCAGGCGGACGAGGTGGGGTTGAAGAGTCTGATCATCGCGGACGGTCTCGGCTGGGTGGGGGAATGGTACAACCTGACCGGCTCCTCATCCAACTACGTTATCGATCAGATCCCCGGCTGGGCGACGGACGCGGGCAAGAAGTACGCCAAGGACTTCGAAGCGCGTTGGGGTATCAAGCCCTCGCCTTCCTCCGGTGGGCTTTCCTACGATGGCACCAACTTCTTTATTGCCCTGGCAAAAGAGGCGATAAAGGAGTACGGTGAGCTGTCCAGTGAGTCCATCTACAATTTCGTGAAGAACTCCATCTGGACAGGCAAATGGTCCTACAAGGACGGCATCGTCATGAACGAGTACGCGGCCACGCCGGAGACCATACCTGACCCCGTGGTGGGAAAGGGTTACTACATCTTCCCGGTCCTCCAGTACTTCGATGGTGTGGGTAAGATCATCTACCCGCCGGAATGGGCCGAGCAGCAGCTGAAACCCAAACCGTAAGGTCGAGGACAACGGGCAGGGGGAACCTCGTGCGCCACCCCTGCCCGTACTTTTTTATCTCTACAGGAGCGCCCTATGATACTTGAGGTCGAGGGCCTGGTGAAGAACTTCGGGGGCTTGACGGCGGTGGATCATGTTTCACTCCAGGTCCAGGAGCGAGAAATTTTCGGTCTGATCGGACCGAACGGAGCGGGCAAGACCACCTTTTTGAACTGCGTCACCGGTGCGCATAAGCCTTCAGCCGGTTACATCGCCTTCCAAGGAAAAGGAAACCTGGCTGGTTCTGCACCCGAGATCATGTGCCGGCAGGGGATATCCAGAACCTTCCAGATTTCCCGTCCCTTCCCCAGGCTCACGGTCCTGGAAAACGCCACGATTGGCGCTGCGTTCGGGGCTGTCCGGCAGAGCTCGATGAGCCCGGAACAGCGCGCTATCCAGGCGCTCGAAATGGTGAGGTTTCCCCTGGCCATGAACACCCCGGCCGGACATCTGAATACGGTTCAACTCAAGAGGCTCGACCTTGCCCGTGCTCTGGCCGGCGGTCCCAAGCTCCTGATGCTGGACGAACTGGCCGCGGGCCTCGCTACGGGGGAGCTGGCCGAGATCATGGATCTCATTCGCGGGATCCGGGACCTGGGCGTCACCATTATCATCGTGGAGCATATCATGAAGGTGATTCGAGGTGTATGCGACCGGATCGTGGTGCTCGACTATGGCAAGAAGATCGCCGAAGGAACCAGCGACCAGGTAATGAGCAATCCCGAGGTGATTCGCGCCTACCTTGGAGAACAGTAGGAGAAGGCGAAGTGCTGAGAGTTGAAAACACCAGCGCGGGGTACGATTTCCTGCAAGTGCTCTGGAAGATCAGCTTCCAGGTGGAGGACGGCGAGTTTGTTGCTCTGTTGGGTCCCAACGGCGCGGGCAAGACCACGACCCTGCGGACGATCGCCGGGCAGCTCAAGCCCATGGACGGGCAGATCTATTTTCAGGACCGGGACCTGTCTGGGCTCCGGACCCACGAGATCACCAGGCTGGGCATCAGCTTCGTGTCGGAGAAGCTCAATCTCTTCGTGAACATGTCCGTTTACGAAAACCTGCTCATGGGCGCCTACATCATCAAGGACGAGCAGGTCCAGAGAGACACCGTGTCCTTTGTTTTCGAGCTGTTCCCCCGCCTGGCGGAGCGAAGGAGACAGCTGGCCGGAACCTTGAGCGGTGGGGAGCGCAAGATGCTGGCCATCGCCCGGGGATTGATGTGCAAGCCCAAGCTTATGCTGGTGGACGAGCCCTCTCTGGGTCTGGCTCCCTATCTGGTCAAGAACGTTTTCCAAGCCCTGAAGCTGCTCCATAAACAAGGTCTGACCGTGCTGCTGGTGGAACAGAACGTTCACGCCACGCTGGAGATCACCGACAGGGCCTACGTCATCGAGCACGGCCGCATAGTTCTGGAAGGAGCGAGCGACGAGCTGGCCAGGAACGAGCACATTCAAAACGTCTATCTCGGACTCTAGGGTGGAACCGGCAGGTGTTTTCATCGTCGAAGCAGGAGCATTAAAGCAGGAGAGCAAAGCGTATGGCAGATACCCCTGAAACGAGCGGGCAGGTGAGCAGGCTTTGGCCTTCCCTCGTCAAATCTATCAGGAAAAGACCCATCGCCTGGCTGGTGATTTTTGCCACCGTCGTGCTGGCGGTGATTATCGGCGAGGTGGGCGGGCTGTCCCAGCTTATCAACACGATCGTGTCCGGGGGGATGTGGGCCCTCCTGGCAACAGGACTGGCCCTGATTCTGGGTGTTATGAACATTCCGAATTTCTTCCATGGCGAATCCTTCATGGTCGGGTCCTACACCGCCTACTTCGTATTCACCCCGCTGAACCAGTGGCTGCGGCAACACCCGATTCCGGTCATGAACGCCCTGGCGCCTTTCGTCGGGTTTATCGCCGCTGCGCTGGCCGGATTTGTTCTCGGCGTGATTCTGGAAAAGCTGGTATTTTATCCCCTGCGCATCAGAACCAGGGAGCGCTGGGTCATGAACGCATTTCTGCTGACAGTGGGCGTGTCCTTCATCCTCTCCAACGGCACCAATCTGGTTCTCGGCCCCAACTTCCGGGGGATTCCCCGCTACTGGAACGTCAAACCGCTTCAGTTTCTGTCGGTCCGGGTGACGGTTGACAGGTTGGTCGCCTTTGGGCTGGCTGCGGTCATTCTGCTGGGACTGTGGTATTTCATACGCCGTACCAAGACCGGCCGGGCGATACGGGCGGTCTCCCAGGATGAGGAGGGCGCTCAAATGGTGGGGATCAACATCGCCTCGATTCACACTCTGACCTTCGGCCTGGGTACGGCCATGGCCGCGGTAGCCGGGGGGTCCCTGCTGTTCATGTTCCAGGCCTATCCTACCGTAGGTTTGAAGCCGCTGTATTTCGCCTGGTACGTGGTGATGCTCGTTGGTCTCGGCAATGTCTCCGCCGCCGTGGTCGGCGGATTCATCGTAGCGGTCCTGCAAACCGCAACCCAGCAATTCGCAGGTGTAGCCTGGGAGGATGTAATCCCCACTATCGTGATGATGATCGTGCTGATTGTCGCACCCTCAGGGATTTTCGGCAGCGAAGTGAAGGGCATTCAGGAACAGTAGGATGAAAACAACCAACAGGGCAGCTTCGATCGGTACTCCGTCATTGCTCCATCGAATCGGCTTCTCCCCGCTCGGACTGGTTCTCCTGGCGATTCTGGCGGCTCTTCCTTTCATTCCTCCATTCAACAACGAGTTCATCCTGCGCTGGTTGATCTTCGGCGCATTCATGGCGGCTCAGGCGGTGGCTTTCGATCTGACGGTCGGATTCATCAATGTGGTCAATTTCGGATTTGCAGCCATCCTGGGTGTCGGAGCCTATACCTCGGCTATCCTGACCAATTCTACGCCGCATATCATCGTCCAGACCGGACTATCCCCGTGGATCGGCATATTCATCGGCGCGTTTGCAGCGGGGATCGTCGGGTTCTTGCTCGGATTTCTGACCCTGCGGCTGCGCGGGCTGTACGCCGCGATCATGTCCTGGTTTGTGGGTATCGCGCTGCTCGGCCTGGCCCGCACGCTGACTCCCCTGACCCGAGGAGCGTTGGGAATGAGTCCGCCGACGCTGCTCGACACCACCTCCAATCTGCCCTACTTCTACATCATCCTGGTTATGCTCGTTGTGATTTACGTGGTGACCAAGCTGGTGACTACTTCCCACATCGGATTGGCCTTCAAAGCGCTGGGGCAGAACTTCGAGGCGGCCAGGGCTTCGGGAATCAATCCAACGTTCTACAGGGTTTTAAACTTTACCCTTTCCTGCTTCTTCGCGGGACTGCTCGGCGGGTTTTACGCCCACTATTTCGTATCCATGACCCCTAAAGCGATCATGCACACCTCGAAGAGCGTCGAAGTGCTCGCCATCGCCTATATCGGGGGCCGCGGCTTCCTGTGGGGCGGAATCCTGGTTGCCTTTCCCTTTGTATTTCTCATCGAATACCTGCGCTCCTCTCTTCCCCAGTTTCCAGGCCTGCATATCGTGATTTACGGGGTAATCATGATCCTGGTGATGATTTTCTATCCGAACGGTTTTGCGGGACTCGTCGCCTGGGTCAAGGACAAGCTGAAGGGGACAGGAGCTGCAGGAGACCAGGAGCAGTGACCGGAGAGGAACTACAACTTTGGAATTGTCGAACCGACTGCCACAGCTCGGTTATGAAGGTGTCAAACAACGAACAGGAGGTGCGATATGGCAGATTATGAAGCGATAGCGAAAGGGGTGATAGCAGGTGACGATCAGAAGGTCATCGAGCTGACCCGCAAGGCGGTGGATGATGGCGCCAAGCCGATGGAGATCATCGACGAGGGATTGATGAGCGGGATGAACGTTGTGGGGCAGCGGTTCAAGGCCGACGAGATGTTCATTCCGGAGGTGATCATGTCGGCGAAGGCGATGAACGCCGGGATGGAGATTGTGAAGCCGCTGATCGTGGGAGAAGAGAGCGCCTCGAAAGGGAAGGTGCTGTTGGGCACGGTGAAGGGGGACCTGCACGAGATCGGCAAGAAGCTGGTGGGGATGATGATGGAGAGTGCGGGGATGGAAGTCGAGGATCTGGGCATCAATGTCAGTGCCGAGGCGTTTGCCAAGGCGGTGAGGGAGAAGAAGCCGGACATCCTGGGCATGAGCGCGCTGCTGACCACCACGATGCTGGCGATGAAGGACACGATCGAGACGCTGAAGGAAGAGGGCTTGGCAGGGTCGGTGAAGACGATGGTGGGGGGAGCCCCGGTGAGCTCGGACTTTGCCGAGGAGATCGGCGCTGACGGCTGGGCTGCGGATGCGGTTTCGGCCAAAGACATGGCCCTGGATTTCATTGGGAAATAGAGGGGATGAGCGATGCAGAAATATACGAGAGCCCGATACGAAGTGAATAAATCGGCTAAATTCCGCTCGCTCTCGGAGGAACAATGCTCCGAGATCTACGGCGCTGCGGTCGAGATATTGGAGAGAACGGGAGCAAAGGTATTCAGCAAAGAGGCGGTGGAAATCTTTAAAAAGGGAGGATGCTGGATCGAGGAGAATGTGGTAAAGATACCGGTAGGATTGAGCGAATGGGCCGTAAATACCGCGCCGTCAAGGATCGTAATGTACGACCGGAACGGAGAGCGCAGCATGGTTCTGGGAGGATACAACTCGTATTTCGGGCCGGGACCCACCAACACCTACCACATCGACCCTTTTACCGAAGAACGACGCCGGCCGGTTTTGAGCGATACGGAAAAAGTAGCCAGGATATGTGATGCACTGCCGAACATAGACTTCGTCCAGGACCTTGGAACCCCCACGGGAGTAACCGCCACTTTGGCCGATGTGTACGCTTTCAGCGCCTTGGTGCGAAATACCACCAAGCCGATCGTGCACTGGGGATTCGGCATCGATCAGTATCAAGATATCCTGGATATCGCCGCCGCCGTGGCAGGGGGGTTGGAGAATCTGCAGAAGCGACCTTTTCTGGCTTTGTATTCGGAGCCGAGCCCTCCGCTGCTCCATTCCGAGGAGGCAATCGACAAGGCGATCTTCGCCGCCAAAAACAGAATCCCCATCGTTTACACACCCTGCGTGATAACGGGCGCTACGGCTCCCGTTACGCTGGCGGGAAGTCTGGCTCTGGGCGTGGCGGAGAGCATCGTTGGAATCGTGGTTGCTCAACTGATCCGGGAGGGAAGCCCCATCATCATGGGAGGCGTGTACGGCATCATGGACATGAGAAGCACGATCTACAGCTACGGCAGCCCTGAGTTCATGCAAATGCAGGCCGGCATCGCCGAGGTCGCCCATCATATGAACCTTCCCGTATTCGGCACTGCAGGCTGCACCGATTCGCACACCCTGGACGCTCAGGCGGCCGCTGAAGCGGCCATGAGTATCCTCATCGCCATGGAGACGGGAGCCAACCTGGTGCATGATTGCGGGTACACGGGGTTCGGATCAGCCGGCTCGGTGTTCCAGACTGTGATGGATGACGAGATCATCGGCATGGTCCGCAGGATCGTAGGGGGGATCAAGGTGGACGACGAAAACCTGGCGCTTCACGATATCGAGCGTGCTGGCCCCGCCGGCGAGTTCATCACTTCCCAGCATACCTTTCGTTCTTTCAAGCAGAACTGGTTTCCCACCTTGATGAACAGGATGCGATACAGCGAGTGGAAATCAAAGGCGGGGTCTACCAGCATGGGGGATCGAATCAAAGAAAAGACCCGCAAGATCATCGAAGATCATCAGGTGATCCCTCTTTCCAAGGAGGTTCTCGCCCAAATCGACAAGATCATCGAGCAAGCCGAGAAACGGGAAGCCAAAAAATCATAGTGCAGAATCCTGGAGGTGCGATATGGCAGATTATGAAGCGATAGCGAAAGGGGTGATAGCAGGTGACGATCAGAAGGTCATCGAGCTGACCCGCAAGGCGGTGGATGATGGCGCCAAGCCGATGGAGATCATCGACGAGGGATTGATGAGCGGGATGAACGTTGTGGGGCAGCGGTTCAAGGCCGACGAGATGTTCATTCCGGAGGTGATCATGTCGGCGAAGGCGATGAACGCCGGGATGGAGATTGTGAAGCCGCTGATCGTGGGAGAAGAGAGCGCCTCGAAAGGGAAGGTGCTGTTGGGCACGGTGAAGGGGGACCTGCACGAGATCGGCAAGAAGCTGGTGGGGATGATGATGGAGAGTGCGGGGATGGAAGTCGAGGATCTGGGCATCAATGTCAGTGCCGAGGCGTTTGCCAAGGCGGTGAGGGAGAAGAAGCCGGACATCCTGGGCATGAGCGCGCTGCTGACCACCACGATGCTGGCGATGAAGGACACGATCGAGACGCTGAAGGAAGAGGGCTTGGCAGGGTCGGTGAAGACGATGGTGGGGGGAGCCCCGGTGAGCTCGGACTTTGCCGAGGAGATCGGCGCTGACGGCTGGGCTGCGGATGCGGTCTCGGCCAAAGACATGGCCCTCCAGTACATCAACGCCAAATCGTGAATGCGCGAAGTTCGCAAAAGGAGTGATAGGGAATGAGAAGCAATTACACGGCGAATGCAACCGCAGGCTTGGAGATTCTTACCGAAGGGCAGTGCAAACGCCTCGTAGCCGGCGCCATGGAAGTTCTCGAGAGGACGGGCGTCGTCTATCACGACAGCGAGTCTGTGGAAATCATGAAGAAGGCGGGATGCTTCGTAGAGGGCAACCGTGTCCGCATCCCGTGCCGTTTGGTAGAGCGGGCCATAAAGTCGGCGCCTTCTAAAGTGACTCTGAACAACAGCAGGACGGGGATAGTGGCTATGGAGCTGGAGGGTGGCAACAGCTATTTTGGCACCGGTTCCGACACCCCGTTCTTTTTCGATCCGTATACCGGAGCGAGGGTTACGGCCAGCCGGAAGACGGTCGCCATGGCCGCCAAGGTCATCGACGCGCTTCCCCACATGGATTTCATGATGTCCCTGGGGATCGTTCAGGATGTTCCTCAGCTGGTCTATGACAGATATCAGTTCGAAGCCATGGTTCTGAACACCTCCAAGCCGATCGTGGTCACAGCGATCGATAACGAGGGCTATGGCGATATCATCAGGATGTGCGAGATTATCGCGGGTGGGGAAGGCGAGCTGCGCAGATATCCTTTCATGACTCTTTACGCCGAGCCTATATCCCCATTGGTTCACTCCGGTGAGGCGGCCCAGAAACTGGTTCTGGCAGGGAAGAAGCAGTTGCCGGTGGTCTATACACCCTGCATCATGGCCGGAAGCACCGTGCCGGCAACCCTGGCCGGGGCCATGGCAAACGGACTGGCCGAGTCCTTGAGCGGACTGGTCCTGAACCAGCTTACCCACGAGGGCAATCCATTCATCATGGGCGGCGTGTTCACGATCATGGATATGAAGACCACCATATTCTCCTACGGGGCTCCGGAGTTCGACCTGATGATGGCCGCTCTCGGGGATGTGTCGATGTATCTGGATATACCAATGTTCGGCACTGCGGGCTGCAGCGATTCGAAACTAACGGATGAACAGACGGCAATCGAGTATGCGATATCCATAATGATGTCCGCCCAATCCGGGGCCAACCTGATTCACGATGTCGGCTACATCGAGCATGGCAACGCCGCCTCCCTGGAGAGCCTGGTCATTGCGGATGATTTGATCGGGTACGCCCGGCGGCTGGTGGGCGGGATCGAGGTGAACGACGAGACCCTGGCTCTCGATGTGGTCCACCGGGTCGGTCCCGGCGGGGATTATATCTCAGATAAGCACACCTACGAGCGTTTTAAAACCGAATCCTGGTACCCCGGCCTGTTTCGCAGAACCATGTACGACAAGTGGGTGGAATCAGGATCCAAGACCTTGACCCAACGGGCCAATGAGAAGGTGAAAGAGATCCTGGAGAGCCACGAGGCGGACCCTCTGCCACAGGATGTGCAGAAAAAGCTTCGTGACATCGTGGAGAAGGCCGAAAGGAAGATCGTCGGAACATAACAACCGAGGCCGTATCTACAGTGTCTCATAATGCTCTAGGTATAGATACAGGCGGTACGTTTACAGATGGCGTATTGTACGATCTGGACACAGGGGAAATACTCTGTAAATCCAAGGTTGTCACTAATAGAAGCGATCTGCATCAGGCGATCACCCATTGTCTGAACGAACTGACACAAGAAGCCCGATCCCGCCGAAGCGCCCGGGAGATTTTTTCGGGCATCATGATGACCTGCCTGTCCACCACACTGGCGACGAATGCAATCGTAGAGGGTCAGGGCGCCGAAGTGGGACTGCTGGTAATCGGAGCGGAGCTGGATGGCAACCTGCCCACAGTCCATACCGCTTTTCTCGCCGGTGGCTGCAATATACAGGGCAGGATTCGAGAACCCGTTGATCTGGAGGCGGCCAGAGGTGCCATAGAGAGGATGCGGCAAAACGTAGAAACCTTCGCCGTATCCGGTTACATGAGTGTACGAAATCCCGAACAGGAGCTGGCGGTCCGTGATCTTGTGAGCGAGCTGACCGGTTATCCGGCGGTCTGCGGGCACCAGCTCAGCGGCGATCTCGGTATCTATGAACGAACAGTCACTGCCACGCTCAACGCCCGGCTGATCCCCCTTATTGTGCGTCTCATCGAAGCGGTGAAACAGAGCCTGACAGACCGCGGTATCGTTGCACCTCTCATGGTCGTAAAAGGTGATGGAGGGCTGATCTCGGAAGCGGTTGCCCGCCAGCGGCCGATCGAAACGATTCTCTCGGGACCGGCGGCCAGCCTTATCGGGGGCGGGGTGCTTGCCGGCTTGAGTGATGCTCTGGTGGTGGACATGGGAGGGACTACCACCGATGTAGCCGTACTCCGATCGGGCAGCCCTGTTCTGAGTGATAGAGGCGCGAAGGTCGGGGGGTGGCAGACCCATATCAAGGCCGCCGAGATTACCACCGTTGGTTTGGGTGGGGACAGCATCATCCGGGTCTCGAGGGACCGGAGGATGGAGATCGGTCCCCAGAGGGTCTTCCCACTCTGCTGGAGCGCGGCGGAGTTCCCCCACCTGCTCGGGGAGTTGGATGCCGTATGGCAGGCAAAGTTCGATCCACTGAAAGCTCAACCAACCTGCATCCTCTTCTTTATTCGCGAGCCGGAAAAGGCAGTGTTGAAAGAGGCGGAGCGGGAGCTGTTGGATCAGATACGCCGGCAGCCACACACGCTGCACAACCTATCTGTTCGTCTGGGTAAAGATGAGACCATGCTTCCCTGGCAGCACCTGGTTGAGATCGGTACCGTGCATCGGGCCAATCTTACACCCACCGACCTGCTGCACGCAGGAGGACAGTTCGTTCGCTGGAACAGGGAAGCCTCCGAGCTCGGCATCCGCATCATGGCCCGCCGCTTTAAGGCCAGCTCCCAACGGTTTTCAGAAGAAGTGCAGACCGAACTGAGGTATCGGCTTTTTGCGCTGCTGGTCGAGAAGCTGGTGGCCAGCGGCGGAAGGGATTTGCCCTTGCGGAGTTCAGAGCACAGCGACTATCTTCTTAGGCAGATGTTCCGCCCGGGGATCAGGACGGTTGAGTTTGGCGTGAAAGCTCGCCTGCCCGTGGTGGCTGTGGGCGCACCGGCCGGGGCTTTTTTCCCCGAAGTCGCCGAGCGACTGGGTGCGAGACTTTTTTTGGCTGCGGACGGCGACGTGGCCAATGCGGTGGGCACCGTGAACGGCTCGGTGACCGAGCGGGTGAAGATCCTGATCAAGCCGGGCGAGAGCGGCGGCTTTTTCGTATATGGGCCGGCAGGAAGGAAGATATTTATCGATTTTGAAGAATCCCTAGCCTACGGCGAGGAGATCGGTAGAGAATACGCCCTGCGGAGGGCGGCTGCGGCAGGAGGCCACAAGCTGGAGGTGACCGTACGGCGGGAGGACAGCTACAGTACACTCGACGGTGCAGGCGACTCCTCTGATGAGAATCGTCTGTTCATCGAGTGCAGCCTGGAGGTCTCTGCTTCGGGTAGACCGTACAGCTACAAGGAGGAATGATGGGTCAGCGCGTTGAACGGTTTTCGCAACGGGAGTTACAGGGGCTGCATGACGGCAGTATGGAAATCCTTAAGGGAGTCGGCGTCGCGTTTAGCCACGACGAGGCGCTTTCTCTGTTCAGGGATAACGGGTTTAAAGTGGATGGGAAGAAGGTGTTTCTTTCCGAGTCTCAGGTACGGAAGGCGCTTGAAGCGGCACCGGCACGGTTCACCATCGAGGCGAGAAATCCCGACAGGAAAGTCATAATCGGAGATGATTCGGTGGTATGTGCCCCCGGATACGGCTCTCCTTTCGTTTTAACTGCAGCGGGGCGGCAACGAAACGCCACGCTGGAAGACTACAGGAGTTTCTGCAAGCTAGTTCAGACCTCTCCATACGTCGACATGAACGGATTCATGATGGTCGAGCCTGCGGACGTGCCCCCTTCTAGGGCTCACCTGTACATGCTGCAGGCCGGCATCCTGTTAAGCGATAAAGCCTTTATGGGAAGTCCGGTGTCCGCTGAAGGGGCCCGTGACGCATTAGAGATGGCGGGCATCGTTTTCGGCGGCCTGGAAAAGCTACGGGGGCGGCCGGTTATGATTTCGCTCATCAATTCCCTTTCACCTTTGCAGTACGCGCCGGAGATGTGCGGGGCCTTGATCGAGTTTGCCCGTTATGGACAGCCCTGTATCTTGGCGCCTCTGATGATGGCCGGAGCTTCCGGGCCTATAGAGCTGCCCGGTCTATTAGCTCTGCAGAATGCCGAGATCCTGGCGGGCATCACCCTGGCTCAACTGGCGGGCCCCGGAAGTCCCGTGGTCTACGGGTCTACCTCGTCGGCCACCGACATGATGACCGGTGGGCTAGCCATCGGTTCACCTGAGACTTCGACGATCATCGAAGCCACCGCCCAGATGGCTCGATACTACGGAGTTCCCAGCAGGGCCGGAGGTGCTCTGACCAACTCCCACATCCCGGACTGCCAGGCCGGAGCGGAATCCGCCTTGACGCTGCTGACCGCAGCGAGAAGCGGCGTACATTTCATCTTGCATTCCTGTGGAATCCTCAGCTCGTATCTGGCCATGAGCTTCGAAAAGTTCCTGATCGATGAGGAACTATGCGGCATGGTCAAACATATCGTCCGTCCCCTGAAGATCCACAGCACTACGATGGATCTGGAGGTTATAAACGAGGTGGGAATCGGGGGCAACTACCTGTCTCATCCTAGAACACTGGAGCTGTGCCGCACCGCATTTTTTCCGTCACGGCTCATGTACCGGGACAGCTTTGAAGCCTGGAAATCTTCTGATAGTACAACGATTGCGGATAGGGCGTCGGCCCTGGTTGAAAGGCGTCTGGGCTCCTATCTCAGGCCACCAATCGACGAAGGGGTGGAACAGGCACTGGCCGAGTATGTCCGCGTTAGGATAGGGTGAGGCCGTAGAGGCATCGACATGAGAATGAGTGAGCTGTTCGGACAGACCTGGAGAAAAGCCCCATCCGGTGTACAATCCGAGGGGCTCGCCCTGCTGATGCGCGGGGGATTCCTGCGGCAGACTGCTGCGGGGGTATTCAGCTATCTACCTCTGGGAAGGCGCGTGATCGGCAAAATTCAGCGCTTGATCCGGGAGGAGCTTGCCGGTCAGGAAGTGGCGCTTCCACTGTTTCTTCCTGCCGATGGCCCATTCGTCCAAGGGGCGGAGGGTAAGCAGCCGTTTTCCAGCGGCGGTGATCGCAGGTGGGTTCCGACGGGAAAGGCGGACGAGCTGGTAGCCGGGCTGGCCCTCAGCGAAATCGGCTCGTTCCGGCAGCTTCCCCGACTGATTTTTCAATTCAAATCGAACTGGATAGAGAAGGAGCGACCTGTGCCGGGACCGGCCCGATTTCGGGAGCATCTGATGCTGTACTGTTACCTGTTGGCCGCAGGCGAGCAGGAGTTGGCGGTCCAATACGGGCAGAATCGAGAGAGGTTGGAGCGTGTCTTTGCTCGTTGCGACCTGCCGGTGAAAATCGCCGACGCCGAGGCGGCCGACCCGGAGGGCGCTCTTGCTCACGAACTGGTCTTCCTCGGTCCCCATGGCGGAGAAACGTATCTGATCTGCGATCACTGCGGATACATGGCCAATCAGGAGGCGGCCGTGTTCGGCCGGGATCCGAAGAGCGAGGAATCACCCCGTAAACTCGAGAAGGTGGCCACGCCTGAGGCAACCACCATCCGGGCTCTTACGGATACTCTTAAGATTCCGGCCTCAAGAACAGCCAAAGCGGTTTTCCTTATGGCCGGTGCCGCGAAGGCCGAACGAGAGCAGTTCGTCGTCGCCGTACTGCGTGGGGACATGGAGTTGAATGAGGCCAAGCTGGCCGCGGCACTGAAGGCCGCTTCCTTACGGCCGGCTTTGGAGGAGGAAATCCGTAGATGGGGGATCGAGCCGGGGTATGGATCGCCGGTCGGTGTGAAAGGATTGCGGCTGGTAGTGGATGAGGCGATCCCCCGGTGTGTCAATCTGGTCGCGGGAGCTAACGAGGAGGGCTATCATCTGCTCAATGTAAACTACGGCCGGGATTATGAGGGTGGCGTCGTTGCCGACATAGCCTGGGCTGTCGAGGGAGCCCCCTGTCTACGCTGCGGAACCCCGCTGCGGCGGGCCCGGGGAACGGCTCTGGCGGCGGGCACGAGCCGGGACAGCGGTATCTGTGAACGGATTGGGGCGACTTTTCAGGACCGGGACGGCACGAACAAGCCTGTACGGCTGGGCCTTCATTCCCTCGATTTGGGACAGTTTCTCGTGTGCAGTGCAGAGTGCCACCACGATGAAAAAGGCCTGGTTTGGCCGGCGACGATTGCTCCCTACGATCTGTATGTCGTCAAACTAACCAGGACGGAGGAGATCCCCCTGCGGGTATATCATGAGCTGAGTGCCGCCGGAGTCGATGTTCTCTATGACGACCGCGAGGAAAGCGCCGGAGTGAAGTTCAATGATGCTGATTTGATAGGAGTACCGATCAGGCTGACGATTGGCGAGCGTTCCCTGCAAGCGGGAGGAGTAGAGCTGAAACTGCGCGGCGAAGGCGAGAAGAGACTCGTGTCCCTGGACGAGCTGGTCGAGACGGTAGGCGCCTTGAAGGATCGGTCCTCACCTTCTTGAAACCGGCCGGTCCATGTCGTTCTTCCGCGAGTCATTTCCGGCCATGCAGCACGCCCATCGTACCCACCATGAACGGCAACTTTAATCCTCTCGGTATGAACTCCAGGTTGTTGGTAGGTATGAACTCCACCTCCTCTATGCCCCAGCTCTTAACGGTGGATATCAGATCTTTGATGTCTCCGTAGATCGACCTCCAGAGAAACAGGTCCTGGAAGATGAACGTTCCCCCTTTCTTGACGACTCGCAGCGCTTCCTTAAGGACCTTTCTTTTGTCTCTGGCCTCACGAACTTCGTGAAAGGTGAGATTGCTCACCGCCAGATCGTAGCTTTCATCCTGAAAAGGAATTCGCGCTGCACTGGCTTTTTCGAGCTTGATCTGGTTGGAAAGCCCTGCAAACTCGACGTTCCTACGGCAGGTGTCCAGCGAGTATTTCCACGACGGTCCCCAGGAGTCTATTCCTGTTATCGCGGTGTGCGGATATCTGGCGGCCAGCTTGATGGTCAACGACCCGTCTCCGCACCCGATATCGATTGCCTTTCCTTCCCCCTCCCACTGCAGGTATTCCAGGATCAGGCTCTGTATTCGCTCTTGAAGATTTCCCCCACGAGGCGAAAACTGATACCTTGCGTAGGCGAGATAAACGAAGACAGCCAAGAAGAGAAAAGCCGGAATTGCGAGCACCGGAACAAGAAAGGACAGGGCTGCGAGAACAATGCATATACCCGCCGGAATGATGAGCAGCCTGCTCGACACCCAGTTTCCGTACTCCGGACTGTTCACGCCCATCGGAGGGCCTTCACCGCATGACTTGTTCTCATCCTTTCCGCATTCCTTCGCCGCCCCCATACTACCACAGGCTGTCCGCACCGTCATTAGTCTCCGCCAGGACTCTCTGCTCTTTCTCACTCGAGTTGAAGGTTTTCAGACCAGGGATTTATTGAGTCCCGCGAGTTCTTTGCTTATCTCCCAGAGCCTCGCGGAAATCTCTCTCTCGTAAGATTTATTGACCAGCGATGCTTTTGTGCCTTGCCTGTTCTGCATATAGCATTTTCCTGTGATTTTCTCGGCTCGCTTCGAGGCAGCCAGATAGAGCCCGGTTCTTGCGGCTTTTTCGGCCGATATGAGCAAGGGGCTCAACAGCACCGACATGAGCACGAAGCTCAACCTGAAAAGCCCTTTATCCGCCTTTCCCAGATTGGTTCTTACGGCAGCAGAAGGGTAGTAGCTGTTTACCGTAACTCCCGTCCCTGCAAGCCTCCTCGCCAGCTCATAGGTGAACAGGATGACCGCCAGCTTGGACTGCGAATAGGCAGCCATAGGATTGTACTTGTTCTCGCCCATCAGATCACCGAAATCGATGAATGCTTTTTTCTGAGATTCCGATGATACATTAATGATCCGTGAAGGGGAGCTTGATTTGAGAACGTCGAGAAGCAGGCTGGTAAGCAGGAAAGGAGCCAGATAGTTTACGGCGAAGGTGGATTCGATCCCCTCCTCTGTCATGCTTCTTTCGAAAAAAAGGGCGCCGGCATTATTTATCAGAACATCCAATCTTCTGTATTTCTTCCGGAACTCCTCGGCGCCGTTTCTGATTGAGCGTTGGGAAGAAAGATCGACGAGCAACAATTCAAGGCGGGAGTTCTGAGTTCTGCTCTTTATTTCATTCAAAGCGGTCTCGCCCCGATGCCTGTCACGGCAAACCATGATCACTTCAGCCCCACGGTCGGCCAGCGCGAGGCTCAAGGCCTTCCCTATTCCGGAGTTCGCGCCGGTAACCAGGCACCGCTTGCCGTTCACCTTGATTCCTGTCGATGATCCTTGACGGCGATCCCGTCGAGGATGAGGGATACGGCAAAAAGTATCTCTTCTACAACCGCCTTGAAGTCAAACCCGTCGCCTAGTTCGGAACTGGCACGCCTCAACGCCTGATCTTTCATGGCGTAAACGACAGTTTGAATCGTCTGGGCTGCTTTCCAGGGCTCGATTTCTATAACCTCTTTCTTTTTCCGGCACTCTTGCAGAACAGAAGCAAGGTAATCCGTTCCCTTTTTCATGGCGTAGTTCTTCAATTCATCCAGCCGGGGGTCCAGCTTTCTCAAGGATGCTACGGAGAGCCGATGCAACACGCTGTTCGTCTGATTGTAGTTGAAACCTTCCTTTATCCAGGCCAGGATCTTCTCCCGGCAGCCGGTGATCGATTCCACCTTTTTTTCGACTGAATCGGCGAACTCGTCGGCTTCACGGGTTATGACCTCGCAGAAAATCGCTTCCTTGTTCTTGAAGTAGTAGTAGAGGGACACCTTGTTCAAGCCCACCATCTCTCCGATGTCGTCGACGGTGGTTTTTTCATATCCGAATCTGGCGAAGCATTTTCCGGCGGCTTTTAGAATTTCGTTCCTGCGATCTGAAGACGTATTTCTCTACCTCAACCTAATGAATTGTCTAATATTTTTACAATTTGTTAGAATATTTGTCAATAGAAAACTCGTGAGGATCGAGGCGTCTTAAGATACAATACCATCGGTGAGAACTTTTGTTGTCTTGGCCATGTCTGGCACACGCCCCAAATATTTTCTAAGCCGGAACTTGTTGAAATTTTCGGGCTGCATGCCCAGGTTGGGAAAGGGAAGAAAAACAACCAGGAATCGGTAGGAGTACCACAGAAATGGACCAGAATCCAGGATTAAGGGATTTCTTTGAAAGTGGTTTTTACGAAGAGTATTGGCCGGAGGCAGATGACGAGAGCAGTGTTAAAGAACTTGCCCGGAAAGTTTTATCTCTGCTGGGAGCGAATTCCGGCCACATATTGGACTGGCGGTGCGGTTCCGGTAGATATGCCGTTTGGTTTGCTCGAGCAGGACTAAAAGTCACCCTGCTTGACTTCATGGGCGAAACCGAGGAGATAAAGGCTTTCCGAAGCCTAAACCAAGCATTGCGACCGGGAGCAAAGCTACTGTTGGACTGCAGGAAAGGCAGCGGGAGCGGTGACTTTGAGGGGACACCCATTGATTTCGATTCAACAAAGATCGTACTACTGGCAAGGAAATAGACAAGAGAGGAAGGCTCGATGAAAGAACGCTTACAGGACACCCGCTTTCTTTTTGTTCCGATCACGGGGTCGGTCGATTGCAGTCTTGGCCCTAAGCAGGTATTGCCATGAGCGGCCGGCGCACCAGCCACGCCGGCGCAGTCGTCTACAGGCTGGAAGACGGCCAGATCCGGTACCTGATCGAAACGGCCAGGACCAATCCGGCCCACTGGGTGCTGCCTAAAGGGCACATCGAGGCCGGGGAGACCCCGGAGAAGGCGGCGGAGCGGGAAGTGGAGGAAGAAACAGGCATCAGGGCAAGGGTGGTGGCCCCGCTCGGCGTGATCTCTTTCCGCAAGGCGAAGGAACGGATCCAGGTGAAATTTTTCCTCCTGCATTATGCTGCCGGAGGACGTCCGCTGTCGCCGGAAGGCAGAACGATACGGTGGTGCTCCTTGGAAGAGGCGCTCCGGCTGCTTACCTTCGAAGATATGCGGGATATCCTGCGCAAGGCGTCCGGGCTGGTCAGGTTTTGATAGACACCCCCGGCGGCTAGCGGCCCTTGTTCCGAAACCTGACCGGAAGGTACGGGGAGAGTTTCCTGTCGATGAAACGAATCTCGAGGCGGGCGAAGCGCTGCCTGCCGTCTTCCAAGGGGATGTGCGGCCAGCGCTCCCCGATCAGAGGCCGGGCGTAGCGGATGAACTCGTCGGTCACATCCAGTCCTTCCCTGCTGATCCAGCCGGGGGGTAGCTGGCGGGAGGAGGCGGCCACCTTGTCCAGCGGCACTCTGTCATAGCGCACCGCGTACGGGGAGTCGCAATCGCGCAGAATGGTGGCCATCCAGCCGCTTCCCTCCCTCACTCCCACCTCCACCGCTTTTCTGCCGACCCGGTAGGCCTCCTCGATGTCCACGGTAGAGGCGAAGATCGAGGTCGAGCGCTGCAGCACTCCGGGAATCTGCCCGGTGGCGTAGCCCCGGCTCTTCAGCCCCACGGAGTTCAAATAGTTGACCACGGCCTGGGCCGCGGTGGTCTGGCTGGCGCCGTACTCGATGTGCCCGAACCCGTCGTGCCTCTCCCCCAGTCCGCCGGCGTCGAAACCCTCGCTGACCACCACGATGCAGCGCCCGCTCCTGAGCAGCTCCCGATTCACATTATCCGCCAGGGTCTCTAGAGTGTGGCCGCCCTCGGCAAAGTACATCTGCAGGGGCATCCGCCGCTCGGGATCGGCCAGGCGGGAAGCCGCCGGGATCCAACCCGACTTCCTACCCATGGCCTGCAGCACAGAGACCGACTCGGAGACGTTGATACCGCGATTCTCTTCGTTCACATTTTGGACAATACAGGTCCAGTAACGGGCCGCGCTGCCGTAGCCCGGCGTATGATCTATGAGCCTGAACTCAGGGTCCCCCACATCGTTGTCGATGGTCTTGGGAATCCCGGTAGCCGAAAGCTCCAGGCCTTTTTCTCTGGCCAGCTCCGACACTTTGTGAGCCGTGTCCATGGAATCGTTGCCGCCGATATAGAAAAAATATCCGATTTCATGGGCTCTCATGACGTCGAGGATACGCTGGAAATCCTCCTCCTGCTCATCGGTAAACTTGTACCGGCAGGTTCCGATGGCGCCGGCTGAGGTGGTGGTGCGTAGAAGCTCCAGCTCCGCCTTCGGCTGCCGCGACATATCGATCAGCTCTTCCTGAAGGATTCCCTCCACTCCATGCCAGGCCGCGTAGACGTTACCGATTCGATCGGGAAAATCCCGGCAGCCATCCAGCACACCGAGCAGAGAGGCGTTGATCACAGGCGTCGGTCCGCCGGATTGGGCGACAACGGCGTTACGTTTCATGGCTGCTCTTCTTCTGGGGATGCGTACCCGCCTTTTTCAACTTCAGCCCGGATTTCCCGGCTTCGAAAATCGAGCCCGCAGAGCCCCGGGCGAGCGTTTCCAGGGCCAGAGCGCACATCACGATGATGCCCGGCTCCAGGGACCGGTCATTGAAGTCGAACTCCGGGCTGTGCAGGCTTGGTGAGTTCTCCCCCAGGCCCAGGCGCAGGAACACACCCGGAACCCTGTCCAGGTAGTAGGCGAAGTCCTCGGCTCCCATGGCCGGAGGCAGGTCGGGGATCCAGGCGTCTGCGCCCAGGTAAGCCTCCACGACGCGGGCCAGAAAGCTCACCTCCTGTGGATCGTTGACCAGGGGAATGTAGCCCTGATTATATTCGAGGGAGTAACCGGCGCCGGCGGAAGAACAGATCCCGCCGATCACTTCCTCCATCCGGGAGCGAATCAAGGACTGGACCCGGCGGTCGAAATAGCGGGTGGTGCCTTCCATCACCACCTCGTCAGGGATGGCGTTGCTGGCCTGTCCGCCGTGGATGGTGCACACGGAGCAGACGGCCGCCGAAACCGGGTCGAGCGAGCGGGAGATCACGGTCTGCAGCCCCAAGATGACCTGGGCGCCGGTTACGATCGGGTCGATGGACCGGTGGGGAACCGCGCCGTGTCCGCCGCGGCCTCTGACCGTGATACGAAAGCGGTCCTGGGCCGCCATTGCCGCTCCAGGGGTGGCCGCCACTGTTCCTACGGGGGTTCCGGGCCAGCCGTGCAGGGCAAAGACCGCTGCAGGCCGGGGATCGGTCGCCAGCAGACCCTTGTCTACCATCATTTTGCCGCCGCCGGCCTCCTCCTCTGCCGGCTGGAACACGAAGCGAACGCTTCCCGAGAAGCGATCCGTCAGCTCTGCCAGCACCTTCAGCGCTCCCAGCAGGATGGCCGTATGGCCGTCATGGCCGCAGGCATGGGCCCTTCCGGCGTGTCCTGACGCCCAGGCCTTGCCGCTCTTGTCGTCGATCGGCAGGGCGTCGATATCGGCCCGCAGGGTCACGTTTAGGCCGTCGCCTTTACCGGCTGTGTGCCGAGAGCCTTTTCCCCGCTGGCTGCTTTTAGGCTGCCCCCTCTGCCCTCCGTCCTGCGCCCGGCCGCCCTCCCCGCTTCCCCAGAGAAGCGCGACCACGTCGGTGCCGAGGTACGGCTTGAGCATCTCCGCCCTGGTCCCGGATATAACCTGCCGGATCCTCTCGGCAGTCTGCTTTTCCTCCAGCTTGGTCTCCGGCATGCGATGCAGGGCATGGCGGATCGCCGTGATTTCGGGCAGGACTTCCCGCACCCGCCGTTTCAGATCCTTGAGGTCTACGGTCGGTTTCAGCATAGGCAACGGTTCTCCTCGGCCCGCGTATTTGACAAATTCCGTCCCGGGAAACAAGATATCCGGCGATAGCAGCTCCATAGTAGCATGAAAGGTCGTTGAGGTGAAATCTACTCAGGCAAGGACCTTTGTTGGCTTCGGCTTCGGACCCATCCAGCTGGCGTTGTTTCTCTACGAAGCACAGCAGTCGGGCTGCTTCGACCGCTACGTGGCTGCGGATATCGACAGAGAGCTGGTCGCCGCGGTGCGTGAGAACCGGGGGCGATGCCGGTTGAACATCGCCCGGTTCGACCGGGTCGACCAGGCGAGCGTGGAGGGGGTAGAGCTGCTCGATCCCCGGGACCCGGAAGATGCCAGGCGCCTGCGGGAAGCGATAGCCGCCTCCGGCGAGATGTGCACTGCCCTGCCGAGTGTCGAAGCCTACGCCGTCGGAGGAGAATCCAGTGTGGTCGGCCTGCTATCCGGTGGACTGGTCGACCGCGCCGGCTCGTCCGGGCGGGGACTTCGCACCCTGATCTACACGGCCGAGAACCATAACCGGGCGGCGGAAATCCTGGCCCGGCATCTGGAGCCGCTGGTTCCGCCGGCCGTGCTCCGGAATGTTCAAGTTTTGAACACTGTGATCGGCAAGATGAGCGCCCTGATCACCGAGCCGCAGACCATCGAAAAGCTGGAGCTGGCCGCCATCACTCCGAGGCTTGCCCGGGCCGTCCTGGTGGAGGAGTTCAACCGCATATTGGTTTCCAAGGTGCGGCTTCCAGGCTGCCGGCCGGCAATAGAGGTGTTCCTCGAGAAGGAGGAGCTGCTGCCCTTCGAAGAGGCCAAGCTCTATGGACACAACGCCATTCATGCCCTGATAGCCTATCTGGCCGACCTCAAGGGCTACCGCTTGATGGCCGAAGCGGGAACGGACAGGTGGATCATGGAGACGGCACGCAAGGCCTTTATCGAAGAATCAGGGGCCGCCCTGATACGCAGACACGCCGGGGTAGCGGATCCGCTGTTCACGGAGAAAGGGTACAGGCAGCACGCCGAGGAGCTGCTGCAGCGCATGGTCAATCCCTATTTGAACGACCTGGTCGAGCGGGTAGGCAGGGACCGTCGTCGCAAGCTGGCTATCGAAGACCGACTGTACGGCACCATGGTGATAGCCCTACAGGAGGATATCGAGCCGAAACTTCTGGCCCTGGGAGCCGCCGCGGCGGTCCTCTCCTTACTGAAGAACCGGGATATACCGGCCGGGCCGATAGAGAGCCCGCCGGAAGCCGGGCGATTTCTCGACAGAACGGCGCTGGAGCGGCTCCTGCGGCAAATCTGGGGTGCAGGCCCGGTAGTGGAACGGTACGGCGAAATGCTGATCTCCCTGACCTGGGAAGGGATTCAAGCACTGCGCAAGGCCGGCCACTGTGGCTGATCCTCGAGAGACCGAGAGCGGAAAACTGCATTACCGGAAGTTACTCTGGGACCGGCCATGGAAGCCGGTGGAGCTACAGGCTCTCGTCAGGAGATCCCATTGGGTAGAAGACCAGCCCGGAAAGGGGCTTGGGATAGAAATGCGTGGACTTGCGGGGCATGCGTTCGTTGTTTTCCGCTATGATTATGATGTCTTGCAGGCGGGTTGCGTTGAGGATCAGAGCCACCTGCATGGCGCCGTTGCGGACCGACTCCAGAGCAGACTCCAGATTCTTGGTATAGCCGACATTGCTTTGGGCCGATAGCTGCTCCTCGGTGAGCCCCACGATCCTCTGCAGGATAAGGGTGTTGAGTATATTGACATCGAGCAGCTTCCACTCCGAGGAGTAGGCGAGGTCGACCATTTCCTCGTAGGCCTCGGAGTCCTTCAAGGTGATAAGGAAATAGCGGTTCAGCTTGGTGATCAGGGCACCGAACTTGTGGACACCGGGCTCCACGTCCCTCAGGTCCCGGAGCCATCTCTTGCGAGCCTCCGTCTCATTGCTGCCGTTGAAAGAATAGCTCTTGACGTGAAAGTGCTCGAGTATTGCCAGATGAAGCTCGCTCAGGTTAGTGATCTCGAGGTTATAGAGGGTGCGATGAGTCGGCAGAACGGTTAGCCCTTCATGCTCCGAGTTTACCAGGAACATCATGATGTACTCCCAGGGCGCCTCGGGTCCTGCGTCGGGATAGCGGCGACGCATCTCTTCACGGACATTGAGCATGGCTTGGTAGCGGTGGTGGCCGTCGGCGATGTAGATCTTCAGGTGCTCCATGGTTCTTGAAATGACCGAGCAGCGTTCGGCGTCGATAAGGCGCCACAGACGGTGGTGTACCAGGGTCTGTTCCTCGAAAAAGTCCATGATCGGCTGCTCGTTTTCCGTCGCATTCAGGATGTTGTCGATCACGTAAGCCTGGTCCCGGTACATCCCCCAGATGTACTCGAACTGAGTTCCCGTTGCCTTTATCAGCCTCACCCGGTCCTCCAGAGGCCGGGTCATGATCTTCTCGTGCGCCAGTATTCTGCGCTGCTCATAATCCTGCAGACGCACCAGGCCGATGAAGCCCTTGACTTTTTTTCGCCCGATCTCGGGAATATCAAACTCCTGCTCGTACACCCAGAATGAAGGCCGGCAGGTCTCCCGTAAAATTTTTTCGGCTTTCCACTGCTCGAGAAAGCCCCTGGCTCGGGAGTAGGGATTGCTGTGCTCATCGTCCCCGGCCTGGGCCCGGTTCAGGATCAGGCGGATCACGTTGCGAGGGTGCTGCAGGTAGTAGGCGTCCTGCTGCTCCACGGATATGACGTCGTAGGGCTGGGCCAGGCACAGCCCTACGACGTCGATTGTCTTCGGGTCGTAGTGCAGAGCGCGGAACGGCCGTACTTCGTTGATGATACCCGACATATCAGTCCTCCAGGCCTCTTACTATGGCGAAAACCATAAGGATGAGGTCGGAGCATGTCAAGGACACCGGTCTTAAGAGGCTGTGAAGCGTCATCCTCCTGGCACCTCCCCGGCAGGGCCCGGGTGATACGCCGCAGACCGGGGGCGAATCTTGACATTAAAGCCGCTGTAGCCTAGGCTGTCGAGAATATGAAGCCGGAGCTTTCCGAGCATTTCAAACAGCGCAGTCCCTCGGTCATAAGGGCCGCCCAGATGGAGTTCCTCCACCGGAAGAGGCAGGTGGAGGCGATCAATGTGGCTATCGGCAATGTGTCGCTGCCCATGCACCCGGCCATGCTCCGGCGCCTGGCCAACCTGCAGGCTGAAGCGAGTCCTTTCCGTAATGGGGCGGTCAGGTACACTCCGACAGCCGGAACCGAGGAAGCCCGCCGGACAGTCCTGCATATCATCGCTTACAGCGGCTTCGAAACCGCCGGCCTGCACGCTCAGATCACCGACGGCGGGTCGCAGGCGATAGAGCTGGCGATTCTGGGGGTGTGCGGGCAAGCCGGGGTGCGGGAGAAGCCCCTGCTGATCATCGATCCAACCTATACCAACTACACCGCTTTGGCGGCCAGATTGGGGCGCTCCGTGTTGTCCCTGCAGCGTTCCCTGCAGCCCGACGGCCGCTTCACGCTGCCGGCCATCGAGCTGGTCGAGGAGTTGATCGTGGATCACAGGCCCGGAGGGCTGCTGGTCATTCCCTACGACAATCCGACCGGCCAGCTATACACCCGGGCTCAGATGATGGAGCTGGCCGCACTGTGCGTCAAGCACAACATGTGGATGATCAGCGACGAGGCCTACCGGGAGCTGATGTACGCGGAGGCGGGCTTAGTGAGCATCTGGGGCATCACGAACCGGGAAGTTCCCGGAATTCAAGGCCGCCGGATCAGTGTGGAGACGGCCTCCAAAGTATGGAACGCCTGCGGCCTGCGCCTGGGGGCCCTGGTTACCGACAGCGAGGATTTTCACAACCGGGCCGTAAACGAGGCCACCGCTACTCTCTGTCCCAATGCCATCGGCCAGTACATATTCGCTGCCCTGGGGCAGGAGAGCCAGGCAGATCTGCGCCGGTGGTACGCCAGGCAGAGGGAGTACTATCGGGTTCTCATGAACAGGTTTGCGGAAGGTATGGCTCGGGCTCTTCCGGGAGCGATCGTCTCCACCCCCCAGGCCGCCATCTATTCGGTGGTGGACGTGCGGGAGATCGCCGCTTCCGAATTTGAAGCCATGGATTTTGTGCTCTACTGCGCCAAAGAGGGCGAAGTGATCCTGCAGGGAAGGCGCTACACCCTGCTGGTGGCCCCGATGTCGGGCTTCTACAATCTTCCCGGGGCCGAGAATCCGGGCAGGACCCAGATGCGCGTAGCGTTTGTCGCTCCTCCCGAACGGATGGAGATTGTCCCCCGGTTGTTCGCGGAGCTCTTCCACGGCTTCCAGGCCCGAACCTCACGAGCGAAGCAGAGGGCAGGTTTCACGCTTTGAGACCGGACTATGGACGAGCCTATAACCCGGAACGCGGAGCAATGGAGGCAGCTATGGCTGCAGTCGAAAGCCCGCTCACCGGTTAACCGCCGGGAGCAGCGGGGTCTTCCGGCCGAGATCGAGCGGTGGAACCAGCGGGCCTGCAGCTACGCCGAGCAGACGGAAACCGAGAGGAACCGGCGCAGGCGAGATCGGGTTCTACGGTGGCTGGCCGAGGAGGGGTGTCTCCGGCGGGAATTTCGGGTGCTGGATATTGGAGCCGGTCCGGGAAGTTTCGCCGCCTCCCTCGCCCGTACGGCCGCCGAGGTGGTAGCTCTCGAGCCGGTGAGCGCGATGGTCGCGATCCTGAAGCGGCGAATCGCAGTGGCGAAGATAACCAATATCCAGGTTGTACCAAAGAGCTGGCAGGAGATCGACCTGGCGGCGGAGGGCTGGCGGGGAGCCTTTGATCTGGTCTTTGCCTCCATGACTCCAGGGGTGAGCGATCCGCAGACCCTGCAGAAGATGGTGGGCGCCTCCCGACGTTTTTGCTACCTGAGCGGTTGGTCCGGAGCCGTGTGGGGCAGGTGGGGCAGGGCTCAGGCGGACCTCTGGCCGAGGTTATTTGGAGAGAAGCTGGGCGATTATCCCAGTGACGTGCTGTACGCCTTCGGTTTGCTGTACGCTCTCGGCTTTCGACCCCAAGCCCGATTCTACCATTCGGAGTTGGACCTCGAGATGCCCCAGGCCGGAGCAGTGGAGGGTCTGGTAGAGCACTTCCAGCGCTACGGGGAAATCGATGCCGAGGTGCGCCGGGTTATCGAGGTCTACGTGAACGAACGCTCCGAAAAGGGGATCTTCCGACAGGAAGGCAAGGCCTGTCAGGGTTTCCTGCTCTGGCGGGTCGACACTCTGGAGAGGTAGACCATGGCCAGAAGCTTTTTCGAGTCTGCAGCCCTTTGGATCAGGGCTTCCAGGGCGCTGTACACCATCACAGTGCTGCTTCCCTGCTGCCTCGGCGCCGCGGTAGCCTGGCAGGCAGGCCATCCGTTCAACTGGATGCTGCTGCTTCTGATCCTGGCGGGTATGCTTTTCGCCAATATCGGTACCAACTTCACCAATGACTATTACGACTACCGCTCGGGAGTGGACAGGCTGGACGAGGGGCGCATATTCAAAAAAGGCGCAGAGATTCTCTATGACAACCCTCTGTCTGGCAGTGGCTCGGGGGACGCCTGCGCCCTGTACTTCTTCTCTCCCCGAACCATCCTGGCTTCCGCTCTGACCAGTCTGGCGGCGACGGTGGCCGTCGGTCTGTACCTGGTCATCCGGGTGGACTGGCGGATTCTTCCCCTCGGGCTGGTCGGGGTCCTTATGGGGTACTTCTATACGGCGCCGCCTATTAAGTTCGGCTACCGGGGCCTGGGGGATCTGATTTGCTTTCTGGGCAGCGGCCCTTTTCCCGTGGTCGGTACCTTTTTCCTGTTCACGGGAAGGATAACCTGGAGTGCAGTGCTGGCCGGTATCGTTGCCGGGCTCTGGGTGGACGCGATCCTGTATATAGGCAATGTTCCCGACGCGGAAGCGGACCGGGCGGTGGGGAAGAAGACCCTCAGCACCATTCTCGGGCGCAAGGCCGTACGCGTGCTGGCGCCTCTGTACTACGGGCTGGCCTTCGGCCTGCTCGCCCTCGGGGTGATTGCAGGTCTGTTCCCGGTTTGGTCGCTGCTGAGTCTGCTGAGTCTGCCGATCGTGCTGCGGGTACTGGCCATCACCCGCAGGCACTACGATGATATTCACCGCTTCGCCCCGGCCATCCTGATGACCGTACAGGTTTTTTCTATTTCCACCGTATTGATGGGTACGGGATTCGTTCTCGCCAGGATTGTGTCTTGAGAACGTTCGGGGACGAAGATCATACTCCTGCATCGATAGCCAGCTGAAAGGAGCCGCAATGAGCGGGGCTGAAGGCCGGTCTGTCTACGAGAGCGCTCTGGCTTTCCTGCGAGCGCGGCTGCTGGGCGCCGTATCCATGCCCGCCCTGATCGGGATCGCCTTTACGGCCCGCCGGGGGGAGCTGTCTTGGGGCTCCGCGCTGCTGCTGTTTCTTGGGCTTGGGTCTGCGGAGCTGTTGGACCTGCTCGGCTCGGACTACCTGGCTTTCCTTGCCGCAGAGCGGGAGAAGATCGCAAGGCTGCCCGGCAATCCCGTGATCCGCCCATCGCTTCTCGATCCGGCCCGTCTTCCCCTGATCTTGATCCCCGTGGGCCTGGTCGCCCTGGCGGTGCTGCTCTATTTCACCTTCGCCGCCGGACTGGTGGTGCTTCTTCTCGTGGCTGCAGCCGGGATCATCAGTGTTCTATACCTGCTTTCTCCCTTTCCTTATGCTTTTCTGTCCACGGCGCTGCTCCCTCCATTGATATCGGGGGGGACATACCTTGCCCTCACCGGTACCGCCGCTGCTGTTGCTTTCCTGGCGGGTACGCCGGTGGCCTGGATCTCCCTGGGTGTTATCCTCGTATACAGGGTGCTGTATGCCAGCACGGGCTCCAAGTACCGGCGTACCCGCCGGCTGCTGGTCCTCATTTTCGCCTTTTCGGGGTTCAACATCGCCGTTTTTGTGCCGCTGGGGATCTATCCACCGCTTGTATTGATCGCGCTTTTCCCGGTGGCGCTGTTGCTTGTCCTGTTTACCCGTCTAACGCGGAGTCTAAAAAGCGATCCCATTCCGGCCACGGCGGCAGGAGTTTTCATGCACACCCTCGCATCCCTCCTGATTGCCCTTTCGCTTCTGATCGGTTGAGCGTGGATGAGGGGGAGTGGTGAGCTGCTCATTGCTCCACCGGTCGTTCCGGGGCCGGACTGAAACGTACCGTGCGGATGCGGATCTGGGAATCCTCAAGATCGATCAGATTGAATCCGGGCAGCTCGTCGGAGATTTCCGCCTTGGCCGCATCGGCGTTCCCGGAGTACTGCCAGCAGACCGCCGGGCTGGTGGCGGCCAGCAGCCCGCGGAATTGAAAAGATACCTGAACGTGGACGTGAGCAGCAAACACCCCTACAACGTTTTTTGAGTAGGGAGGTATGATGCCCCAGAACGCATCGGAGTTGAGCAGCTTGATCTTGTCCAGCCAGGCGATTCCTGTGTCGAAGGGAGGATGATGCAGGAAGATAAGAACGGGCTTCCTGCGGTTTTCGTAGAGGTCTGTGCTCAGCCACAACAGTTGTTCTTCGTCGAGAAGACCGTGGAGCTTGCCCGTCCTGGCGGAGGCAAGCACGATGAAGTGGACCTTGCCCTGGTCGATCGAGTAGTACCCCTTGGTGCTCTCCGTGTCTGGGACCAGAGAGGATTTCGAGAGACTGCCCGGATGATCGTGATTGCCGGTGACCGCGAGAACGGGGACCTGCAGCTCCTTGAACCGCCCGGCGATGCCCTCATAGCTGCCCTTGTCTCCTTCGTCCAGCAGATCTCCGCCCATGACGATCAGGTCAGCTTTGGGTTTCTGCGCCTTAAGGGTGTCGACGGCTCGATCGAGATTGGCATGCGGGTCGACGCCGTTTACTCGCTTTCCCCGCTTGGTGGGCAGATGAAAGTCCGAAACGTGAGCAATTCTCATCACAGTACCTTTCTTCGTGGGTGATCTCGGTCCCCGAAGCTTCGCAGCCGCCGACAGAATAGCCGGGAACCGGGTCGCCTAGCAAGCCGCGTCGGCGCGGGAGAGATGCCGGTGCTGCGGACTTCAGCCCAGCGCCGCGGCCATCCGCTCGAGGGCTTCCGCCAGGGTGCTCCGGGGGCAGGCCAGGTTTAGGCGTTGGAATCCTTCTCCCCCGGTTCCGAACTTCGGACCTTCGTCGAGCCAGACCCGGCCAGTCTTGAGAATCCGTTCCTTCAGCGTCTCGGCGCTTAATCCCAGGGCCTGCAGGTCCACCCAGGCCAGGTAGGTCCCTTCCAGGGGGGTGACTCTGGCCTGCGGCACCTGCCGCCCGAGAAAACGCACCAGAAAATCGTAGTTTTGACGGATGTACGCCAGTACCTGCTCCAGCCAGAGCTCTCCGTAGCGGTAGGCCGCCTCCGTGGCCGCGGCGCTCAAGGCATTGGCGGCCCCGGTCCACTGGCTTTTCCAGGCGGTCTTGAAACGCCTGCGCAGCCGTGGGTTGGAAATCACCGCCATGGAACAACCGAGACCGGCCAGGTTGAAGGTCTTGGTCGCCGCGGTCAAGGTGACGGTGATCCGCCCGGCTTGCTCGGAAAGACCGGCTGTGGGAAGGTGGCGGAAGCTCTTCATGACCAGGTCATGGTGGATCTCGTCGGAGACGATCACCAGGTCATGGTGCGCGCAGATGTCCACCAGCTTTTCCAGCTCCATCCGGGTCCACACCCGGCCTACCGGGTTGTGCGGGCTGCAGAGAATCAGCATCCGTGTCCGATTGTCGATCACCTCCGCTAGCTGGTCGAAATCCATGCGGTAGCGCCCTCCTCGAAGCCGCAAGGGGTTTTCCGCCACCCGCCGGCCGTTGTTCAGGATCGCTTCCCGGAAGGGGTAGTAGACCGGTGGCTGGATGATCACCCTGTCTCCGGGGCTGGAATAGGCGTGCAGAGCCAGGCCGATCGAGGGCACGACTCCCGGGCAGGAGATCATCCAGCCTCGTCGAATCTCCCAGTCATGACGGCGTTTCATCCAGTCGATGATCGCCTGGTAGTAGGACTCCGGCTCGAGGGTGTAGCCGAACACGCCGTGCTCCACCCGCCTGCTCAGCGCCTGGATCACTTCGGTGGGAGCCTTGAAATCCATGTCCGCAATCCACAGGGGGAGCAGGTGCCGCACTCCGGTGAGGCGCTCGTCGAAGTCCCACTTGAGGGAGGCGGTGCCCCGCCTGTCCACGGGTCGATCGAAGTCGTACTCTGAAGAAGATGTCGAAGCGCTCATGAGGCGGAGCCTCCCAACTGTCGTAGCCTGAGCAAAAACGGAAAGCCCGCGGCGCAGACCAGAAGACCGCCATAGATGTAGAACCCGGTGGCGAAGGAAGCCCGGTCGCCCAGCAGGCCGAGAAAGTAAGGAACCAGCCCGTAGCCCACGGTGTAGACCATGGGCAGCATGAACGAGATGGTGAGATTGTACAGTCTCTGGGGCGCGATACGGGAGATGGCGACAAAAGCCACGGGAAAAAAGGAGGCGATGAGAACGGGCTGTGCGAACACCGCTGCTATAAGAACAGGCTTGAAAGCTACGCCGAGGATCGCGGTGGCGAGGCCGGAGAGAAGCAGCACCGCGCTCAGAATCCTCTGGATCCCGTATCTATCGGCCAGATAGCCGGCCAAGAACACCATTGCCAGGCTGGCGACCCGGGCCAGGCCGACCAGGGTGTTGACCAGCTCGGGGTCCATAGCCCTTTCCGCTATCAGGTAGGTAGGCGTCATGGAGAAGATCCCGATCCCCGCTCCGGCGCCGAGGGCGAAGAGGCCCGCGAGGATCCAGAATGAAGGACGGGGCAAAATCAGCCGGGCGTTGGCCAGGTGAGGAGGCTTGCCGTGAAAGCGGCCGCCCTTGGCAAATAACAAAAACAACAGCCAGACCGCGATCCCGAAGCCGCCCAGCAGCAGCAGTATTATCCTCCAGCTAACGAAGCGCAGGAGAAGGACCGCTGCTATAGGTGTCAGAACAAAGCTCAAATTCGGTCCAAGTTCGTGCATAGCCAGGGCTTTGCCGGCGTCCCTGTCCTCCACCAGGGAGACGAGGGTAGGGATGCCCGAGGGAAAGTAGAGTCCAGAGCCCATTCCCAGCAGGATGAGGCCGGCCCGCATTCCCCACAGCGAGCGGCTGGAGGCCACGACCGCCAGGGCGGCCACGGTCACCAGCAGAGCCAGAAGGATCGTGGTCCTGTGTCCCAGACGGGCGGCCACGAATCCGGAGAACAACATCAAGGATCCGTAGCCGATGGTGATGAACAGAAAAAACGATGCCGCTCTGGCGTGGCTCAGGCCCAGGCTCTCTTCCAGCGACAGGAGCAGGGGCGCATAGACGATACGGGAGGTGAAAAGGAAAAAGAGAACCAGTACGAGCAGGGATATGGTGGGCAGGTTCGCCGCAATGCCGCGCCTCGCGGCCGGAACAGAGGTTTCCGGCCGCCCCTGCTCTTTCCTCATGTCCGATTTTCGAGGCTCCCGTCGGGATTTCTGTGCTGACATCAAGGCGTCTCCCAGGTTTGCCGCCAGGCTGCAGGCCGGCTATTCAAGCCCGGCCGGCCCTTCCGGCGACCGGTGTGGGCTGATCTTCTGGAGCATCTCCCTGTACAGGGCTTCCTTGCGCTTCAGCATCACGAAAGGGAACTCGTAGGCTTTTTCTAGCTTTTCCCGGGTGAACAGCTCCTCGGTAGGTCCGATCTCCGGCGCTCCCTCCTTGTTCAGGAGCAGCAGATAGTCCGAAAATCTTTTCGAGATGTCCAGCTCGTGAACCGAGTAGTACAGGCTGAGGTTATTCTTGCGCGTGTAATCGAAAAGGTATTTCATGATGCGCTGTTTCTGGTACTCCTCCAGGGCGAAGATCGGTTCGTCCATCATGATAATCCGCGAGCCGTACAGCAGGCTGAAGGCGATGATAGTCCTCTGCAGCTCGCCCTTGCTCACCGTCTGGGTCTTCTTGGACAGCACCGGAGTCAGCTCGCAGACCTCGATAAGCTCGGATATGAGGCCCGGGTCTTTGTTCTCGTGAAAACCGTTCTCATAAACGTATTCGAGCAGCGTTTCGATGCTCTGCTCGGTTTCGAACTCCATGTTTTGATAGATGAAGGAGACGTAACGCTGTCTCTCCTGCTCCTCACGGAGATCACGGGTATCTATTCCTTGCAGGTATACGGTTCCCTCCACAGGCAGCACGATGCCGGAGGCCAGCAGCAGCAAGGTCGATTTGCCGGTTCCATTCTGGCCGGCCAGGCTCACGACCCCCTTCGGAAGCTCGAGGGAGAGCCGGTTGAACACCAGCCGCTGCTCTTGCGGATAGTAGAAGGAAACATTCTGCAGCCGGATCTCGGGTTGGCTGTCTGACCTTTTGCTCATATGCAAAGCTTTCGGTTATTATTCTTTTTCCCTTACCGTGTAAAGATAGTATGGGAAGCCGCACGGGTCAAATAGCACCGTAAAGCCTAGCGCTTGAGGGGGCTGGTCTCCCTGGCCATGGTTCCGGTCTCCAGTATTTCCTGGATCTTGTAGGTTCCGTACTTACGGGCCTTGAGGAAACCATCCCAGGCGCTCTCCGCCAGTCGACCTTCCCGCCACAGGTCGAGGAGCCACTCGGCGGTGTAGGCAGGGTCTTCCTGGGGAATGCCAGCCTGCACTTCCAGCAGCCAGCGGCGGTTGAACACCTCTTGGGCCCCGATGGAGGGGGACATGATGATGGGAATGCCCAGACCGCAGTAGAAGGACAGCTCGCTCGGCTTGGTCCACAAAATGTCGGTCGTACGGATCGCCTGGGCGAAGGAGTGGAAATAGTCCTCCTTATGAGCGCTGTAGAGCACCCGAACGTACGGGCAGCCCGGCAGCAGCTCCTCCTTAACGCGTTCGAAGTACTGCCTGACCTCCTCTCGCACCCCGGCCACCAGGTTGAGGGCGATTTCCCCTGCTCTGAGCTTCTCCTGCAGGCTACTGGTGATCTGGTAGCCGAACTCCCGCTGGGCTCCGGCACCGCCTACGGCGTAGGTGATGGTCAGACGCCGATCCGCCTTGAAGCGGCAGCTGCCCCTGCCGAGGAAATGGACCACGTTGCGGCCGTGCAGCGGCCAGAAGCGTTCGTTGGGATCGAGGTAGAACAGGCGCTGGGCCGCATCGGAGCGCAGCAGGTTCAGGTTGGCGGCCCCCAGTATCTCGAGAGGCAGGGGGAAACCGGTAAGGAAGATGCGCTCATCCGGCACTCCGTAGCTCTTCAGGCGCATCACGGCCCGGCCGCAGGGAGCCAGGTAATGGATACGGCTGCGCCGCGGGTTCTCCGCCACCCAGGCCCGGCTGATCTCGGCGTCGCAGATGATGCAGTAGATGCGTCCATAGCCGCTCCTGTCCGCAGCCACGGCCGGGGCCAGGTAAGAGGTAATCAGGGGCAAGGGCTTGGTCCGGATGCGTTCGATCATGCCCCGGCACAAGCCGCGTTCTATGAAGCGGCTGAGAAGCTTGACCTGGTAGGAAGGGCGGGACAGGTCTCGAATGGGGTAGAAGGAGGGGATGCTCTGCAGGGCGTCGAGCAGCCCGAACAGGGGCTTTCCGATGATCGGGGTGCCCCTCACCCGGGAGAGAAACTCGTACATGTTGCGCATCCGATCCCAGAGCTTCTTCTCCTCCGGGTCGCTGGCCGTGGAGCTTCCCACCGTGACGATTCCTTCTTCGGCCAGATGCCTTAGGGGATAGGTCGCACGTTGATGGCCCAATCCCATGTCCACGGTGACCACCCAGGCTTTCTGGAACTCCTCTTCTTGTTGCGCCATTCCTGTTCTCCTTGCCGAAATCGATATGTCCGGTCGAGCAGGCCGGCTATAGGCGGATTTTCTCCCTGGCTAGCCTATCGGCACGGCCGAGCTTTCAGTATATATATAGGATTGTCGCGGGGTACAGCTGCCGGCTCAGGGCAGCAGCTCCTGTACCAGGCTGGACACCTCCCGGGCCAGGTTCTTGGAGCTTCCGTGGCGGCTGATCATTTCCACGATGCGGGTTCCCACCACCACACCGTCGGCGCAGCGGCTCAGCGCCTTCGCGTCTTCGCGGGTCTTGACGCCGATCCCGATGCACACGGGCGTACGGGTAAGGCTCCTGATCACCCCGATGCGCTGTTCGACGGCCGGGGTTACCCTCAGCTGGAGCCCGGTGATGCCCAGCTGGGGTACGTAGTACAGGAAGCCGCCGGTAGAGGCCACGATCCTGCGCAGACGCTCCTCCGGAGTCAGCTCGGAGGCCAGCAGCACGGTGCAGAGCTGCCTTTCTCTGGCCCGGCTGAAGAACTCGGGGTCCGCTTCCGGGGGCAGGTCGGGTATGATGAAGCCATCGACTCCGGCGCTTACCGCAGCATCCAGGCAGCGCTCCCGGCCGTACTGTAAGAAAACGTTCCAGTAGCCCATGAGCAGCAGAGGCAGATCGGTCTCCCGCCGCAGGGCCGCCACCTTCTCCAGGATTTCGGCCAGAGTAACGCCCCGGGCCAGGGCCCGGTTGGCGGCCGCCTGGATGACCGGCCCGTCGGCGATGGGGTCGGAGAAGGGAACTCCCAGCTCCACCCCGCTGACCCCCGCCCGCTCCAGCTCCAGGACGATCTGCCGGACCGCTTCCCAGGACGGCTCGCCGGACATGATATAGGCGATGAAGGCCTTGCGGTCTTGCTTCCGTAGCTCTCGGAAACGCTGCTCCAGTCTGTTCATCTCGTTTGCTCCTCCTCTGCTCTCTCGCCCTCGGCCTTATCCGGCCTGCCTTCTCGGGACTCGAGGTAGCGGGCTACCTGCTGGCAGTCCTTGTCCCCCCGGCCGGAGAGATTCACCACGATGATTCCATCCTTGGAAAAACGCGGCGCTTCTTTGCGGGCCTGCGCCAGGGCGTGGGCGCTTTCCAGGGCGGGCAGTATCCCTTCCAGCCGGGCCAGCTCCTGGAAAGCCGCCACCGCCTCGGCGTCGGTCGCGCTCAGGTACCGGGCCCGGCCCGTATCCCTGAGGTGGCAGTGCTCGGGCCCGACTCCGGGGTAATCGAGACCGGCGGAGATCGAATGGGTGGGGTGTATCTGGCCGTTGCCGTCCTGCAGCAGGTACATGTAGCTGCCGTGGAACACGCCGAGGCTTCCGCGGGTCAGGGTGGCGGCGTGCCTGGGCGTGTCGATCCCGTCTCCGGCCGCCTCTACACCGACCAGCTCGACCTGCGGCTCTTCGATGAACTCGGCAAACAGCCCGATGGCATTGCTGCCTCCGTTGACACAGGCGACGCAGAGGTCGGGCAGCCTCGACTCTCTTTCCAGGATCTGCCGCCTCGTTTCTCTGCCGATCACCCGCTGAAAATCCCGCACCAGCGTGGGGTAGGGGTGGGGACCAACCGTTGAGCCGAAGATGTAATGGGTGGTTTTCAGATTGGTTATCCAATCGCGGAATGCTTCGTTGATGGCGTCTTTCAAGGTGCGGCTGCCGCTTGCCACCGGTACGACCTTGCTGCCCAGCAGACGCATGCGAAAGACGTTTAGGGACTGCCGCTCGACGTCCTCCTCGCCCATGTAGACCACGCAGTCCAACCCGAACAGGGCCGCCACTGTGGCTGTTGCCACGCCGTGCTGTCCGGCCCCGGTCTCGGCGATGATCCGGCTCTTGCCCATCCGCCTGGCCAGCAGGATCTGCCCGATGGTGTTGTTGATCTTGTGAGCCCCCGTGTGATTGAGGTCCTCCCGCTTCAGGTAGATCCGGGCGCCACCCCAGGCCCCGGTCAGGCGCTCGGCAAAGGTCAGAGGAGTGGGACGCCCGTCATACTCGCGCAGGTAGTACTCGTACTCTTCCTGAAACGAAGGCTCCAGGCGGGCCCGTTCGTACTCCTCAGACAGCTCCATCAGGGCGGGCATGATCATTTCGGGAACATACTGCCCCCCGAAAACTCCGAAGTATCCTTCCTTGCTCATTGCTTCCTCGCTGCTTTCATAAACTTGCTCAGTTTCAACCGGTCCTTTATCCCGGGGCCGGACTCCAGGGCGCTGGAGGCGTCCACGGCAAAGGGCTTCACCGACTCGATGGCCGCTTCCACATTGTGCGGGCCCAGGCCCCCGGCCAGGAAGAACCGCCGCTGCGGGAAGGCCCGTACCACCTCCGCCGCCAGGGCCCAGTCCGCCCGAACACCGGTACCCCCGTACAGGCCGGAGACGTAGGGCTCGAGCAGGATATAGTCCGTGTTGTAGCGTCGAACCAGATCGAAGATCCCCCGGTCCCTCACCCTCAAGGCCTTGATCACCGGCAGATCGAAGAGCCGGCAGAACTCCGGCGGCTCTTCGCCGTGAAGCTGCAGCATGGTCAGGGCGGCCCGGCGGGCCGTGTCCCTGATGATCTCGACCCCGGAGTTGACGAACACCCCCACCCTCTGGCATGCTGGAGCTCGCTCCAGGCCCTGGAGTGACCGTACGATGGCGGCCGCCTGGTCTGCGTCCAGACGGCGGGGGCTGGCGGCGAAGATGAAGCCCAGGTAATCTGCGCCGCAGCGAACAGCCAGGGCGGCGTCCCGGCAGCGGGTGAGACCGCAGATCTTGACTCTTACCCCCTCGGTGCCGCTCATAGAGCCTCCTTCAGCCGGCGCAGCGCTGCAGCCGGATCGGCGGCCCGCATCAGGTGCTCTCCCACTAAAAATGCCCGTATTCCCGCCGCGGCCAGGCGCCTGATCTCCTCCGGCCCGTGAATGCCGGACTCGCTGACCGCGGTCAGAGCGGGGGGCAGGTGCGGGGCCAGCTTCAAGCTGGCCTCGATATCGACTTCGAAGCTGCCCAGGTTGCGGTTGTTGATGCCGACCATCCGGGCGCCGCAGCCCAGGGCGCGGTCGAGCTCCTCGCGGGTATGCACCTCCACCAAGGCCTGCAGCTCCAGCCGGTCGCAGGTTTCGAGCAGCCCCCGCAGGCGTTCGTCTTCGAGGACTGCCACAATCAGCAGGATCGCGTCGGCCCCCGCTGTCCTGGCCTCGTAGAGCTGGTAGGGATCGTAGACAAAGTCCTTGCGCAGCAGAGGGATTTCCGCCAGGGGGCGCAGCTCTCTCAGATGGTCCAGGGCGCCGCCGAAATAATCCTCTTCGGTCAGTACCGAGCAGGCGTCGGCCCCCCCCTGAACGTAGGCGCGGTACATCGAGGCCAGATTCAGCTCCCGGCGGATCAGCCCGCGGCTGGGCGAGCGGCGTTTGATCTCGGCAATGATCGCCACCGCCTGCCCTCGGGAGCGAGGATCGCGAACAGCGGCCGCGAAGTCCCGGGTCGGAGGCAGGTCGGGAAGGGCCGCCTTCAGCTCCCTCAGGGGGAGCCGGCGTTTTTGCCGCTCCAGGCGCAGGCGCTTGGCCGCCAGGATCTTCTGCAGGATCGAGGGTAGGCGCGGGGCACCTTTCTCCGATAGACGGTTCTCAGGCATGGGAAAGCTTCCTCAACGCTTCGAGCTTGACCTGGGCTTTGCCGCACTCGAGGGATTCCCTGGCCAGCTCGAGGGCTTCCGCCAGGCTATCCGCCCTGGCTCCCACGTAGATTGCGGCTGCGGCGTTCAGCAGGGCTATGTCCCGGCGGGGTCCCTGTTCGCGCCCTTCGAGGATATCCTGCAGGATGCGGGCGTTCACCTCCGGGGTGCCTCCGGCCAGATCCTCGCTGCGGCAGGGCTTAAGGCCCAGCTCCTGTGGATCGAGCACCCAATCCTTCAAGCTGCGGTCCCGCAGCTCGGTCACGTAGGTGGGTCCGGTCAGGGTGATTTCGTCCAGACCGTCCGATCCGTGGACCACCAGGGCGCGCTCCACGCCCACGGCGTTCAGAACCCGGGCCAGGACTGGAACCAGGTCCTTGGCGAAAGTTCCCAGGAGCTGGGCCTGGGCGAAGGCGGGATTGGACAGGGGCCCGAGAATATTGAAGATACTGCGGATGCCGATTTCCCTACGAGGGCCTATGACGTGCCGCATGGCCGAGTGGAGAGTGGGGGCAAAGAGGAACCCGATGCCGGCCCGGGCGATGCAGGTGGCCATGGTTTTGGCGTCCACCCTGGTGTTCACCCCCAGCTCCTGCAGCACGTCGGCGCTGCCGCAGCGGCTGGAAATACTGCGGTTTCCATGTTTGGCCACGTTGATCCCCGCACCGGCCGCTATCAGAGCGGCGGCCGTGGATATGTTGAAGGTGTGGGCGCCGTCGCCGCCGGTGCCGCAGGTGTCCACCACCTTCAAGCCCGGAGGCACGGGTACGAAGGTGGCCTTGTCCCGCATAACCCGGGCGGCGGCGGCGATCTCCTCGGCCGTTTCTCCCTTGATGCTCAGCGCAGCCAGAAAAGCTCCGGTCTGGGCGGGGGTGGCTTCTCCTTCCATCAGGATGCGCATCACGGTGGTCATCTCCGCCGGGCTGAGATCCTCCTTGCGGATCAGCTTGGCGATCGCTGCCTTCATGTCGATAGCCGGTCCTTCCTTTACCCTTTCCAGGAAATTCTGGATCATCCTGCGGCCGACCGCGGTAGCTACGGACTCCGGGTGGAATTGAACCCCTTCGACTTCGAACTCCTTGTGTCTCAGACCCATGATCTCGCCTTCAGCGGTCCAGGCGCTGACCTCCAGGCAGGAAGGCAGGTTCTTGGGATCCACGACCAGGCTGTGATAGCGTACCGCCGGGAAGGCGGGAGGCAGGCTGGAGAAAAGGGTACGGGAGTCGTGCAGGATATCGCTGGACTTGCCGTGCATCAGCCGGGGCGCCCGTACGATGCGGCCCCCGAAAGCGGCGCCCACGGCCTGGTGACCCAGGCACACCCCCAGCACCGGCACCTTGCCGGCAAAGTGCCGAATCATATCCACGGAAGCGCCGGCCTTTTCGGGCGTGCGGGGCCCGGGAGAAATCACCACGTAGTCCGGTTTGAGGGCTTCCGCCTGCCCTGGGGTGAGGGCATTGTTGCGGAAAACCCGCACCTCCTGGCCCAGCTCTCCGAAAAGCTGCACCAGGTTGTAAGTGAAGGAGTCGAAATTATCGATCATCAGGATCATAGCGAGCCTCCTCTGGCCATCCGAATGGCTCGAAACAGGGCCTTGGCCTTATTCAGGGTTTCCGTGTATTCGGTTTCCGGCACCGAGTCGGCCACGATGCCCGCCCCCGCCTGGACATACACCTTTTTTTCTTTGATCAGCATGGTGCGGATCGTGATGCAGGAATCGAAGTTGCCGTTGAAACCGAGGTATCCGACCAGGCCGGCATAGGGACCGCGCCGGGTGGGCTCCAACTCCTCGATGATCTCCATGGCCCTGATCTTGGGGGCTCCACTCACCGTGCCGGCCGGAAAGGTGGCGGAGATCAGGTCGAAGATATCCTTTTCCTCCGCCAGTGTGCCTTCGATGTCGCTGACGATGTGCATTACGTGGGAGTAGCGCTCCACGGTCATGAACTCGCTGACCTTCACGCTGCCGTGGCTGCAGACCCGGCCGATATCGTTGCGGGCCAGGTCCACCAGCATCAGGTGCTCGGCCCGCTCTTTTTCATCGCCCAGCAGCTCCTCCTCCAGCCTCAGGTCTTCCTCTATGTTGCGCCCTCGAGGTCGGGTGCCGGCGATCGGACGGATCGTTACCGCGGTTGCGAAGCAGCGCACGTGCATCTCCGGAGAGGCGCCGCAGAGCTTCAGATCTCCGAAATGGAGGTAGAACATATAGGGGGAGGGGTTCACGATGCGCAAGCCCCGGTAGAGGCTGAAGGCGTCTCCCTCGAACTCCGTCTCCAGGCGCTGGGAAAGAACGGCCTGGATGATATCGCCCTCGCTGATGTAGTTCTTGCAGCGTTCTACGGCCCGGAGGAACTCCTCCTTCTTGAAGTTGGAGACGATCCTGCCCTCGGCCGCGTCCCGGCCGTTCTCCCCCAGGCCCCCCGGCAGGGGTTTTTTCAAGTCGGCCAGGATCTGGCGGATTACCCCGGCGGCCTGGTCATAGAGCAGATCGAGGTTGTCCCCATCCCGGGCCTGGATATTATGCATGACCGTGAGCTTGTGGCTCACATTGTCGAAGGCCACGATGGTGTCCGTGAACATGAAGCACATGTCCGGCACCTCGAGGTCGTCCGGGTTTTTTTCGGGGAGGATTTCGAAGCGCCGCACCACATCGTAGCCGATGTAGCCGACTGCCCCTCCGGCAAAGGGAGGAAGGGCCGGATCGGATACGGGAATCAGCTCGCCGGTGAGCTTTTTGAGCACCTCCAGCGGATTGGCCGCTTCGATTTCGCTGCTGCGGGAGCCCCGCCGGATCGTGACCCTGTTCCCCCGGGCTTCGAAGACCAGGCTGGGATCACGTCCCAGGAAGCTGTAACGGCCTATGTGGGTGCCGCCTTCCACCGATTCGAGCAGGAAGGTGAACTCTCCGCGCCTGAGCTTGAGATAGGCGGAGACCGGGGTCTCGAGATCGGCGAACACCTCGGCATAAACGGGTATCAGGTTTCCCTTCCCGGCTCTGTCTTTGAACTCCCGCCGGCTCGGATATATGGTCATCATCTCCTCCGTATTCGCTGGAGCGACTAAAAAAGCCATGCCCTGAATCGCATGGCTTTTTTCTCACCTCGAGCCCGCCGCTGCGCAAGGCCCCGGCAGGCTTTAAAAAAGCCGGGCGATCCTCATCGAGACCGCCGCGGCTTCGCTGTGTGGATATACAACGATTGGCCTATCCCGGCGGCCTCGGAGAGAAAGGCCACCACAACCAGATCGCTGGCGATATGTTTCTACTCATAGTAACGACAATAATAGCTTCTTTTTCAGGATTTGGCAATAGCTTGAAAAGAATTTTTTTTTTACGTGCAGGCGCTGTACAGGGCCGCCGGAGCACCATACCCTCCGGCCCGCACCAGGTATTCGAGCAAGGCTTTCGACAGTTTTTTTCTTGACTGCTTGGGCCGTTCCAGCTAAGCTCTGCGGCTATGAGCGAATACCTGATATGCGGAATCCAGCAAGTCGGCGTGGGAGTGCCGGATCTGGACAATGCGTTTCGCTGGTATCGCCGGAGCTTCGGCACCGACATTCGCGTGTTCGAGGACGACGGCGAAGCCGCTCTTATGCTTGCCTACACCGGCGAAAAACCACGGCCCCGGCGCGCGCTTCTGGCGGCAAACCTGCAGGGCGGCGGCGGGCTGGAAATCTGGCAGTCCAAGGGACGTCCGACCGAGCCCCCCGACTTCCAGGTTCGGCTCGGAGACCTGGGAATCCTGGCAGTCCGCATCAAGTCGAGGGAAATCGATAAAGCCTACGGTCACCTGAGTGCCCGAAATGCAGATATAGTGGGCGAGGTGACAGCGGATCCGGGCGGGGATAGGCAATTCTTTCTCAAGGATCCGTACGGACTGGTGTTCCAGGTGGTGGAAGCCGACGGTTGGTTTTCCAGGGGAAAACACCCGACCGGGGGGGTAGCCGGCTGCCTGATCGGCACCTCGGACGTTCAGAAAGCCTGCCGCCTGTATGCCGATATTCTGGGCTACGACCGGGTTATATACGACGAACAGGGGGTATTCGAAGATCTGCGCCCCTTGCCCGGCGGAGACGGCAGGTTCCGCCGCCTGCTGCTGGGCCACAGCGAAAAACGCCAAGGGGCTTTCAGCCCGCTGCTCGGTCCCACGCGCATCGAGCTGATTCAGACCATCGACCGCCGGCCCAGGCAGATATTTGCCGGCCGCCAATGGGGAGACCTGGGCTTCATTCATCTGTGCTTCGATGTACGCGGCATGGAGGGACTGAAAGAGCGCTGTGCGCGGGCGGGATTTCCCTTCACCGTGGACAGTGCGGGCGGCTTCGACATGGGGGACGCCTCGGGGCGCTTTTGCTACACCGAAGATCCGGACGGAGCGCTCGTTGAGTTTGTGGAGAGCTATAAGCTGGTGATCATGAAAAAATGGGGATGGTATCTCGACCTCACCAGACGGAGATCCGAGAAAGCCCTCCCGAGGTGGATGCTGAGAGCTCTGGCCTTCAACAGGGTGAAGGACTAAAAAGAGCTTTAGCCCGGCCGGCCGGTCAGGGGCCGGGTGTGGATACCACACTCACCGCCGCACTTGCTCGTTCCCACCCAGCGGCCCGCCCGCTCGTTGTCATCCGTGGATATCTTGGTACAGGGAGCGCAGCCCAACGAGCGGTATCCTTTTTTGTACAAAGGATTAACCTCCACCCCGTTCAAGGCCAGATACTGCCATACTTCCCGCTCTTTCCAAGGCAGAATCGGATTGAGCTTGATCAACCCCCGATCTCTTTCCTCCACCTCCTCGTAGTCGGTGCGGGTACGCCCTTCGGTCGAGCGAAGCCCGGTGACCCAGCAACGGACTCGCATTTCTTCTATGGCCCACCTGGTCGGCTTCACCTTGAGCAGCTCGCAGCACAGATCGGGATCGGTCTTGTACAGCTCCTCCGGGATCTGCTCATCGTTCCTGTAGACTTGCAGCTCCGGGTAGGCGGCGACCTGTCGCTTCATGAACTCAACGGTCTCCTTCGGCTTGAAGCGCGTAGTAACGATGAAGCCACGGATGTCCGGGCTGACCTGTTTGGCCAGATGCCAGACGGTAACGGAGTCTTTTCCCAGGCTGTTGGCTACGACCAGGGAGCTGCCAAACTCCCGGTAAGCATTTTCGATGAGTGCCAGGGAACGCTCGACTTTCTCATTAAAGGTCAGGTTTTCTACCAGATAGGCTACAGGGCTTTTTTCAGCTGTGGAGATCACTGCTTCAAGCTCCTTTCTCTCATCGTCTTTTAAAGAACAACGGGATACTTCTGCTAAACCAGTATTAAGACGGGATGACGATGCTGTCAACCGCTGCGGTACCGGAATATACAAATAAATTCAAAAAAATATGAATAATTGAATATTTAATTCTAATATTCAATAATCAATTGAAATTCCACTTTTCTTTTTTGAAGTTCTTTGTTAGACTGATACATCGCTTGTATCAGGGATCGTCCTGGGAAGACGAGAGAAAGGGGCAGATGATGAGAAGCGAACACTATCATCTTACCTGCGTAGGATGCGGAAAGACATACAGGGATTCGGAGGAACATTTTCTCCTCCAGTGTGAGGCCGATCACGGACCCTCATTGCTGCGTAGCGGCTATGAGGCCAAGCAATTTACGATTCGCAGGGAACACCCGGGATTGTTTCGCTACGGCGACTGGCTGCCCATACGCCGGTTCTTCGATACCGAAGTAAAAACTGCTGTTTTCCGCAGCACGCGGCTGGCGGAGCGGCTGGGTCTGGAGAACCTGTGGCTGGCCTTCAACGGCTACTGGCCTGAGCGAGGTGCGTTCATGGAGACCTGCAGCTTCAAGGAGCTGGAGGCCCTGCCCGTGTGCGCCCGCGTTCCCGACGGGATAGACAAGACCCTGGTGGTATCCTCGGCAGGAAACACGGGCAGGGCCTTTCTACAGACCTTCTCCCGCTGCGCCGTCCCGGCCCTGGTGGTGGTTCCGGAGTTCGCACTGCCCGACATGTGGCTGACCGTCGAACGTCACCCCGACGTGAAGCTGGCCGTTCTAAAAGGCGACTGGGACTACTTCGACGCCATCCAGCTAGCCCAGCGTATCTGCTCCTTGGATGCTTACTTTCCCGAAGGAGGGGCGAAAAACATTGCCCGCCGGGACGGAATGGGGACCGTGGTTCTGGCGGCGGTGGAACAGATCGGCAGGATCCCGGATCACTACTTCCAGTCGGTGGGTAGCGGAACCGGCGCTGTGGCTGCCTGGGAGATGAGCGTGCGGCTGCGGGAAGACGGGCGCTACGGCCGGCACAAGATGAGGCTGCATCTGGTGCAGAACGAGCCCTTCGCCGTGATGAGCGATGCCTGGAACGCCGGCCGTCGGGAGCTGGAGCCTTTGGAGGAGCGCAGCGCCAAGCAGCGCATCGCCCGGCTTTACTCGCCGATGCTCAGCAACCGCAAGCCTCCCTATTCGATCGCCGGGGGCGTATTCGACGCCCTGAGTGAGTCGGAGGGCCGGATGTACGCGGTAGCCGGCGAGGAAGCCCTGCTGGCAGGCTGGCTGTTCGAAACCCTCGAGGGTTGCGATCTGGACCCGGCCGCCGAGGTCGCTCTGGCCGGTCTGGTTCGGGCGATACGCCAGGGAAAGATCTGTAGATCGGAGGTGGTGCTGCTCAATCTAACCGGGGGAGGGAAGAGCCGTCTGGGGCTGGAACGGAAGGTGAGCCGGGTGGAGCCGGATTTCGTTTTCACCTGCAAGGATCCGGGCCCCCGGCAACTGGAGAAAACGCTGGCAGCCAGTCCGGCAAAGATGCCTGCCTGAACGTTCTTTCAAGGAGACTCCGGTGACAGATCTATTTGACAAGTGTCGCGGGGATGGAGGATATTTCGGTTTCTTCAGAGCCCGTGATGACATGTACTTTTCCCGTCCGGTTCTGGACGGGGTGCCCGGGCCGCGCATGGTGTTCGACGGCCGGGAAGTGGTCATGTGGGCCATCAACAACTATCTGGGCCTGGCCGGCAACGAAGAGGTCAGGCAGGCTGCCCGCAGATCGCTGGAAAGCTGGGGCACCTTCACCCCCATGGGTTCGCGCATGCTGACCGGAAACACCCACAGGCATATCGAGCTGGAGAAAAAGCTGGCCGCTTTTTTACAGAAGCCGGCGGCGGCCCTGTTCAACTACGGCTACCTCGGTGTGATCGGCACCATCAGCGCCCTTACGGGGCCCGATGACGTGGTGGTCATGGACCGGTTGAGCCATGCCAGCATCGTGGATGGGACGATCCTGGCTTCCGCCGGCCGGCGCTTCCGGCCTTTCAAGCACAATGATCTCGATCACCTGGAACACCACCTGCGGGCTGCCAATCGCGACCGCAAGGGGGGAATCCTGATCGTTATCGAAGGAGTCTACGGGATGCGCGGAGACCTCGCAGACTTGAAGGGCATCTGCGAGCTCAAGGACCGCTATCAGGCCAGGCTGTTCGTCGACGATGCCCACGGTTTCGGCGTCATGGGGGAAAACGGTCGGGGTACGGGCGAGCACTTCGGAGTGCAGGACCGCATCGACCTGTATTTCGGTACCTTCGCCAAGGCTTTCGCCGCTATCGGCGGGGTCACCGCCGGTGAGGAAGAGGTGATACGCTACGTGAAGTACAACGCCCGCACCAATGTGTTCGCCAAGAGCTTGCCGATGATCTACGTCGACACCCTCGAGGCCACTCTCGAGCTTATCGTTACCCGCCCCCAGCTACGGGAACGAATGTGGCAGGTCGCCCGCAGCCTGCAGAAGGGACTGACCGCACTGGGCTACGACATCGGGGACACCAGCTCCCCGATCACCCCCGTCTATGTTCCGGCCGGCAGTCAAGAGACGGCCATGTCCATGATCAGGATGCTGCGGGACGACTACGGGGTCTTCGTTTCCGGAGTCACCTACCCGGTGGTACCACGGGAGGTGATAATGTTCCGCATGATTCCGACCGCTTCCCACTCCGAAGAAGACGTGGCTGTTACGATCGAGGCTTTCAAAAAGATGCGGGACAGGCTCAAGCTCGATCTCTCTGAGAAGCCGTCGCTGAGAAACCGATAGAAGCACGGCTCAACAGACCCTTCAGGTGCTGCGCTTGGAGATCCTGCGCCGGTCGCGCAACGCTCCGGCTCCCCTCAAGCGCATCCTGCGCTTCAAGCCCCGTTCCAGGAGGACCAGGATATCGTTCATCAGATCCTCTATCCTGTCGGACTGCAGGTTCATGAGAATCGCGTCATAGATCGCCAGCACCATCTTGCAGGGGTCGTTGTACAGGCGGGAGCGAAACAACCCCTTGCGGCTGCCCTCCCGGATTATGTCGGCTATGACCCGTTCCACGTGGGAGCGCAGGGTGTTCTCCCTGTCCAGACGGTCCTGCTGCCCCGGGTAGATGTATTTCTTATCACCGGTAAGAATCCCCAGCAGGATCGGATTGTGCCTGATCCCCAAGGTTGTGAAGCGGTACAGGGCTTTCATCTTGTTCAGGGGGGAGCTGAAACCCGCTACCAGGCGATCTACCGAGTGTATTCCCTGTTCTTCGAGATTGTCCAGGATCTCTTCGTAGAAGGCTTCCTTGCTCTGGAAGTAGGTATAGAAGCTCCCCGTGCCGACTCCGGCCTCTCTGGTGATGTCTTCGATATTGACATCCTTGTAGCCGTAGCGGCTGAAAAGCTGCTCCCCGACTTTCAGAAATAGTTTTCGCTTGTCTGAAGCCATGGCCTATCCGTAGCAGCTCCTTTGCTGATTTTCGATCTCGTCGAACGCATCGAGATTGTCAGGACGAGGATCCCTCTTGCCCTCTTCCATCTCGCCGGCCAGCTTTACCGCCAGGCGGTTATAGGGCACGGGCACGGCGGCCTTTTCGGCCAGCGCCACCAGCTTGCCGTTGATGAAGTCGATCTCCGTCTTGCGGCCGCGCTTGAGCGAATCGAGCATTCCGGATTCTGTCCGGCGGTGTTTGAAGCCGATAACCCGTATCAGCAGATGTTTCAAAACCGCGGGGTAGCCGTGTTCGGAGAGAAGCCGCTCGATGTCCAGTCCGCCCCCCAGCGGCTCCAGGGTTACGCCCTCAGCCCGGGCTGCAGCCAGTAGCTCGCCGCCGATAGCCAGCATGAGCCGGCGGATCCGGCTGCTGGCCGCCAGGGAGCCGAATCGCAGGCCGGTGAGAAGGCCCATGGTGGTAAAGGTCGAGGTAATGGCCAGCTTGGACCAGAGCACGCCCTCGATGTTCGCCGATATGGTGACCGGGAAGATATGGGCAAGAAGCCTGGCGGCTTTTCGCAGCCGGGATTGCCCGGATTCGGCCTGCAGGCTGCCGATGATGAACGGTCCGGTGGCCGTGATCCGGTACTCGCCAGGCTCTTGCATGGAAGCGCCCCAGAACACGCAGCCGGGGATCAGTCTTTCCCTGCCGAGCGCATCTGCCAGCTCCAAGGCGATCAGCCCGTTCTGGGTGGTGACCACGAAGCAGTCTTGCGACAGATACGGGATAAGTTTTTGCGCCTCATCGACCAGTCCGTTGCTCTTGGTGGCCAGAATGAGGGCGTCGAAGGGCGTACCGCCCGCGGTTCGGTCCGGATGTGCCACGATCTCTACGGGCAGGGAGCGCCTCCGCCTGTCGTCGGCGAGAACCAGACCGCGGGCTTTTACCGCTTCGGCGATGCCGGGATTGCGGTTGATCACGGTGAGGCTGATTCCGGGTCGAGCGGCCAGACGGGCGGCCATAACGCCGCCCAATGCGCCGCAGCCCAGGATCGCTACCTTCATACTAAATGAATAGGTGGATCGCCCGCCGTTGTCAAGCGATCGCCGGGAAGCTCGGCTCGCAGCTTTTAGTAGCGGTAGTGCTCGGGCTTGAAGGGTCCTTCCACCGGTACTCCCAGGTATCCCGCCTGGTTGGGCCGCAGCCCCGTCAGCTTGACGCCGAGATGGTCCAGGTGCAGCCGGGCTACCTCCTCGTCGAGCCTCTTGGGAAGGATGTAGACTTTTTTCTCCAGCTCTTTAGCGGCCAGCTCCATCTGGGCCAGGCACTGGTTGGTGAAGCTGGCGCTCATCACGAAGCTGGGATGTCCATGGGCGCAGCCCAGGTTCACCAGGCGCCCCTCGGCCAGAACGATAATGGAGCGGCCCGAGCGCAGGGTCCAGCGGTCCACCTGGCCCTTGATGTTCTGCCTCTTGCATTCGGGCGTGGAGGTGAGATAACGCATCTCGATCTCGCAGTCGAAATGCCCGATGTTGCACACGATCGCTCCGTCTTTCATCATCTCCATGTGCTCGCCCCGGATCACGTTGCAGCAACCGGTAGCGGTGACGAAGATGTCGGCGCTCGGAGCCAGCTCTTCCAGGGTCGAGACCACGAATCCTTCCATGGCCGCCTGCAGGGCGCAGATCGGATCGACCTCCGTAACCTGCACCTGGGCGCCGAAGCCGCGCATCGACTGGGCGCAGCCCTTGCCCACGTCGCCGTATCCGCAGATCACGACCTTCTTGCCCGCTACCATGATGTCGGTGGCCCGCTTTATGCCGTCGGCGAGAGACTCCCGGCAGCCGTAGAGGTTGTCGAACTTGGACTTGGTCACCGAGTCGTTGACATTGATGGCCGGGAACAGAAGCTCGCCCCTGTCCATCATCTGATAGAGCCTGTGCACTCCCGTGGTGGTCTCCTCGGACACGCCTCGAACCCCTTTGGCCACCCGTCGCCAGTGCTCCGGATCGCGGGCGAGGCTGTCCCGCAGGCGGGTCATGATGATGGACATTTCCGGATCGTAGCCCTCCTTGTCGAGCAGGGCGGGATCTTCTTCCACCTTGGCGCCCTGGTGTACGAACAGGGTGGCATCCCCTCCGTCATCCACGATCAGCTCCGGACCGGAGCCGTCCGGCCAGGTCAGGGCCTGCTCTGTGCACCACCAGTACTCGGGCAGGCTCTCTGCCTTCCAGGCAAACAAGGCTGCAGAGCCCGCCTCGGCCACGGCCGCGGCCGCATGGTCCTGGGTGGAGAAGATGTTGCAGGAAGCCCAGCGGATATCCGCTCCCAGCTCTTTCAACGTTTCGATCAGCACCGCCGTCTGGACGGTCATGTGCAGGCTCCCCGTGACCCTGCGACCGGCCAGCGGCTTTTGGGGTCCGTACTTTTCCCTGATCGCCATCAGCCCCGGCATTTCCTTCTCCGCCAGGCCTATCTCCTTGCGACCCCATTCGGCCAGAGCGATGTCGGCGACCTTATATTTGAGTTTCAGATCCAGCGCCAAACTACTCATACCTATACTCCTCTCTTTTCACGTTGCCTTCGATCCCGGCCAGCCCCTCACGGACGCGCCTGTCGTCGTTGCGGCCCTTCACGGCTCAAGCCTGCGCTCCCTCCTGCCCTTCCCGGCTGTGCCTTCGCCTGCTCGCTCGCACACCGATAGATAAACAGCCTCAGATTCATCTGCACCGGGAACTCGCTGCGCTGCTGCACTGAGAACCCTGCCTGGGCCAGCCAGCTCTCTATTTCCTGCCTGGCGAATCCGAGCCAGCGATCACCGTAGCGGCTGCGCAGCAGCTCTTCACCATGCCTGCAGAAATCGGCGACGAGGAGCGTTCCTCCGTCCCGCAGCACCCGAAGGGCCTCCTGCAGTCCTTTCAACGGACTGCGCAGGTGATGGAGCACCAGGTTAATCACCGCCGAGTCCACTTCCCCGTCCCGCAGCGGCAGGTGCTCCAGCTCACCGATCCTCAAAGACAGCCGCCCACCCGCCTGCCCGGGCAGACGCCGTAAACGCTCGCCGGCTTCGGCGAGCATTTTATGCGAACTGTCCACTCCGATCAGGAGCTCCGCCTTGCCAGCAAGCCGCTCGAGCAACGAACCGCTGCCGCAGCCAAGATCCGCGACGCTGCCCCCGGCGGGCAGTCGTTCCACGATTCGCGCCGCCAGGTCGAGCTCGCCGATAATGCCTCGCTTCATGGTCTCCCAGCCGGAGGCGATGGAGTCGAAGAAGCGGCGGTCGCGCATCTTCCCCGCCCGCAGAACCTCTTTCGCCTGCTCCAGGTCCGCTCGGAAGAGCGCCTCCCGTTCGAGCAGGAAGCGGATCGAATCGATGAAGCGCCTTCCCGGCCCCTGTTCCACCGTCCCGTAGAAAGCCCACAAGCCGTCGCGCCTGGAACTCAGGAGTCCCGCCTCCTGCAGGAGCTTGAGATGGCGGGAGATCCGGGACTGACCCATGGCCAGGATCTCCATCAGCTCCTGGACATTGAGCTCCTGGAAGTCCAACAGGCTCAGCAGGCGGAGCCGCGTCTCGTCGGCCAGGGCTTTAAAGTAGCGAACGCAGCTCAGGCCACTCTCCATCATCATCTAAATCAAAATATCTTGATATATTTATATAATAGAAATGACTGGCAGTCAAGCACTAAGGGTCAAGAGAAATCCGCCGGTCCCGGCCTTGCCAGTCCCCTGAGCCTAATCCATCGTGTCTGGATTTCCGATAATCAGATACGGAGGAGACAGCGACACGCTATGGACTGGTTGAACGATCTGCAGAGGCGGGAGGAGCGGTTGAAGCGCCTCATCGCCGGCTTCGGCCGCACGAGGCACCGGGGAGCGGATGTACGCCTTTCACCCGGCGATCCGGACAGCCGTTTCCGCCGGCATATACAGCCGGAGGTCGAGCAGATCAGTGCCTTGCTGGAAGACTATCTGTGCGGGCGTGACGAGGACGAACGCTCACGGATGAGCTATGAGGTCCGGCTCAACCTGCCCCTGTTTTCTCACCTTCACAACCTCTACACCTCCCCGTCAGCCTCGGAAAAGCGGTGAGCCGACTCCCAGCCTATACGGCGCGGGCGCGCCCGCCCGCCGCTTACTGCTCGCTGGCCACGAAGAAGCTTCTCGAGGCCCGGTTTCCCCTGGTGTCGATGATCTGAAGCTCGTGCCGGCCCCGGGAAAAACGGGCCGACCAGGCGTGGCGCTCGCGGGTGGAACCCAGGTAGATGTTGTCGGCGTACCAGTAAAGAACAGAATCCGGCTCCAGATGAGCGGCCCTGAGCGTCAGCTTCTGCTCTTCCCCGTCCAGGTCCCTGGGGATCCAGATTTTCGCTCCTTCTTCCGGATACACGATCCTCAAGCTGGGCAGGCCGTCGGTCCCCGAGAAACCAGGCTGGAACGGGGGTATTTGCTCCACGAGCTGACCGCGCTCTCTCAGGTACTGCGCCACGGCGGGAGGATAGAACAACCGGATCTCCTCCCTATACTTGCCCGGCTCCCAGCACAGAGCGTTGACCCTGTAGCTACCGTCCAGCGTAACGAAGATCTTCTTATGATACGGGCACTGAGGCAGCGGTTTTGCCCCGGCCGGGGCTGAAGCCACGTAGGTGTCCGGGCAGTCGGGCCCGGCCCGGTACCCCGTTTCGCGGCACAGCCTCACCGGCTGCAGGCCGCCGGCAGGCGGTCGAAACCACTCCTCCCGGCCGCAATCCGGGAGGATGTTGAATACGTCGAAGAGCAGGGGCGCCGCCAGGGCGGAGCTGCGCAGATTAGCGTTGCCCTCCCCGGTGAAATTCCCCACCCAGACGGCTACGATCCACCTCGGATTCACGCCGATGGACCAGGCGTCTTTCTGTCCGTAGCTGGTGCCGGTCTTCCAGGAAAGGGGCCGGCCGCTCTGGTAGTTTTCCCAGTAGTACTCCACCCCCGGACGGCCCAGGCGGGTGAGGATCTGCAGAACCAGATAGCTGGCCCCCGGGCTGATCAGCCGCAAACCGGGTCTTTCAGGCTCTCCCTCCACCAGGGAAAGAGAGCAGAACAGCCCCAGGCGGCCGAGGCCGCGGTACAGTCCGGCCAGCTCCAGCAGACTGGCTTCGGCCCCGCCCAGGATCAAGGTGAGGCCGTAGTCCTGCGGCGGCCGGAACAGGCCCTCCAGTCCGGCCAGGCCGAGAAAGTGGTAGTAACGCTCCAGCCCGTACTCGGATAGAAGCCTTACGGCGGGTACATTCAGAGACAGGACGAGGCTTTCGGCGGCTAGGATGAGGCCGCGGTAGCTGAGATCGATGTTTTGCGGCGAGAAGGCGCCGAACTGAGAGGGGATGTCCTGGATCCGGGTCTCCGGCAGCAGCAGTCCCTCGTCCATGGCCAGGGCGTAGAGAAAAGGCTTGAGCAGCGACCCGGTGGAACGGCGGGCCTGGACTCCGTCCACCTGCCCGTTGTGGGCCCGGTCGTAGTAATCCGAGGAGCCGAGGTAGACCCGGATCTTGCCCGAGTCTGTCTCGGCGACCAGCACGGCGGCGTTGTGGACCCCGAGCCTGCCCGCCGATTCCATGCGGTAGCGTACCACCTCTTCCACCTGACTCTGCAGCGACGCCTCGATGGTGGTGCGCACCACCTCCTGAGTCCGGGTGGCGTGAAGATGCTCGCTCAGGTGCGGCGCCTGGAAGGGAAAGGGAAACAGCCGGACCGGCAGGGGCTCGATCAGCGCGCGCTCGAGGGTTTCACCGTCGAGGAGCCGGCGCTCGGCCAAAAGGCGCAGCAGTCGATTTCGCTTCGAATACAGATCCGCACGGTTGCGCTGGGGATCGATCAGCCCGGGCGCATTGGGCAGTACCGCCAGGGCAGCGGCTTCCGCCCAGGTAAGCAGAGAAGGGTCCTTGCCGAAGTAACGGTAGGAAGCGGCTCGAAAGCCCACGATGTTGCCGCCGAAGGGGGCGTGGTTCAGGTACAGGGCGAGGATCTCCTGCTTGGACAGCAGGGCTTCGAGCTTCAGCGACTGGAGCATCTCCAGGAGCTTGCTGGCCAGAGTCCTGGGACGCCCGCCGGCCAGGCGGGCTACCTGCATGGTGATGGTGCTGGCTCCGCTGACCCGCCGGCCGGCGCGCAGATTATCGTACAGGGCCCGGAGTACGGCCGCCGCATCTATTCCGGGATGGCTGTAGAAGCGCCTGTCCTCGTAGCGGACAACCGCATCCCTCAACTTGGCGGGAACCACGGGCAGGGCCGTTCCCGCCGCCGCCGTTCGGCCGGCCTCCGACCCGCTCGCCGCCGAATCATCCGCCTGCCGGTCGCCGGGTCGATGAGGCAGCAGAGGGAGCTGGTACTGCTGCTGCGAATTCAGAAAGACTCGCAGGAGCTGGCCGGAGGCGGACAGGATCACCTGGCTGGGCCCGGCGGGAAACAGAGGATCGGGCAGGGGGACGAGCAGCAGAAAAAGGGCGAAGCTCGCTTGCGTGGCGAGGAGCGTACCCAGGAGGCGCAGCAGCAGCCGTGCAGGCGACAGATGGATCTCCCGGTCGATGGGTTGTCGTCTCAAAAGCGTCCCCTGACAGTTACGGTTTCTCCGGGTCGCACCGCGCGGGTGTCCCGTCGGTACATGGCCTCGCAGACCGCCGGGGGCAGAAAGTAGCTGCCCGGTGTAACCGCCCGCACCTTGACCAGGAAGTCCAGGGAGCGCTGCCTGCGGGGCAGGTCGAAGAACCAGGCCACCCGATCGTCGCGATAGTCCACATATTCCTCAGCCCCCAGGGTGAATCCGTCGGACCAGGAGGGGAAAGGTTCGCCGGAAAGACGGGTATTCTCGATCTCCCAGCCCGAAGGCAGGATCTGGGTCAACGCCAGCTCCTCCAGGTCGGCCGGCGAGGCGCTGGTACGGCTGACGCGGAAGTGCCCCCAGATCTCGCGGCCCTGCTCCAGGCTGCGCGGGTCCACCTGATCCCCCTTCGCGTCCAGCCAGCTCACCTCGAGGTCGAGCCGGTTCGACTCGGCTTCGACCCTGGCTCTCAGGGGGACGCCCTCCCATTCCAAACGAACGAAGACCTTTCCGGCTTCCGTTTCCGGGTCGATCTCCACCGAGACCTGCTCCCCGAAGCCCTCCTCGATCCGGTGGGACAGCGTTTCCTGTTCCAGAAAGAAAGGCAGCTCGCGGCCGTCGGGCAGCCTGATGTGGCCGAAGATCCGCCGCGGCTCGCCCTCCGCGGCCAGGCTCAGGTACTTGCCCACGGCCAGGAGGCTGTAGCCCAGGCTCTGGGTGCTGTACCAGTCTTCGGAGGATATCTTCTCCGCCACCACCTCGTAGAGTTTGTCCGCCACCGTGCTCCTGTGGAGCTGGCGGCTCATCTCCAGGATCAAAGCCTGGTCCCTCAGGGTGGATCCGTAGCTTCCCGCGTATTCTACGTAGATTGGTACCTCGGTGCCGGCCCCGGCCAGCACCCGTTCGGCCGTCCCGGGGAGCCCGGCCAGGTCATAGGCCGCTGCCAGGATCCAGCGTTCGGTGTCGCTGAGCCGCTCCAGGTTGTTCTCCACGGTGAAGTTCATTGGACCCACCGCCGGACGGCCAGCCAGGGCCAGGAGGTACAGCCGGTGGACCTGGGCCAGCAGGCTGTCCTGATAGCTCAAGGCGCGGGAATACTGAAATTGAATCCAGCGCTCCTTCATGTCCTCGGCAACGGGGTAGCCCAAACGCTCGGCTTCCAGGAAGAAATGGCCGGCGTAGTTGGTTCCCCATGGTGAGAGCAGTTCCGAGCCCGGCCAGTAGGAGAAGCCCCCGGAAGGCAGCTGGAAGCGCCTGAGGGCGGCGAGGCCGTCGTTGATGTTGCGGTCGATCTGCGCAGCGTCGGCCGGACCGGCCTGCATGATTCGTTTCAGGTAGAGTTGGGGAAACACCGCCGAGACGGTCTGCTCGACGCAGCCCCACGGGTAGCGGATAAGCCAGTCCAGGCGGCGTTCCAGGTTTAGATTGCCCCAGGGAGAAACCACGATCCGGGCCTGGTTGGTGCCCGGCATGCCGTCGTCGGGGATGGTGAAGGTGAGGGTCTCGCCGGGGGAGGCGATCTTCCGTTCCGAGCGGTACAGAGGCGTGGAGGAGGCGCGAACCTCGATAAAGGTCGTGCTGGAGGCGGCGGCCCGGCCGGAGCGGGCCTCGAAGGACAGGCGGGTGCGGCCCACGGCCGCCTGCGTCCTGAGCTTGAAGTACACCTCCTGTTCCCGACTCTCCCCGCTGAAGGTGACGCTCTGAGTGGCGCTGCCCACCACCTCCAGCGGGCCTTCAGCGCGCAGGCTCACTGTGGCCTGCTGGATCGACTGTTCCACGGCGAACAGGGACACCACCGCCTCGAACTGCTCCTCCGGTCCCAGGACCCTGGGCAGGGAGGGCAGAATTACCAGCTCCGAGCGCACCGGCACGGTGGCTTCGGCGCTTCCGTAGCGCGCGCCCCTGGCTGTGGCCGCCATCAGGCGAACCGATCCCATGTAGTTGGGCATGGAGAAGCGCACCTCGGCCCGGCCGCGGGCGTCGGTTTGGGCCGGCTCGGTGACCATTACCACCGGCTCGAAGCGTTTCTGATCCCTGGCTCTCTCCTCGTCTACCATGAGCAGGCCCTCGCCGCCCCCCACGGAGAAGGTGCGAAACACGTCTCCCTTGTGAGCTCCGATGATCTGGCCGAACAGGTCGTAGCTTCCCACCGCCAGCCGCTGCTTGCTGTAGAAGCCGCCCCACGGGTCGGGAGTCTGGAAGGCGGTCAGATCCAGCAGCCCTTCGTCCACGATCGCCAGGATGTAGCGGGTGGGCTGGCGGTCCCCGGTTTGCAGAACCACGGTAAACTCTTCGCCGGGGCGCAGGACCTCTGAGGTCGAAAGTTCGACCTCCTGCCGCGTGGAGGCCAGCTCCACGTTGAGAGGAATGATCCCGTACATGCGGATGGGCCGGTCATTGGCGCTCTGAGCGTAGGGCTGCAGGTAGGAGACGGTGAGATAGGCGTTGGGAAGCATCGCCTTCGTGATGGGGATGCGCAGTTCTGTTTGCCTGGCGGCCGGGGAATACCAGCGGGCCGACAACACGGAGCCGGCTTTCTCCACGGTCACCAGCAGGTTGCCCTGCTCCATGGAAGGCAAGGATACCAGCGCCTCCTCTCCCGGATGGTAGAGCTGGCGGTCGGAGCGCAGGGTAAGAAGGCCCGCGTCCTGCCCGCCGGCGCTTTGCCCCCACATCGAGGCCCGGAAGAAGAAGGCCGCCCGGTGGCCCGAAGGATCTTCCACCTCCACCAGGTACTCGCCCCAGCTGTCCGGCTCGATCGTGAAGGCGACCGGAGTCGCCTGAGACAGCAGGGTCCCCCCGGCAACCTTCACGGTCTGGGCGTCGCTTTTGTAGCGCAGGTGGAAATCGTCGTAGTCGTCGTACTCCCACCACCAGTAGCGGGTGTTGCGGTACACCGCATAGGAGAGGGTCCTGCCCGGGACGGCCCGGCCGGCGCGGTCCACGACCACCGTAGAGATGTTGTGCTCACTGCCGAGCTGTAGATAGCCCCAGCGCGTATCCGGGCGCCGAAGCCCCACGTAGAAGGGGTAGGGATCTACCGGCAGCGTCTGGGTCCGGGTTACTTCCCGGCCGCCCTTCTCCTGCGTGCCGGCGGTAAGGATCAGCTCTAGGGCCGAGGGGGCGGCTTCGAAGGGAGGAAGGGGAAAGCGGACTTCGGCTGTACCCCGGCTGTCCAGAGGACCCTCGAACACGTCCTTGCTAAGCTCCTGGAAGCGTATCGCCTCGTTGTTGAAGGAGAAGGCGGGAAAGGCGGAGAAGGCCAGCGCCCGGTGGGCCAGGCGATATCGGAGGCTGGCTTGCAGACCGGCAGCCGGTGCGCCGAACAGGTACTTCGATTCGATACGGCAGCCCAGCTCCCGGTCGTCGAAATCGAGGGATTTCTCGTCGGCAAGCAGGTTCACCTTCAGGCGGAAGGCAACGATGGTTTCCACCCGGATGTCCTTGAGGAAGCGGGAGCTTCCCGCCAGGATCTCGGCCTGCCAGGTGCCGGTGGGATCCTCTGCGGCGGTGGGCAGCCGGAACTGGTAGAACCCGTCCACGCCGTCGGTGTTGACCTCTTCGTAAACGGTCTGGCCCCTGGGATTGGTGAGCTTCAGGGAAACCGGATGGCGCTCGGGAAAGGTCTCGTCCTGGTTGCGGATAATAGCCGAAAGATGGATGGTGTCGCCGGGACGGTATACGCCCCGTTCGGTAAACAGAAAGGCTCGGGTGCCCTCGGGCCCCACCTCCACTCCTTCGGTATCGAAGCTGGAGAGGTTCCAGGCCATTTCGTTCGCTTTGATAACGCTCCTGCGGCCGTCCTTCTCCGCCGTTACGTAGAACGCTTCGCCCTCCACTGCCTCGAAACGAACCTGGCCGTCGCTGCCGGTGAGCCCGGAGGCGAGGACCTGGTTCTGGTAGCTGCGCAGCTCCACCAGCGCCCCTTCCAGCGGCCTGGCATCCATCAGGCTGGTAGTGAAGACCAGATGCACATCCCCGGCCGACTTCCAGGTCATACCGATGTCGCTGATCACCAGGGGCTTGTAGATCCGGCCGTGCGCCCACAGGTAGCCCCAGGAGCCCGGCTCGGAGTAATAGTCTTCGCCCCGGTAGCCGCGCCGCTCCTCACCCACGTCGTAGATCATGTCTTCGTGTTTTATCTCCAGGCTCACCAGCAGCAACCCCTTCTCGGCGGGCTCGATCAGCTCTCCGAGGTCCAGCTCGTGGTTCAGCCAGACGTTCTTCTCCTCGCCGATCTCCAGGGTTTGCTCGGCGATGGTGAGGCCGACTCTCCTTACGTAGTAATCCTGGAACTCCTGGTTGCGGTCCCGGGCCGAGGCCAGTCGTTCGGTCTGCAGGAACTGGCCCAGGTTGTTATCGAAGACCTTCTTTACCTCCAAGCGCACTCTACGCAGGTTGACCGTGCGGAAATATATCTTGCCGCCCGCCTCCGGCGGCAGGAATACGCCGTCTTGCAGAAAGACCATCTGGGGCTTGATGTCGTCGAACTCCACAGGCCGCCGGATTTCCTCTTCGATTCTACTTCCCCAGCGGCTGCGGATCCCTCTGCTGACGACCAGCGTGTAAGAGGCGCCATGGGTAAACTCCCCGCTGATCAGCACATTCTTGCCGGCGATCGAGGCGCGCAGCTCCACATGCGGCTCCACCCGGATCAGGCCGCGCACATCCTGAGAGGGATCCAGCTCGTCGGAAAACACCAGGGTGAAACCGGGATTGGTCCCCCCGGTGCGCGCTATGATCTGATCGAGGGAAAAAGAGCCGGCCGCCTCCAGGGTGAGCTCCCGTACAAAGGGCTCGGAGAGCTGCAGAGTTCCCTGATCCGCTACCAGGCGGAAGATCCGTTGATCTTCGATGCGGGGAAGAGGCGCGCTGATGAACTCGAATGTCTTTTCCCCCGCCTGTTCGTTCCACGTCAGGGGCAGCTTCCTGCTGCCCTCGGCGAGGGTTACGGCTTTTTCCACCGAGGCGAGCCCGACAGGCTCGCTGAAAGTCACGGAGCCCCGGTAGATGAGGTTGTCCGGATTATCCGGATCGATGAGCTGAAAATCTCCCTGGTATGAGACGATCTCGCGGCCCGCCGTTTCAAAGTCGAAGGTAAAGGAGTTGGGAAGCTCGAGGTTGTCGGGATAAAGCTGCTGCAATGATAGCGTAGCCCTGTAGACCTGGCGAAAGGGCAGTGTTTGGGCGGGTTGAAAGACCAGGGTGCGGCTGTCGGTGCCGGTGAGCGTGCCCTGGATCGGGGGAGAAAACGACAGCAGGGTTGGGTCGATCGCTTCCTGGTTGAAGGGAACCAGAAACTGGATCGTGAGCTCTCCGCCGGGCGAGACCAGTCCGGCCGGCACTTCTCTGATCAAGCGGGCGATCTCAGGGCTGATTTCGGTAAGGGAGGGATGGGGCTGGCCGGCTTTTTCGCAGGAGCTTACTGTGAGTACAGACAGCACGACCGCAGCCAGCAGGCAGCCGGAAAGAAGTCGCTGTTTCATTCTTTGTTACCTCTTTTCGTCAGCAATACCTGGCCGGACAGGCGCGCAGAGCAGGAAATGCAGTCCGGATTATATGTGCGTTCGTCGCAAAAAGGTAGCACGGGCATATGGAGAAATCAAGGAATCGATTTAGCAGGCGGGGCGCTTTCTCGCTAATCTACCTCTCTTGAGCTTTCCCGCTGCCGGGTGGGTAGCCGAAAGGCGGAAATTCGTGGATACTGTGCCTGAACGGTACTGTAGCTGAAAGGAAGAGCTGGATGGGCGTGCTTTCCGATGCACTCCAGGAAAAAAAGCTGCTGGTCTCCGACGGAGCTTGGGGCACCCTTCTGCAGGCCAGAGGGCTGGGACTGGGAACCTGTCCGGAGCTGTGGAACGTGGAGCAGCCGCAAAAGGTCCGTGCTGTCGCCGCCGGCTACGCCGAGGCCGGAGCGGAGCTGGTTTTGACCAACACGTTCGGCGGATCGGTTTTCACCCTGAAACGCCATGGACTGGCCGACCGGGTGGAAGAGCTGAACGAAGCGGGAGCTCGTCTGTCGCTGGAAGGAGCCGCCGGGAAGCTGGTGGCCGCTTCGATCGGGCCCACCGGGGAGCTCCTGGCCCCCATCGGCACACTGACCGTGGCGGAACTGAAGCGCGGCTTCGAACAGCAGATACGGGCGGTGTTGCGGGCCGGGGTTCGCATCCTCTGTATCGAGACGATGAGTGACGTGCAGGAGGCGGCTGCGGCCGTCCGGGCGGCGAAGAGGGCGGCGGACGACCTTTCGGTCGCGATCGAGGTGATGGCGACCATGACCTTCAACCATACTCCTAGAGGATTCCGCACCGTGATGGGAACGGACTGCCGGACCGCCGTGGAGGAGCTCTCTCGGGCCGGCGCCGATGTTCTGGGATCGAACTGCGGCAACGGAATCGAGCAGATGGTGCCGATCACCGAAGAGATTCACCGCCTCACCGACAAACCCATCCTCATCCAGGCCAACGCCGGACTGCCCAGGCTCGAAAACGGCGTGACCGTGTTCCGCCAGAGCCCCGAGCATATGGCCGGCTGGGTGCCGCGGCTGGTGGAAGCGGGGGCCTCGATCGTGGGGGGATGCTGCGGAACCACTCCAGAACATATCCGGGCCATTCGCCGGGAAGTGGACAGGCTGCGCTGATCGTCCCCTCGGCCTGTCCGCCGGTTCCGCCCGGCGCGGCCGCCGTGAGCCTGCTCGTCTTAATAAGGAAACCGTAACGAAAAACCTCCAGGAGGTACGCCATGCCCCTGCTTCTCAACCGTGAGGAAGTTCAGTCCGTCTTGAGCGTGAAGGAGTGCATCGAGGCGGTGGAAAAGGCCTTCGCCGAGCTGGCCGAGGGTACGGCCGTGCTGCCTCAGCGGCTCGGCATATCCACTGCAGGCGGCGTTTCTCTGTACATGCCCGCCTGCCTTCAGCAGGAGCAGCTTCTGACTTGCAAGGTGGTGTCCGTATATAAGGAGAATCCCGCCAGGTTCGATCTACCCACCACCATCGGCACCGTGCTGGTCCAGAATCCCGAATCCGGACAGGTGATCTGCATCATGGACGGGAGCTACCTTACGGCAGTACGAACCGGCGCGGTAAGTGCGGTGGCGACCAAGTATCTGGCCGGCAGGAACGAGCCCCAGGTTGCCGGGATCTTCGGCGCCGGAGTCCAGGCCAGGATGCAGCTTCAGGCCGTAAAGGAAGTGCGCCGCCTGTCCAGGGCGATCGTGTATGATATCCGCTCCGAAGCCTGCGGCGGCTTCGTTCGGGAGATGAGCGACAGGCTCGACCTGGAAGTGACGGCCGCCTCTACGGCCGAGGAAGTGCTTAAGGCGCAGCTGATTTGCACTGCCTCCTCCTCTGCCGAGCCGCTTTTCGACGGCAAGCGGGTACGGGAGGGCACCCATATCAATTGCATCGGCAGCCATACGCCGGTCACCCGGGAGCTGGACACGGCGCTTATACGACGCGCCAAGGTGGTGGGCGATTCCAGGCAAGCCTGCTTTTCCGAAGCCGGTGACCTGATCATTCCGCTGCAGGAAGGAGCGATTTCGGAAGACCATTTCTACGCGGAATTGGGCGAAATCGTTACTGGCAGGAAAGCCGGACGGATCACGGACGGGGAGATCACCGTGTTCAAGTCTAACGGCCTGGCCATTCAAGACGCCGCCGCGGCCGGCCTGGTCTTACGCAGAGCCCTGGCGGCGGGAATAGGAACCAGGATCGATCTCTGACAGGTAGCCGTCGATGATCTTCCTGAAGGCGGAGTTTCTCTTGTGCAGCTCCTTGGATCCCCGAGTGATTTTGCAGAGGCTCATATGCAGGGCTTCGGCTATCTTGCGCTGGCTCACGCCCCGGTCCAGCATCTTGACCAGTTGCCAGCGGCCGTCTATCTCCTCCAGCTCGTGAGGTGTGAGAATGCAGATCAGAAAGTCCCGGATCAGCCTTGGGTCGTCGATGCGGGCAAGGATGCTGGAAAGCTCCTCCAGATTGTCCATCACGTTTCTACTCAAAGAAACGATAGAGAATGGGGCGGCGCCTGTCAAGGGTGCATTCCTGGCGTTCTCTCCCGGCTGGAGCGCTGGACTATTCGATCCAGACTTCGATGAGGTGGCCGTTCTGCCTGTCTTCCACCTCAACCAGCTTGCCCCTGACGTCGGAATCGAGGCGGGTGAAAATCGTATCCAGATCGATACCTTGGCTTTCCAGACGTTCACGCTCGCCAGCCGGGACCAAGGCTTTGAGAAAGCGAGCGATTTTCAACGGCAGGCTTATGTTCGTCTTTACCTCTCCGGTATGCTTGTCACTCACCTTTATCTTGACCATCGTTGCCGGGGAGGAGGACTCCTCCGCCGCTTCCTGCTGGTCCTGGTCCAGGGCGTCGAAGAGCCTGGCCGCTTCCTCGGCATTTACCTTTCCTTCCTGGACCATCTCCAGGATTTTCTTTTTTTCCGGGATCATCATTCATCTTTCTCCTTGCTTTTTTTTCCGGGTTCCGAGGCGGCCGCGGTATCGGCTTCTTCCTCCGCCTCTCCATTTTGGAGCAGCTCGGCGGCCCTTTCGGCGCTGATCTCACCCCGATCAACTTTTTCAATAATCTGCATGTGCTTCTCGGCCTGAAGCGGCCGGCCGGGGCTGTAGCCCAGGCTCTTGATTACCGCGTCCAGCATCCCCCTTACCGTGGGATAGGATACGCCGAGAGATTTTTCCACTTCTTTGATGCTGCCTCGCAGCCGTACGAACAGCTCCACGAACTCCAGTTCCTTGCGGCTGAGGGATAGGAGCCTGGATTGCGGCGGCTCGAAATCTCCCTGTATGCGGATACGGCAGCGCGGGCAGTACAGCTCCCGTACCTGAAGGCTCGTGCTGCACAAAGGGCACTCGTGAAGAATGCGCTTGCCGGCTCTCATTGTTCCTCCTGGAATAACTAACATCAATATGATAATTAAATTATTTAATTATGGCAATAAAAAACTTAAAATAATTAATAGAATTATTAATTTAGTTAAAAAAATCGATCGATAACGGTGGGTTTGCTTTTCGGGGCGGCTTGAGGGTTACGGGCCGGGCGCGTAGGCGATCAGGATGGCATCGACCTTCAGCTCCCCCTCCCCTTCGGGGCTGCCCAGCGTTACCGAGAGCCAGGTATTCGGGTTTGAGGGCTTGATGAAAGGAACCGTGACCGGGCCGTCCGCACCGAGCACGGTGAGGGAGCCGGAAGACAGGGTAAGTTTCAGGCTCGAACCGGACGGAGGAAAGCTCTTCGGGGCCTGGGTTTGTCCCTCCGAGTACAGGCTTCCCGTCGGGTCCACGGTCAGAAAAGGACCCTCGGTGCCTTCCCATTGCAGGGCTACCAGGCTTCCCTGAGGTATCTCGCCGAAAAACTCGACCGTAAGGGCGGTCTGAATCCGACCGGGCTCGAAGAACGGCAGCGTGATTCCCGAGGCGGCCTCGAGGAACAGCTTCCCCCCGGACAGGTAGGCCTCTCCATGCTGGACCTTCCAACTGTCCGGATCGGGCAGATACATCCCCTCGAAGCCTTCGGCGAGAACCAGAAGACGGCCGTATTTCCGTTTCATCACTTCCCGGTAGATTTCCGGATTGACAGCCGGACGGCCTCGCTCGTCACGATAGTAGACGCCGAACTCGGTGACGATGCCGTCGAAGCCTTCCTCTCCTCCCAACACGGTCTGCCCCTCGGCGGGAAGTCCCGCAGGGTAGGCGGCCGAGCTCTCGAACGAGCTCTGGAGTCCGTCGTGAAACCACAAAGCCTGCAGATCGGATTCTCCGGGAATCAGAGACAGATCGAGCCGATGTATCCTTCCGGTCTCCAGACCACTAATATTCGAGCTCATGAGCACCCGGTTCCCACGATACTCGAGCATGGCCTGCAGCTGTTCTTCTTTGTCGAAGAACAGCCGGAAGCTAAACGCCTCCTCGGCGCTCGTGATCGCCAACAGGTTCTTCTCCGCATTCTCCCCGTTGGAAACGATCTTCATGGTGAGAGTACAAGGCTGCAGACGGCCGTCCGCCAGAGGCAGAACGCTGTAGGGGTACACGATGCCCCCGTCACCGGACAGCTCGTAGCCCATGGTGCCGTTCTGGTCGGTAAGCCGGGCTCCGCCCGTCAGGCGGGCCTCTCGTGTCTGCCCCTGCGGCACCCTGGCGCCGCGGTCCTCGAGCGAGCCGTTGAGGTGAAACAGGCTGTAGTACGAGCTTTCCGGAACCAATTCGTCTTCGGTCATGAAGCTCTTGGAAGACACGTACAATCTGGCCGTCAAGGCAACGGAGGAGGTAAAGGGAAAGTCGGTTCCTGCCGGCGGCGGGAAGGGAAACAGCTCCACCTTGATGGAGTATACCCCTTCCTCTTCCGGCGCCGACCAGGCGATGCGGTCGCGAGCGGCGCTCACCCTCCCTCTTGCCAGCACCGTGCCATCCTGGGTCCAACGCAGGTACGGGTCCGATCCCGCCGGATAGACGAACTCTCCGGCGAGCACGGTCTCATAACCGGCTGTTATGGTCGGCGGGTAGGAGCTGATTCCCAGAATATCGTACTGTCCGGAGACGTAGAAAAAGCTGAGCTGCTTCTCTTCGACCGCCCCGTCCTCACTCCGGACCGAGAACTTGATGGTGTAGAGGCCGGAATCCAGCTCCGGCAGAATCAGCTCCAGCTTCTCATCGGTTAGTGGAGACTCGATCTGTTCTTCCCATACGTTCTCTCCCGACTGAGCGTTCAAAGTGATCTCGAGGACCTCCGGATCGCTGCTCTGCTCCTCGCTCTTGATCAGGAAATCCACCGAGTCTCCGCTGCGCAGAAAATCCCCATCAGAAAGCGACAGCACCTTGATTCCCGCAGATTTTTCCACCGGGGGTGTGAACATGGCCAGATCGGAGCAGGATACGATCAGCAGGACGGCGAGAATAACAAAGGAAAAGGTTTTAACAAATCTGCCCATATCCTTCAATTCAATAATAACACGAACGGCGCGGATTTCAAGGGGTCTTTTGGCGCCCCTGGGAGGGAGGTCCCGCCGGATGGTGTCTCTTGTACGGGAATGAGTTCCATTCTTTTTTTGATTATAAATTAAAATTCTATTAAAAAAACCACTTGACCTTTTTATTTTTCTTGTCAATATTGGGAGGTGTAATGCCGGAAGCGGGAAACGCAGAGCGTGCTGTGGCCAATACTGCTGTTCTTCGTAACCTACATCCTGGCCACAGTGTTTCCGGCAGTAGCATGAATCGCCTAGACCTCCCACCTTCCCGTAGACGTTTTCAGGCCCAAAAGACGGGTTATTTCGTCGACCAGGTTTCCTGCAAGGGAACCGTAGTCTCTCTGTATGAGAAGGCCGTGAACATCCTCCTGGAAGAGAGGCTGCTTGTTTCTCTGGTGGCCGAACCCTGGCAGATGACCGGGCTGAGCATCGAGGTGCCGGCCCTATTCCGGCCCGGACCGGCCGTACCGGACGGACTGGAATACATCCTCCGGCCGGGCGCCAGGATGGACCGCCGCCAGAGCTGCCTTTTCATCCTGGAGACGCAGATCGATTTGGGCCGTGCCGAACGATGGCGGGGCGTTCCCCCTCTGCCGAGAGCCGAAGTCCTTTCGCCCGCCAGAATCGAGGCGCTGGAGGCGAGCCTTGCAGCCTGCGGGCGGAAAGGCGGGTTGCTGGCAGCCGTCCTCCCCGGTAGTGCGGATAATCCCTTTGCCGCCCGGACCAGGCGCATCCTGAACGCCGTTTCCTGCATGGGGCGGCCGCCGGTCCTGCGCGGCCTGTCTCCCCTGGTAGGCTGCGGTCCCGGCTTCACTCCATCCGGAGACGACTTTCTTTGCGGAGTGCTGCTGGGCGAGCGTCTCGCGCCGGCCGCAGGCGAGGCCGGGACGGACGGCCTCCGCAGGTGCAAGGGACTGCGGGTGTCTCCCGAGGACAGGAGCGGGATCCGGACGCGGCTGGAGAGAACCAGCCGTGGAGGAGCAACGCTGCTCTGGCAGGCTCTCCAGGGCCACTTTCCCCGTTACCTGGTCGACACGGCCGAGGGGTTGTCTTCCTCCGGCTCTCGCGAGGAGCTCGTGAAGGTTGTAGAGCGGGCAGCGGGACACGGAGAGACCTCGGGCAGCGATGCTCTGGCCGGGCTTCTCTGGTATCTCAAGCGGGTTATTCGTATTTTATAAAATTCCTTTATAAATATTTTTTGAAATAACATTTGACAGTCTCTGGCACTCAGATCTAAAATAAACCAAAATTGTAAAGTTCACGCCCTCTCGAGGAAACGGTCCGGTTGGCCGGGATCCGGGCGGTACCTCATTGTTTTCAAGGAGGCTGCGAAGAGGATGATCAGGCAGTTTTCCTATCTGAAGCCCCGCACTCTGGCAGAGGCTTTGCAGGCGCTCGCGCCCGACGGAGCCCGTCCGCTGGCCGGCGGCACCGATCTGCTCGTGGAGATGCGCAACGGGCAGAGAAAGCCGCAAGTCCTGGTGGACATAAAAGGCCTGGAGGAGCTGCAGGTGCTCGACGTCGATCCAGCAAAGGGCGCCTCGATTGGCGCCGGGGTACCGCTGAACGCCCTGGTCGACTCCGCCCGGGTGCGCAAACATCTGCCCCTGCTCAGCGAGGCGGCCTTCAGCATTGCCACCTATCAGCTCCGCAACCGGGCTACCCTGGTCGGCAATATCTGCAATGCCTCCCCGGCTGCCGATATGGCCCCTCCCCTGTATGTCCTGGGAGCCCAAGTAGTGATCGCCAGTCCGGACGGCGAGCGGCGGCTGCCCGTCGATGAGTTCATTACCGGGGTGAAGAGCACGGCGTTGAAACAGGGAGAGCTGGTAGTGCGGGTGGAAATTCCCCGCCCCTTGCCAGCCCGGACGGCATTTCTTAAGAAACAGAGGATCAGAGGTCACGATCTGGCCCTGATCAACGCGGCCGGCCTGGCTGCCGGCCAGGGGGAGGTTTTGCGGATCTGCATCGGGGCCTGCGCGGTCACGCCGGTGTTGGTCGCGGAAACCGATTCCCTTTTCAAGAAAATCAAGGACGTCGAAGAACTGGCCGAACAGGCAGCTGATCTCGCCATCCGGGCCATATCCCCGATCGACGACCTGCGGGCCTCGCAGGAATATCGCAGGGACATGGTCAGAGTATTCGTAAAACGGCTGGTGCGGCGGATTTGCTCTTAGAGGTAGAGGGATGAAACCAGAAAACAGAACCTTTGAGATAACGCTCAAAGTGAACGGCATCGAGTACAGGGAGACCGTCCCCGCCCATATGACCCTGCTGCAGCTGCTGCGAGACAGGCTGCTGCTTACCGGCACCAAGGAAGGCTGTGGCATCGGCGAGTGCGGCGCCTGTACGGCCATTATGGATGGAAAGTCGGTGGCCTCCTGCCTGGTGCTGGCCGTCGAGGCCGACGGGTCGGAGATCCGCACCGTGGAAGGCGAGGCGCGAGACGGGCAGCTTTCGGCCCTGCAGCAGGCCTTCATCGAGCATGGGGCTACTCAGTGCGGCTTCTGTACGCCGGGGATGATCATGAGCGCCCAGGAGCTTCTGGATCGCAAGCCCAATCCGTCCCGCGAGGAGATAGTGGAGGCCATCGCCGGCAACCTCTGCCGCTGCACAGGCTACGAGCCCATAGTAGCCGCGGTGGAGGCGGTAGCCCGTCGGGCCGCGGGCAGGGGATCCCGGAGAGGTAAATGAGCACAACCGAAAAACAGCGTGGATACAGATACATAGGCAAGGGAGTGAGGCGCAAGGACGGAGTGGAGAAAGTCACCGGCTCGGCCTTGTTCACCCACGACCTGGTGCTGCAGGGAATGCTGTACGCCAAGACGGTACGCTCCCCCTACGCCTTCGCCCGTATAAAGTCAATCGATACCAGGGAGGCCAAGCGACACCCGGGGGTGCGGGCGGTGGTCGCCGGCAGGGAGCTGGACTACAAAGTAGGCCTGTACGTCCTGGACAAGGACATTCTGGCCAAGGACTACGCGCGCTATCAAGGCGAAGCCGTGGCGGCGGTGGCGGCGGACAGCGAGCTGGCCGCCGAGCAGGCCTGTGAAAAGATCAGGGTGGAATGGGAGCCCCTCGAGCCGGTGCTCGATCCCAAGCAGGCTCTGAGGGAAGACGCCCCCAGGGTACACCCTGATCTGGGCAGCTACGGCTACATGAAAGGGGTGTTCTTTCCACAGGCGGGCACCAACATCCCCCACCAGCAGAAGATTCGCAAGGGGGATGTGGAGAAGGGTTTCCGGGAGGCGAAGGCGGTGGTGGAGACCCGCTTCTACAATCCCCCGGTGCAGCACGTAGCCATAGAAACCCATGTCAGCATCGCTCAGGCCCTGCCCGGAGGCAAGGTGCAGATCTGGACCTCGGCCCAATCGCCGTACACGGTGCGCAATCTCTTTTCGGTCTGCTTCGGCATTCCCCACCAGAATATCCGCGTCAAGGTCCCCTACGTGGGCGGGGGCTTCGGCGGCAAGGCGGGCATCCATCTGGAGCCCCTCTGCTACGTGCTCTCGAAGCGCGCCGGAGGGCGGCCGGTCAAGCTGACCATGACCCGGGAGGAGGAGTTCAATACTATCCCTTCCCGGCAGGGCCTGTATTCGGAGTTCAAGACAGGCGTATCCAGCGAGGGCAAGATCACCGCCCTCGAGGTCCGCTACTACTGGGACGCCGGAGCCTACGCGGACTACGGGGTCAACATCGGGAGGGCGGCGGCCTATTCCGGCGCCGGCCCCTACGAAGTGCCCAACTGCCGCATCGATTCCTACGTGGTCTATACGAACAAGGTTTTCGGCACCGCCTACCGCGGTTTCGGGCATCTGGAGCTTCTTTGGGGCGTGGAGAGGAACATGGACATCGTGGCCCGCAAGATCGGGTTGGACCCGGTGGAGCTGCGTCTCAGGAACGTGCTGCGTCCGGGCTCCGTTACCATTACCGGAGAGAAGATCGGCGAGCATCACGGCCGGGTGGACAAGTGCCTGGAGATCGTGGCCAAGGAGATAGGCTGGAGAGGCTGCAAGCCGGAAAACGAACGGGAGCGGGAGAGGAAAAGCGGCAGGCTGCGGGGCAAGGGCATCGCCGTCCTGCACAAGGCTCCGGCCATGCCGACCTTCACCTCCACCGGGGTTGTGCTCAAGTTCAACGAGAACGGAACCGTGGACCTGATGACCTCTCTGGTCGACTACGGCCAGGGGACCTATACCACCCTGGCCCAAATCGCGGCCGAAGAGCTCAAGATTTCCGTGGATAAGGTCAACATCCCCTGGGATAGCGATACCTCCTTTACTCCCTACGATTGGCAGACAGTGGCCAGCAAGGGAGCGTTCATGTCCGGCAACGCCACCATCATGGCGGCCCGGGATTGCCTGCGGCAGCTCAAGGAGACTGCCTCCCAGGTCCTGCGCTGCCCGGTGGAGGAGCTGGAGTGCGGGGACGAGCGGGTGTTCATCCGCCACCAGCCGGAGCGCTCCCTCGAGTACCGGGCGCTGGCCTACGGCTACGTGTATCCCAACGGCAATGCCGTGGGCGGGCCGGTGATCGGGCGGGGGAGCTACATCGCCCAGGGTCTGACCAATCTGGATCCCGAGACCGGCCAGGGCCTGCCGGCCCTGGACTGGACCTACGGAGCCCACGGTATGGAGATCGAAGTAGACGTGGAGACCGGTGATGTCGAGGTGCTGAAGATCGCCTCCTGCTTCGACGTGGGCCAGGTGCTGAACGAAGCCCTGGTGCGCGGACAGATCGTCGGCGGGGTGATCCAGGGACTGGGCAGCGCACTGACCGAGGAGTTTCTTTTTTCCGAGCGGGGAGAGTTCCAGAATTCGAGCTTTGTGGACTACAAGATACTGACCGCCAAGGACATCCCCCGCCAGATGACCCAGCACGTAGTGGAAACTCCCCAGGCGGACGGGCCCTACGGTGCCAGGGGAGTGGCCGAGCATCCGATGCTCTCCGTTCCCTCGGCTCTGGGCAACGCCCTGTACGACGCCCTGGGCATCGACTACTTCCGTCTGCCCCTCAACGCCGAGCGCATCTACTTCGGAATCAAGAGCGGCGGCAGCGAGTACCACGACTGAAAGGAGCGTCCTCGGCGGATAGAGCATGAAGAAGATCCTGGTGGAGAAAAACTCCTACTACGACTCGGTGTTCCTCATGCTCATCTCCAGCGAGCTGAAGAAAATCCCCGGCGTAACCGAGGCGGTGGTCTCCATGGCCACCGAGGTGAATACCGAGCTGCTGGGGGGGATCGGCTTCTCTTCACCGGAGCTCCGGGGGGCCGTGGCCAACGATCTGGTCATCGCCGTGGAAGCGGATGAGGCAGCGGTGGTCGACCAGGCCTTCCGGCTGGCCCGCGAGCTGTTCGGAAAGCGGAAAAGCCGGCGCGAGAGCGAAGAAGCCTACCGTCCGGTCGGCCTGGACGGAGCCCTGAAAATGGCCCCCGAAGCCAACCTGTTGATCGTCTCGGTGCCGGGCAGGTACGCGGCGCGGGAGGCGGGCAGGGCCCTGGAGAAGGGGCTTCACGTCATGCTGTTTTCGGACAACGTGAGTCTGGAGGAGGAGATCGCTTTGAAGCGGTCGGCCCGGGCGAAGGGACTGCTGCTCATGGGACCTGACTGCGGCACGGCCATCATCAACGGCAAGCCTCTGGGCTTCGCCAACGTGGTGCGCCGTGGAGGCATCGGTTTGGTGGCGGCTTCGGGCACGGGCCTGCAGGAGGTGACCTGCTGCATCGACAGGCTGGGGCAGGGGATCTCCCAGGCCGTCGGCATCGGCGGCAGAGACCTGAGCGTCCAGGTGGGCGGGACCATGATGCTGATGGGCATCGAAGCGCTCAAGAACGATCCCCGCACCGAGGTTATCGTGCTCATCTCCAAGCCACCGGCCGAAGAGGTAGCCGGGAAGGTGATCGCGCGGTTGCAGGAGGCGGACAAGCCCTGCGTGGCACACTTCATAGGGATGGAAGGCGGCCGCTCTCCGACCGGAGCAACCGGGGCAGGGGTGCAATACGCCGGTAGCCTGGAGGAGGCGGCGGAAATGGCCGTAGCTCTGCTCGCCGGCGAGCCCTACCACTCCGGTGTCTTCGCCCCGTCCGAGGAGGAAATGAACAGGCTGGCGGAGCGGGAGGCTGCCGGATTTTCTGGCCGGCAGCGGTACCTGCGCGGCCTGTTCACGGGAGGGACCCTGGCCGACGAGGCGCTCGTCCTGTTCCAGCGGGAAATAGGCGGGATCTATTCCAACAACCAGACCGTACCGCAGCTGCTCCTCCCGGACCCCCAACGCTCCCTACGGCATAGCATCGTCGACCTGGGAGACGACCTGTTCACCAGGGGCAGGCCCCACCCCATGATCGACCCTGGAACCCGGGTGGAAAGACTGCGGCAGGAAATGGAAGACCCCGAGGTGGCGGTAGTGCTGCTGGACTGCGTCCTGGGATACGGCTCGCACCCCGATCCTGCAGGGGCCATGCAGGAGGTCCTGCTCCAGGCGCGGGACAAGGCCGCGGATCGCGGGGGACATCTGGCCGTAGTGGTTTCCCTGACCGGCACGCCAGGGGACCCGCAGGGCCTGGAGGAGCAGAAGCAGAAGCTGGAAGCGGCCGGCTGCCTGGTGATGCCCTCCAACTACCAGGCCGCCCGGCTGGCCCTGCGGATCATCCGCCAGGCGGGAAGCTCATGAGCGCCGCCGGAGACGACGGCCGCAGGATCGATGTGGCCAGAATAAACGAGCTGTTCGACCGGGAGCTGGTGGTCGTCAACATGGGGCTGGAGGTGTTTGCCGCCAGCCTGCGGCAGGAGCAGGTCCGGGTCCTGCAGATGGACTGGCGGCCCCCGGCCGGCGGCAGCGACAAGCTTCTGTCGCTGTTGAGAAAGCTAGGCCGTTAGGAAGAGGTTTCGAGCAGTGAAGATAGACATGGAGAAAGCGAACCAGGAGGCGGCTTCGCGGATGCTGCGAAGCAGGCCCGTGCTGGTGGACATCGCCACCGCCGGGGAGGCGGTGCCGGGCCTGGATCAGAAGACGGTGCTCCACGCCGGTCCTCCCGTGACCTGGCAGCGGATGTGCGGGCCCCTGCGGGGAGCGGTGATCGGCGCTCTGATCCTGGAGGGACTGGCCGGCAGCCGTGGGGAAGCCGAAGAGCTGGCCGCCTCCGGCGAGATTGCCTTCGAGCCCTGCCATCATCATTCGGCGGTCGGACCCATGGCGGGAGTGCTCACCTGCAGTATGCCGGTCTGGGTGGTGGAGAACCGAACCTTCGGCAACCGGGCCTACTGCACATTGAACGAAGGATTGGGCAAGGTGCTGCGCTACGGCGCCTTCTCGCCGGAGGTAATCGAGAAGCTTAGGTGGATGGCTGCGGAGCTGGCGCCCGCCCTGGGCGCGGCCCTCGCCAGGCACGGCGAGATCGACCTCAAGAGCCTGATCTCCCAGGCGCTGCAGATGGGCGACGAGGGGCACAACCGCAACCGGGCCGGCACTTCCCTGTTCATCCGGGAGCTGGCTCCCCATCTGGTCAGGCTGGAGAAGCCCAGGGAGACGATCGCCAGGGTCCTCGAGTTCATGCACGGCAACGATCACTTCTTTCTCAACCTGTCCATGCCCGCCTGCAAGTGTACGGCTGACGCGGCGGCGGGAATTGAGGGCAGCTCGGTGATATGCACCATGGCCAGGAACGGAACGGATTTCGGGATCCGCGTCTCAGGTCTTGGCGAACGCTGGTTCACCGCTCCGGCCACCATGGTGGAAGGGCTGTACCTGCCCGGTTTCTCCGCCCGGGACGCGGCCCCGGACATAGGCGACTCGGTGATTACCGAGACGGCCGGTATCGGCGGGTTCGCCATGGCCGGGGCCCCGGCCATCGTCAAATTCGTGGGGGGCAGCCCGAGGGATGCTCTCAACTTCACCCAGGCCATGTACGAGATCACGGTGGCCGAAAACGACACCTACCAGATACCGGCCCTGGATTTCCGGGGCACGCCTACGGCCATAGACCTGGTAAAAGTGGTGGAAACCGGCATCCTGCCGGCCATCAATACGGGCATCGCCCACAGGGAGCCGGGGATCGGCATGGTGGGGGCGGGGCTGGTGAAACCGCCCGCTCAATGCTTCCACGCCGCGCTGGAAGCCCTGGTGGAAAAATACGGCGATTGCTAAATACATGTAAGATCAGGAGGACAAGATGAAGCTGATCGACCTTACCATCCCCTTCGGGATCCATACGCCGCCCTGGCCGACCTACGAGCCGCTGCAGATCAAATACTTCAAACGCCTGGCCCCCAACGGAGCCAACGGCCAGCTCGTGACCCATTCCAACCACGTGGGCACCCATCTGGACGGGGAAATCCACTTCTACACCCCCGGCAAGGATATAGCCTCCCTGGGTTTGGATTTCCTGGTGCACGAAGGGGTGGTGGTGGACCTTTCGGACTGCACCGAGGACTACGACGTGTATACTTCCAGGCAGGTGGAGGAGCGGGTGGAAGTGAAGGAGGGAGACATCCTGCTCATCCACACCGGCTATCACCACTACGGCTGGGACCAGCCCACGGCCAACGAGGTGCGCTACATGGTCATGCATCCGGGCCCCGACCGTGAGTTCGCCGAGTGGGCGAAGAGGAAGAAGATCCGCTGGATCGGAGTGGACTGCGGAAGCGCCGACCATCCCATGAACACGATCATCCGCGACTGGATGCCCCGTCAGGCCAAGGAGGCGGAGGAGTTTTTCAAGAAGAAGTTCGGCATGGGTCTGGCCGAATACTTTCCCCCCGACAAGTATCAGCTCATGCACATCGAGATGTTCGACAAAGGGATCATCCATTTGGAATGCGCCGGAGGGGATATCGACCTGCTCCTGAACCAGAGGGCGACCATCGGCTGCTTTCCCTGGAGATTTGTGGACGGCGAGGCCAGCATCTGCCGCCTGGTGGCCATGGTGGAGGACGAGCGCTACGAGCAGATGATGGCCAAGAAGAAGAAGGCCAAGCTCACCCACTTCGGGGACGTGGCCGGTGGGCTCAATGCCTGGCTGCACGAAGAAGCCCGGAAGAAATAAAAAAGGAGCGAGGCATATGATCGTCGACGAGCTGGAGAAGAAGCTCAGACCACCGGAGATGGACCTCAAGCCCTATCCGGCCAAGGTAATCACGCTGGCCAGCGGGGAGAAGATGGTGGTTCGGGAGGTCAGGCGGGAGGAGACCGGAGTGCTTCTGGAGACGATCTTTCCACTGATCGGCGTGCCCGACGATTTTTACGACATCGTGGCGGTGCGCATGTACTCCGAGGTGCTGGGCTGGTACCGCTACCGGGTGGCCAACGAGTTCGTGATCGTGGGGGCCATAGACGGGGAGATCGCCGGAATCGTAACCAGCCGCTGCGTGGACCCCAAGGTGGGCATGAGCCTGCATACGCTGACCATCAAGCGCGGCCTGCGGGTCGGGGCTCAGCTTTTCGCGGCCAAGATGGAGCACCACCTGGACATCCTCGGCCAGGAGGAAGTGTGGATCGTGGCCGAAAGCCCCATCGGTTTTCGCCGCTGGATGATCGAGTACGGGCTGGAGAATGCCGAGCACAGGTATCCCGAGATCCATCACGAGCTGGGAGGCGTTCCCACCTATATCCTCACCCGGGAGATCTACAACCGGGTGCGGGACGAGAAAGTTACCGGGGTCAGGCCGGCGCCTGCCGAGCTTCTGGCCACCGCCGAGGTGCTTCGGCCTCCGGAGGAGTATCCCCAGATCCCGGGCTACCGGCGCAGCCGGCAGAAGAGGAGGGGGTCATGAGAAAGGTGGGGATCGTCGGCATCGGGCACACGGTGTTCGGGAATCTGAGCAAGTTCGATCTGGTGGATATCATGGCTTTCGCCTCCGCCGATGCCCTGGATGACGCGGGCATCCGCCAGGAGCGCAAGATCATCGACCAGCTGTTCGTGGCCAATGTGGGGGCGGGGATGCTGAACCACCAGACCGCAGTGGCTTCCTCCCTGGTGAGCCGCATCGGAGCGGAGCCGGCCATGGCCGAGACCGTGGAGAACGGACCCGCCAGCGGCGCCAGCGCCCTGAAGTGCGGCTTCGCCGCCATAGCGGCCGGGTTGGCGGACGTTGTGATGGTGACCGGGGGGGAGGTGATGCGCTCGGTCACAGGCTGGAAAGCCACCGACTTCGTGGCTACCCTGCTGCACCCCGAGGCGGAGTACGCCTACGGACTCACCCTGCCGGCCTTCGGCGGGATGTTCACCCGGCTGTACATGGAGCGTTATGGGCTGACCGAGGAGGAGCTGGCCCTGGTGGCGGTGAAGGACCACGACAACGGCTCCAAGAATCCCTACGCCCACGTACCCTATACCTGCACCCTGGAGGGGATCCACGGAAGCCCGGATGCACCGATCGTCAACAATCTGATCGCCGACCCTCTACGGTTGTACGGCATGTGCCCGGTCTCCGACGGGGCGGCCTCGTTGATCCTCTGCGCCCTGGATTCGCCGAAGATGAAGCACTTCAAGAAAAAGACGCCCGTCCTGATCCGGGGGATCGCCTCGGCCACCGACACCCACTGCGTCCACAACCGCCGGGACCCCCTGGAGCTGAAGGCGGTGGCCTTGAGCGCGGAGCGGGCTTTCAGCATGGCCGGGCTCGGTCCAAAGGAAATTTCCTTCGCCGAGCTTCACGACGCCTTCGTCATCCTGGAGCTGGCCATCAGCGAGGAGGTGGGCTTCTTCAAGAGGGGAAAGTCCCGGGAAGCGGTGGTGCAGGGAGTGACGCGCATCGACGGCCGGCTGCCGATCAACACCTCCGGGGGGTTGAAGGCCAAGGGACACCCCCTCGGAGCGAGCGGAGTCTCCCAGGTGTTCGAGCTGGTCAAGCAGCTGCGGGGAGAGGCGGAGGAGGGACGGCAGGTGAACAGCCCGAAGCACGGCCTGGCCGTGAACTTCGGAGGCTTCGGAAACAACGTGGTCACCACGATCTGTTCCAAGGAGTAAGGGATGATCGATCCATATACCGTGAATTTCGATAACTACAAGCCCCCAAAGCCGGAGGTATACGCCTACAAGTGCCCGGAATGCGGCACTCTTCACTACCCGGTGCCTATGATCTGCTCCCATTGCTCCAACCGCAGAGATCCTTCCGGGGTATTGTTCTCCGCCTGGGACAAAGTTCCCCTGAAGGGCGGATGCACCCTGCTGAGCTGGACCCGGCTCTACGCCCTGCCGGAGGGTTTCGAGGCGCGCTACCTGTTGTTCGGGATCGTGGAGTTCGACAACGGCCTGAGGGCCAGTGGCCGCCTCCTGGTGGAGGATCCCAAGATCGGCATGAAGCTGGTCTCCAGGGTGGGCGTGGTGCGGGAGGCCGTAGGCGAGGACGTCTTCGGCTTCATGTTCGACAGGCCTGGGCGCCGCTCCTAGCCTCCCTCCGCATCCCGGACACCTTTTCAGCCTCCGCCGGTTCCCTCTGTCCTTATCAGTTCAATAAGGAGCGTAGAGGGATCCATAGATCTTGCGGAAGATTCGTTTTTTCAAGCGGCCGTCATCCTCGATGTAGCCTCGGAATACCTCGTCTGCGTCCTTGCCCGACAGAAGGAACCCGAATCTCTGATCGATCAGACAGTACGTATCTACCCGAGAAATCTATGTATAGTCTTTCCTCCTTGACTATCCGCCGCGCACCGGACTATAAACCTAGGGTCGCTTGGGTTGTCCTGTGATCCAGCAAAAAACCGGTCGCGAGACGACTTAATCGTTTTTCCAGGCGGAAAGATAAAGAACCGGGGTGTATATTAGTTGAACGGACAGGAATGATGAGGCTAAACAAATCCATCTGGCGACACGCGTTCCTTGCTTCGTTACTACTGGCTCTTGCTGCCAACGTGCGTGCAGAGGCTCAGGGTCGAAATAACGAGCTATTCGAAAGCATGGTCCGAGTAGTCCTGGAAAACAATCCTCTGCTGGAATCTCAGGCGAGGGTAGTAGCAGCCGGCCAGAGGATTCCTGAGCCCCGTTCCACCTTTGCGGTCAGCGGGATAAACCTCAATGCCGGCGCCGGCTTCTGGAACACCGATACCAACTCGTTTGATTTCATTCCCACCGTCTCTATGGGTGTGAGCTTCTCGCCTCGTGACCCTTTACGCTCGCTGAATATATTGAGATTGAAAAAAGAAAAAGAAGACGCAGCTCAGGAGTATCAGGAGACCAAGAACTTGATCATTTCAGATCTCTTCGCCAACGTTAGAGAGATATTGAGGCTGGAGAGTCAAAGAGAGAGTATGGAAAAGCTCAAGGTATACCTGGAAGACTACAGCGAATTGATAGAACGGCAGGTGAAGGCGGCCGTCGAAGTGCCCGAGCCGGACAAGCTCTGGGAGCTGAAGGAACGCATTCTGGGCATAGAGGCCGAGCTCGCGGATTTGGAGAACAAGCTGTCCACGATCAGGCTGGAGACGGCCATGAGGCTGGGCGGGAGCGCATCTGAAGAACTTCTGGGACTTCTGTGGAAGTTGGGCGCACAGCCCTTAGAAAGCGAGCATCCCGGGGGATGAAGCCGCCTGTGGTGTACGGAATCAAGGGATAGGAATTTTGCTACAAGACAGGGAAGATCAGCACACGTTGGTGGACTACTGGAAGGTAGTCTGGCGCAGGAAGTGGCTCGTCGGGTTGTTTGTCCTGATTACAACACTGGCGACCGTAGGCGTAAGTTTTCTTATGACGCCTATCTATGAAGCTTCTGCAACACTGCATCTGAAGGAACAAAAACCATCTCTTCTGGGAGGAGATTTTCTCGGCTCGGGGGTTACCGGCCTTTCGACCAGAGAGGAGATCAATACCCAGGTCGAGATCCTGAAGAGCAGAAGCGTTCTGGAAAAGGTAATAAAGGATCTCGACCTCATCGAGAAGTTTGAAGTTGAGCAAGAGCTTCCTGAGGCGGAGAGATTCCAGTTGGCTTTGGACAAGCTGCGAGCGGACATCTCTGTTCGTCCTGTTGCCAATACCCGGCTGATCAGAGTCACCCTCAGCTCGAAGGATCCCGAGCTCGCCCGGGATATGGCCAATACCATCTCCAGTGCTTTTATTGAAAGAGACGTGGAATCCAAACGGGGAGAGGCTAACTCGGTCTTGGCTTTCGTATCAGGGCAGGTGGATGAGGTGAGTGAGAGACTGATGACAGCAGAGGAAGATCTGCTCAGATTCAAAGAGGCGGAAGGCATAAGCATACTCAGCGAAGAGGCCAGGCTCAAGGTCGGTCTTCTGGCTCAATTGGAAAGTTCGTTTCAGGAAGTCAAAGTCGAAAGGGACGTCTTGAACGCCAGAATCGCAGCCGTCTTGAGCCAGATGGGCCCGGTGGTCTCCGCCGAAAGCCCTCTGGCGGACGCTTCCACCAACGCGGCAGTTAGGAGGATACGGGATCGTTTGGCGGAGGCGCAAATGGAACTGGCGCGTCTGGAAGGCCAGCCGTCTTTGGACAACCGGAGGATCACCGAGATCAAGGATCAAATCGAATCCCTGAAGAGTGAAATTCAAATCGAGATCGAGAGCATCCTAACGTCTGGCGGGTCACCAGCAGTGAGCTCGGGTTTGCAGATGAGATTGGCCGAGTACGAATCTCAGAACATCGTTTTGGCTGCCCGGGAGGATGCCTTGGGAAATCTCATCAACGTTCACGAAAGAGAAATCAATAAACTCCCGGCTCGCGAGATCAGCCTTGTCCGGCTTGAAAGAGCGCGGAGGATAAACGATGAGCTTTATGCCGCTCTTATGAGAGCTAAGAATGAGGCGCAAATCGAGGCAGCAAGCCAAATAGCCAACATAGACGTGGTGGATTCGGCTGTGACACCCCTGAAACCGGTACGTCCGAGGAAAACAGATAATGGAATCATAGCGCTGGTTGTCAGCCTGTTATTGGGAGTAGTTCTGGCCTTTTTCCTCGAATATTTGGACAACACGGTCAAAACAGAAGATGAAGTCAGGAAGCTTTTGGGGATCCCCATCATCGGGATAATACCTCACTTCGACCTGGACGGTCATAGAGATGGGCGTGTGCGGAGAAACAGGAAGGCCGAACACTTCGCATTGGTGTCAAAGGAGGATCCAGAATCGCCTTTCGCCGAAGCGTTTCGGATGGTTCGAACAAATCTTCAGTTCGTCGACCTGGACAAGGGACTGAGAACCATAGTGGTGACCAGCCCGATTCCTGGCGACGGAAAAACCACGGTGGCAGCAAATATAGCCATCGCACTGGCCGTCCACGAGGAAAAAGTTTTAGTCGTGGATGCAGACTTCCGAATACCGGCCATCCATAAGATCTTTGATCTTCCGGGTTCTCCCGGTGTTACGAACATCCTTTCAGAGGGCAGAAGTTATCAAAGTGTCATCCACAAGATCGAGGGTGTGGTTAACTTGGATGTTCTCACCACCGGGCCGATTCCTGCAAACTCATCTGGGCTCCTAACCTCCTCTAAAATGAAAAAGCTTATCGAAGAGCTGAAGGAGAATTATGATCGAGTCATCTTCGATGTTCCTCCTGTCCTGGTGGCAACGGATGCTCTCGATCTGGCTTCGATTTTGGATGGTACACTTCTGGTTCTGAGATTAGGCGAAATAGATAGAAGGGCTGTGAGAAGGATGAGAGATATCCTGGATACTGCTAAGATCAGAATTCTCGGCGGCGTGTTGAACAGCGTGGACGTCCGGGACAACAGGTATGGATATGGTTATTACTATTATTACCAAACGGCGGAGAGAAAAAGCGGTTCGAAAGAGAGCTGATGGCAACCGATGAGGTCCAAAGAATCAAAGAGGCATACGCCAGACGCGACTCTGTAGGTAAAAGCAGGCTCTATTCGTATTTCAATCCCGCATCGCTTTTCCTCAGCCAGCAGAGAGACAGAGCTATTATCGATACGCTGAGTAAAAGTGGATTCGAAGATTTGGAAGAGAGAAAAATCCTCGATGTGGGTTGTGGGACAGGGGGTGTTCTGAGAGATTTCGTGAAGTACGGCGCCAAACCAGAAAACTGCTACGGAATCGATTTGCTGCCGGATAGGATCAATGCTGCAAGGAGTTCGAGTCCCAATATTTCTTTTTCTTGCGGCAATGCGGAAACACTGCCTTACGAAAGCAGGTGTTTTGACATTATCATTTGTTTCACTCTGTTTACTTCCGTCCTCGATAAAGCAATGAAACAAAAAATAGCTAGGGAGATATTGAGAGTATTGAAATCGGGTGGAATCGTTTTGTGGTACGATTATCATATGAATAATCCCCGGAATCCTGATGTAAGAGGTGTTGTAAAAAAGGAAATTTTTGAGCTTTTCTCCGGGTGTGAGATTCTGTTGATGAGAACAACGTTGGCTCCTCCCCTTACAAGGGCAATAGCGCCTCACTCTTTTCTTGCCTGTTACTTTCTTGAAAAGATGAAGCTCTTTAATACCCACTATATTGGCTACATAAGAAAGCTGAAAGCTAACGGCGCAACGGATGTTACTACCTAGATGAAAGCGGTAATCCTGGCCGGGGGAAAGGGTACCAGACTCAGACCCTACTCCATGTTCATTCCCAAACCTCTAGTGCCCGTCGGAGACAGGCCGATTCTGGAGATATTGATCAAGCAGTTGCGACGACGCGGCGTCCACGAAGTTGTTGTATGTGTCAATCACCTGGCCGAAGCAATCATGTCTTACTTCCGTGACGGAAGCAGATTCGACGTTCAAATAGAATATTCCCTGGAAGATACGCCGTTGAGCACTGTGGCTCCCATAAAATTGCTAAAGAGGTTACCGGAGAACTTTCTTGTAGTGAATGGCGATCTCTTAACCGACCTGGATTTTTCAACCCTTTTCGAATATCACCTCGAGAAAAAAGGACTGCTCACTGTAGCAGTTCACAGGAGAAAGATAAACATCGATTTTGGTGTAGTGGAAATAGATGAAGAGAAGAACGTTGCGGTGGGATTCAAGGAAAAACCGGACTATGATCTCAATGCCAGCATGGGCGTCTATGTTTTCAACAGACGACTGTTGGACTATATACCATATTACAAACCTTTTGGTTTTGACAATTTGATGAGTCTTCTATTAGCCCAAAAGCAGCCAATCCACATCTATCGATACGAAGGGTATTGGCTAGATATCGGCAGACCCGATGACTACGAAAAAGCCATCGGAGACATAGAACATCTGGAGCTGTGACAGAATTTTATACTACATTTTCTGATCTAGATTTCTGTTTTTTTCCAGATGGTCCAGCTCTGGTACAGCTATTCTGATGGCATCGAGAATGTCTTCTTTGCGCCACTTATCGCCTTCTTTGATCTTCTCAATCTCATCAATCGCTTTGAGGACACCTTTGTCACCGTCGGTTTCTGATTGGTGTATTACGCCGATCTTATGATACCGGTCGAAATCGACTCCCTCGTTTGCGTCAAAGAATTGCTCATTCTTTTTCTCCCCAGAGGTGTCACTTTTCGATAGATAAACTGGCCATTTTTTTGACTGCGAGCGTAGATGGCTGGCTGCTTGTTTTGCTTCCCTTTCCGTATAAAAGACCTGTGCTTTATATCCCTTTGAGCTCAAAAAAAGTTCAGCCAAATCGTAAAACGAGACGAGATCGTTGTTTTCCTCCATTTTGGGGAAATAGACATCCCGATTGTCGCCGCAGATGCATGACAACAGACAGAGCTGAGCCGCCTCCTCATGGGAGATGAAATACCTCCTGATATCCAACGGAACCGGTAGAGGCTGCCTCTTGGAAAAACGCTTCTGAAAGCTGTACAGGAGGCTTCCATCGGAGAAGGCGACATTGGCGAAACGCGCAGTAGAGCAGGGCACGGTTTTCGAATAAACGTGGAGCAATCGTTCCATGAATCTCTTGGTTGCACCCATCAGACTTACGGGATTGACAGCTTTGTCGGTTGACACGGAAAAGAGCTTCTTCACGGCCTGGTTTTCAAGAGCATCCAGGAGTTGCTTGAGGTAGAGGACATTCGTATTGTACATGCGTATGAGGCTGTACGGATCCTTTTCAGATCGTACGTGCTTCATAGCGGCAAGATTCAGAACATAATCGTATTCTTTTTCCGATTGCAGGAACCGGCGGAATTCCAATGAGCCCAAATCCAACGGCATAGCCTTGAAATCCGATAGTAATGGCCTTACTGATGATCTCAGGTCTCTTACCAACTCCACCAGATTGTTTTCGCTGACGTCCACTAGGTGCAGACAAGTCAATTGATAGTCTGAGAGTTGTTTTGCTACAGAAGAACCGATAGATCCCGCCGCGCCTATTACCAACACCCTGGAGCCGCTTAGGGATTGTGATAGTTTTTCCTGATGCATCTCAAAGTCAGAGGAGAATAAAGACCGATCTCTCTTCAGGATTTGTTTGGTAAGGATATCGCCCATTATCACCCCGTTTTCGCTAATCGCTTCCTGAGAGGCTTCAATAAAACAGATACGATACACCTGCCAAGAATGGCAAAGTCATAGAATAAACTTGCATTTTTGATATATTTAATATCATTTTTGATTTTGACAGGCAGTATCTCTTTGAGATAATATGATTCAACATCCTTATCCTCCGACAACAACATTGCCTCATTAATGAACAACCATTGATTCACACCAAATATCCCTTGTTTTACCTTAAGAACCTGGGAATATCCATTCCCATACTTGCGTACGAAGTCAGGAGTATCCGGCCTTGGTCCGACTATCGACATGTCACCCTTTAGGACATTCAGAAACTGGGGAAGCTCATTGAGTTTGTATTCCTCCAGAAACTTGCCTATACCGGTCAATCTCTTGTCATTGCTCAGCGAAAAAGCAGGCCCTTTTTTGCCTGGATTATGACAGAATTTCCTGAACTTATACATGTTGAAAGGAATCTTGTCTTGGCCGACCCTTACTTGTTTGTAGAAGACCGGTCCTCTTGAGTCGAGCTTTATCAACACAGAGATTATCAGAAAAACCGGAGCTAGATAAAAAAGCGCCAGAGAAGAGGCTACTATGTCAAATACCCGTTTCAACATCGCATCGCTTCAATCAGACTCGATGTAACAAAGTGAACATCCTTTTCCGACATATTTGGATATAATGGTAACGTTATCTCGCGGTAGCCAAGATCTTCGGTTACCGATAGATCGGCATGATTCGTGCCGATAAACTCTCTGAACTGATGCACCGGAGGATAATGAATGCTGGTTTGAATGCCCCGTTCCTTCATTTTCTGCATAATCTGCAGCCGTTTGTTTCCCGAGGGTGAGAAGACCGGCATTATATGATCCACGCCTTCTGATTTCTCGTAGTCTATGAAGGGCAGGTCAAGCTCCGTATCGTTAAGAAGTTTTCTATATATCTCAACGATTTCCCGTCTTTTGGAGTTCATGGATTCAAGTTTTGCCAATTGTACCAATCCAATAGCGGCTCTGATTTCGTCAAGTCGATAGTTGAATCCTGTTTCAAGTACATCATAGCTGTGGGCATGCCCTTCATAGCGATCTAGGGTGTTTGTCGTCATCCCGTGGGACCGCAACAGTTTCATTTTTTCGTACAACGCCTTTGTATGTGTAAGGATCGCTCCGCCCTCCCCCATGCTAAGATTCTTATTCGAAAAAAAAGAAAAACACCCTGCGTCACCCCATGTACCAAGATGCTTTCCATTCCATTTAGCTCCTGGGCAGTGGGCGCAGTCTTCAACGAGTTTCAGGTTGTACTTTTCGACCAAAGCGGTGAATCTATCCATGTCGCACGGATACCCGGCGTAGTGAACTACCACCACGGCTCTCGTTCTTGGAGTGATCAATGATTCTACTTTCGCTGGATCAAGAACAGGTCTGCGCGCACTGATGATATCGCCAAAAACGGGAATCGCGTTCAGATATTTTATTGCGTGAACCGTAGCCACGAATGTAAAGCTGGGAACAATGACCTCATCGTTGGGGCGTATGCCGACGCCTCTCAGAGCAAGATGGAGCGCCGCCGTACCCGAGCTTACCGTAAGACAATGTTTTGAGTTCAGGTGTTCCCCGAATTCCTTTTCGAACTTCTGATTTTCCGCACCAAGAGTAAGCCAACCGCTCGTAAGAACTCGGTCTACAGCGGATGCTTCTTTCTCGTCAAAATGGATTTTGAATAATGGTATGTTCCACTTCATTTTGAATTTTTGCGAAAATTAAGTCTTAATGATCTTGGAGATTGTTGTCCGCTCAGCTTACGATTGAAATAGGTATATAAGCTCACTGCCCGCGTGAAATACCTAGGGAACCTCTGACGCAGCCATTCTGCTAGCTTCATCCTAAGTACTGCTCTTCTGTATATTCTGTTTACAATTAGCTCGCTTGATTTGTCATCTGCTCCAGATTCTATGAGAACATCTATCTCTTTATTCTTATACAAGGGAATAACATTCTTAATTAATCGCCTCCAATATAATGGTGTCTTATAAGCGTTTGGTCTTGTGGCAATGAACATAGATTCATAGGCATCGGCAGCGAAGTCATTTAGAAGACCATCCTTCACTACCCGATTATAAAAATCCGTTCCAGGGAAGGGTGTCATGCTATAAGCAAGAACTTTAAACGGTCGTGAAAGCTGGTTAAGTGTTCTCGCTACCTCCCTAAGATCTTCTTCTGTTTCATAAACTACGTCTAAAATCACATCGACCACAAAGATTATGTTCACTTTTTCCATAAGGCGACAAGCCTTCAAAAAGCTCTCATTGTTCTCCTTACGGTTGTATATTTCCGAATTCATACGTTCCGAACCTTGCAGTCCGATGCTTACGTATCTTAGTCCTGCGTTTTTCAACATGACCAGTCGTTCTTCTGAACAAAACCGTGGCATAATACGAGCGACGAATGGCCACCCAAATTCCCTTCCATATTTTGAACAAAATTCTGCGACCCATTCGTCAGAACCCATGAAAAAAGAATCATCTTGTATATTTACTCCACAAAGAAACGGCAACTTGCTCTTTGCGTACTGTAATTCAGCTATTATTCGATCTACAGAAGCGCGACGAAGTTTGTGTTTGTTAACATTACAACAGTAACTACATCTGTAAGGACATCCTCTCGTTGTTGTCAAGTAATAGTATTCTCCCCCCCATCCAGACAACTTTCTGAAAACAGATTCTGACATTTGTTGTATTGTCGTACTAGATATTACAAAGTGATCTTCATGCTCATAATCTGGGAAAGGTAAGAGGTCCAAATCAATAAAAGCATCGCTCATAATTTCGTTTTTGATTATGTTCCCGTTTTTTTTATATATTAGACCGCTGATTTTTTCATTGGATTCGTTGCTAATGATATCCATAAGCGGCCTTTCTCCGGGCCCCATAACTGCATAATCGACACCTTCAAACAAACTCTCCTCCGGGCAAACGGTAGGATGTACCCCACCGGCAATTATGCATCCCTGCCAGCCAGCTTTGCGTAAATATAGAACTAGTTCTTTAAATGCGCGGAAGTGTCCTGTCATCAAGTAACAACCAAAGTGAGTAGCTTGATGTTTATTTAGGAATTGGAGAACCATACCCTTTTGGATTTCAGTTAATCGAGGCAATGAGTTGAATCCTCTATTATCGATAATTGGGAAGAGTATCTTTGTCTTGATTCCCTTTCCTTTTGTAAAGGATGAAAGATATCTTATCGACAATCCTCGAATGCTTCCCAAATCGCCAAGAACTAAACTAACATTTTTATAAATACCTGAACCAATATTCGCTACTGAATTATTGTCTATGTCCATTTTTTTCCTGTGTTAGGCCAAAATTGACTGGTTTGGTAATCACTTTCCAGAGACAGAAGACCAATGCCACAGTATCTGATAGGTAAACCTTCGGGATAATTTATCTATTCGTTGATTGGAGCACCGAATAATGTTATCAGCCAACCAGTCGCAGGAATTCGGTTTACAGCAGATTGTGTTTCTCGTCATATTCAAGTTTAAACAGTAGGAATGGTCACATTTGAATGATCGCCTTTTCCAAAGTATACAAAGATATAATTATTGATCACCTATTTGACAGGTCTGTATATCGATATAAATCTATTTTCCTAGAACTTCATCATCGCTTTTTCAAGAATAGAACGAGCATTATCTACCGTCACGTTCTTTTCAAACCAACTTCGAGCAGAAAGTCCCATTCGTCGCCGCAAAGGAACATCATCATAGAGTCTGCGAATAGCCGCGGCTAAGGCTCGGTCGTCATTTGCTTTAACAGTTATTCCTGAGCCAGAAAAATCGAGTAATTCTTCGATATTTCCACTTCCACAAAAGACTATAGGCTTCCCCAATCCGATGTAGTCAAATACCTTGCTGGACATTGCACATTCGAAAAAAACTGCAGTTTTTCATCAAATGTACACACACATTCATCTCTCCAATGAGCCTACGAGTCTCAACACGTGGAAAAGAACCTTTTATGAAAACGTTCTTTAGGTTGTTTTGTATGCACCATTTTTTATACAAAGTCTTGTTTTCTCCGCTTCCTATAATAATGATTCCTATGTCTTCTATTCCTTCCAGGTGTCGAGCCGCCCTAAGTAGGGTCTTTATATCATTTGCCTTTCCCAGCCCACCTACATATCCCACTACGAAATTTCTATTTATCTGTTTACGCAGTGATACAATGGGCATTTTCAGATCATATTCACAAAGGTAAACATCGGCATTGTATAAAATTTGTATCTTTTCTTCTGGACATCCATAAGAAATTAATCTACGCATGATACCTGGGGTTGCCGCTAATATGCTTATCGATTTTTTTCTGAAGAACTGCTGCATTCTGAATAACATACCTGCCAGTAAGCCATCTTGAATTACATTAAGCGCAATTGCTGTTTCTGGAAATAAATCTCTCTCATCAAGTATCATTGGTGCTCGTTTGATTTTGGACAAAAGAATAACTACAGGCATCAAGAAAATCGGATCAGTGCCTACAAGAATCCTGTGAACCTTTCCTACCATTGTCACACATGTAATGCCTGAAATCACAGTGTATAATAGGTAGCGCAATATCCGCTTCGACAAAGTATGTCGAAAATCTTTGATTCCCTTCACTCTCAATATGCGAATTCCATTTATCGTTTCCTCAGTGCACCACTGATTTTCTTTTCTGATTGAATTTTTGCGAAAATTAAGGCTTAATGATCTTGGAGATTGTTGTCCGCTCAGCTTACGATTGAAATAGGTATATAAGCTCACTGCCCGCGTGAAATACCTAGGGAACCTCTGACGCAGCCATTCTGCTAGCTTCATCCTAAGTACTGCTCTTCTGTATATTCTGTTTACAACTTGCTTGCTTGATTTGTCATCTGCTCCAGATTGTATGAGAACATCTATCTCCTTGTTCGTTATTCCTTGCTGAAGAATATTGGACTATAAAGTATAGCAACGTATATCACTTTTCTTACTGCGCTGCACCCGCATTGATTGGCTCAGCTCTCAATCTCCAGACGCAGAAGACAAGTATCACACCTGACAGCTTCACTCTTGAGATGATTCATCCACTCGGTGATCAGGGTAACGAATCATGTTGCCTCCTGCCAGTGCTCTTAGAACACCCATAAAGAAACCGATATTGGCGAGCACTAAAGTGAAAATATGATTGACAAATGGAATTCGCAGATTGTTCTTTTCCGCAATAAATCCAAGAAGCCCGAAAAGATAAAAGGCAATTTGGAAACAAAGAAGAACTTGATAGAAGGACCCTCCATGGAGTAGGAATATGTTATTGACAAACAAAATGATCATGAAATACGGTGTAAGCCATCTGAATACCCGATGGAAAAGAATTGAATGCGAAATAAGAGGAAACCGAAAAGGATTTAAAAGTCGATACTTGCTGAGTGTACATGTGATGTTCCTTAATGTCATTCTTGTCCGTGCCTTAAGTTCTTCTTTGATCGTTGATGGAAACGCATCGTAAGCAACCGCATTATCTTCATGAATCACTTTGTATCCTTGACTAATGACATTCAGTGGTATTATGCAATCATCGCCGTACTTAGGGTCAAATGGCCTAAACAAGTCTTTCCTGAATGCCATTATGGCTCCCGATGCAGTATGTAAAATGGATGCGTCGCTCTCTAATTTCCTCAAGACAATCTCGTAACTCCAATAAATTCCATGTCCCTTGGATATAGACGAGTTCCCATCTTTGAGTACAAGCCTTCCGCTCACACAACCGACCTCATTGTCAGTGAAGTTTCTCAGGAGAGTCTTTATGGTGTCTTTAGCAAATAAGGTCTCTGCGTCGGTAAGAACTACTATTTGCCCGCTCGCAAGAGGAATGGCTCGATTCTGAACAACACTCTTTCCGCCCATTTCTGTCTTAACGAGCTTTAGACGATTCTCAAAACTTGCTATTGAGTTTACAATCTCGTCAGTCTTGTCTGTGGAGTTGTCGGAAGCCACTAAGATTTCAAGGCGATCTTCTGGATAGTCGGCATCCAGGAGATTGTTGATTCTCTGTCTAATATTCCGTTCTTCATCCCTAACTGCCAACAACACTGTCACGCTGGGCCACACAGGATGCCCTAATTCGTTCCCTGTCTTTCTCAACCAGGTTAAGAGTTTCACGAAAAGAAGATATCCAATCCAAGTGTACGCCATAATAAGTGCTGCCAACCAGAAAACAACCTTCATTCGATATTGAACCTAGATATTCTCCAGGAAATCGTAGATTTTCTTCCCCTGACGAAGGTAGTTCTTGTTCTCTAGCACAAAATCCCTCGCTCGCTTGCCGAAACGACACAACTCTTCCGGATCCTTCGAGCAAACTTGTTGCAGTTTTGCTGCCAGCGATCCCGGCGTTTCATTCTTCAACGAATAGAGATAATCGTTATACTCTTCCGGAATTCCCGGCAGAGCCGTTGATATTACAGGTCGACCAGTTGCCATGTATTCGACTATTTTTGAGGGGAAAGAATATAAAGTGAATCTCTGACGAGCCGGCCGCGGGTTGACGAGCACAGTGGATAGCACAGCTTTGCGCATCACACTTTCATTGGGTAGAAACCCCCAATACGTAATTCGGTCATCTTCTGCGGCAGCCTCCTTTACTTGTTGTTCCATCTGCCCCCTGCCGAATATCCATAGGCGGTATCTGCTGTCGGGAATCAACTTAAAGTCTTCCAATAGGAGTCTCACCCCGTATTCCTCCTGCAGGAGGCCCGCGTACATTACTATCTTTTCGTTTCTCTCTGAGATTTCTACTGCACCGTCTGGGTACTCGGTAGGCGCAATAGCCTCGACCACTACATAGGGAAGGCGGGCTGCATAGTCCTCGGCTGTCTGCCGCGTAAGCACCACCAAGCCTTTCGCCAGTCTCATCATCTTTAATACGAAATAGCTGTTTAGGGGTTTCAACACTCTCTTTATCGGGTTTTTGGGTGCAGAGGATCCCATGGGCAGATCCGGCACGACGAGGATTGCCTCTCCGCCAAACAGGCGTGTCGCGACAATCGAAGCAACGAAATGAGGACTGTACGTTTCATAAACCAATACCTTTCGATTGATTGACCGCCTACTCCTAAGCAGCCAGAAGGAAATCAGGAACAGAAAAGAAACAAACTGGGTTATGTGCTTCAGAATCAGGATGTTAATGAACGGTACGATGATATCTTGGCTGCCGGGTCTGTGGCTCCACCGTGAATAGCCGACCAGGATATGGCGATAACCTGGATATTCTGATACCGGATAAGAGCTTATCAGGTCCACGGGTTCTTCTGATGCCGCTTCTATTCCCCGAATAATATTCCACTGATGATTGTTTGCCGCAACGGCAGGACACCTGGCACTCATGAATATATCCTCGATAGTGGCGTTCGGAAGGGCATATCCAACAAAAAGCACCGCAATCCTCTTCCTTTTTCTCTCAATAAAAGTACGGGCCGGCTCGGCCGAACACCTTGATGAATTCGTCATCCGAAAGGGTCTTTCTGGGTATCCATCCCGGAGGCTTTTTCGCTATGAGCAACCAGGAGTCCCTCGATCCCGTAAATACGCTTGATATGACGCGATAAAACGGTCTGATAACTGCCGGCATCGCTTTGGTTCTTTGGTTGCAGCTATGCATATCCAGTACGCTAAGCGCCAGGTATCCCGATAGCCGTATGAGATCGTCCTTTACATATTCGCGCACATGCCCCCTCCATGGGCCTGGGTACCAGTAATATGTCGAGAAGCGAGGAAACATTGTCTTCCCAAGCAGTATGAGCATCCTGTTGGCGAGGCTCGCAGCATTGGGTACGGTGATGAACAAAAGACCTTCTGGTTTGACAAGCTCTAGTAGATCATTGAGCAGGTCTCGTGGCGAATCATGAAGGTGTTCAATTACATCATGTATCATTACCATGTCAAACGAGTTCTTTTCAAATGGCAGGTAACAATCCGTCAGCAGCACGAAATTGATTCCGAAGCTTCGAGCGAACTCCATGATCTTTTGCCTGTTACCTTCTATGCTGTGCCAGTGGTCCTGAAGGTCATCGCATGCTGAGCATTTGTAGCCGAGTGCCTGAAGAATAGCTGTCTTATCGCATGGGCCTGAACCGAAATCTAGTATCCGGGCGCCCGGTTTGAGGTGTATAGAAACCTTTTTTGCAATGGTGGCATATGAGTCAACCGCGCGATCCATGTATCCCTCAAAGGGAAATCTCTCGATGACTCTCAGCTTTGCTTCTTTCAGTGTCACTTGGTGTCTCTACAGAGTATTAATCGGTTGCCTTCACTCATGTATGAGAGCTGCTGCGCGCGGTGATTGTTTCTTCAGCACGCGGCGATACATGTCCAAATGCTTCCGGGCTATGATATCCGCTTTCCATCTGGCTGAAGCGATCTCCCTTCCCCTCTTACCAAAGGACAGATAGAGAGATTCGTCGCTAAGTAACCTTACGACGGAATTTATCATGTCCTCTACAGAGTTTCTGGACACAATGAAGCCAGACACACTGTTCTCCACGCGATACTGTAGATCGCCGACATTCATTGCGACAACCGGGAGGCCTGCTGCCATTGCTTCCATCAGAGCGTTTGGGCTGGCCTCTACATGACTCGTGAGGCAAAACACACCTCCTTGAGTGAATATCTCCACCATTTCTTGATGCTCTATCTGCCCCGTAAAGATGAGGTCGTCGGAACACTCCGCATTTCTAGCTATAGTGGTATAGTACTGTTTGATCTCATAGGGACCTTCACCAATAACGTAGCCCTTTAGCGCGCGAAACGTTTTCTTCAATTTGATATAGCAGCTAACAAATTCCTCTATACCCTTCCTCTTGATGAGAGAACCTACAAAGAAAATACTCCTGGATAAACCTGGTTGAGGGTTTGAAAAGAATACGTCATTAATCGCAGGCTCTATGAAGAACGTCTCGCCGTTTGGGGAAAGGGAATCCACAAAGGATTCTGCAATATGATTCTTGACATTGATGAATCTAGCCTTTCGCACGGTGTGTGCTTCAACGTGTCTTACCAGCCTGGACCGTAGAGAAGGTTCTTCCTTAAAGATTTCAGCCATAATCCCTTGCATTGATATGATATTGGGGTATCCAGAGTAAACAGCGATCAGTGAGTAGTAGCCTTCAGTTCCGTGTCCATGGACAATATCTGGGTCTATTAGGTGTATCTTCCTTTGAATCTTCCGAAAAGGTCTTATCCAAAGACTTGAGGACTCTGAAAGCCCGAAAGTGTGTATAGCCCATGTAGGTAACGAGTATTCCAACAGGTGATATGTTATCCCATTTCGCCTGATTACTTGATCACCATCGAGGTTGTGACTTGTTGTTATTAAGTGCAAATCGACCTCACCACTTTCTGCAAGTGTTTCAGAGATAACTTTTATCCATGATGCGGGGTGGAGTTTCATCTTAGGGTTCTTCAACTTCACCTCGGGCTTCAATGTTTCTACAGGAAAAGGAGCGCAAAATGCTATTTTTATCATCTTTTAGTAATTCTTGAATTACATGTTTAACGACAATTACTGTTAGTTCACTTAAACCGCAAATCAAGAGTCTCCCAAGCTATGAACGTCTTTATCAATATTACATCTGATTTCTCTTTCACAAATAGCCCAATTCTTTCAGTTTTTGCTCTGTAATTTCTTCTTCCAGTTTATTCATCCTAACTTCAGTAGGCATTTCTTTCTTGCCCATGTACCTGATTTTCTTCAATTCATTATAGAGATCCGTAACAAAATGAGGATACATTTTCTGAATCTCTTCATCCTCGTTGGGATCATCAACGATGTTAAATAGCCGTTTTCTTCTTCCAGAATCAATTTCAAGCTTCCATTTATTCTTCCTAACACCCATCAACCATCTGTTCTTCACTACAAGTTCGCCTGTGGCCTCAAAGTATATTGTTCTTTCCTTTTTCAACTCTTTATTAACAATATTATCTAACAAATTGATACCCGAAATATTCATAGGAACTTCCAATCCCAATAGACCAAGCATTGTTGGCATAACGTCAACCTGGCTGCACAGATCATCTACTCTAATTCCTCTCTGATTATTATCATAAACAATGAACGGTACCTTTAACAAAGAATCCTTCACACTAAATCCATGTCCTGCTGATATTGGTCTATCTTTCGTAGAGGCATTTCGAATTCTTCTATTAAGAATGCTTCCTAGACCTATAATTTTCCTACCTAATATATTCTTTCCAATACTCTTTACAGTCTTATCTACAAAAGCGCTTCTTACTCTCTCTATCTCTCCGTGATCTCCATGTATTATCAAGATCTCATCTGTCAGTTTTATACTTTCAAATATCTCAGCAAGTTTATTGTCAAGAGAAAAAAGTGCACGTTCATACCTACTCTTTCCATAGTTATCTGCATTAAATCTTGGTTCTAACCATCGCGGGAGATGTAGTTCCCAAAGATGAATAAAGACAAAATAGGGTTCTTTAATTTTTAGTATCCGTTTCTTCATATATTCAAACCATTCGGAATACAGAGTCTGTTCTTTTTCTCTGTATTCAAATACCTGGAAACCATCGAATAACCCTGTCTCCCTTACTAGAGGCCCGGTTACAAATGCGTAACAATTATATCCTTGTCTAGACAATATTTTTCCTAAGGTATCCAGCCTCGGATTCAGTTTATATCCGCTCAATGATCTGATTCTGTGAGTGAAAGGATACAGACCTGTAAAAATAGAAGTCACACACGGCGTAGTGATACTGTTTACCGCATAAAGGTTACTCCACCAGATTCCTGCTGTAACCTTGCCGAAAAATTTGGAACTCAGTTGTTTCGCAATACTTTCTAGTTTATCTTCTCTTAAGCAGTCAATTAATAGAAAAATAATGTTTTTCAAATATTTACCTCATTATGACACTCAATATGGGTCGCCAAAACAATTTTGATACCTGGATTGTCATTGATTCAATCCTATTTCAATGTTTAACGCTAATTTAACTTTCAAAAATGTCCATTCTTTATTGCTGGCACATATTTTCCTTGTTTGCATTCATTATTATATGCATGATTATATGCATGAAACCGTTAGAAAAAACAGAACTATAAAAGGCATAATGCTCAAAAAATTTACAGAAAATCTAATCCTGACATTCCATTTTAGTTGACAATACTATAAACCAAAATTACTTCAATTATCTTATTCAACCCCCTTTTTTTTATCGTTTCTGTCTGCGTCTATACTCTGACTATTGCTTCTTAATTCTTCCTCCGGTGAAATGTTTTGTATTATACCAATAATGAACATAAGTAGAGCAATTATAAAGGGGAAATTAGACAGTACCGATTCAAAAATCGACATCGTTAACAAAGAAAAAAACCATGCATAACAGGCGATAAGCAAACTCTTTACTCTACTAATATTTTTCGTTTCCTCAATTTTTAGACTAATTATCTTTCTTATACGTATAAGAATTAGGACAAAAGCTGCAAATACAAATATACCAAAATTGTGGAGGACGGTGAGGTAAGCGTTATGAGCATGACCAAAATCTACTATGTCCCCTTTCAGGATAGCTCCGAAACCTTTTCCGAATAAAGGACTTTGAAGGAACTGTCTGAAAGCTAGACCGAAGATATAAAATCTCCCGTATATATTACTATACATATAAGACTGAATTCTACTGCCATAGAAATCGACAGGTGCATACGATACATTTGTTCTTCCCTCTATGTAAGGGAGTAATAATGGCACATCAGAGAAGTAAAGAAAGAGGAATATGGCTACTACTCCCGTGATAAAAACAAATTTCCTTGGTGGCCTTATGAAATAAATTATCACTGTAAAACCTATCATTAGTGAACCTGCCGCACTTCTGGAATATGTCAAGACAAGTAACGAACCAAAAAGAACGACCAGGGCTATATAGAATGATTTTTTCACTTTTCCATCTTTTTCAACCAATAAGGAAGACAATGAAATATAGAACGGAAGGATCATAAATGCAGCAAATCTGTTCGGTCCCCATAGAGGTATATAATATCTTTTAACTCCTTTTTCACTAAACTCTGCAAGCTTTTCTTCTGAAAAAATCGATCTGAATATCTTTGCAGTTTCAAGCGGGAAGATAGTGTTAATAAACGAAAGTAAAGATAGAAGAAATGATATTACTAAGATAATCTTCTTGAGTCTTGACAATTCCTTTTCCAGTGTATTTGGGAAACTTTCGCTGACTATGAAGAACAGAAGCCATGACGTAATCCATTTTATAAAGGTAGTAAGTGAATTATGAATGTCAATCCTTGAAAGATTCACGACAAAAGAAATAATTGACAATGCTATCATGGTACATATCGGTATATTAAGTGTGCTTTTAACTATATTAAAGGTTGTTGCATTTCCTCTATTTTTCAGAGATTTAATTACATAGAAGTAAAGAACAACAACAAACATTAGGTCAGAACCACCAAGGTAATAACCCCATACCGGAAACAAGTCGATCGGTAAAAGTAATGAAAACAAATAGATATAGAGCAAAACTCTCATTTACCAGTCCCCTAAAGTCAACAGAAGTTGTATAAGATAATATTAGACAATATATAAAAAACACTGCATCTTAGAGGATACATTCAGTCATGATTCAACTCTTCTCTTTTGTTGAAAGCGAAGCGAGATATAAAAGACATTGAAACGATCATAATTGTTTCCGCTCCAAGGATCGTCCACGCTGCACCGATTGCACCGTGCCCTGGTATTATAAGGAAAGCTATGACTATCATAAATACTGCCCCCGTGCTTGTTGCTATTATATGTTTTCTCTGGAATCCAGTAGCTAGAAGTACAGACCCATAGGTATATCTGAGGAATAAAAGAGGAATCAACCAGACCATAGTTCTGAAAATTTCAATAGTGCCAAGGTACTGCTCTCCGAAAAGTAGTTTAATTATGGTCTTTCCAAAGGTCATCCCAACAAAAGCAAATAGAAGTCCTACGGCAAGCATGATTCCCTGAAACAACTTGTGTATTTTACGAAATCTATCTTTGTCTCTGGTAAAAAAATCTGAGAAGACAGGGTAAAAAGCCATCGAGACTATTGAACCCATGGTATTTGCCGTTGTGACTACCCTGTTTGCTGCCGAAAAAAGACCTACTTCATAGCTTGAAAAGAAGATCTTCAGAAAAAGTACAGGAAGGTAGCGGTAGAAGACCATAAGGCTCGCGGAGACTGCAAAATACAAAGATTCTTTTAAGTGGTGGAACCAGATTTTCAGGCCTACTTCCACTTTGTACCTTATGCCCAGTTTCCTGTAAACAAGATAAAGCAGAGAAACACTACCAAATAAGTATGACAGGGACCAAGCAAAGGAAGCAGCTATGACGTTTCGGCCGCTCCTCACCAACAACAAGACGCCGATTAGGTACACTAGCGAGGCTGCGAGGCTACCAAGAGCAAGATACTGGAACTTTTCAAGACCCTTCACAACCCAGTCAGTATAACTGGCAAATGTTAAAAGATAGAGCCCGGCTCCCGCTAATACAACCTTCTCTGTAAGTGGCATTTTCGTGATATAAAGGATTATAATATAGAGTATAAACGTTGTAAGTCCTGCAGTAATCCTCCAAGTAAGAAGGGGATTCATAATTTTTGCAGCGCTTGTCTTGTCCTTCGCAATCTCCCTTGTTCCGTACATCGTTGTGCCAAGCTCTACCGCTATCCAGATATAGAAAACTATGGTCTGTGCAAATGTAAAGAGACCGAAGTTCGATATGCCCAGTTTTCGGGCTAGGTAGATATTGGCGATGAAGGACGCGGCACTACCTATCACCGCGTTGATAAAGGACCATCTGAAATTCGCCATAACGCGTTGAAACACAGTAACGTTATGAGGTTTTTTGTTCAAAATGCAGATCTCTTTGAAGGCTGTATTTCGACTTAGATTTCTGTTTCGACTTTGATTCCGAAGGTTCGACCACAACACAAGCTGAATACACCTAACCGACGCTGTTGTGGAAACAGTAGAGCTAGTCCTTGTGCCAGATGAACCTGTTTACTCGATCGTAGTACCCTAGAATTATCTTAACTACTTTGTCGGATACGTTGTCATCCCGGTAATCGTAGGGAATGTCCTTCTTTGTGGTGGGCAGCAATTCCCTGGCTAATCGTATAGCGCTGATCACGCTTTCTTTTTTCAACCCTGCAACGACGATGGTGCCCTTGTCCACCGCTTCAGGCCGCTCAGTACTAGTCCGCAGTAACACAGCAGGAAAACCAAGAATCGCTGACTCTTCGCTAAGTGTGCCGCTGTCGGACAACGCACAGAACGCCCGGGACTGCAGCTTGTTGTAATCGTAGAATCCTACGGGTTCCATGATCCTTACCCTGTCATTGAACACTACGTTATTTTCCGCTATTGCCTTATGCGTTCGTGGGTGCGTCGAGAAAACTAGCGGAAGATCGAATTCCTCCACCACTGAATTGATCGTATCTGCGATTTCTGCCAAGCTATTCCTACCGTCAACGTTTTCTTCGCGGTGGACACTTACTACAAAGAATTGATCGCTGCAGAGATTGAGCTTCGTGAGAACAGTGCTTTGATTGATCTTGTCCGCCGATTTTACCAGCACCTCCTTGAGTGGAGATCCTGTGACTATGATATGATCCTTTCGGAATCCCTCGGCTATCAGGTATCTCCGACCATGCTCGGTGTAGGCAAGATTCACGTCACTAATATGGTCGATCATTTTTCTGTTGATCTCTTCAGGCACATTCAAGTCAAAACACCTGTTTCCTGCTTCCATATGAAAGATGGGAATCTTAAGCCTTTTGGCGCCGAGTGCGCACAGGGTGCTGTTGGTATCCCCAAGAATGAGAAGGGCGCTGGGCTGCTCCTTAAGCATCAACTCATAGGTCCTGGCAATAATGTTCCCGATCGTCTCACCTAGATGCCCGCCGGCACAGTTTAAGCGATAATCTGGTTTGCGGATTCCCATCTCATTGAAAAATATCTGATTAAGTGTATAGTCCCAGTTCTGGCCGGTATGGACTAGGATGTTGTTGAAATACCGATCGCATTTTTGAATCACTTCAGACAGTCTGATTATCTCAGGGCGCGTTCCAACAACAGTCATTATTTTCATCATATTATGCATGTGCTCTACAACTGCTCATTGTGAGTGTCCGGTTTCTCCGCCTTGAAGATCTCGCTAGCCCAAAAGAGCGCGATTAGTTCCTCGTCGCCGGTGTTTGTAATAACATGCACAAATCCTGGCGGTATATTAAGAAACTTCACGTCGTCTCCTGACAGTTTGTAGACCAGTTTGTGGTCGTTCTGGAGACTCCTTAGCTCGATGCACGCCCTTCCTTGGATTACACAAATCTTTTCGACTTTGGTATCATGATAGTGATTCCCACGCGTAACGCCTCGCCGCGTCTTGGAGACAAATACTTGGCCGGCGTTTAACGACTTTACAAACTCCAATAGCATACCCCGACTGTCCTCCTTGAGATCAGGCGTTTCGATTAGCTCTTCTTCAGGACAGTATGACAAATACGTCGCGTACAGATAGTGTGTAATCGGATCCAAGAGATCAGGAACAACTCTCGACAATGAGTCCTCTCTGAATCTGTGTAAGGTTGCAGCGAGTTCTCCAATCGTGATCGAGTACGTCTTGCTTATTGAGTGAAAGATATCGTTGTCTCCATGACGATCTCTCATAGCAAGTTTTACAAACTCGTTAACGACATCATCTATATACACGAAATCGATGGTCTTGTCCGAATCTACAACATTGATTTTTTTTCCTCTCGCGATGTTGTAGCAGAAAGTTGCGACTACGGAATTATAGTTTGGCTTCGACCATTTCCCAAATACATTACTCAGGCGGTATATGTATAGAGGAGATCCCTGTTTCCGCGAAAACTCGATCAACACCCTTTCGGCCGCTTGCTTGCTCATTCCGTAAGCATTGTCCAGATCCGCCTGAATTGAGGAAGAGAAGACCAGCGGCACTCTTCTGTTGTGTTGCTGGAGTAAAGATACGACACGCTCGGCAGAAGCAATATTGCCCGCAAACTCACGCTCATCTTCCGGTCTGCTGATACCAGCTAGTTGAAAAACAATGTCCGCTTGCTTAATAGAATACACAAGATAGCGTTCATCCATATTTATGTCATATGTGAAAAGCTCGACATTCTCAATTCTGTCCAAAGCAACGCAGAGATTCTTTCCGATGAAACCGTCGGATCCAGTTACCAGAACGCATTTCTTTTCAACTGCCACGCCTCAACTCCCGCTGGATGAGTGGTATTGTCAGCAGCAATTCGGTGAGAGCCTTCTCATCCAGACGTCTAGCGTTGAACGATGTATAGTCCTGCTCGGACGAGATGCGATTCTGCCCTTCATCGAAGAATTGCTCGTAATTCATGTCTCTTGCGTCTGCGCGTACTCGATAACAATCGCCAAGGTCTTCAGCCCGAACAAATTCTTCGCGGGTTAACAGCGTCTCATGCTTTTTTTCCCCATGCCTTGTGCCAATTATTCTTGTTTCGTTATTCGCGGAGAATATCTTCTTGAGGGCGTTCACGAGTGTCCCGATGGTCGCGGCAGGCGCTTTTTGGACGAGCAGATCCCCCTGATTGCCATCTTGGAAGGCGAAAAGCACGAGGTTCACAGATTCTTCAAGAGACATCATAAATCGCGTCATTTCGGGATCTGTTACGGTTATCGGCTTATTGCTCTTGATTTGGCTGATGAAAAGCGGGATTACCGATCCACGTGTCGCGATGACATTGCCGTAACGCGTTCCACATACTACCGTCTGATTTCTCTCTTTCAACATCCGTGATTTCGCGACCATCACTTTTTCAGCTAAGGCTTTAGTCAACCCCATCGCATTGATTGGGTAAACGGCCTTGTCAGTGCTCAGAATGACAATTTTCCTGATCCGGTTTCGAAGCGCTGAATCGATCACATTCGAGGTTCCAAGCACATTGGTTCTCACCGCTTCAAGAGGGTAAAACTCACAGGAAGGCACCTGCTTCAGCGCGGCCGCGTGAAATACGAAGTTCACGTCTCGCATCGCATAGTCCAGACTTGCCATATCTCTTACATCACCTAGAAAGAACTTGACTCTGCTGTCGTTGAATAGCCTCCTCATCTCATCCTGTTTTTTTTCGTCTCTGCTGAAAATCCTTACTTCCCCGATTCCTGTCTCCAACAATCTAGCGCTGACAGCGTTTCCAAAAGATCCCGTCCCGCCGGTAATGAGGACAATCTGCTTGCGGATCAATCTTTCTAACGTATCTGACATCTCGGCTTCTTTCATTAAGCGTTAGGCCGCCTCACGCGTTATGGATGCTACCTCCAATCCTCACATAGACTTCTCAATTCTTCTCGAAGTCTTGTTCCTGGCTTGAATCCCAACGAATCTTCAGACTTGGAAATATCTGAAACGCTTCTCTGAATCTCTCCGTTTCTCAGACTGCTAAATAATATTCTCACATAATCGTGACCATCATTACCACAACATTCCGTTAGGATGTTGGCAACATCAATTACCCTCGTTTCAATTCCCGATCCGATTTGAAAAACCAGACTGTTGATTGAAGGCGGTACTTCAAAGTTCAGCGCAAGCTCGATAGCCTGACAGATATCCAGTACGTGAACGAAATCCCGGGTCTGCGTGCCGTCGCCGTATACCTCCAGTGGTTCGCCCAGCTTAGCCCTCTTGATGAATCTGGCGATAACCGAGTCCTTGTGGTTTGAATAGAGCCCATAAACGTTGGAAAACCGCAATGCTATGGCCTTTATTCCATAGGAAAGGAAATACGCAGAGCATAAGGCCTCTCCATGAAGTTTACTGGCGCCATACGGCGACATAGGAAGCGGCACCATTTCTTCGTGTATTGGCGGAGTTTGCTCTCCCACCGAAGCGTTCGATGAGGCAAATACAAAGGTGTCAATTCCACTTGCCCGAGAGGCTTCAATCGCATTGAAAGTGCCGACGGAATTTACAGCAAAGCATTGATTTGGGTTCTCGATGGACTGTACTACTCCTGGATGGGCGGCGAGATGAATTACGACTTCGTTGCCCCTCATGGACGCCTCGAGCGCCTCATAATCCTGGATATCTCCTTCGACAAAGTCGATCTTGCCGTTCTGCTTCGAATCCCGCACAGCATGATCCAGATTCTCTTTTGACACCGCGGAGAGATTGTCGAATACAGTGATCGCATATCCGCCTTTGTCCAGGAGGTATTTGACGAGATTCGCTCCGATGAAGCCCACTCCTCCCGTAAGAAAGACCTTGATCGCCTTCACTAATAGCTGTCGACCCCGGTTTCGGAACTTTCGATCAAAGCCAGGAGCTGCTTCTTGGATCGAGCTCCGATCAGCTTGCGCGCGGCAGATCCATTCTTGAAGAGGATGAATGTCGGCACTCCGGTTATCTCGCAGAGCAACCCTATGCGGGGGTTCTGATCCACGTTCAACTTTCCGACTCTTATTGCCCCGTCGAGCTCGTCGGCCAGTTCGTCGATTACCGGCTCGGTCATTTTGCAGGCCGTACACCACGAGCCCCAGAACTCCACGAGCACGGGGATCCTCGATAAGAGAACTTCTTCTTCGAAATTAGCGTCGGTAAATACCAGCCCTCGTTTCATGCTCACGGATTTCCCGTTCCAGCTCGATCAACTCCAACCTTTCTACTTTTCTCTTTTGCCCGGACCACCAGGTGCTGGGTACAATCAGGTGCTTTTTCTCTTCAATCCGTTTGCGTATTTGCGGCTCGGTGAGAAGCCTGAACATTCTATGAACTTCATCTTCGACGCTCACCCGGGGCTCGAATGCGTACTTTTGGGGGAGATTTTCGTAGATGGCCTCAAAAGGATGCCGGTCCGCTTCGACCCTGGGATTCTCCACCCTTTGGAGCTGAACAGGAAGATCGAAGTATTCTCTGCCGATGCTTGCCACAATGTAGGCCAGCTTTCTAGCGCTGTGAACACCGGAGATCTGGTTTACCACGGCGTACTGGCCCGGCTCGGGCGGAGAGGCGATCAGCCGGGTCATGCATTCCATGGCATCCCGCAATGCTATAAAGCCCCTGACCTGCTCCCCTGCTCCGTACAGGGTCAGAGGAATCCCCACAACAGCCTGGGCTACGAAACGGTTGATGATGGTCCCGAACCATTCGTCGATGTCGAGGCGGGTGCGAAGCCTGGGATCGGCCGCCAGCTGCTCTGTATGGACGCCGAAAATGACGCCCTGCATGATGTCGTAGGACCTCAACCACCAGTACTTGCAGGCCTCATACACGTTGAATGTATCCTGCACTTTTGAGCAGTGATAGAAAGAACCGGGATCGCGAGGGGTGAGCTCGCCTCCAAGGCTCCATTCCCGATCGTCCCACTGCAGCACCGCATCGGCCGGAAAGATCCCTTCGAACAGCGGCCGTCCGGTCAGCGGGGTGCCGTATTCCCCCATTGTCCCGAGTTTGAGAAGCGAGCTCTCGGGAACCGTGTCCCGCATCGAAAAAAGCAATGCCAGGGTTCCCAGCACGTTGTTCCCCTGCACCGTGATGGCGTGCTCGACGTCGATCATGCTGAAAGGAGCCGAGGGGTTTTCCGCATAGTGAACGATCGCCTCTGGCTTTTCCTCTTCGATGAACTCTTTCAACCGGGTTCTCTCGGTAAGCACATCCATCTGCCGGAAGTTGATGTTGACCCCCAGTACTTCACTGGCCGCGTGCAGCCGATCGGTCATCGTTGCAATGGGAACCGCCGTGTGAGCGCCCCTCTCTCTGACCCAGTTCCTGCGGTTGTAGTTGTCCACTCCGCTCACCTGGCAGCCGAGGCTGCTCAGCCACAGGGCGAGGGTCCAGCCAAGATAGCCGTCGATGCCCAGTATCATCACCCGCATGTTTTTCAAAAGCAATCCGTACGGTGTTTTCTCCCACTCCGGGCACTGCTGGAAGGTGATTCCCTGCGGATCGTACAGGCCCAACTTCGGCCGCCGTTTGCACTCCGCCATCATATGCGTTTCCTGGCTGGAATCCGGCTCTTTTTCGAAATTTACGGTGGATTGTCCGCAGGAGCGAAAGTCCACCTTTCCGGCAAGACCTATCGCCGGGCAGTTCCAGCAGGTGCATTCGGCATTGTGCATGATGTTTCCTCCTATGCCCGTAGATTCTTCTCCATGATGCTTCGTACATCGAATATAGAAGGCTTGTCGGGAATATCGCCCGCCTCAATCGCGCCGGCGGCCAACAAAAACGCATTGTCCGCCGTGTGTTTCCCTGTGAAAATCCCCCTGCCGGACAGGGTTACGGCCTTCGGGTTCGCCTTCAAGTTTACTCCCGAGCCGCCGCTCAGGACCAGATCGGGCGCTTGTTCCATGAAGGGCCCCGAATATATCTCTTCTTTGCGGAACATGCTGCCGATTACCTTTTTGCCGTCTATTTCAAGCGACTTAAAAAAAGATACCAGATCGTCCAATACCTTGCTCCGGTCGTTGTTTTGTACCGCGCCGTAGGGGTATTTCCCTTTCAGATGCACATAAACTCTAGCGGGATCCAAGGTAAAAGCCTTTGTGGAAGAATCGATGTTGCCAAGCGCCGCTTCTTTATGCTCCTTGAACTGCAGAAATCCTGCTTCCTTTAAAGCATAGCTGATATATACATCCACCTCCAGCTTCTCGAAGCCGTGATCCGAGGCGATGACCAACAGATCCTCATCACCGAGAGCACCCTCTATCTCGCCGATGATCTCATCGATTCTCCGAAAGTGCTTTTCGAAGTCTCCATGGTGTCGGTGATCGACGTCTTCATGGGCATCCCACAGGAAGTGCATCAGCCTGTCGGTGCCGGTGAACACCAGCATGAACAGCCGCCAGTCTTCGGTTTCCCAAAGGTAATGGTATGTTCGTATTCTGGCCTCGAGAGTTCTGTCCAGATCGGCAAGAAACAACTCGAAGGATCGGTGCGCCCTGGCGGCGTCCACATCCACCCGATAATCGAGCTCTGTCAGGGTCGAAACGAGGGATGGCGGATAAACGCTTTTTCCAAAATCTACGGATACAAATCCGGATATATGAACGCCGTTCATCGCCCTGGCAGGGTAGGTCGACGGTACATTCATTATGACCGATCTGAACGCCTTCGTATCCCAGAACGGCGGTTCCCGCAGATCGCTGTAATTGGGAAACCTCAAGGTATAGGTATTGGGATGCAGGTCCGTAAATCCGAACACACCGTGCCGGCCCGGGTTTTTCCCCGTAATTATTGATGACCAGGCTACCGAGGAGACTTCGGGGATCGACGAGCTCATCTTTTTGAATATGCCGCGATCGATCACCCTCCCCACGTTCGACATCAGGCCCGCCTCTGAAAACTCCTTGATCATTTCAAAGGGCACGCCATCAAGACCGACGAAAACCGTTTTCCTTTTTCTTTTCACCGGAGCCGGCTTCCTTGGGTTATAATGCCCCCAGCGCAGGTATCGTCCCCCTCGAGAAGCACGAAACGGCCCAGCTCCCGGACCCGGCTGCAGGATTCGATACAGATAGGTTTATCGGTCTTGATGATCACCTCTGCCACTTCGGTGTTTTGGAGGATGTCGGCGTTTTCCCCGATCAGCTCCAGGGTTGAAGAGTCGATTCGCCTTTTTATTCTCTCCAGTGTACAGGTTGTTTCCTGAGTCGCACATCTCAGTACCAGGGGTTGCCTCTTGTCGAATCTGTGTTCAGACAGCCAGATGATTTTCGCTTCGAATTCATTGCTCAGACTCGGCTCGCAGCCCGGAGTGCATATCACCTCGCCGCGCCTTAGAGAAAGGGCATCCGCCGTTGTTATGCCGGCGCACTGCCCCGCCACGGCCGCGTCAATTGTCTGCGGATATCTCTGCACGGAGAGAACCTCGGTTGTCTGCCCCCCGGGCAGGATTTTTATCGCCGCACCTCGACGCAGAGTTCCGGCTTCCACCCGCCCGACGGCGATTCTGCCGCCGTGGAGTTCGTAGACATCCTGCACGGGAAAAATGAGCGGATTGTCCGCGGCGGATGGCCTTTCTTTCAGAGCATCGAGGCTATCCAGGAGGGTCGGCCCGCCGTACCAGATCATGTTTTGCGACTTCCCTGCAATGTTATCTCCCCCGACGGCACAAACAGGAATATAGCACACTGGATCTATCTTAATCGAAGCGAGAAACATTCCGACGGCGCGCTTGCGCTCTTCGAACCTCTTTTCTTCGAAATGGACAAGATCCATCTTGTTCAAAACCACTATTGTTTGATCGATGCCTAGCAACGATAATATATTGGCGTGTCGCTTTGTCTGTTCCCTCACCCCAACAGCGGCATCCACCACCAACACAGCGGCCTCCGCGTGAGAGGCACCGGTAATCATATTCCTCACGAACTCGACATGACCGGGGGCATCGATTATCGTATAGTTCATTTTCTCCGTGTTGAAGAAAACCTCGGTTGTATCAATTGTAGTTCCCTGGCTCCGCTCTTCTTCCAAATGATCCAAAAGATGGGCAAATTCGATCTCTTTCCCCGACTCCCTGGAGATTCCCTTTACCTCTTCAATTCTATCCGAGGAAAGGGAATCGGTCTCAAAGAGCAGTCTCCCTATTAGAGTGGATTTGCCGTGGTCGACGTGCCCGACAATAACCAGGTTGACGGTGGATTTACCGTCATGTACTTCCATGGCCCCCAAAACAGGTTCCTCACATATAGCCCAGGGACCTCAGCTTCTGCATCGTGTAGGCGGATTCCTTGTCCTGAGACCGGCCGCTTCTTTCGGATGTTTTCGAGGTCCTCAATTCTTCGATCACAGCGTCAATTGTATCGGCACCCGAGTCGACGGGGTTGCAGCAGGTTTGGCAGCCTATGCTGCGGTAGCGTTTCCCGCTCCTGGCGAAATAAAGGGACACGATTGGTATATTTTCTTTTCTTATGTATTCCCAGACGTCGATTTCTCGCCATCCCAACAGGGGATGCACCCGCAAATGTTGTTCTTTTGCTGCGCGAGTCTTGTATTGATCCCAAAGCTCCGGCGGCTGGTTGCGGTAATTCCATTTGAAATCGTCATCTCTAGGGCTGAAGAATCTCTCTTTCGCTCTTATCCCATGCTCGTCCCTTCTGATCGCCAGGTACAACGCCTTGAATCCATGTTCCGCTATGGCCATTCGCAGAGCATTCGTTTTCAGTTCCATGCAGCAGTCGAACTGTCCGCGTTCGGGTCTCATTCCTCTCTCCAGCGCTGCCCTGTTTTGAACCACGATCAGGTCCAAATCCCACTCCTTGGCTTGTTTATCTCGAAAGTCGTATATTTCTCTGAATTTATAGCTCGTATCGATGTGAATCACCGGAAAAGGGATCCTGCCAAAGAAGGCCTTTCTGATCAACCATAGAAGTGTAGTGGAATCCTTGCCGATCGACCAGAGTAACGCGATCCTTCTGAACCTGCTGTAGGCTTCGCGTATGATGAAAATGCTGTTGTCTTCGAGACCTGCTAAGTGACTGCCGTTGTTATTCATTTCCTCTGTTGTCGGACCGTTTTTTTCTTTCGGCCGCCGTTTCCCGCGGGTGCGGCGGCAAGATGGGAGGAAGTTCGGATGTCAAAAGTGCCGCCGAAACAGGCTGCTTTTGCCCCACCATTTTGTGATATCGCAGGCATCACGTCAATATGTATTGATCCTCGCGTCCAGGTAGAGAATTGGATCGAGTTTCAGCGGGGAAAGGCCTGCCTCTTCTCTTTCAGCTTTGCGAAGTCGATAGCAAATCCTGCATGAGCCCGGAAGAGGTAGGCGTCGGAGATGAGGCTGGACACTCCGGACAGCTCATCCCGGCCGAAGGTGTAGATACTGCTCTCCGCGTTGAGACGGATCGACAGGTAGCTCGTCAGATTGACGCTCAGCTCCGTACCCAGAATCAAGGAGTTCAGAGTATGTACCGGGTCGGTAATATCGTCGTTGAACCTCTTTGAAAGACTCTGGTAAGAAAAGGTCAGGGTCAGACGGTAAGGCTGGTTTTTTTGATAAATGTCGGTCTTGAAGAAATAGTCGAGAAGACTATCCACGATCTCCAGGTCGGTCTTCTTTTCGATGTACTTCTTCGACTGGATGCCGAGCGAGCAGATGGCGTTGTGCACGTAGAATCCGAACGCTATATCTGTTTTCTCCTGGAAGTAGTCGCCGGCCTCGATCAACTGACCTCCGATGGAGCTGCCGGTCTGCAGGCTTATGAAAACTACACCGGGGATCCCGAACAGCATGCTGGTAGAGATACCCGGCTTTAAGATTGTTTTGGTGGAATTGAAGACGCCGTTGAAGGTTCCCACCCCGAGAGTCAAGAAATCCAGGTCGTAGTAAAGCGAGGCATCCACGGTGTTCCGTAGAATACCATCTCGATAAAGCCCGCATTTTAGAGTGATGTTGTCGGAGAGACTTTGAGTGAAATAAAGCGAACCTCCCCAGAAAAACTCCTTCCCGGAATACCCGGTGTCGCCGCTGTCTCTGTCCGTCTTGAAGCCGAGATTGCCGAGGTCGAACAGGACATCGACCTCCAGGCCGCTGGTTCGCCAGCCCGGCAGAAGGAGGAGCAGGAGGATGAACGCAGCAAGACTTACCTTTCTACCCATTTTCTAATGCCCCAGTGTTTGAGGCGGGCACTCAAACACGATTACCAATATAG
>CAYMEK010000001.1:135157-257503 GCA_964389305.1 uncultured Spirochaetaceae bacterium
GCGATCAACATATTGCTCATGTCATACCGATAGTTCAAATAGGATGGGGTAAGGAGATCGTGTCGATCTTCCGGGTCAGGAGGTCTGTAATGAACCGGAAACTTCCAACTCTTCTGGTGATGGTTGTTCATTCGTTCTTTTGTTTCCCTCTCATGGCACGAGAAAACCCCTACACGAACAGCCCGGAAATCCTGTCCGCGAGGGCGGCCGCGATCGGCGGGCTTCATAGCGCGCTGGCAGACGATCCCGTCACACTCTTCAGCAATCCCGCCGGCTTCCGTTCGGTAGAGCCGCAATTCTGCGCCGCGGAAGTTACGGTGAGTGTCTATACCCCGCCCGGCGGCAAAGCCCTGGAACCCTCTCCCTCCTCTTATGCTGCTCTTCAGCTTCTCGGGCCCATATCCTTTGGATATGTGGGTAAGGGCTTCGGGTTTGGCATCTTCAACACTTTGAGCATTCGCTACGGCGTCTATGGAGGCACAGATACAGCTATCGATGAAAACCTCATACTGGCCGGCGGGTATGCCTTTCGCATCCCGTTTCCGCAAGACAGCGAAAGCTCACTAGACCTGGGATTGTCGGCGAAGGGATTCATAACGACCCGGTCCTTCACCACGAAAAGCATCCGTGAAGTTCTCTCCTCCTATGTGGAAATTTCGAATCTGAACGGCTATCGAGACGGAAGCGTCGAGCGGGTGACGGGCCTGGGCATCGACCTGGGAATGCTGTACTCCTACAAGAAGACCCTCTACTTCGGATTGGTGGCCCGCAATGGCGCGTTCGGTAAGCACAAGGGCTACACGACTTTCCAGGATTTTCTAAACGGCAACGCCTCCTCTGCTGTCTATACCTTCTATGCCGTGGATCTGTCATTCGGCGTGGCCTGGAAACCACAGCTCGGCCAGCTGAACCGAAACTTTCAGGATTTCATACTGATGCTGGATTACCGGGATATCCTGGATTTTGCTGTGTGGCCTTCGACGGCGATCCACCCTTTGCTTCATATAGCCTTCGGCTGCGAGTTCAAGCTGCTGGAGATCCTCTCGATCCGCTTCGGATTATACCAGTGCCTCCCCAGCGCAGGTATCGGTTTGGATCTTACCCTGTTTACCCTGAATGCAACGTTTTCCGGTTTCGAGTTGTCGGACAGCCCGTGGGGATCGCCCATTTACAATACCATGATCGGTCTGGAGTTCAGTTACTGAACTCCAGAGGCTGAACATCGCAATCTAGATTTCTGCCCTTTCCCTCAGTCCGCCTCCCGTGCTATAAGGAGGGCAGGGGGCGTAATGACCGAACAGCGGCAGTATCACATTCAGCTCAGTAAGGGCGAGGTAGGGCGTTACGTGCTGCTGCCCGGAGATCCCGCAAGAGCTGCCAAGATCGCCTCACGGTTCGATGAGGCCCGGGAAATGGCCTTCAACCGGGAATACCGTACCTTCACCGGAACGGTTGATGGGATAAGGATATCGGCCACCTCGACCGGGATCGGCTGTCCTTCGACCGCTATCTGCATCGAGGAGCTGATCGCCTGCGGAGCCGACACCTTCATCCGCGTCGGCACCGCCGGAGGCCTGCAGCCCGGGATCGAGGTCGGAGACCTGGTGATAAGCAGCGCCACGGTCAGGGAAGAGGGAACGACCCGGCAGTACGTGCCCCTGGAGTATCCGGCGGTCGCGGACATCGAGGTGACCGCGGCCCTGGTGCAGGCGGCCGGGCTGCTGGGGTTCCGCCACCATGTCGGCATCGGTCATACCAAGGACGCCTTCTACACCGAAGGCTCCGCCGACCTTCCGCTGGCCGAACGGGTCAGAGAGCGCTGGCAGGTCTGGAGGAGGGCGGGAGTGCTGTCCACCTCCATGGAGGCTGCCGCTTTGTTCGTAATCTCCACCATCAAAAAGGCCCGCGCCGGAGAGGTTCTGGCCGTCATCGGGCTCACCTACAAGGACGAGCCGATCGTGGCCAAGGCGGGAATCGAGGAGGCTATCGAGACGGCTATCGAGGCGGTGAAGATCCTGGCCGCCGGAGATCGGGAGAGGGGCAATGCCGCAGGATAGGCTGGTCAGGAAGTTCAAGGACGAGGCGGTCGCGGTCTACCGGATCGAAGGATCGGAGCGGGAGAAGGATTTAAAGCGCTACACCGTGTCCACCCGCGATACCAGGGACCTGATGAACTACCCGGAGATCATCAACTGCGACTTCACCAACCTGATGCAAAATGGGGTGACCAACGCCTTGAAAGGCATCAACATCCTGGAACGGATCAGCTCGCTGAGCTCGAAGTCGGTGAACGTGTACCACATCCTGCGGGGCGGCTTGAACTTCAAGGTGCGCGACGCCCTGCGCAAGGCCTTCGGCTACAAGTGGCACTCCAGTTCCTACGTTTCCAGCCAGCGGGTCCTCAAAGAAGGCAGGTACGAAGTCAGCGAGGACAGCTACCGCAAGTTCCTGATCCCGGACCAGGCCACCATCTACAGCGCCGATATCGTGGCCTCCGGGGTTTCGCTGGACCACGGCATCGAGTACATCAACAACTATCTGCTCTCCCACGGTTACCGGCTGAAGAATTTCATCTTCATCACCATCGGCTGCAGCGAAGCGGAGAAGGTGCTGGCCAGATGGCACAGGAGATTCAAGGAGAGCTTCCCGGAATACGGGAAGACGATCCTGGTGTACTTGGAAGGCCGCTTCGCCCTGGCTACCAGGAATACGCCCCTGGACAATTTCCTCTACGACACCGACCTGCTGAAGAGCTACAAGCTCGGCGCCCTGCTGAGTCCCGAGTTCGAGCACTCCCAGTTCGACCGGGTTATCATAGGGCTGGAGGGCTGCGCCATCTACGACGGCGGGAAGAAGGGCTTCGAGCCGGTGAACCACGTCAGGGACATTCTGGAGTTCTGGGAGAAGCAGCTAAAAACGGCCAGGGAAAAGGAGCTGTCGATCTGGGAGGAGTACAACGCCCGCCTGCCTCTGGACCCGTACTTCCGGGACATAGAGAGCCTGGAGGAAGGCGGCCCCGCCGTGCTGCGGGAGAACAAGGAGCCGTACTGGCAGGGCTTGAGCATGGAGGAGTACGGCACGCTTTACACCCGCTTCAAGTGGTTGTGGACCGACGAGCGCATCGCCGCTTCCCGACTGCCGGGCAGCTTCGCCCGGGTCTGCGAAAAGAAGATCAAGTATCTGAGGAGCCTGATCGCCGACGTCGGCGAGTAGAGCGTACGGGTTATTAACGAGCCTCCTGCAGACGCGCCATCTTCCCCTGGGCCGACTTCACCGCCTCCAGGATGCTTTCGTAGCCGGTACAGCGGCACAGGTGCCGGTTGAGGGCCTCGATGATTTCCTCCTCCGAGGCCTGAGGCTTCTCGCTGAGCAGGGCGTAGGTGCGCATGATCAGACCCGGTGTGCAGAAGCCGCACTGCACCGCCCCGCACTCGATGAAGGCTTCCTGGATTGGATGCAGGGTCACGCCGTCCGAAAGGCCTTCTACGGTCAGGACGTTGCCCCCGTCGGCTTTCCGCGCCGGCACTGTGCAACTGGTCACCGCTTCCCCGTTCAGAATCACCGTGCAGGCCCCGCATTGGCCCACTCCGCAGCCGAGCTTGGCGCCGGTCAGCTCCAGCTTATCCCGCAGCACATCGAGGAGCGTTACCCGCCCCTCCTCGATATCGACAGTACGCCTGCTTCCGTTGACCGTTAGCGTGATCGTGGGCATGCTCAGCTCCCCCCTTTCAGTGCTTTCAGGATATCCGCCTCGGTGATCGGCAGGCGGTTGAAGTCCACGCCGACGGCGTCCCGAATGGCATTGGCGATGGTCGGAGCCACGGCCACGATCGGGTGCTCGGCGATAGGCTTGGCGGACCAGGGGCCCTCCTGGTTCGGCGTCTCGATAAAAACCACCGTCTGTTTCTTGGGCGCGTCCCTGAGGCGGGGGAGCTTGTAGGGGCCGAAGTTGGCGTTCTTGATGGTGCCGTCCTCCTTGAACACGATCTTCTCCATCAGGGTCGCACCCAGACCCTGCACCACCCCTCCGACCACCTGGCCCCGGCAGGTCGCCGGATTGATTACCCTGCCGGGATCGAAGGCCGAGGCGAAGTGCAGCACTTCCACCCTGCCGGTGGCTTTTTCCACCCGCAGCTCCGCCGCCTGGCAGCCGAAGGTCCAGGAAGCGGCGGCGTTGCCCATCCCTGTCTGCGGATCGGGCTCGGTCACCCCCTGCACCCGGTAGCTGCCGGTGGTGTGCACCGGTACGCCCACGGTCAGCCCGTTTTCATGCATGTAGCCTCGAGCCAGCGAGCCGATGGATAATTTTTTCCCAGGCTGCCCGCGCCGGTAGCAGGCCCCGTCGTACTCGATCTCCTCCACCGGACAGCCGAGCGCCTGGGCGGCGTTCTCCTTGAGCTGCTCCACGGCCCGCCGGCAGGCCTGCTGGATCGCGCGCCCCCCGCGGTAGGTCTGCATCGAGGCCACGGTCTGCCAGTCCCAGGGACTGAACTGGGTGTCCACCTCCCGGTACATGCGCACCATATCGACCGGCACCTTGAGGGCTTCGGCCGCCATCTGGGTGAACACGGTCAGGCAGCCCTGCCCCATCTCGATGCCCGATAGGCTGACGAATACGCTGCCGTCGGCGTTGATCGACAGCAGGCAGCCGGAGGAGGAGTTGGTGGCCATCTTGGGGGACTTCATCATGGCCGCCAGACCCCGGCCGTACAGGTAGCGCTCGTCCTCCTGTGGCTTCTCGCCGCCGAAGACCGCCCTTCGCACCTCCTGCAGGCAGCGCTGCAGGTCGCCGGCGCTCCTGGTGATGGTCTGTCCCAGGGCGTTTCGGCGGCCCTCTTTGAGGAAATTTTTCCGCATCACTTCCCAGACCGGGAGCCCCAGCCTGCGGGCCAGCATGTCGATCAGGCGCCCGACCATGAACTGACCCTCCGGGTGCCCGTAGCCGCGCATGGCCCCGACGGGCGGGGAGTTGGTGTAGACCCCGTAGACATCGCTCTTGACGTGAGGAAAGTGATACGGACCGGTGCAGTTGTGGCCGGCTACGGTGCAAACCGGCCAGCCCGTGTCGCCGTAAGCCCCGTCGGAGAAATACATCTCGGCCTCCAGGGCGGTGAAGCTCCCGTCCTTTCGCGCTCCGATCTTCATCCTGCCCTTTGCCCCCCGGCCGACCAGGCTGCTGGTGAACACTTCTCTTCTGGACAGCACCAGCTTGACGGCGTAACCAGGCACCTGGCTGGCCAGGTAAGCCGTCAGGGGCTCTATCGAGATATCGGATTTTCCGCCGAAGCCGCCGCCCAGATAGGGGATGTGCACCCGCACGCGGGCTGCCGGGACCCCGAACATGTCCGCCAGCACGTCCCTCAAGACGAAGGGGGCCTGGTTACTGGCCCAGATCTCGATGCTGCCGTCGGCTGAGAAGCGGCATACGGCGCCATGAGGCTCGATGGCGCAGTGGCTGCTCAGGGGAAACTCGAACTGTTCCTCGACCACCGCCTCCGCCTCGCTGAAGCCCTTCTCCGTATCTCCGTTGCGCAAGGAATAGTGATGGAAGATGTTGGTGCCCTTGACCGGATGGACCACGTACTCCACCCGGCGGTACTCGCCGTTTCGCTCATGGATGAGGGGAGCGTCCCCGGCTGCCGCCTCGATGGGATCGAGAACGAAGGGAAGAGGCTCGTAGTCCGTCTTGATTTTCTTGAGTGCGGCCTGCGCCTTCAGGGGCGTCTCGGCCAGCACGGCCGCCACCGCCTCCCCGGCATGGCGTACCTTTTCCACCGCCAGAGGCGGCTGGTCCCACAGACAGGTCCCGAACAGGATCCTGCATTCCCGCCCGGTCACTACCTTGATCACCCCGGGCATCTTTTCCGCCTCGTCGATGTCGAGCGAGCGGATCCTGGCATGGGGCAGCCCGGCCCGCAGCACTTTGGCGTGCAGCAGCCGCGGCAGCTTGATATCCGCCACGTAGGTCGCGGCGCCGGTGACCTTGGCCGTCGCGTCGACCCGCTGTACGGACTTGCCGACGTACCTGAGTTCCATGTTCTCCTCCATGTCTACAATTGTAGGGGCTGGCAGCGCTGCCGGTCAAGAAAATCGATTCCGGCAAGGGGGAGATGCGGCCCTCCGCCTGGCGGCGGCGCATTTGACCGCCGCTTTCTATTCGCCTATAATTCTTAAAGTTGAATCGATTCGAGAGAAGCAAGGAGGTGTTCTATGAAACGGGGAGTCTGGATGGTTATCGTTCTTCTTCTGGCCGCCGCCCTGGCCTTCGGAGGCGGAAAAAAGGAAGGAGAAGCCGAGGAGGGAGCGTTTCAGGTGGCCGCGGTTTTTCAAACGGCCATTGAGGAGCCCTGGGATGGTGTGATCCATCAGGCCTGTCTGCGAGCCAAGGATGAGATGGGCATTGAATATGAGTTCGCGGAAAAGATCGCGGCCGCGGACTTCGAGAAGGTTGTACGGGAGTATGCCGAGAGAGGCTTCGACTTGATCGTGGGCGACGCCTTTCTAGCCGGAGAGGAGCCCTCGCGGCGGGTGGCCAAAGACTATCCGCAGATCGCCTTCGCCTTCGGCTCGGAGTTCGGCCCGGTGGCGCCGAACTACAGCGTATTCGACAACTGGATCCACGAGCCCGCCTACCTCTGCGGTGTGATCGCCGGAAGGCTGACGGAGTCGAACGTCCTCGGCATCGTGGCGGCGATCCCGATCGGGGAGGTGAACCGGCTGACCAATGCCTTCATCCTGGGGGCGAAGAGCGTAAACTCCGACGTCAGAGTCAAGATCGCCTATATCGGAAGCTGGTTCGATCCCCCCAAGGCCAAGGAGGCGGCGTTGGCCCAGATCGAGGCCGGGGCCGACCTGATCTTCGCCGAAAGGTTCGGGGTGTTCGAAGCCTGCAAGGAAAAGGGGGTCCTGGCCTTCGGCAACATGTCCGACCAGAATGCCTTGGCGCCGGAAACGGTCATAACCGGTCCGGTATGGGACATGTGGCCAACCATAGAGTACGCAATAGAGATGGTGAAAAAAGACGCCTGGGTTGCCCAGGACCTGGGTGAATGGTCGATGATGGCCAAGGGAGGCGCACGCCTGGCGCCCTTTCACGGCTTCGAGAATAAGCTGCCGCAGGCGGTGATCGACGAGGTGGAGGCTCTCGAACAGCAGATCCTCGACGGCATCTTCCGGGTCCCCATCGTGGAAGACCCGCCGACCTCCGACTGAGCCGGGTATCCGAGCGGACCGGCGGAGCGCTTATCCGCCGGTCCTTTTTACACCTTTTCAGGACCTTCCCGGGCGGCGGGCAGGAGGGAGGCGGTCTTTGTCGAGCAGCGACAGGAAGCCGGTCGTGGAGATGCGCTCGATCAGCAAGCGCTTCCTCGACGTAATCGCCAATCAGAACATCGATTTTGTTCTCTATCCCGGCGAGATCTGCGCCCTGCTCGGTGAGAACGGGGCCGGCAAGACCACCCTGATGAATATCCTGTTCGGCTACTACACGGCCGACTCGGGCGAGATCTTCATCAAGGGGCGGAAGGTGAGCCTGACCTCTCCCCGGGACGCCATTGCTCAGGGGATCGGAATGATCCACCAGCACTTCAGCCTGGTTCCCAGCCAGACGGTGCTGGAAAACGTCATCATCGCCGTCAAGTCGGGGGCAGGCGTCTTTCTCGACCTGAAGCTCGCCCGAGCGAGGCTCCTGGAGCTGCAGCGGCGCTTCGGCCTGCACGTCGATCCGGACGTCCGGGTCTGGACCCTGTCGGTGGGAGAGCAGCAGAAGGTGGAAATCCTCAAGGCCCTGTACCGGGGCGTGGACATCCTGATCATGGACGAGCCCACCGCGGTGCTGGCTCCTGCGGAGATCGAAGAGCTGTTCAGGACCTTGAAGATTCTCGTGGGGCAGGGACGCTCGGTGGTGTTCATTTCCCACAAGCTCAAGGAGGTGATGGCCGTATCGGACCGCATCATGGTTCTGCGGGGCGGGAAGGTGGCGGCCGAGCGCAGGAGGGAAGAAACGAATACCCGGGAGCTGGTCAACTTCATGGTAGGCCGGGATCTGCTGGAGAGGATAGAAAAAGAAGATACTCCTGCAGGAGAGCCGGTTCTCGAGATCGAGGGCCTCACGGTGCTGAACGACAAGGGCCTTCAGGCTCTGAAAAGCTTCAGCCTGACGGTGCGGGAGCGGGAGATCCTGGGCCTGGCCGGGGTGTCCGGAAACGGCCAGAGGGAACTGTGCGAGGCGCTGTTCGGCCTCAGGGTCCCGGAATCGGGAAGCATTCGGGTACGCGGCCAGACGCTCGAGGCGGGAGACCCTCTCGCGGCGATCGAGCTGGGTTTGGCCAGGATTCCGGAAGATCGGATCGAGACCGGGCTGATGATGGACCTTTCGGTAGAGGAGAATCTCATCCTCGAGCGCCACGGCAGCGAGCCTTTTCAGAAGAGGGGACTTTTGAACTTCCGGCAGATACGCAGCTTCAGCCGCCGGCTCATCGACAGCTACCGGATCCTGGCTTCCGGTCCCTCCGCCGAAGCCAAGAGCCTGTCCGGCGGCAACCTGCAGAAGCTCATCCTGGCCCGGGAGCTCGACGGAGCTCCGAAGCTGGTTGTAGCCGCTCAGCCGACCCGCGGGCTGGACGTAGGCGCCATGGAGTACATCCACAGCCGGCTGCTGGAGCAGAGGGCCGGGGGTCGGGGGTGCTGGTGGTCTCCGAGGACCTGGACGAGATTTTCGCCTTGAGCGACCGCATCATGGTGCTGTACGAAGGGAGGATCATAGGAGAGCTGCCTGCGGAGGAGGCTACCAGAGAGCAGATCGGAATGTGGATGTCCGGGGTGAAGCAATGATCCGGTTGATGATCAGCAAGCGTGAGCCTCTTCCGGGCTGGGCCAGGATTCTCATTCCGATTGCCGCCGTGGCGGTGACCCTGATCCTGTCCGCCATTCCAATCCTGGCGGCGGGAGGAGCGTTGTGGAAATCCTACGCCTCCCTGTTCTACGGCGCCCTGGGCACCCGCTTCAACCTGCTGGAGACCTTCGTAAAGGCCAGCCCCTTGATTTTTACCGGCCTGGCCGTGGCCGTGGCCTTCCGGGCCAGGTTCTGGAACATCGGGGCGGAGGGACAGCTTCTGGCCGGAGCCCTGGTTGCCACCTGGATAGGGATTTACGGGAGCTGGATTCCCTCCTTCCTGCTTCTACCGGTGATCATGGCGGCCGGCTTTCTGGCCGGCGGCTTCTGGGCCTCGATTCCGGCCCTGTTGAAGACCAGGGTGAAAGTGGACGACGTGGTTTCTACTCTGCTTCTGAACTACGTGATGATCCATATCATGGGCGCCCTTCTGTTCGGCCCGCTGCAGCAGCCGGATTCGAGCTGGCCGCGCTCTTCGGAGATCCTGCAGGCGGCCAAGTATCCGCTGCTCCTCGCCAGGTCCCGCTTCCACCTGGGCTTCCCCCTCGGGCTGCTGGCGGTTGCGCTGGTATGGTTTCTCAACAACAAGACGGTCTTCGGCTACCGATCCAAGGCGCTGGGAGCGAACATCCGCAGCGCGCACTTCGGTGGGATCAACACCACTGCGGTGATGCTGCAGACCGCTCTGATCTCCGGCGGCCTGGCGGGACTGGCCGGTGTGGGGGAGCTGTGCGCCCTGCAGTACCGCCTGATCATGGACATCTCGCCCGGCTACGGCTACTCCGGGATCGTAATCGCCATGCTGGGGAATCTCCATCCCGTGGGAGTCCTGCTTTCCGCCCTGTTTTTCAGCGTTATCATCGTAGGCGCCCAGACCATGAGCCGGATGACCGGAGTGCCAACCTACATCGCGGAGGTAATCCAGGGCCTGGCTCTGATGGTCATGCTCGTTTTCCTGCTGCTGACCGAGTACCGGATCAGGGTACGGCGCACCGCAGGCGGTGGGCGCACGGGGAGGATTCGGCCATGATCCGGGAGATATTCACGGTCTCGTTCTTCGCCGGGCTGATCGGGGCGACCATGCGCATGGCCACGCCCATCATGTTCGCGACACTGGGAGAGATCCTCAGCGAGAGAGCCGGGGTACTGAACCTGGGTATCGAGGGGATCATGCTCATGGGGGCCATGACCGGCTTTCTGGTCACGTTGACCTCCGGCTCCCTGTGGATCGGAGTGCTGTCCGCCGCCCTGGTGGGCATGGCCCTGGCCCTGCTCATGGCCCTGCTGGCCGTCTATCTCGGCTTGAGCCAGCACGTATCGGGGCTGGGCATCACCTTGTTCGCCACCGGACTGGCCATGTTCGTCTACCGCCTGCATTTCGGCTCTCCCCTGGTGCCTCCCACCGTGGAACCGTTCCCCAAGGTGGCCGTGCCCCTGCTGTCGGAGATCCCCCTCGTCGGTGAGGGGCTTTTCAACCAGTACCTGCTTACCTACGTGGCCTGGCTGCTGGTGCCGGCCCTGTCCCTGCTGCTGTTCAAAACGCAGGCCGGCCTCAAGATACGCACCGTGGGAGAGAACCCCCTGGCCGCCGACACGGTGGGGGTGAACGTGTACCGCACCAGGACGCTGTGCCTGGTGGCCGGCGGCGCGCTGATGGGCATCGGCGGCTCTTTTCTCACCCTGGCTCACCAGAACATGTTTCTCATAGACGTCATCGGCGGCCGGGGCTGGGTCAGCATCGCCATGGTCATCTTCGGCAACTGGGACCCTCTAAAAGGGGTGCTGGGGGCGGTGATCTTCGGCTTCCTCGACGGGCTGCAGCTGCGCCTCCAGGGACTGGGGATCAGGGTCCCCTTCCACATCTTCCTGATGATTCCTTACCTCATGACCATCGTGGTGCTGGTAGGAGTGTCCCGCCGGGCGGCGGTGCCGGCCGGCCTGCTCAAGCCTTACCGGAGGGAGGAACGGGGAGGATAGCCGGGCGGACCCTTGCACCCGGCACCCCTCCGGCCTGCTCCCGCGGCACTCCGCCCGGCGGCGAGCGGCCCGCTTTTTCCGCCCCAATCATATCTCAGTAGACCGCCAGCTCCGGGTGCTTCAGCGCTTCAGCGTAGATGGGCCCACGGGCGGCGAAGCCCAAACCGTAGCGGCTGCCGCGCACGGCCAGCAGCCGGTCGCCCGGCTTGACCTTCATCTCCGGCGGCAGCACCAACCCTCCGCTTCCGAACCGCGCCCGGCCCAGCTCGGGCAATCCAGGAGTACCCATTTTTTCACTGGCTTCCGCCAGCAGTGCAGGCCTGCTGATGGAGAATCCCCCGGATTTCCCGCTTCCCGGGAGGAAGAGCGCCTCGCCGCCTTCCCTGAAACCGTAGTCCTGCCAGGCCTGTGGGGGGATGACGATCCGGCGACGTTTCCCGACCGCCACCCAGCCGTAGGCCCACTTGCCTCCGTTTACCAACCTGGGCATCGGCACGCCTGCCTACTTGGTGAGCCAGATCGTCATATCATATTCCCCGGTCTCGACCTCTACACCGGCGAACCAGCAGCCCTTCAGGAGCCCTTCGACCTGTTCGGGGACGTAGGCTTCCGAGAACGAATGCCTGGCGCCCCAGCGCATAAAGCGGGAATCGATATCGCTCACCCATTCTCCGATGCGCTCCTTGGGAACGTTCCTGCGCAGATCGCTGATCATGGCCCTGCAGCCCGGTTTCAACACCCGCCGTATCTCTCTGAAGATCTGCCCCGGCTTCTGCCAGTGGTGAAGTGATCCGCAGGAGATGACGAAATCGAACGAAGAATCCTCGAAGGGCACCCGATCCGCATTCCCCCGCTCGAACGATACTCGCTCCGACACCCCGTGCTCGGCCACATTCCTGGCGGCGATCTCCACCATGGTGGCTGAAACGTCCAGACCGACGATCCGCACCTCAGGGAGCAGCCGGGCCAGCTCGATGGCCACATAGCCGGGTCCTGGACCAACCTCCAGCAGCTTTTCGCCCTTTACTGCGGCAGCGGCCATAGCGGCCAGCTTCCTGTATCCATCCCTCATGACTTTCGAGCTCCTGGCGCACTGCGCGTATTTGGTTGCGAAGAAACCCTCGATTCCGCCGGGGGAAACGAACTGCTGCAGAGTCTGCAGGAAACCGCTCATGGTTTATTACCTCCTAAAATACTAATGTTAAACCTTGAATATACAAGGTTGTGTATTAAGGGTCAAAAAAAACAACCTTCTTTACGAATCCTCTTGCTCTTTCCAGGTAAACAGACCGCGCATCCAATCAAGCTCGGCATCGTAGACGCCGGCCTCCAGATTCCGCAGCAGGCTCCTGGTCCACTCCAGCTCCGCGTTCATATGCACGCGGTGGTGATCGAAGGCTATTGCGGCTAGGCGCTGGGGCACGTGCTCGTCGGAGGTTTCCTCCTCCTGGTGGACGGCCAGGAGTTGAAGCGCCTTTTCGAGTTCCTGTACCCGTTTTCTCAGATATCCTTTCATCTCTTCGACGGGCAGGGCGCCTATAAAGGCAATAGCGAAGTCGAACTCGAAGGTCTGCCGTTCGATATTGTTCCAAACGGCAGCCAGCAGACGCAGGAACTCCCTCCGCCCGGCCTCGGTGATGCGGTACACGGTGCGCGAAGGCCGCCCGCCCTCCCGTTCGGTGCCGGCTTTCTCCACGAAACCTTCCTCGGCCAGCTTCTTCAGGGCGAAATAGATGGAGCCGAAGGCGATATCGGCCCAATCGCCCATGACCTTCTCTATGATTTGCTTCAGCTCGTACCCGTACAGGGGCTGTTCGCGCAGGAACCCCAGGATGGCCAGTCTGGTCGACATGCCGCTCTAACTATCCTTATACAACCTTTTATATTTTACTTAGAATATAGCGGAGCGTCAAGGGAATTCTCGCCGGTTACCGCCAGCCAAGCGTGCCTGTTCGCGCCAGACGAGGTCGCCTTACTCCTTGAGGGTGACCTCCCGTCCGTCTTTGATCACGGCTAGCGGAGCCTCGTGGCCGGTCAGGGCCTCGGCAATCGTCTCGGCGTTCAACACGACCAGGTTCGCCCTGTTGCCTTCCTTCAGCTCGAAGTCCGGAATAGAAAGGGCCCGGGCGGCGTTGGTGGTTATCAGGTCGTACAGGATTTCCATATCGGCGAAGGTGGTCATCCAGAGCAGGTGGGAAGCCAGAAAGGCCACCTCGAGCATGTTATTTCGCCCGTAGGGGTAGTAGGCGTCCCAGATGTCGTCCTGCCCCAGGGCTACGGCTATCCCTTCGGCGTACAGGTCCCGCACCCTGGCATGAAGAGGGCCGGTGTGGGGATCGCTGACCACTCCGATACGGGCCTGTTTGAGCAGGGCCAGGACTTTTCGGAAATACGGCTCGGGGTACAGATGCATGGCCCGCGCATGTTGGGCCGTGACCCTTCCTTCCCAACCCTCTGCAATGGTTTTTACGGCCAGCATCTCCAGGGTCCGCAGACCAGAGTCCCCCGCATCGTCAATGAGCATGGACACATCCTTGTCGTAGCTCTTGGCCAGCTCGAACATGAGCTCGATATGTTTCTTCGCATCCTCATCCGTGTATTCGATCCAGGGAATGCCGCCGACCACGTCGGCTCCGATTTCCAGGGCCTGGCGCACGTAGTCCTCCGCACCCGGGTCGCGTACGACCCCGTCTTGCGGAAAAGCCACCACCTGAATCTCCACCGCCTCCTTGAACTCTTCCCGGGCCTTGATCAACGCCCTGACCCCTTCCAGCCTGGCCTTGGTATCGGTGTCGGCGAAAGCCCGGATGTGGGTGTTTCCGTACTTGACGGCCAGGCGAATGGCCCGGCGTACGTTCTCGATGATCCACTTCTCGTCGTAGCGTTCCTTCACCTTCGAAGCCAGCTCGATGGCGCTCATGGCTTTACCCATGGTCTCACCCTGGTAGGAGGTCAGGGCCTCCTGGGGCACCATGGTCAGCGTGTAGACCTTGCAGAGGTGCAGGTGGCCGTTGACGAAGGACTCGGTAACCAGCTTTCCCGCGGCATCGATCTGCTGCTTGGTATCGCTTCCGAGCTTCTCTCCGATCCGGGCGATCCGCCCGCCGGCCACGCCGATATCGAGGAGCTTTCCCTTCGAAAAGCGGGTCCTGGCGTTCTTTATCAAGAGATCGAAACTCATCGCTCATCCTCCTTTGCCGTTATTCTATTGGAAAATCGTTGGCGGTACAAACGCAAAGAAGCCGCCGGCCCGCGCCGGAGCATTTCCTGACGGCAGGGCTTGACTTTACAACCTTTACGGCAGTCCGTATAATCATATAGAGAATTCGGTTGTCAAGCACCAAAGTGGAAAGGTTCTCATTGTCACTGCCCTGAACAAAACGTTAGGTGAGATTTTTTATTTCAATATTTTTATTCCCGCTGTAAGGAGGCTGTTTTGTGAGCTACGTTGATAATTTCCGCCAAATGGAGGAGGGCATCGATTTCGCCCATGCGGTTGCCGAAGCAGACCGCTGTCTGCTCTGCTACGATGCGCCCTGCTCCAAGGCCTGTCCTGCGGAAACGGACCCCGGCGCCTTCATCCGCAAGCTGCACCTGCGCAACATCACCGGGGCCATCCGCACGATCAAGCAGAACAATATACTGGGCGGCGCCTGCGGGGTCCTCTGTCCTACCCACCGGCTCTGCGAAAAGGAATGCAGCGCCACCGGGATCAGCCGGCCCATCGAGATAGGGAAAATACAGAGGTTCCTGATTGAATACGGCTGGAAGACCGGATTCAAGGTATTCTCGAAGCCGAAGCAGCGCGCGGAACGGATCGCGGTGGTCGGATCGGGACCGGCGGGCCTTTCCTGCGCCGCCGAGCTGGCCAAAGAGGGCTTTCGGGTTACCGTCTTTGCCGAGCGCCCGGAGCCCGGCGGCATAATCCGCTTCGGCGTGCCGGCCTATCGATTCGACAAGAGCTTCCTGGACAGGGAGCTGCAGGACCTCCGCGATCTCGGTGTTGAGTTCGAGTGCAATACCAGGATCGAGGGCAGAGAAGGATTGGAAAAGCTGCTGCAGGACAGCTTTAACGCCGTATTCCTCGCCCCCGGCCTCTGGAGCACCCAGAGGCTGATCCCCGGCTCCGAGAAGATCAAGGGTGTGTACTCGTCGGCGGACTATCTGCTAGCCCTGCGTGAGGAACGATTAGAGGAGCTGGCCGCTCAGATAGAAGGTAACGTGGTGGCGGTCGTGGGGGGCGGTTCCGTGGCTATAGATTGTGCCGAGTCTTCGCAGAAGCTGGGAGCCAGGGATGTCTACCTGATCTACCGAAGGTCGTTCGCCCAAATGCCCGCCGAAGAGGCCGAACGCCTCGATGCGTTGAGGCTCGGCGTCCATTTTCTGGTTTTGAATCAACCGGTCGACTATCTTACCGACGGCGAGGGTCGGGTTGCCGGTGTAAAGCTTGTTCGCACCCGATTGGGACCTCTCGATGGTTCGGGCAGGCGAAAGCCCGTGGCAATTGATGGATCGGAGTGGACACTTCAAGTCGATATCGTGGTGGAAGCCATTGGCAACCGGGCCGATGAAGTGGTGGATTGGACCCCCGCCGTAAGGGTCGATAAGAAGGGTCTGATTGTCGCAGATTCCGGAACCGGCCAGACTTCGGGCAAACTGATTTTCGCCGGCGGCGATATCGTACGCGGTCCCTCTCTGGTCGTAGAGGCGGTGCAGGACGGGAAGCTTGCCGCCAGGGCCATCGCCAAGGCGCTCTCGTGAAAGGAGGAACGAACATGGCGAACAACATCGATCTATCCGTAGACTTTTGCGGGATAAGGTTCAAGAATCCGTTTATGCTTTCCTCGTCTCCGGTGTCCAACAGCGCCGAGATGATAGCCAACGCCTTCGAGACCGGCTGGGGAGGGGTGGTATACAAGACACTGGGATCGGACCGCATCCCGATCATTCATCCATCGCCCCGCATGAACCCCTACCAGCTTGGCGCGAAACATTTGGTGGGCCTCCAGAACGTGGAGCAGATTACCGACCGGCCTCTCAAGGATAACCTCATGGATATCCAGTATCTGAAAAAGAGATATCCGGACCACCCGGTCATCGTCAGCATCATGGGTTTTTCCAACGAGGAGTGGGGTTACCTGGCCGAGGCGGCCGAGGACAACGGCGCCGACATGCTGGAGCTGAATTTCTCCTGTCCCCACATGACCGTGGAGGGTTCGGGGCACAAGGTGGGCAGGGCGTTCCATCTGCTGGAGAAGTTTACCGGGACTGTAAAAAAGGTAGTGAAGATCCCGGTGATGGCCAAGATGACGCCGAACATTACCGACATCACCGAGCCTGCGTTGTATGCAAAACAGGGCGGCGCCGATGCCATATCGGCGGTTAATACCTTCAGCGGCATCTCGGAGATCGGCCAGGATGATTGGGTCCCTAAGCCCAACATCTTCGGCGTAGGGGCCACCAGCGGCTATTCCGGTCCGGCCATCAAGCCGATAGCTCTCCATTTCATCGCCGACCTGGCGAAATGCGAGGCTCTGGAGCTGCCCCTTTCGGGAATCGGCGGTATCGAGACCTGGGTGGACTGCCTGGAGTACCTGCTGCTGGGAGCAACGACCATCCAGGTGACGACCGGCATCATCCACTACGGTTACCGGATCGTGGAGGACATGATCGAAGGCTTGAGCGACTACCTGGCCGCCCGGGAAATCAAAAGCGTTTCGGAGCTGATCGGGAAAGCCCTGCCCAACTTGCAGGCCACCGACCACTTCGACCTGGATCGCCAGGGGATCGCCGAATACGATCTGGATCGATGCGTAGGCTGCGGGCAGTGCTATGTCGTCTGCAGAGATGCCGCCGGGCAGGCCCTCGAGTGGGAGGAGGAGCGGCGCCGACCGCGGCTGATCGAGGACAAATGTCTCAGTTGTATGGTCTGCAGCTTCGTCTGCCCGGTGCCGGGGCTGATAACCTTCAAGGAGATGCCGAAGGGATGGAAGAGAAGGGTAACGGCCGTCATGGATCCAGGCCTGGAGAAGGAGCTGGAATACCGGGCCTACCAGGCAGCCGATTCGAATGGATAGGAGGAGGCAGGAATGAGCGTCTTGATAAAGAACGGTTTGATCGTGACAGCCGCCGGAAGCTATACCGGCGATGTCTACGTCGAAGGAGAAACGATAAAGGCCATCGGCAGCGGCCTGGATGGATCCAAGCAGGCCGATGAGGTGGTGGACGCGGCGGGTAAGTACGTGCTGCCGGGGGCGATCGATCCTCACACTCACCTGGCCATGCCCTTCATGGGTACCACGTCGAAGGACGATTTTGCCACCGGTACGGCCGCCGCCGCCTGCGGTGGAACGACCACGGTGATCGATTTCGTCCTCCAGAACAAGGGAGAGTCTCTTCACCAGGCGCTGGAGCGCAAGAAGGGAATCGCCGACGGCAAGGTGGCCGTGGATTACTCGCTGCACCCGGCGGTGCTCGATCCGCGGCCCGAGGTAATTGAGGAAGTCAAGAAAGCGGCCACCGAATACGGCACCCCGAGCTTCAAGATCTTCCTGTTTTACGACTTCCGGGTCGACGATTACACCATGATCCGCCTGCTGGAAGAGACCAAGAAGCACGGGGGATTGGTGCAGGTGCACGCGGAGAACTTCGACATGGTGCGCCGCCTGAACGAGCGTTTCGAGAAGGAAGGGAAGCTCTCCCCCTACTACCATGCCCTGGCCCATACCTTCAGGGCCGAGGAAGAGGCCGTGGACAGGGCGGCAAAGATGGTGGAGTTCACCGGTTCGAGGATCTACATCGTTCACCTGTCTTCCAAGGAAGGACTGTGGAAGATCAGGACGGCCCGCGACCGGGGAGTGGAGATCTATGCGGAAACCTGTCCCCAGTACCTGACATTGAACGAGGAGCGTTACAACGAGCCTGACTGGCAGGGTGCCAAGTATGTGATGTCTCCGCCACTGCGGCCCAAGGACTCCAGCGAGGAGCTGTGGCTGGGTCTGCGGGGAGGGGACGTGCAGACCGTCGGTACCGATCACTGCCCCTTCGACTTCAAGGGGCAGAAGGACATGTTCGGTAAGGAAGACTATAAGAAAATCCCCAACGGCGCTCCGGGAATCGAGACCATGCTGATGCTGCTGCACAACGAGGGCGTGGTGAAAGGCCGCATCAGCCTGGAGCAGATGGTGGCGGTGCTGTCGACGAATACGGCTCGGCTGTTCGGGCTCCGGAACAAGGGAGAGGTTGCCGTAGGCAAGGACGCCGATCTGGTTATTTTCGATCCCAAGCAGAAGTTCAAGCTCTCCCAGAAAAGGCTGCACATGAACGTGGACTACACGCCCTGGGAGGGTTGGGAGCTGACCGGCATACCCTCTGCGGTGTATTCCCGGGGCAGGCGCGTGGCCGAGTGGGACGGACAACAGATGAAGTTCGTGGGCCGCTCCGGCGCGGGCCGGTTCGTCAAGCGCGAGCCCTTCGCCGCAGCCTGAGCGTCAAGGAACGGGTGGGTAGCATCTGGATGTTGCCCTATATCAGGCAGAGAGCCTGTTTTGGCAAAAAAGTGGCCCAGCAAATTGAAAAAGGGATGGTGTCGCTATATTTTTGTAGCTGATACGGGCAACGGTCCTCGATTTATTCATGAGTATGAGGGGGAAGAGGTGAGTAAGAGTTTTCGACTGGGGTTGCTGCTCATAGGCTTGCTTCTCTTCGCGGTGACGGCGGCCTTCCCGCAGGTCGTATCCGAAAGGAAGGAGCTGGCGGTTTTCAGGCTCAGCTACTACCGCTGGGACATCCCCAACGCGGTGCTCGGCGGCATCGACGAGGAGATTCGCAGCGTTTTCATCAACCTCGGGCGCTTCGAAGTGGTGGGCCTGACCCAGCGCCTGGAAGAGGGGGATGTGAACGAGTTTATCGACAAGATCAAGCAGTACAAGGAACAGCAGGTGGAGATCCCCGAAGAGGTGCAGATGGGACAGGCTTTTTTCACCAGGGCGGATTTCGACAGGCTGGTGGGCTCTTTTATCGTGGTGATGCCGTCGGTGGCCAACTATGTGGTCACCCGCCTCGGGGCGAAGAACTATAAGGCCAACATAAAGACCTCGTTTACCTTCATCAATGTGGAAGAGGGCCGAACCTTCGCCCAGGCTTTCGTCGATACCGAAGGCAAGGAAGAGACTGCCGAGCTGGCCATCAAAGAGGCCCTCGACAAGATCCCCATGCAGCTCACCTACGAGGTGCGTAAGATCCCCGCTTTCCAGATCAAGACGGGCATTCTCGAGGTCCGGGGAAGCGAGGTGATCCTCGAGCTGGGGCGGGATCTCGGCCTCAAGGTCGGAGACGAGTTCGTGATCGTTTCCAGCCGCATCCTCGAATCCGGAAAAACCTTGAGCCAGGAGAACGGGCTTCTGGTAATCAAGGAGGTTAGCGACGAGGTATCGGTGGGCAAGGTTATCTACGCCCGGCCTCAGCCCCAGATCGGCGACCAGCTCCAGGAGGTTCCCCGCCTGGGACTGGATACCTCGCCGTATGTGCATTACGCGGTAGGTTTGGCCTACGATCGCAATAGCACGGTGATTATCGGGGCTCGCCAGAGTTTCTCCCGGGGTTTCTACAGTTTCCGGCCCCTGGTGGGCGTCGAGGTTCCCTTTGTGGCCAACATTGCGGCTGGGTTGCCTTTGAACATCTATGTAGGTGGTGAGTATGACATCTATTTCGGTCGTTTTCAGATAGTTCCCACCGCGGCGTTCGGAGTCGGCGGAGCCTACCTCTGGTACCTGCGGAACAGGTCGGATGAAGACAAGTTCATCATGACCTACGTAGGGGGAAATGCAGGAATCATGGTGAACTACCTATTTCACAAGAACTTCCGTTTCAGTCTCGAAGTCGGATACCTTAACTGGTTTTCTCTTGTTCCTGTAAAGGATGTGTATATTTTCAAGGGGAAATTCCTGTTTCCCGATTATGACGGTGTGTACCTGGGGGCGGGCTTGACCATCAAGTACTGATAAGAAAAAGGAGGATCGAGTGAACAAGAAGGCTCTGCACAGATATTCTGCAAGCGTGCTCTTGCCGGTGCTGGTTGTCGTATTGTTCTCCTGTGCCGGCACACCGCCCGCCCCGACTCCGGAGCGCCAGCAGACCGCTTCCGCCCTGCCGGAGGAGAAGGTCTACGAAGGGTCGGGCCGCGACGTCTCGATGTTAAAGGCCATGAACATGGCCAAGATGGATGCGGTGCGCAAGGCCGTCATCGATATGATCGGAGTGGGCGGCGAGCAGGCCAACCGGGAGAAGCTGGAGGAGGTGCTTTACAGCACTCAAAACCCCAACGCTTATGTGAACAACGATACCTTCGAGACTCTTGTCAAGGATAAGGTCGGCGAGGAGTACATCTTCGAAGCTCGGGTCGCCGTGAAGATGAAGGCCGTGGAGAGCACTCTCAAAGCCCACGGGCTTTACGGCGAGCCGGCGAGCGCAGAGGAAAAGACGGCCGAAGCGGCTGCCGCTTCGGCGGCTGCCGGCGGTGAAGGGGTCGAGGCGATCGAAGAGATCACCGCCGCCACAGGAGGGGAGGAGCTGACGGCGGAGGAAAAGAGGATCATTGCCCGCTACGTAAACAACATGACCTACATGGTGTACTTCAACGAGGAAGCGAGCGAGGATCCCTTCTACATGAAGGCGGCGGTCGGCATCGCCAATGAGTACCTGACCTCCAACGCGCTGGAAGCCATTGATTACGAGCAGGTGGAGAAGCTCAAGAAAGATCAGCAGATGGTGTACGAGGAAGAGACGGGCGAGTCGATATCCATTATCCAGTGGATAGCCCAGAAGCTCAACGCAGACGTATACGTGGAGATCGACGGCCGCACCAGCGGCGAAACTTCCGGGGATAGGTACTACGGCCAGGCCAACATTACGCTCAAAGGGTTCGAGGCGGCCACAGGACGCCTGCTGGGCTCCCAGCCCTGGAATAGCCCCAGGACCTTTTCCACCTCTTCCGAACAGGCCGCCCGGATCAACGCCCTACAGACCAGCGTGTACAAAGCCATGCCCATCGTCATCGATCAGGCCAAAGCCTACATGGCCAAGGCGCTGCAGAACGGCATCAAGTATGAGCTGGTGGTGCAGAATACCCAGGATCCCAGGGTGATGAGCGATTTCTACCGCAAGATGCGCAGAAAAGTGCGCGACATGTCTACCATCAGCCAGACCGCGGAGGAAAGCCGTTACTCTGTCTATCTGATCGGCTCGGTGGAGGATCTGGTCGATATCGTCTATGATGTAGCCGACACCGTGGCCGGGCTGGAAGGAATGTACCAGGTTGTATTACGAGGAAAAAGTGTTACCTTTAACACAGGTATGTAGGAGAGGCGTTGCCTCTCGATGAGTAGAACCATAGCAAAAGGAGAACGTCTATGAAGCATCTGTGGAAAGCAGCGGTCCTGCTGGCAGCGATCGGTTTCCTGTTCGCCTGCGCCGGCGGGCCCGAGCCTGAACCAGAGCGGGAGACTATCAAGGTGGAGCCTCAGGTATATCCCCCCAAGATCATCGAGCACAAGCTGACCGCTTTGGGAGGCGATGTCCCGCAGTGGGTATTCGACTACGCCGATGGGAAAGACCTGGAGAGCGAGAGCGGCTATGAGGGACTGTACGTGTTCGTGTTCGAACAGACGGGAAAAGATCTGGAAGGCGTGAAGGCCTGGACGCGCAGCTTCACAGCCGCCACCGAGGTCGCCCGCATGGTCCAGACCAGGGTGATGAACAAGTTCGCCGGCGCTCAAGTGGGCGACAAGGACATGGTGGAGACCTACATGGAAGAGGTCGCCAAGATTCTGGCGGTGGCCGAGTATGCCGGCGCCCGCAAGAAGGACGACTTCTGGATCTACCGGCAATACTACGACGACAACGGCAAGCCGGACGAGAAGAGCTATACCTACTATATGCTCTATACGGTGCCCAAGGAGCAGATAGACGCCGCCATCGACCGGGCCCTGGACGCCCAGAGCCAGAAGCAGAAACCGAAAACCGAAGAGGAGCAGGCCGCCCGGGAGCGGGTGAAGGAGCTGTTCTCCGAAGGCATGTAGGAAGAGCTTGAGAGTCGATATTGAAATGCTAAGAGCGGGCGCGCTGGGGCGCGCCCGCCCGTTACTTAAATAAAAAACTGTAGAGGCCTCCCGGGCAGCCGCGATTTGGCCAAGACGCCCGGGAGCGACCTGGTTTCAAGGAGAAGTGCATGAAAAGGGTCAGCAGCGGCATCACAATTCTATTCATCGGAGCGCTCCTGCTCTTCAGCGGCGGCTGCGCCTCCGGCCCTGGAACAGGCCAGGCTGGGACTGCCCAAAAGGCGCCGGAGTGGGTACTGAGCACTCCGGAAAGCGACGATCAGTACATGTATTTTACAGGCTCAGGCACTTCCCAGAACGGCAACCTGGCCGAGGCGGAGCAGGCCGCCCGCGGCGCAGTCCTGGACGAGATCATGCGCTATCTCGGCGTGCGGATCACCTCGGAAACCAGTGCTACGGCCAGAGCTTCGCTGGACAGCTTCCAGAGTGATGTTGTCCAGCAACTCACTTCCAAATCCTCCGGGAGGGTGACCGGGCTGGAGATCACCGAAAAATGGCAGACCGAGCAGGGGAAGCGGCTGACTCTATACCTGCTCGCCCGCTACAACAAGACGGATCTTCTGGCGGAAAAACGACGCCTCGAGGAGGTGTTCCAGGAAAAGATAGAAGCTGTTTCCGGCCCTGAGCGCCAGGCCCAGGAGCTGGCTTCTAGAGGCCAGCTCTACCAGGCAGCCGTCCGGTACCTGGAAGCGGCTGCGGCGGCTTTCAAGTCGGAGCTGGAAAACGCCGAGATCAAGTTCGAACGCAACATCAACCAGGCCGGCGAGACCGTCCGGCGCATTAACCTGGTCAAGCTCAACGATAACCTGAGAACCTACATGGGACAGGAGTTTACCGAGCCCTTCAGCGTGAAAGTAGTCGATGGCTCTACGGTAAACGACCCCGGGATCGCTGGCGCCGCTTTGAGGGTTGTGTACAAAGAGATGCGGCCAAGCGGCAGGGCGTCGGTACGCAGCGCCCTGATCAAGACCGACGAAACAGGGGTGGCTTCCTTCCGCCACCCGGCGCCTGCGTTTGTCGGCCAGGAGCAGCTCACCATGTCCCTGGAACTCGGCGACGCCCTGGAGCCCTTGCTGGACGTTCCGGACAACCTGTACAGCCAGGTCGAGGGCTTCGAGCAGCTGGTGCTGAACAAGAAGGTGAGCTTTTCCTTCACTTCCCTGTCCAGGGCCGCTCGGATCAGCACCGGTGTGGCTGTATTCGATCTCGACGCTTCGGGGAATCCGATTACCCTGACCGAGACTTTGGCCGGGCTGTTGGAGAAGCTCGGACAGGCTGATTTCCAGGTCACCAATCTGCCCGTGGCGGTTGCCAACATTACCGGCCGCCCCGCTGCTCAGGTGGCCCAGTTCCTGAACAGGAACTTCGGAGATCAAGTTGAACGGGCCATCTTCGGGACTGCTCGCATTTCCGATCATTCCCAGGACGGGAATTATGTAATCATACAGGTAACCGGAACGGTAACCGTAGTGGATCTTGCCTCGGGCAAGACCCTGCTGACCGTGAACAAGTCAAAACGCGCCCAGGGCACCAACGCCTCGGCGGCGTTGTCCGCCGCTTTCAGGAAGCTGGGCGAAGATATGGGTGAGGCGATAATCAACCAGCTCGAATAGAAAAGGTCAGCCGGCTACTGCGCATCAATGCGCAGACGTCTCATGAGCGCCGATCCTATCCCCTCCCCTGCCTCTTCTTTGATCAATACCTGGGCGGCTTCCTCCGGCGGCAAGGCAGGGCTCAGGATGAATCCCTGGAAGCCGTCACAATCATGGGCGAGCAAGAATTTAAGCTGCAAGAGCGTTTCTACTCCTTCGGCGAAAATCTGCATCTGCAGGGCGTGCCCCATGCTGATGATCGAGGAAACGATAGCCGAATCCGCTGTTTCTTCGTCTATGTTTTGAATGAACGAGCGGTCGACTTTCAACACATTACACGGCACCTCCTTCAGAAGGTTCAGGGAGGAGAAGCCAGTGCCGAAGTCGTCAATAGAGATTTGAAAGCCCTTGGAACGCAGCTCGAGCAGCGTGGAGTTCACGGAGTTCATGTCCTCGGTAAAAATTGACTCGGTAAGCTCCAGCTCGAGATACTGCGGAGAAACGTTGTAAGAGCTCATGATGTCCATGAGATAGTCGAGGAAATCAGGCTTCTTGAACTGGGTGACGGGCAGGTTTATCGAAACGGGCAGGACTTTAAGATTCGAGCTTCCCCAGGCCTGGAGCTGCCGGCAGGCTTCATGGATGACCCAGTCGGTGATGAAAGGAATGAGGTGGTGCTGTTCGGCGAAGGGAATGAAGTGCAAAGGCATGACGATTCCCTTGTCTGCATGCTGCCAGCGTATGAGCGCTTCGAAGCCGAGTATGTGCGCCCAACGCAGATCCATCTTCGGCTGGTAATAGAGAATAAACTCATTGTTGTCCTTGGCCTTCCTGATGCTGGTCACCATGTGCATTTTCCCCATCACGCTCTCGTTCATCGACTTCTGGTAGTACTGGTAGCTGTTTTTCCCCTGTTTCTTCGCGTGGTACATGGCATTGTCTGCGTATTTCAGCAGCACATCTGCGTCGGCGGAATCGACGGGAAACAAAGAGATACCGATGCTGACTCCGCTGTAAATCTCATGATTTTCGATGGAGAAAGGTTCGCCGATGCTCTTGATAATCCTGTTTGCCACTATGGAGGCGTCTTCGTAGCTCTGAATCTCGGTCAGCGAGATGGTGAACTCGTCGCCTCCCAAACGGGCAACGGTGTCGATCGGTGTTTCATGACAGTTCCTGGCGATGATGTCGCTTTTTCTCACACAGGCGCAGAGCCGTTTCGCCACTTCTTTGAGCAGAAGATCTCCCACATGATGACCAAGGGAATCGTTGATGAGCTTGAAATTGTCCAGATCGAGAAACAAGACCGCGAGTATCCTGGAGTAGCGGATGGCGTGCGCCAGAGCATAGTTCAACTGCTCCTTGAAGAATGTCCGGTTGGGAAGATCGGTTAGCTGGTCGTAGTAGGCGAGGTACAGGATCTGGTTTTCGTTTCGTTTTCGCTCGATGGCGTAGCGGATGGAGCGTTCCAGCAGATCGGCGTCAAATTTCCCCTTCACCAGGAAATCGGACACACCTTTTTTCATGGCCAAGAGGTCGATATCCCGGGTCATCTGGCCGGTGATGATGATGATGGGAAGGCTTCTGGCCAGGGCGAGGGTTTCGTTGACCAGATCGAGACCGGTTCTTGCCCCCAGGTTGTAGTCTACGAGCAGGACATCGTAGGCATCCTCTCGCTGTATCGCCTCAATGGCTTTTTCGAAGTCGGAAATCCACTCCAAGGCGTACTGCTGATGTTGTATTTCCGACATGATTTCCCTGACGATGAGATAGTCCTCCTCATCATCATCGACCAGCAGCACTTTGATTTTTTCCTTATCTTCCGCGCTGTCTATATCTCTACTGCTCAAAACGTCCCTTGTCTTCCCTTCAAGCTATGATCGTACAATACGGCGAAAAAGGCAAGGAACCAGAGATGCCGGCCGCCGGCTTACCGGGAGATCAGGCTCTTGATTCTGCCCGGGTCATTGGAGATGATCCCAGCTACCCCGAGGCGAACCAGGCGTATGGCTTCGTTCGCGTCATCGACTGTCCAGGCTATGACTTTACTTTTCACGATATATTTATAGAGAAAAGCGCTCAAAGGACGGATCTGGGGGGAGTGGGGCTTGATGAGCGGAGTGGGAATGACCAGCCTCGCCCAGCCTCGACGGAGAACCAGGGGCACACTCGGGTGCCGGGCGTATATATGAGCAGTCGGCAGCTCCGGGGCCAGCCGCCGGACCGTCCGAATGCAGTACGGGTTGAATGAGGATACAAGGCAGCGATCCTGAAGACCGTGGGCCCGTATGCGCTCGATGACGGCAGCTTCCAGCCCCCCGCTTCCACGCCGTCCCCATTTCAGTTCGATGTCATAGTATACCCTGCCGGCGAGAAGCTCGAACACTTCGTCGAGAAGGGGGATGCGCTCGCCCCGGAACGGCCGGTCGAACCAGGCGCCGGCGTCCAGGCCGCGAAGCTGCTGCGTGGAGCACTCCTCGACCCGAGCGTCCAGGCCGGTAGTCCTCTTGAGATTGTCGTCGTGGATGACCACAACGTCTCCGTTGCGGCTTAGCCGGACATCCAGCTCTACTCCGGGGATCTTACGGTCCAGGAGAATCGAAAACGCGGCCAGGGTGTTTTCCGGGGCCAGAGCCGAATAACCGCGATGCCCGAGGAGCAGAAAAGGCGCTTTGCCTCCCCCTGATCCCGGAAGCTGGAATGGGAAACGGGGTCTATCGATTTTTTTCCTCCTCCATCCTCTTCTTCAGAAGTTCCAGCGCCTGGCCGGCCTCTTCGCTGCGTAGCTGCTCGGTAAGGGCATCCGGCTCGCCCACCAGCATCTGCATTTGCGCCAGCAGGGCGTCGGCGTCGACCTTCAGGGACGAGCGGATCTTGGCGGCTTTGAGCTTCTCCTTGAGAACATCCACCTTGCGCTTGAGATCAAGCTCCTCCTCGAGCAGGCGGCGGCTGCGTCCGCGCAGCTCCGCCAGGCGTTCCTCCACCGCCTTTTTCAGCACCGGCTCGGCCCGGCTTTCGGCCAGGGCCACCCGGCGTTCCCACATGCTCATCTCCTCTTCGCAGATCGCCCGCTCCTTTTGCGTCTTTTTCAGCGTGGTAATGAAGGCAAGCACGTATTCCCGGGCGGCTTCAAAATCCATGAAATCTATTTCCGTATCTCTCATCCTAATCCTCGATTCTTAAAAAAAGATACTTAGAAAGGTGGGGGTTGTTAAGCTTAAAAACCCCAGGGTGGCGAAAAACGGCTGCCGACGTCTATACGCCCGTCGAGAAGACGGCTGTGCGGAATCTATGGGGACGGCGTGCGGTGCCGTATTGAACGGGAAAGGCAAAACCCGTATCTTTTTGCTGATGGACGAGCAGCTATTTTACCCCCAGGATTCGATTGCCGCCCTAGCCACACCCTGGGGTGAAAGCGCCCTGGCGGTCGTACGGGTCTCCGGGACAGGCAGCCTGGCCCTTCTGTCGACGGTTTTCAAGCCGGCTGGAGGGAGGAAGCGGGGGCGCGGACTGGCCGACGTTCCCGGACACACGATTCACCATGGCTCGATAGAAGACTCGAGCAACAGCGGCGCAGGCGAGACTATCGACGAGGTGCTGGTGGCGGTATACCGCGGCCCGAAGAGCTTCACAGGCGAGGATGGGGCGGAGATTTTCAGCCACGGCAGCCCGGTGATCATCCGCCGGCTACTGGGGCTGCTCCAGAAGGCGGGCTTTCGCCTGGCCGGTCCCGGGGAGTTTACCCTGAGGGCCTTTCTGAACCGCAAGCTCGACCTGACCCAGGCCGAAGCGGTCAACGAAGTGGTACGGGCCAAGACCGACCGTGCCCGGGCCATAGCGCTCAGCCGTCTGTCCGGGGCGATCGAAGGGAGCATCAACCGGATCAAGCGGGGGATCAGGGAGCTTTCGGCGGACGTGGAGGTAACACTGGACTATCCGGAGGAAGAGCTGGATGAAGACATACCGGCGGCGGCCGAGGAAGCGGCAGCCCGGTGGCAGGAGGAGCTGGAGAGGCTGCTCGCCACCTACCGGTTGGGAAAGATCTACCAGGAGGGGATTACGGTGGTGCTGGCCGGCAGGACCAATTCCGGGAAGTCGACCCTGTTCAACCGAATGCTGAAAGAGGACCGGGCGATTGTCTCGGAGGTCCACGGAACCACCCGGGATTACCTGGAAGGGCTGGTCGACCTGGAGGGGATTCCGGTCAAGCTCTACGACACGGCCGGCTACCGGGAAGGCGGTGACAGTATCGAGCAGGAGGGGATGCGCCGCACCGACAACATTGTTAAGAACGCCCACATTGTTCTATACCTGGTGGATGCCCAGGACGGGCTTTCGGCCGGAGACCGGGAATTTCTGCAAATCAACGCTGCAGACCGGCGGCTGATAGCCGTGTGGAACAAGATCGACCTGAAGGGAGGCGTTTGTCCGGAGGGTTTTGTGCCCGTAAGCGCCGCCAGCGGCGAAGGGTTGGAAGCCCTGGTCCGGGAGATCACGGCCCGAGTGCTCGATGGCCCTGGCGCCGGAGGCCGGGAGGAGCCGATCATCGACTCCCTGCGCCAGAAGCAGCTACTGGAACGCGCCCTGGAAGGGCTTAGCGGCTTTCGCCGCGGACAGCGGGAGGGCCAGCCCCTGGATGTTCTGGCCGTCGATCTCAAAGAGATCCTCGACGCCTTGGGCGAGATCACCGGCGAGGTGACCTCCCAGGACATCCTGGATTCGATCTTCTCCCGGTTCTGCGTGGGGAAATGAGCGCGGACTTCGAGGCCGTCGTTATCGGCGGGGGCCACGCGGGGATCGAGGCGGCCTGCGCTCTGGCCTCTCTGGGCAGGCGTACCCTGCTGATCACCCAGAACCTCGACTGCATCGGCAAGATGTCCTGTAACCCCGCTATCGGCGGCCTGGCCAAGGGAAATCTGGTGCGGGAAATCGACGCCCTGGGCGGCCGCATGGCGCGGCTGATCGATTCCACCATGATACAGTTCCGGGTGCTGAATCGCAGCAAGGGGCCGGCGGTGCAGGCCTTTAGGGCCCAGGCGGATAAGGCCCGCTACAGCCTGCTGGCCAAGCAAACCCTGGAGCAAACCGCCAACCTCAGCCTGTTTCAGGATACGGTGGTGGATTTCCTGCTTGGAGGCTCACCCCCGGCCATTCAGGGAGTGGTTACCGAGCGGAACCGACGCTTCCGGGCCCCTACGGTGGTACTGACCACGGGCACCTTTCTGGAGGCCACGATATTCATCGGGGAGCACACCGCACCCGGTGGACGCCTGGGCGAGCCGCCGGCCTGCGGTCTGGGCTTGCGGCTCAGGGAAATGGGCTTTGAGGTGGGACGGCTCAAGACCGGCACTCCGGCCCGGGCCTTGCGCTCCTCCCTGATCCTCGAACGGATGGAGGAGCAGAAGGGAGACCAGCGGATCCTGCCTTTCAGCTTTACCAACTCCGGTGACGGAGGCGCTCTGGCCCGGCCGTCGGTTTCCTGCTACATAACCTACACTACTCCCGAGACCCACCGGATCATCCGGGAGAACCTGCACCGTTCGCCCCTCTACGGGGGAAAGATCAGGGGCGTAGGGCCTCGCTACTGCCCGTCGATCGAAGACAAGGTCGTGCGGTTCCCCGACCGCAGCCGCCATCAGATCTTCGTAGAGCCCGAGGGCCTGGACACCGAAGAAGTATACCTGAACGGCATCTCCTCCTCGCTGCCCGAAGAAGTGCAGGAAGCGTTCCTGCGGACCGTGCCGGGTCTGGAGAGGCTTCAGATCCTGCGTCCCGGCTATGCGGTGGAGTACGATTATCTCGATCCCACCCAGCTCTACCCGTCTCTGGAAACAAAGCGTATCCGGGGCCTGTTCGTGGCCGGCCAAACCAATGGCACCTCGGGCTACGAGGAGGCAGCCGCCCAGGGCTTGATGGCCGGCATCAACGCCGCCCGTTATCTCGAAGGGGCGCCTCCGCTGGTGCTCAGCCGGGCGGAGGCCTACATTGGAGTGCTGATCGACGACCTGGTCACCCTGGGTACCAGGGAGCCCTACCGCCTGTTCACCTCCCGGGCCGAGTATCGTCTGTCCCTGCGTCACGACACTGCGGATCTGCGGCTGCTGGAGACCGGATTCCGGGTAGGTCTGCAGAATCAGCAGGCGCTGGAGGTTCTGCAGGCCAAGAAAGAGGGTATAGAAGAAATCCGGCAGCTCCTGCGCTCACGGACCCTGCAGGAGACTGGCGGCGGCCAGAGCGCCGCGTTGCGGAAATACCTCGGCCGCAGCCTGGAGCACGCTCTCAAGGATCCACGCCTGCATATCGAAGACCTGCTGGCCTGCACGGCGGCCCTGCGGAACAGCCCCCCCGAATGGCTGCGGCTGAGCGAGCTGGATATCAAGTACGAGGGCTATATCAAGCGCCAGGAAAAGCAGGTGGAGCGTTTTCGTAGGATGGAAGAGCTGAAGATACCGGCGGATTTTAACTACGACGGCGCCACCGGGCTGTCTACCGAAAGCCGCCTGAAGTTGAAGCAGATCCGCCCGCTTTCGGTCGGGCAGGCCTCCCGGATCTCCGGTGTGCGCTCCTCGGATATAGCCGTGCTGCTGGTGTACTTGCGGCGTGGCCGCGGCCAGGACCGGATTGAAAAAGGCGCTGACGGCGGCGGCTCTGCCGGTCGCGGGAGCGCCGGGAAGCGCTGATGTCGGGAGACTGCTTCGAGCTGTTGAAGCGAGGCTTGAGGGAGCTTGGCCTCCCGGCTTCTGCGGGGCAGTTGCAGCAGCTTCGGGTATATCTGCAGGAGCTGGAGCGTTGGAACCGCGTTTACGGATTCGTGAAGGCTGCCGGCCGCGAGCTGGTCGTTCGCCACCTTCTCGACTCTCTTTCCGGCTATGCCAGCCTGTCCCGGATAGCACGGCGGGAGCAGGTGCTGGACGTAGGCAGCGGCGCCGGTTTCCCTGGCTTTCCGCTGGCCGTGTTCCTGACAGATTCCCGCTTCACCCTTCTGGAGCGCTCGGCCAAGAAGGCCGCTTTCCTGCGCAATGTCGCCATTCTTACCCGCCTGCAGAACCTGTCCGTGGAGGAGAAGCGTCTTCAAGATCTGGAAAGGCGATTCGATCTGGTGCTCTTGCGCGCCTTCGGACCCCTCCAGAGAGAGATTCCTCGTTTGCAGAAGCTGCTCAAGCCCGGCGGCTCGATCGCAGCGTACAAGGGTAGGCTGGCCCGCATTCACGCGGAGCTGGAGGCGGCGGGCATCTCACCAGGGCAGGCGCTTGTGGAAGCCCTACAGGTGCCCTTTTTGGAAGAAGAACGTCATCTGGTGGTCCTGGCATGAGCGGCATTGAGCCTGGGGCCTGCGGCTGGGAGCCGCGCTGAGGCGGGTCGAGGCTCTGTACGTTCTACTTGCAAAAAGTCGCTGCTTACATCTTGGAGAGAATTTTGAGCAGTTGATCCCTGTCGACGAGGTCGATCAGGCGGGCTTCGACAAAACTCTGAGCCTGCTCGCTGAAGCTGCCGGCTGCGACGCAAACGCTGCGGCCGGCTCGCAGCTCTTTGGAGCGGGCGTAGAGGTCGCGCAGCAGCAGCTCTCCGATTGCCCCCTGAGAGCGGATGAAGCGAAAAAGGACCATTTCCTCCCACTGGGTAGTGTGCACCTCGGCCAGGATGTCGGCGAACTCTCCGCGCTGCAGAGAGATGTTGACCAGCTTGGTGGTGGCATTGTTGAAGTAGCGGACGGCCAGCTTCCTGCAGAGGGTTACGAACTCCGAGCTTTGGGCCAGGAGGTAGGTCTGTAGATGCCTGTTGGTATTGATTTCCTGGAAATGACCGATTTTTTCCACCACGTCTTTGTAGTTGGGCTGAAGCGTGTTGATCTCTTTCCACAAACGTATGGAGGTTTCCAGATCGCCCTTGCTGAGGCTGGCTTCGGCCTTTCTGTACTTGAGTTCGAGGAACACCGCCTGTGGTATGTTCTCGTGCCGCAGGCCGATCTCGAAATCCTCGAGGGCGGTGTCGTATCTCTTCATATTGGCGTTAAGGGTCCCCGAGTGCAGTGCGGAGATGGCCCCGATTTCGGGATCGGTGCGCAGGCGAGAGAAGATTTGCAGCGCCAGATCGTTATTCTTCAGCGCGTAGTATGACTTTGCCAGTATGAACTGGGTTTTTTTGTCTTCCGGTTCGAAGTCCAGCGCCCGCTGCAGCACCTCCACCGCCTGATCGCAGTCTTTTAGACTGTACAGGCTGTGTCCGAGATAGCGGTTGGTGGTTACATCGTCTGGACGCTGGCGGCGGGCCGTGCCCAGGAAGGCGCAAGCTTTTTGGTAATCTTTCTGGGCATATTCCAGCAATCCCAGGTTGAAGTTGACTTCGAAATCGTTCTCTCTCAGTGTTCTGGCCATCAGTAGATGCTTATACGCTTCATCGATCTTGTTCAGTTTGAAGGCGGACTGGCCCAATCTCAGGTTCACCGCGAACTCATCGACCTGGGGGTTGACGCCGCACAGAGATAACAGGGCGCTGTAGTGCTTGTAGGCATTGCTGAAGTTTTGTTCGTCGAAGGATATTTCGGCCAGATCCTGGAGAGCCTGGATGTCCCTTGGATCTTGGGACAGACGCCGGGTCGCCTCTCTGACCACCAGATTCCTGTCCCGTCGGCTGGTTCGCTTCTGTCTTTCCTGATTTTTCCAGCGGTCTCGCTTGAACAGCAGGATAGCTGCCACGCTCAAAAGCCCGACCGCAGCCAAGGCCACCAGGAGATAGAAGAGCAAATCCATGCTCCCTGTATTTTTATGAGGAAACCCATCGGTTGTCAAGTTTAGCCTGAGGCAAGCGGCGGCCGTTTGCCGGGCCCGCTGCCTCACCTGTAAATTTCCTCCAACCACAACGGCACGTTGACAAAGCTCAAGCAGCGGGCTACGATTGATTTTGAGGGAGGGACGAGGAGGAGATTTGAACGGACAACAGATTGGGATCAAGCTGGCCGATGGTTCGTTCTACCCGGTGTTGGGAGAGCAGAAGGCGGGGCGCAGACGGCTCGTGGTAACCACCGCCCGGGACAATCAGGATACCGTGCAAATCGATCTGTATGCCGGTGAAGGCGAGCTGGCCGAGCAGACCCAGTACGTCGGGAGCCTGACGGTCGAAAACATCCAGCCTGCTCCCAAACGCGAGCCGGAGATCGAGGTGATCCTTGGCCTGGACGAGCAGGGCATTCTGGAGGCTACGGCCAGCGATATGATGACGGGCGAGAGCCGCAGCCTTTCGGTCAGCCTGCCGCAGGCGGGCGCCGGGAGCGGGGCGACGGAGTTCGAGCTGGAGAGTGAAGGAGCTGCCTCGCCGGGAACGGGTCCAGGCGAAGAACAGGAGGATTCCCTGCTAACCGGTGAAAGCTATCCTGTAGCCGAAACCGACCGTCGCAAGGAACACCTGCGCAGGAAACGGAGAAGCCCCCTTCTTCTGATCGGCTTCATTATCTTGAGCCTTATTCTTATTGCCGCCATCGCCTTCCTCGTATTCAGGGTCATCGATGGCCGGCCGATTCCTCCACTGCTCGGACGGAAGACCGAGGCGGCTGGCACGGCAGCAGAAGCCGAGTCGCCGGATGTGAGCTCAGACGTTCCAGCAGGTCCCGCCGCGGGCGCTGAAGCCCAAGAAGAAACGGCACAGGCGATTACCGGCGAGACGGACGGCGGTGAGGGGTCCCCCGCTGCCGCACCGAAACAGGAAACCGGGCAGGCGGCTGTGGCGGAGGGGGAAACCGCGCGCCAAGGCGCCGTCGGGGGCCTCTGGTACGAGATAAAATGGGGCGATACCCTCTGGGATATAGCCGCCACCTACTATCGAAATCCCTGGCTGTACCCCAAGATCGCCAAGGCGAATCAAATCTCGAATCCGGACCTTATTTTTGCTGGCACGAAGCTCTTTATACCGCAAGATTAGTACGTTTATATTGCTGTTTCTCCTCACCTTTTCGCTGTCGCAGTGCAAGGCGGACAGCGTTTGGGGTGTACCTGTCGCCAGCTTCAGACAGCGGCTTCAAAGCGGCCGCATCGCTTTCCTCCGGGAGCTGGAGGTTGAGCGCCGAGAGTTCGACGAGCTTTTTCGGCTGGGTCCCGGGGCTCCCTTCTACCTGTCCTTCCACTATTCGGAGCTTGGCTGCTCCGAGATGGCCGAACGGCTGATGCTGCTCCAGTGGCGCAGGGGGCAGTCTCCCTGGCGGGAAGAAGCCGCGCGGCTGCTTTTGGCCGGCTACCTGCGGGAGCACAGATACCCCGAAGCTCAGTTGCTCGCCGAGAAGCTGCTGAAGGGATTATCCGGCGAGCAGGCCCGTTACGCTGCAGAGAGGGGCCTGGTAGAAGCCCTGTACTGGCAGAACAGGGACAAAGAGGTGCTCGAGCGCTTGGAAGGGCTGCGGGAAACCGGCGGGTCCGGGGACGGAGAGCTGGAGCTGTTCGCCGCGGTATCCGGCTACAGGTTGGGAAAGGCCGGCTGGCAGGCGGACTTCGAGAAGCTTTTTTTTAGCCGCAAGAGTTCCAGTCTCCACACTCGGGCCGTAGCCTTCCTGGAGCAGGAGCATCTCCTTCAATCCTTCCCGCCGGCTGCCGTCAAGTATTTCCAGGCCAAGGACCTTCTGAACCGCGGTCAGAGCCGGGACGCCCTGGAGCTGCTCGAAGCCTCGATCTCCAATCTGGGGACGCAGCCTTTCGCCATAGAGATGTTGATCGAGGAGCTGGGAGCAGCATACTTCGCCGCCGGCGAGCACATCCGGGGGGCGCGCTTTCTTCTGCAGCTCGGGCAGCCGCTTGAACGGTCGAAAAGGCTCGATGCCGTGGAGATGGCGGGGAGGCTGTACAGAAAAGAGGGGTTGCTGGACGAGGCGCAGCGGCTGCTCGACGAGGTAATCCGTGAAACCGGCTCCGCAGAGCAGAGGGACCGGGCCATCTGGTTTGCCCTGGATGTCGCTCGCACTCGCTCCGAAGAGGATTTCCTGCAGCAGATAGAGACCCTGGCGCCTCGCTGGCGGCAACCGCCGTACTTCGGCGATATCATCGACTCGGCGGTTTCGCATCTGGTGGCTCAAAGGCAGTGGCAGAGCCTTCTCAGGCTGTACCGGGCGCTGCGGGGTTTGGGGCCGGAACGGAGCCTGGCCCGCCTCAGCTACATTCTCGGCAGGCTCGCCTCTCTGGACCTACTGGCGCAGCCTGATGCGGGAGCCGCCCTTTCCGGGAACCTGAGCCCTCAAGTCCTGTTTCTCGAAGCCCGGGCCTCCGGCGGCGAGGGCTACCATGGTCTTCTGGCTGCGGCGATTCTAAAGAGCAGGGGCTTTCCGATCCGCTGGCCCGGGGAAGAGAATAGCCCGAAAAGCTCTGACCCAGATCTCGGAAATCCGGAAATGGGGGAGCGCGAGGACGGCAGCCGGGTCACCCTTATTCGGGGATTTCTCGAGTACGGGCTATCCGAGCAGGCTTTCCAGTACATACAGGAGTCCTGGCGCTCCCTGCCGCCGGAGCTGCTGTATGAAGCGGCCGGCGTTCTGCAGGACAGGGGGGCGGTCTTGTCTTCTCTGCGGGTGATGAACCTGTACCTGTACAGGAAGAAGGGAGGGGCCGATCGGGAGGAAATGCTGCTGCTCTACCCCCGGGCGTTTGCGGAGGGGATCGAGAAGCTGGCTGCAGCAGAGGGCATCCCCCCGGCTGTTTTTTTCGCCCTGGTCAGGGAGGAGAGCTATTTCGATCCCGAGATCGTCTCTCCTTCCGGCGCAGTCGGATTGACCCAGCTCATGCCCGAAACGGCCGGGGACGCGGCTCGCCGCCTGCGACTGCAGGAATACGACCTGCGGGATCCGGAGCACAACCTCAGGTTGGGCGCCGGGCACCTGTCCCGGATCCTGGTCCGCCTCGCCGACATACCAAAAACTCTGATAGCTTATAACGCCGGATTGTCGCGCTTGCGGAGCTGGGAGCGCAGCTTCTCCGAGCTGCCGACGGATCTGCTGGTGGAAGCGCTACCCTACCCGGAGACCCGCAGCTATGTTCACAAGATTCTGGTTTCCGCCGCCTACTACGGCGTATTGTACTACGGTCAGAGCCTGGAAGAAACGGTCTTTCTGTTCTTCCCGGCACTGGATCAGGCCGGGGAGGAAAAGCGGTGAGTATGGCGCAGTCGCTGCTTCTTGGAGTGCTCCAGGGAGTGGCGGAATTCCTGCCGATCTCCAGCTCGGGCCACCTGGTTCTACTGAGGAACCTGATGGGTCTCGGGACAGTGCCCATTCTCTACGATGTTCTGCTGCACGTATCCACCTTGATCGTGGTCGTCATTGTATTTCGGCGCAGGATCGCCTCGATCTTCGCTTCGATCTGGAGATGGGTGGGCAAGGCCGGCTTTCCGGAGGACCGGGAGAATCTGAGGATAGCTTTATACCTGGTGGCGGCCACGGCGGTCACTGCCGTAGTCGGGCTGACGCTCTCCAGATTGGAGGAGCTGTTTCTGGGCCAGCCCAGGATCGTCCCGTTTCTGTTCCTGGCAACCGCTGCGATCCTGATCTGTTCCCGGTTTGGCAAGGCCGAACGCGACTATCTGGGAGTGGGCGTCGCCGCCGTGCTGCTCATCGGTCTGGCCCAGGGAATTGGAGTTCTTCCCGGCATCTCAAGGTCGGGAATCACCATATCGGTAGCCCTGCTGTGCGGCCTGGACAGGCAGAGGTCGGGGGAGTTCTCTTTCTTGCTGGCCGTTCCGGCAATTCTCGGCGCCCTGGCGCTGCAGCTACCTGAGGCCGGTTCCCTGCTGGCGGAAGTGAATCCGTCGGCCCTCCTGGTCGGCTTCCTGGCCTCCTTCGCGGTGGGTTTCGCCTCTCTGCTCGCGCTGCTGAGGATCGTTCGCCGGGGAAGGCTGGCCCTGTTCGCGATATACCTGATTCCTCTGTCGGTGGCCAGCTTCATCCTTCTGTAAGCCTCACCGGAACGCCCCGTCTCGTTCACTACTCCGGTATTTCTTCCGATAACAGACGTAGGGGGAAGATTGAAGCGAATAGTCTCTGCGTTCTCATACTTCCTGGCGGTTCTCCTGACCGTGCTGGGCGCCGCGGTATTGCTTTCGCTGCTGCGGAGTATGGAGGCTCAGCAAGGCATCCTGAGTCTGCCCGGGCAGTTCCTGTTTTCAACCTTTCTCTGGGCTTCGTTCTTTGTGCCCGTGTATCTGATTGTGCTGGCCCTGTTTCTCCTCTCGAGACGGCTATCCGCCAGGAGCCTGGTAATCCTCAACCTCTTTCTCCTTCCCTTCCTCACCGCCAGTGTCCTACACAAGGTAGTGTTGTACGGCCAGATCCCCGCCTCCTATCTGCCGGAGTTGATGGTCAACACCTTCGGCAGGAGCTTGTCTGCAATCTTCCTGTTCCTCATCATCCTTTTCGAGATCTTCCTCATCTTCACTCTTCGGGGCCTGCTGAGGCCGAAAGGCGGGCCTCCTGAACCGGCTGAATCGGCGCAGCGGGAGCCGGCGAACGAACAGCCCGTTGCGGGAGAAAGGGCTGGGCCGAACGTCGAAATCAGAGATAGAGTCCTGGCCCGGCAGAAGGTGAGTCCGCGCCAGGAAGGGGCGGGCAGCAGCCCGGGCTCTGCGGCACAGGACGGCGACCGGTCTGCGGGCTCACCCGTCAGGGGAGTGTATTCCTTTCCTATCAAGGGGTTGCTCAAGGATTATCCGGACGGCGAGTACTGGGAGATCGACGCCGAAACCCGCCGCTCCGCCGGAGTTTTAATGGAAACTCTCGAGGAGTTCAAAATTTCGGCGGAGGTTACGGGGATCCGCAAGGGCCCGGTCATTACCATGTTTGAGATCCTTCCCTCCCCCGGAGTGAAGATCTCCCGGATCGTCAACCTGGCCGACAACATCGCCCTGCGGTTGGCGGCCTCCCGGGTCAGGATCGTGGCCCCCATCCCCGGCAAGCATGCCGTGGGCATCGAGGTTCCCAACAAGAGGCGGGCTATCGTGAGCTTCAAGGAGATGGTCAGCATCCGGGAGTTTCAGGACACTAGGATGGAGATCCCAGTGGCGTTGGGCAAAGATATCTCGGGGGAAGCCCAGGTCGTGGACCTTACCCAGACACCCCACCTGCTTATCGCCGGCGCCACGGGAAGCGGAAAGTCGGTCTGCGTCAACTCGATCATCTGCTCGGTTCTCTACAAGAAGTCCCCGGAAGAGGTCCGCATCCTGCTCATCGACCCCAAGATCGTCGAGCTCAAGGCCTACAACGACATCCCCCATCTGCTCACCCCCGTGGTCACCGAGCCGAAGAGGGCTTTCCAGGCGTTGCAGTACTGCATCGACGAGATGGAGCGCCGCTACTCCATGCTGGACTATACCGGGGCCCGGGACGTCCGCTCGTACAACCAGAAAGCGGCCAGGCAGAAGCTGACCATCAAGAAGCTTCCTTACTGGCTGATCTTGATCGACGAGTTCGCCGACCTGATGGCCACCACGGGCAAGGAGATGGAGGCGGTGCTGGCCCGGCTGGCGGCCATGGCCCGCGCGGTAGGGATCCATCTGGTGCTGGCAACCCAGAGGCCCTCGATAGACGTCATCACCGGCCTGATCAAGGCCAATATCCCCTCCCGCATCGCCTTCATGGTAGCCAGCAAGTTCGATTCCCGCATCATCATCGATTCGGTGGGAGCCGAGAAGCTGCTCGGCCAGGGCGATATGCTCTTCACTCCGGCCTGGGACCCCGTTCCGGTGCGCATCCAGGGGACCTACCTCTCCGAAGAGGAGGTGGAGGCGATCACCGATCATGCGCGCACTCTGGGAGAGCCGGAATACCTGGATGAGGAGATGTTTTTCGAGGAGGACGAAGAAGAGTACATCGGTTCTGGCTCTGAGGATCCGCTCATGGACAAGGCTATAGAGATCGTGCTGGCCGCCGGCAAAGCCTCGGCTTCCTACCTGCAGCGCCGACTGAAAGTCGGTTACAACCGGGCGGCCCGGATGGTGGAAGAGATGGAGCGCCTGGGCATCGTGGGTCCCGCCCAGGGCAGCAAGCCCCGCGACATCATCCACGCCCCCGAACGCTGAGCGAAAGCCAGCATCCTGTTCACAGTATCCCAACCTGGAACAACCCCAGTACAATGGTGACAGCTATGGCCAGCAGGGTGGCTCTGCCGAGCCAGCGGTGTACGGCCCGGACCTTCTTGGCCCTCTTGGGGTGTTTGCGGATCTTCAGCATGAAGTGACCCAGAAACGGGGAGATAATCATCAGGACGATCGTAGCTAAACCCGACACGGAGTGGAGCACGCGCAGATGAACGCCGGTGGTCCGGGAGATCATGTACCCGGCGACCACCACGCCGGCCACGCCGAGCGCGCTCCCTGCTATCCCGATCCGGCGGTGAGCTTTGAGCCACCACCTTCGGCGCTTGAAATAGCGGGGAAAGAGCATGCCCACGAACAGCAGCACAAACGAGCTCGCCATCAACAGCGCGTGTACGGGAACCAGCAGGCTGTGCAACGTCCCTCTTGGTTGCGGATCGGCGGCCCGGGCCTGCGCGGCGTTCGCATCGCTGCTCAGTGTGCCGCTTCCTCTACGGATGTGTTGTTGTTGAACGTCGTCGGAATTGCCGTAAGCCCAGATGATGGCGATCTGCTTATCTGCGCTGAGCGGCTTGTCGTAGGGATCGCCGCTCGCCAGCGGCCGGCTGAACTCGAAGGTGGTAAAGCTCCCCTCTTGCTTTCCTGCAAAAGAAAGAATGTTCTGTTCTCCCCCCAGCTCGTCATCCGGCGGGTGGGGGCCGAAAAGGCCCGTGGAGTAGCAGTCCAGGGCCTCGACTCTGCCGTCTGCGTCCACCGAACCGAAGACCATGTCGGCTTCGGCCATGACCTCTCGCGGGTCGACGCCCAAAGCCACCCAACCGCCCGTACGGGCTTGGATGCCGAAGAAAGCCGTATCTTGCTCCAGAGACCAGTACAGCACATAGCCGCCGGCGTCGAAGGAGAGCCGATTGGTATACTCCCCATCAGCGATATCACCATCTATATCGGCGGAGGATACGGTTAAAACGCCCCCCAGGGATAGAACCGCGGCTGCCGCTGCCCGCCGCCATCCCGCCCGGAAATGCTTTTCTCCTGTGGGAATCATGCAGGTAGCATATACCGCTTTATTCTTTCGTGTAAACGGCTTTTGGGAATGGGCCCACAGGGATTTGAACCCCGGACCAACGGATTATGAGTCCGCCGCTCTAACCAACTGAGCTATGGGCCCCGATGACCTCCACAGCCAGCAGGCTGCGAAAGCTATAAGTAAAAAGAACAAAAACGGCCGCCTCTGTCAAGATGGACCTGCAGATGCCGGAGGGGAGCCGCAGGGCATAAAAAAACCCGGTCCGCCGAGACCGGGCTTAGGATTCGCCACAACGTACCGAAATACAGGGCCAGTCTGCGGCTTCCCCGGTGCGCTATTCGACGATAATGGCTTCCGCGGGGCAGTCGTCAGCTGCTTCTCGTACAGCACCTTCCAGGTTGGCGGGAACCTCGGAACTAATTACCTCGGCGATATCGTCGCCCATCTTGAATACGTCGGGAACGCTGTCGGAACACAGCCCGCATCCCGTGCACAGATCAGCATCAATCCGTACCTTCATGTAAGAAACTCCTTTGAAAATGGTTTAGTTCGTCCGAAGCGTAATATAAACCGGGAATTCCTTCAAGAGTCCGAACCAGGTGGACTCTTTAGTCCTTTGGAAGAAGGGATTTTTCTTGCTCGTCCAGTTGACAGAATCCCACAATTGGTTATCTTTTGTGGAAGTATTTAAGCTCTATAGGCTGGAGGATCTCAAATGATAGCCCTTTTGATCGGAATTCTGTTGATTCTATTCGCAGTTTACTCCGTGCTCCCCTTTTCCTGGTCGCTTAACTGGTGGTCCGACGTAATCCAGTTTCTCAAGGGCGGCATTCCCCTGATCGCCGTGTTCATCGGATTGATTTCGTTTTTCGTCGGCGTGGCGGATATAAAGGACAAGATTGAAAGCAAGAAAGAAGAAGAAGAGGAAGAAGAAGAGGAAGAAGAAGAGGAGGAAGAGCAGCAGGATTGACAAAGTGCATGATCTGTGCAAGTATTGCCCCTTGCTCGAGGCTGGATAGAGGATAGTTTGACGATGAAGACCATATTCGTGAAACCTAAAGATATAGAACGCAAGTGGTGGCTGGTCGATGCCGAGAACCAGGTCTTGGGTCGGCTCGCCAGCAGAATCGTGAATGTATTGAGAGGAAAACACAAGCCGGTCTACTCCCCGCATATGGAGACGGGGGACTATGTGATTGTGGTGAACGCCGGGAAGGTAAAGATAACCGGCAATAAGAGGCGGGACAAGACCTACCGCCGTCATTCGGGCTATCCCGGGGGCTTGAAAGCGGAAACGCTGGATAAGGTGATGGCGAGAAAGCCTACCTTCCCTCTTGAGCACGCTATCAAAGGGATGCTCCCCAAGGGCAGGATGGGTCGCAAGCTGTTCGGGAATGTTAAGATCTACGCTGGAGCTGCCCATCCGCACGCGGCTCAGAAACCCGAGAAGATCGAGTTCTAGGAGGAGAGTTTTGGCAAAGACGTTAGCCTACGGAACGGGACGAAGAAAGACGTCGGTTGCCCGGGTGTTCCTGCGGGAGGGCAGCGGGAAAATCACAGTAAACAGGAAAATGGCCGAGGAGTACTTTCCCACTATTCTCCTGGCCGAGAACATAAGAAAGGGATTGGAGGTTACCGACTGCCTATCCCGCTTCGATGTTCTCATCACTGTTTCCGGCGGGGGCGTAGCGGGTCAGTCGGATGCCTGCAAACTTGGTATAGCCAGGGCTTTACAGGCTCATGACGAATCGAACCGATCGGTTCTAAGGGCCAATGGGCTGCTCACCCGAGACAGCCGCATGGTCGAACGAAAAAAATATGGCCAGAGAGGTGCGCGGAGAAGGTTCCAGTTCTCCAAGCGCTAATCTGTCTCTTATCCGGGCTACCAGGACAGGAGCCGGCGGGGAGCGTATCCAGCTCGAGCTCTCCGACGGTTCCTGTTTTTTTGTCTCCGAGGCGGAGCTTCGCGAGCAGGGGTTCTCCCCGGTAGAGCTGATCCCCGGTCTCGAGCTTTCACGAGAAGCGGCCGGCCGTCTCGAAGAGAGTGCCCGCCGGAGGACGGTTCGTGAGAAAGCTCTGAGCCTCCTGGCTCGGGCGCCCCATACGGTCCGGTCTCTGAAGTTGAAGCTGCTTAAACGAGGCTGCGAGCCCCGGGCCGTCGAGGAGGCCCTGGACTGGCTCGCCGTCAGAGGGTATTTGGATGACTGGAGCTTCAGCCTGCAGTGGCTCGAGAGCCGCCTGCAGCGCCGTCCCGAAGGTAGAGCGCTGCTGGTGTCCGGGCTTATCCGCCGGGGAGTGGCCAGGGAAACAGCCGAGGCGGCCGTCCACCGGCTTGTCGATGCGGAGGCCGAGAGGCAGTGCGCCCGCAGGGCGCTGGACAAGCTGGGCAGGCAAAGCGGGATTTCCCGGGAGAGGCTGATGAAGAAACTGAAAGCCAGGGGCTTCGCCCTGCCCTTGATCCGGCAGACGCTGGCGGAGTGGCGGGATGATGAAAGGGGAAATTCGCAGGCCTAGCGGGGGCGGCCCGGTAAGCCTGCCTAGCGGGCGAGTCGATCAACCGGTTTTATCGTGATGCCATAGCTTCTCTCGATTACATACCTGGACAGGTCGAGAACCTGCCGAACATTTCCCCGGTCGATAATGCTGGAGTCCGATGTTGCCACTATACCGTCGAATGATTTCAGGGGATAATCGGCAGAAGGATAGACGGCCACGGAGTACGGAACCCTTAGAAGGTCGGACAGCCGCCCGCGCAGGGTGTCGGCCATGTGTCCGGAAAAGGCGATAGGGGAATCGAGAAACAGCGCCACCCGGAGCGGCCGCAGCTCGTCGATCGTAATCAGTATCTTTTCGATCGCCTGGTCGGTTACCTTGCCGGGTCGGTAGCTGCCGTGGATGCCCGAAGAATCTCTGACCAGACCGTCGTCGGAAATAAACACGGGAAATCCCTTGAGGTAGCTCTCCACGGTGATGAGGACGTTGTACCAGTCGACGCCCAAACTGCGGCCGTTCACATCCAAAACCGCAACCAGCTTGTTCTGGCGTTTTTCACAGTCGGCTGCGGAGAACACCGCCCGGAACAGGCAGTTGCGCTCCATCCCGCTCAAGCGATATCTATCGCTGACCAGCTTGAGGGCGGCTTTGTCGGGGTAACCCCGGTTCTTCAAGTAGCGGAAATCTGCAAGGGCTTGCTCAAAACTCATGGACCGTTGACCTGGGGGTGAAAAGTAATATATGGTAGCAGCAACGAGGCGAAAAGGAAAGCTGGAATGGAGCAGAACGAGCGCAACTGTATCCTGATTGTTGAAGATGAGGATTCGATCCGTCTTACCTTGAGGGATTATCTGAAAAACAAGGGTTACGAAGTCGTGGTCGCTTCTGACGGGGTGGGAGCGATTAAACAGCTCCTCGATAACCGGGTGGGAGTGATCGTTTCGGACTATCGCATGGACATTCTGGGCGGGGACTACTGGATCCGATTCTTGAGGGAATACTGCACGGATAAGAAAATCATTATCACCAGCGGCTTCCTGAAGCCGGAGTTTCCCATAACCTTTCCAGTTCTGTACAAGCCCTTCGATTACTCCGAGCTGGAGCGGATGGTCGCCACCGCCCTGGCTGAGCTGGAGCAGGGCGATGCCCGGCAGGGAGACGTCTAGGCGGTCCCTTCACGCCCGGGTCGAGGGTATGGTCCAGGGGGTGGGTTTCCGCTATTCCACTGTACGGCAAGGCCGGAGGCTCGAACTGGGGGGATATGTGCGTAATCTTCCCAATGGCATGGTGGAGGTAGTGGCCGAGGGAGAGCTGGATCGACTGCAGCAGCTCGAACGCTGGCTGCACCGTGGTCCTCCAGGAGCCTATGTACGGAGGGTGGAAAGTCACTACTCACCCTACCAGGGAGTGTACCGATCTTTCAGCGTCGAGTTCTAGCCTGCCGGGAACCCTTACCGTCGCTCGCTTCCCTGCCGAGGCGTGGCGTCAGCCGTTTCTTCGCACTCCCTTTCTGCGCCTATTTTCCGATCGAGTAGAAGGCATCCCTTCCCGGGTAGCTGGCGTTGGAGCCGAGAAGATCTTCGATGCGCAGTAGCTGGTTGTACTTGGCCAGACGATCCGATCGGGAAAGGGAGCCGGTCTTGATCTGTCCGGTTTCCAGGGCCACCACCAGATCGGCGATGAAGGCGTCTTCTGTCTCTCCGCTTCTGTGTGAAACGACCGCCGTGTAGCCGGCTCGCTTGGCCATCTCCACCGCCTCGTAGGTTTCGGTCAGGGTGCCGATCTGATTGACCTTTATCAGGATCGAGTTCGCCACTCCCTGTTCGATTCCCTGCTTGAGGCGGACGGTGTTGGTCACGAACACGTCATCCCCGACGAGCTGCACCTTGTCCTTCAACCGTTCGGTCAGAAGTTTCCAGCCTTCCCAGTCATCCTCGGCCATTCCGTCTTCAATCGAGATAATCGGGTACTTACCGGCCCAGTCGGCCCAGAAATCGACCATTTCCGCCGCCGACAGCTCCCGCCTGTCCGACTTCTTGAACACGTACCTGCCCTTTTTCGAGTCGTAGAACTCGGAGGCGGCCGGGTCCAAAGCGATCAGCAGGTCCTCCTTCGGTTTGTAACCCGCCTTTTCCACCGCCTGGAGAATGACTTCGATCGCCTCTTCGTTGGATTTGAGGTTGGGCGCGAAGCCGCCCTCATCGCCGACCGCCGTGGAGTAGCTCTTGGCGCTCAGTACGGCCTTGAGGTGGTGGAAAACCTCGGAGAGCATCCGCAGGCCCTCCCGAAAAGAAGGGGCTCCTACGGGCATGACCATGAATTCCTGGAAATCCACGGAGTTGTCGGCATGAGCGCCACCGTTGATGATGTTGGCCATGGGTACGGGCAGCAGGGAGGCATGGTATGCTCCCAGGTACTTGAACAGGGGTAGATCGAGGTACTCGGCGGCCGCCCGGGCCGTAGCCAGAGACACACCGAGGATCGCGTTGGCGCCCAGCCTGCCCTTGTTCTCCGTGCCGTCCTTGTTTATCATCGTGCGGTCCACATCCACCTGGTTGAGGGCGTTGAGGCCTACGATCTCGGCTGCGATCACGTTGTTCACGTTTTCTACCGCCTTCATCACCCCTTTGCCCAGGTAGCGGGCTTTGTCGCCGTCCCGCAGCTCCACGGCTTCGTGCTCGCCCGTAGAGGCGCCGGAGGGCACCGCAGCCCGGCCCTGACAGCCGCTCTCCAGATGAACGTCTACTTCCACTGTAGGGTTTCCCCGCGAGTCGAGAATTTCACGGGCTTCCACCCATTCGATAATACTCATCGTCCTCTCCTGCTGTGAATCGCTTTTTTAAAACCTATCTGTAATATGGTAAGGAGCAACAACACTGTCAAGACAGCGGCTTCTCAGTTTCTTAGGAAGCCTGGATGGCAATCCCTGAAACCGGCAGCCTGACTTGAGGAACGGCCACAAGGTAGACGCCTCTTCAGCTTGACCGCAGGCGAAGCAGGGTCCTACAATGACAGCGGATGCATCTATCCACCGGTAAGAGGAAGTGGTAATGAATTTTAGCCTGGACGATGAGCTAATGGAACAGATCATCTTCGCTATGGAGGATCAGCAGCACAGCTACCTGATCCACCGCGGAACGGGCGAGCTGGTGCGGACCGAGGAGGCAGCCGGTGAAGATTCGCCGGACCAGGAGGCAGAGGCTTTTTTACCCATACCGGAGTGGCAGCCCGTCCACGGGTTCCGCTTGATGGAGAAGTTCGTATCCAGGCTGCGTAATCCTCTTCTGCGGGACCGGCTGAGTGAAGCCCTCTCTTCGGGAAAGGGAGTGTTCAGGAAGTTCAAGGATATTCTGAAAGACAACCGGGAGATCGAGCGCTTCTGGTTCACCTTCAAGGAACGCGAGCTGCGCCTGGTGGTCTGGCAGTGGTACAACGATCAGAGGGAGCTGGCCGGCCTGGAGCGCCTGGAGGAGGAACCGCAGGTGGTGGAAGGCCTTGAAGACCTGCTGGCAAGCGACTTTTCCTTTTCTGCGGCAGAAGAGCATCATTTGGATTCGATCCTGGCGCTGGACAGAGAAGCTTTTACGGCCAGGTTCCCCGAAGCCGAGCCTGCCGCGGCTGCCGACTGTTACCAAAGCTCCCGCAGTGGCCTGCCCGGCCCCTTGGACCGGGACAGCTTTATTCTGGTTGCAGAGACGCCGGAGCAGGATTTTGCCGGATTCGTTTGGGCCGTGAAGGAGAGCGACCCCCTGAGCGGCGGGCGGCTGCTTCGCCTCCGCCAGCTCGCAGTGGTTCTGCGCTATCGCGGTGTGGGTCTCGGAGCCCTGCTGTTGAAAAAGTTGATCGTAGAGGCCCGGGACCGGGGCTATCACCGGGTTCGCAGCGAGCTCGACGGCACCTGTCTCGCACTGGCCGGTTTGTTCGCGGAGCTGGGTTTTCGTCCGGTTTCTCAAGTCATGGAGCTCGATCCTTCCCGCTTCGAACAGTAGAGCTTCGAGCCGCCGCAGACTTCGGCTCCGGACGACGAAAGAGGCCCGGGCGACGCTAAAAGCCGTTTACCTTGCCAAGGTTGATAAAATCAATAATAATAAGCTTCGACAATATTGTGGAGGTTTTCACGAATGGCCAAGCAGCAGAGGCTGATTCTCTGGCAGTTGCCCATGAAGCGCGTGATCTACGCTCTGATTCCTGCTGCCGTTGCTTCGCTATATTTTTTCGGTTGGAGAAGCCTGGTCATCCTGGCAGTCGTTAACGCCGCCGGCTTCCTGACCGAGTTCATATTCTTGAGGTTCAGGAAAGAACCGGTCACCTCGGCAGTATTCGTCACCAACTTTATCCTCGCCCTTTCCCTGCCGCCGACCATTCCCTACTGGATGGCCGCTGTCGGCGCCGTGGTAGCCGTTCTGTTCGGTAAGATGGTTTTCGGCGGCTTCGGGAAGAACGTGTTCAATCCCGCCATGGTCGGCCGGGCTTTTCTCTACGTCAGCTTCGGCGTCCAGATGACCTCCCAGTGGGTCGAGCCTTTTACGTTTGCCGGCTTTCCGGGGGGGTTCACCCGCTACGCCGCCGATGCGGTCAGTCAGGCCACACCGCTGGCCCGCCTTGCCGCCCACGAGCAGGTCTCCTGGCTCCAGCTCCTGCTGGGAAATGTCTCCGGAAGCTTCGGTGAAACCAGTGCGTTGCTGCTGCTGTTGGGAGGCCTCTATATCGTGTGGAAGAAAGCGGCAGCCTGGCAGATCGTTCTCGGCGGCCTGGGAGGGTTTCTCCTGACTCAAGTCCTCTTCTGGCTGGCCGGTATCCCCGCCGCCGGCGATCCCCTTCACGTCCTGCTGGCCGGCGGCTTCATTTTCGGCGTGTTTTTCGTCATTACCGAGCCGGTTTCCGCTTCCCAGACCACCAATCCGGGGCGCTGGATATACGGGACCTTTTTCGGGATCATGGTGGTGGTGATCCGTACCTTCAGCGCCTGGCCGGAAGCGGTGATGTTCGCCACCCTGCTGGCCAACATGTTCGCCCCCATCCTGGACTATCTGATCAGGCAGAGAAGACGGAAGAGGAGCGCCGCATGAGCGCGGATAAGAAACAGAGCAAGCTCGGGCGCAGCCTGTTCACGATCTTTTTCATGTTCGCCGTGACCCTGGTTTTTATCTCGGTACTTTCTCTGATCTACGTGTTGACCCGCGACACGATCAGTCTCAACGAATCCCTGTTTGTCAAGCGGGCGGTGCTGTACGCCGCCGGCCTGGAGGTTCCTCAAGACGGCGTCGAGGCGAACGCCCTCTACGAGCAGCGAGTCCGGGAGGTCAAGAACGACAGCGGCGAGCTTCTTTACTACGAGATCCTCGGCCCGCAGGGAAGAGCGCTGCAGGGTTACGTGCTGCCCGTTACCGGCGCCGGGCTCTGGGGAAAAATCGTTTCGGTAGTGGGTGTGGAACCGGACCTGAAGACCTTGACCGGGATCGATTTCATTTCGCAGAACGAAACTCCGGGCCTGGGCGGCAGGATCACGGAGAGCTGGTTCAAGGAGCAGTTCCGGGGCAAGCGCTGGCCCCTAAGCACGGTGCCGGAGGGCGAGCCTGCCGGCAGCCAGGAGTTCCAGGCCATTACCGGCGCCACCAATACGACCAATGGAGTCAGGGGTATCCTCAACAACCGTCTGGCAACGGCCGAAGAAACGATTCAGGCGGGACAGTAGGAGGGTCTATGAGATCGTATAAACTCAAGCAGGTTTTTTCCGATGACATAGGGGTAAACAATCCCGTTTTCGTGCAGATCCTGGGGATCTGCTCGACCCTGGCGGTGACCAACGTGTTGAAGAACACGGTGGTTATGTGCGCCGGATTGATCTTCGTGACCGGGCTGTCCAATCTGACCGTATCGCTGCTGAGAGCGTGGATGCCCGGGCGGGTGCGCATGATGGCGGAAACTCTGATCATCGCCGCCTACGTGATTATCGTGGACGTGGTGTTGAAAGCCTACGTGCCCGACATTTCCCGACAACTGGGACCGTACGTCGGCTTGATCATCACCAACTGCATCATCATGGGTCGGGCCGAGGCTTTTGCCCTGTCCAATCCCCCCTCCCTTTCACTGGTAGACGGGCTGTCCTCCGGGCTGGGCTACAGCTATGTGCTCCTGTCGATCGCCTTCGTACGGGAGCTGCTGGGCTCCGGATCGATCTGGGGCTACCGGGTGCTAGGCGACTGGTGGACTAACTGGAACATCATGGTCATGGCGCCGGGAGCTTTCTTCGTGCTGGCCCTGTTCATCTGGGTGGTGAAGGGCAGCTTCCTGAAGGAGAAGAAGAAAGAGGGGGCGCAGTCCGGGAGCGCCGCCGGTGCTCAGGCTCGATCCTCTGCGGCCGCGGCGGGATCGGGAGGCGCATCATGAGTCCGGGACTGCTGGCCTTCGGCATCTTTTTCGCCGCCATTTTCACCAACAATATCCTGCTCACCAATTTCCTGGGTATGTGCTCCTTCCTGGCGGTGTCGCGGGAAGTGAAGACGTCGGTGGGCCTGGGCATGGCGGTCGTCTTCGTCATGACCTGCACCAGCGTGCTGAACTGGCTGATCTACTACCATGTCCTGGTGCCTCTGGATATCGTGTATCTTCGCTTCATCGCCTTTATCATCGTGATCGCCGCCTTCGTGCAGCTGGTGGAGATGGTCATCGAGCGTGTTTCCGACACGTTATATTCCGCCCTGGGGATCTTCCTGCCCCTGATAACCGTCAACTGCGCCATCCTGGGCACCAGCCTGTTCATGGTGATTCGGGAATACACGCTTTTATCTTCGCTAGCCTTCGGGGCCGGCAGCGGTATTGGTTGGGCCCTGGCCATCATCGCCATGGCCGGGATCCGCACCAAGCTCAACATCCGCTCCAAGGTGCCCTTCGGTTTGACCGGCGCGGGAATTACTCTGATCATCGCCGGCATAATGGCCCTGGCCTTTATGGGATTCGCCGGAATGATAAATATTACTTGAAAGGTTGCGATACTTCTCATGCTGATTGATTTCTTGCTGGCCGTCGCGGCCATGTGCGGTCTGGCTACCTTCCTGGCTCTGCTCATGGTGATCGCCGATCTGACTGTGGGCAACTACGGAGAGGTAGAAATCACCGTCAACTCCGAGAAGAAGATGACCGTGGAAGGCGGAAAGCCGCTGCTGTCCACCTTGATGGGGGAGAAGCTGTTCATCCCCTCGGCCTGCGGGGGCAGGGGCTCCTGCGGTACCTGCAAGGTCAAGGTGGTCTCGGATATCGGCGACTACCTGGCCACCGAGCTTCCCTGGATCACGGAGGAGGAAAAAGAGGAGAACGTCCGCCTTTCCTGCCAGGTCAAGGTCAAGAAGGACCTTTCCATCCAGATACCGGAGGAGCTTTTCAACGTCAAGGAGTACCGGACCCGGGTCGAGCGCATCCGCGACCTGACTCACGACATCAAGGAGATAACCCTCAAGCTGCTCGATCCCCCGGAGATCAACTTCAAGGCCGGACAGTACATCCAGTTCCAGACCCCGGAATACGAGCTGTCCTCCGAATCCGTGTATCGGGCCTACTCCTGTTCCTCGCCTCCGTACCGGAAGGACAGCCTGGAGCTGGAGATCCGCCTGGTACCGAATGGGATCTGCACCACCTACGTGTTCAACTATATGAATGAAGGGGAACAGATCACCATCAACGGACCCTACGGGGAGTTCTTCCTGCAGGACAGCGAGCGCGATATCGTGTTCATCGCCGGGGGCTCGGGCATGGCGCCGATCAAGTCGATGCTCCACGATATGGTCGAGAAGGGTATCGATCGCAAGGCCGCCTATTTTTTCGGAGCCGTATCGCGGCGTGACCTGTTCCTGGTCGAGGAGATGAGAGAGCTGGAGAAAAAGCTGCCCAATTTCACCTATATTCCAGCCCTGTCGGGGCCCAAGCCGGAGGACAGGTGGAAAGGTGATACCGGGTTGATCACGGAGGTGCTGGACCGGCACCTGGAGAGCGCGGATAATCTCGAGGCCTACTTGTGCGGCAGCCCGGGCATGATCGACGCCAGTGTTGCGGTGCTGAAAAGCAAGGGGCTGCCGGAAGAGCTGATCTTCTATGACAAGTTCGCTTAAAGCAAGGATAGTAGAGCTATGAAGCAGACCGTTCAAATGGAAAGGATCCAGGAAAAGATGCGCCCCGGAGTGATCACCCGGGATGGTTTTCTCGGAAGCGACCGGCGCAAGCTGATCGATATCCTGATCGAGGACGATGAGGCGGTCAAGCGCATGGATCTGACCCATCAGAGGATCGCCGGGCGGATGATCGAGCTGCGCGACGCCGGGATGCGCGGCCTCGGGGAGTTCGTCGAGGTGCCGCCCCACTACGAAGTGCGGGTCGACAGCGTGCGGGGAAAGCTGCCCTGTCCGTTCGGCGACCCGGGCATTTTCCCCAAAACCAACGTCATGATACGCAACATCCGGCTCGGGCGGGAGCTTACCTACACGGATCTGCATATCCACCTGATCGGCTCCCACGGATTCTACGAGGGCACCGGATCTCCCTTCCGCCTGGAGCCGGCCGAGCTGGCGGAGGTGCTGGAAATCGAGCCGACGGCCGAATAGGATGGGGTAGGGTTGTCAGGAGAGGGACGCTCCGGAGGCGGCTACCATCCGGTTTCGACCGGTTCACAGCTTCGGGATACGCTTCAGGAATCGCTCAAACCGAACAGCCGCATGGCTTTGATGTGCGCCTGTGGTCTGGGGTAAGAGGCCAGCTCCGCCGGCAAAACCCAGCGCTGTTCCACCCAGGGGGCCAGTGCTTGCTCTGTGTGGAACACGGCCAGATGGCAGCGGAAACAGACCTCGAAGTGGCTGTAGCGATGCCGTACTTCCCGGCCGGTGTCCGCCACCACTGCAATGCCCCTGGGCTCTAAAAGGCGCCTTAGCTCTCCGTTACACGCCGGCGCAGTCGGCAGCTCCCACAATCCCCCGAGAAGACCGCCGCTGGCCCTTCTGACCAGGAGCAGGGGGACCCGGGACCCGCAGAGCAGCTCGCCGAGCAGCTCCGGCCGACCGTGGAACAGCCCTGAGCGCTGCGGTTGCCTTGCCAGCTCGGCGGGCAGCGGAGGTCGGGCGAGCAGTAGAAGGCTTTCCCGTCGAACCGGAAGCGGCCGCGGCGGGACCCGAGCCGGGAACTCCCGTGCCCGGCCTTCGCGATAAGCGCTGCAGAGGGACGCAAGGGGACACTCGGCGCAGCGGGGAACGGGCTGGCAGACCAGAGCCCCGAGCTCCATCCAGGCCTGATTGATCCAGCCCGGATGAAAGCCGGCGAAGCTGTCTTCTACCAGCTTTCGAGCCCTTCGGCGCGCAGACGGGCTGCCGGCGGGCCGGGGGTCGGCCAGCAGCCGCGATACTACCCGCTGGACGTTCCCGTCCACCGCGCCGAGAGGCTGGGCGAAGGCGATGCTCAGCACGGCGGCGGCCGTGTACTGTCCGACGCCGGGCAGCTCTCTTATATGCTCGAGGGTCTCGGGGAAGCGGCCGTAGTGCCGTTCGACGATGATCCGGGCCGCCCGCCGGAGGTTGCGGGCCCTGGAGTAGTAGCCCAGACCCTCCCAGGCTTTGAGCACCTGCTGCTCGTCGGCCTGAGAAAGAGACCGGATATCCGGGAAACGGGTCAGCCAGCGAAGGTAGTAGGAGGCGGCGGTATCGCTGCGGGTCTGCTGCAGCATGACCTCGCTGATCCAGATCCGGTAGGGGTCGTGCTCTCCGCGCCAGGGCAACTCGCGCTTGTTCTTTAAAAACCAGGCCAGCAGGCGATGACTCAGCTCCCGTAAAGGGATTTCGGGGTCACTCATCCTCGGAAACGACTCGCAGATGCAACTCCTCGAGCTGTGCCTGGTCGACCTCGGCCGGACAGTCGTCCATCAGGCTCTGGCCGACCGTGTTCTTGGGAAAGGCCATCACCTCCCGGATCGAATCCTCGCCGGCCATGAGCATTACCAGCCGGTCGAAGCCCGGCGCGATGCCCCCGTGCGGCGGCGGGCCGTACTTGAAGGCTTCCAGGAGAAAGCCAAAGCGCTTTTCGGCCTCCCGGTCGGAAAGGCCGATGATGTTGAAGATACGCTGCTGCAGGCCTGGTTCATGTACCCTGATCGATCCGGAGGCCAGCTCCGTTCCGTTACAGACCAGGTCGTAGAGCTCTCCTTTTACTGCTCCGGGATCCTTTTCCAGCACCGGGATATACTGCTCCTGGGGCATGGTGAATACGTGGTGGGAAGCGTCCCACCTGTTTTCCTCCTGGTTCCACTCGAACAAGGGGAAATCTACGATCCAGCAGAAACGGAACTCCCCCTGTTTTTGAAGACCCAGCTCCCTCCCCAGCCGGCTGCGTACCGCGCCCAGCGAAAGGCAGGCCTTGGTCCACTCGGCTCCAACCATCAGTATCAGGTCTCCCGGTTTTGCCTTTAGCGAGTCGATCACCTGCCGCCCGGCCTCGGCGTAGAACTTGGCGAGCCCGCCCTCCAGGCCGCCGTCCGTTACTTTCATCCAGGCCAGCCCTCGGGCCCCGAAGACTTTAGCGGTCTCTTCCAGCTCGCCCAACTGTTTGCGGGAATAGCCCGCGCAGCCCGGCGCCACCAGGGCCTTGACCGCTCCTCCTTCCTCCAACACCCGCCGGAAGACATCGAAGCCGCCCTGCCTGGCGCAGTCCCCGAAGTCCTGAAGCTCCAAGGCGAAGCGCAGGTCCGGTTTCTCCGATCCGAAGCGGTTCATGGCCTCCTCGTAGCTCAGACGCGGGAAAGGCACGGAGATCGCCCTGTCCAGTGTCCTGGCAAAGATGCTTTGTATCAGGCCCTCTACCACGGCGAACACATCGTCTTTGCCCACGAAACTCATTTCTATGTCGATCTGGGTGTGCTCGATCTGACGGTCGCCGCGGGCGTCCTCGTCTCTGAAGCAGTGGGCGATCTGGAAGTAGCGATCGAATCCGGAGACCATGAGCAGCTGCTTGTATATCTGAGGCGACTGGGGCAGGGCGTAGAACTTGCCGGCCTGAAGCCTGTAGGGGACGAGGAAGTCACGCGCTCCCTCGGGAGTCGAGCGGATCAAAGTGGGCGTTTCGATCTCGTAGAAGCCCTGGCCGGTCAGGTACTCCCTGACCGCGAAGGCGGCCTGGCTGCGCAGGCGGATCTTTCGCTGCATGGAAAAAGAGCGCAGGTCGAGGAAGCGGTACTTGAGGCGCAGCTCCTCCCGGGCGTCGCTGCGTTCGTCGATCATGAAGGGCAGGGTGGCGCAGCGGGACAGCACGAGCAGCTTTTCTGCCTTGACTTCGATTTCTCCGGTCGAAAGGTTGGTATTGACCATATTTTTAGGCCGCGGGCGAACCAAGCCTTCGACGGCGATACAATACTCGAACTTCAGCTCCCCGGCTGTCTCTTTGAGTTGCTCGGGGGCGTCGGCGTCGATCACCACCTGGGTAAGCCCGTAGCGGTCCCGCAGATCGACAAACTTGATGCCCCCGTGATCGCGGTGCCGGTGCACCCAGCCGTTCAGGATCACCTTGCGATCGACGTCGTTCTTGGAAAGCTGGCCGCAGGTGGCGGTCCGTTTCATCGTCTCCATGCGCATGAATCTATCATTTTCCCGGAAGGTAGGACAAGAGAAGGGCCGCCTGCCCGAGCTTTTCTTGACATGATCCCGGCCCCTGCCTATAGTTGGCATCGACGATACCGATATGCCTGTTTTCGCCCGGCCATGAAATCCGTCGCTTCCGGCCTGCCCTTCGTGCTGCTGCTCGCCTCTGTCCTGGGGGTGTTTTTCTGCCCTGCGGCAGAGTCGCAAGACTCACGGGGAGCTTCTCAGCAATCCCGCCCGTACGGACTGAAGTCCGTGGCCGCGGAGCCTGCCGGGTTGCCGGCGAGCCACGAAGACGCGCCTGCCGCCTCCCGCCGCAGAGAGTTGCGGGTGGCGGCTGTGCAGCTCTCGATCGCTTCCGCCGACCTGAGCTCCTTTACGGCGTTTCGCTCTCACCTGGAGAACCTGCTGCGCAGCCTGGCCTTCCAGCCGGACCTGGTCGTTTTTCCCGAGTATACCTCGGTATTTCTTACCCTGGTACCCTACTATGCGACCATCCGGGATTCGGGAAGCGTGGAAGAGGCTCTTGCCCGCATCGCCGCCCGGGATCCCCTGGTGAACGATTTCAGGGACCTTTTTCTTCTTAACTCCGGGTTGGCCGAGCGGGCGATGGAAGCGTTATTCGCCCCGTTGGCCCGGCGATGCAAGACCGCAGTTCTGGCCGGGACTTATTTCGCCCTGGATGAACAGGGCGGCGGGGTAAGGCTGGTCAACCGGGCCGTCCTTTTCGATAGTGAAGGCCGGATTGTCTACTGCCAGGACAAGGTCTATTTGACGCCCTTCGAGGAGGAGGTGCTCGGGATTTCGGCGGGAAGGGCCCGGGAGGTCCTTCCCTTTACTCTCGGCGAGCACAAAGTCGGCCTCACCATCTGCCGGGACACGTTTTTCGAGACCTGGGAGCGGGTGCTTGCCGGCAGCGACCTGTGGATCGACATCAAGGCCAACGGCACCCTTTTCACCGAGGAGGAACGCCGGCGCTTCTTGAAGGCGCTGCCGGCGCGAATCGCCGCCGGTAACGTTCCTTACGGGCTGACCGTCTGCCTTACCGGGTCGCTTTTGGATCTTCTCTGGGAAGGGGAGTCCTCGGTGATCGGCAAAGAACCCGGCGGTACGGTACGCTTTCTTCGCCGGGCAACCTGCCCAGCAGAGGAGGAAATTCTTCTGCTTACCGTTCCCTAGCCGTATCTTAAGCCGGCGATTTGACATCGGCGCCCCGCCTGAGTATTTTTGCTGCATGAAAAAACCTCTTGTTGTCGTCCTCCTATTGCTGGGTGCGGCGGTGCTGCTAGGTGCGCAGGGAGGCGGAGAAGGGCAGCCCCGTTCGGAATCCGGTGCTGGGACGGTTGCCTCCGATGAGCCCGGACAGCCGCTCAGCTCGCAGCAACTGGAGGCGATCATAACCGCAGGGGAAGAGAATACGTACCTCGTGGACGTGCGCACTCCGGAGGAGTACCGGAAGGGGGCCATCCCCACGGCAATCAACATTCCCTACGACTCGATCGCCGACAATCTTCCGACCACCGACCGTTCGGCCCGCATCATCCTCTACTGCGCTTCGGGAAGGCGCTCGGGGATCGCCGCCCAGACCCTGAGGGATCTCGGCTTTTCCGATGTATACAACTTCGGCGGTGTCGGCAACTGGCAGGGAAAGCTGGTGGTCAGGGAGTAACCGTGCTCAAGGGTCCGCTTCGGTCGTCTCCGGCTCCTGGCTCCAGCGCAGACGGCGAAGCGAAGCCTGGGCGATATTGGTGATGTGATCGCCGATTTTCTCGAGGTTGTCCACGAGGCTGACGAATACCAGGCCGGCCAGGATATGGCATTCTTGATTCTGCAGCCGCATCACGTGGTTCTCCTTCAGCTCGACCTGCAGCGAGTTCAGCTTCTGCTCCTTCAGTAGAACCTGTCGCGCAGCCCCGTCGTCCTGCTGGGCCAGAGTATGGATGATGTCGTCCAGCATGCCGCAGGTATGATCGGCGATCTGCTTGAGCTCCCCGCGGGCCGCCCCGGTCAGCTCGAGCTTTTGTTCCTGCTTGCGGATCGCCAGCTCGATGATATTCTCGGCGTGGTCTCCGATCCTCTCCACGTCGTTGACCGAGTGCACCAGTACGGGAATCTCTTCGGCTTCGCTCTTGTCGAGATTGCGCGCCGATATTTCCACCAGATACTGAGTGATCTCTTTCTGCAGCATATCGATGGCGTCTTCCTGTTTGCGCACCCGAGCTTCCAGGGCCGGGTCGGGAGCGAAGAAGCAGGAAACAGCGCCGGCCAAAGCCTCCTTGCCGATCTGGGCCATGCGTATAAGCTCTTTAATCGCCTGCTGGATGGCCAGAGGAGGGGAGTCGAGAAGGTGCTTCTCCAGGTAGATGGGCGCCAGCTCCAGGGCTCCTTTTCTGGCGCGGGTCAGCCGGATCGCCGCTTTCTCCAGGACTCCCCTCATGGGTAGGAATACCAGCAGGGAATTGAGCACATTGAAGGTGGTGTGGGCCAGGGCAATATGGAACATGATATTTTCCTGGTTCACCGGTCCCGGGATGAGCATGTCGATCAGCTTCCCGTACCAACCCAGATATACCGGAATTACCATGTAGCACACGCCGAAGACGTTGAGCAGGGCATGCGAACGCGCTGTTCTGCGGGCGTTGAGAGTGGTGCCCAACGCCGCCAGCTCGGCCGTGATGGTGGTGCCGATGTTCTCTCCGAGGATGATGGGGATGGCGGTTTGAAAGTCGATCAGGCCGGAAAAGGCCAGGATCTGGAGCAGGGCGATCGTGGCCGATGAGCTTTGCAGCAGGATAGTGATCATCATGCCTGCCAGGATTCCGAGGCCCGGGTAGGATCCAAAGCGTACCAGAAAGACCCGCAGCAGCTCTTTGTCCTGAAGCGGGCCGAAGGCGTCCTTGATGAAGCCGAGCCCGACGAATATGAGCCCGAAGCCGAGCAGGACCTGGCCCCACCTGCGTCTCTTCTGAGATCTTCCCAGCAGAGTCAGGAAAAACCCGACTCCGATCGCCGGCAGGGCGTAGCGGGTGATCTTGAAAACGGCGAGGAAGGAGACCAGCCAGGCTGTAATGGTAGTGCCGATGTTGGCCCCCAGAATGATCGAGATTGCCTGCCTCAAGCTGAGCAGCCCCGCATTTACAAAGCCGACGGTCATTACCGTGGTGGCGCTGGAGCTTTGGATAAGCGCTGTGATCGCGGTTCCTATGAATAATCCGAAGATCGGCTTTCTGGTTATTACCTCCAGGGTCTTGCGAAAACCATCGCCGGCCACCTTGCGCAGGGCGTCGGACATGGTGCGCATACCCAGGAAAAAAAGGCCTAAGCCCCCGATCAGGTTGAATAGAATCTCTATCGTCACCGCGTCCCCTGCTGTCTATAGAGGTTTGAGAACTGCAGACATCCCGGTCTTGCCCTCCGTATTGTAACAGAAACTTCGATATGTTCCACAAAAAAGCGGCGGTGAATCGGAAAACTGACGGGCCTTCGCCTCTGCCGGGCTCAGTCCCCGCTTTTTACTATCTTGGCGAACTTGCGGCCGAACGCCGCGGCGTTGTTCAGCTCTTCCCTGGTCGGGCTGCCGGTGAACTCCAGGGAATCCACCAGCTCCCACTTCAGAGGCTCGACGATCTGGCGGATGTTACGCAGCGCTCCGCCGCTCCAGCCGTAGCTGCCGAACATCACCGCTTTCTTGTTTACGATACGTTTCCCTGCGGCGTGGTGGAGCACGTCCACCATGGGTGGAAACAGCGCCCCTTCGTAGGTGGGAGCGCCGATGACCACACCCCTGTTCACCCAGAGGGCCGGCAGGATATAGCTTACATGCGTGCGTGCGGCGTCGAAGATCTGCAGCGGGACGCCGACCTGATTGATCCCCTGGGCGACGACATCCATTACCCGCTCCGTGTTGCCGTACATGGAGCCGTACACCAGGGTTATTCCCGGCTCGGTCGGTCCGGAGGCGTATTCGGACCATTTCTTGTACAGCTCGAGGATCCGCCCCGGCTGCTGGCGCCAGATCAGCCCGTGAGAGGGTGCGATCACATCGATCTGTACGCCTGCCAGCTTGTCGATGGCCTTCAGGGTCGGTTTGCTGAACTTGGATACGATGTTGACGTAGTAGCGCAGAGACTCCTGCTCGTAGAAAGGCAGGTTCTCGCATTCGTCGTCGAAGATCGTTCCGACCAGCGCGCCGTAACCTCCGAAGCCGTCGCAGGAGAACAGGATCTTCTCCGCGCCGTCGTAGGTCATCATGGTTTCGGGCCAGTGCACAAAGGGAGTGTGGAAGAACTGCAGTGTCCGGCTGCCGATGTCGAGGGCTTCTCCGTCCTCTACGACCTTGAAGTTCTCCTCCAGCCCGTAGAAGCTGGCCAGCATCTGCTTCATCTTGGGCGTGCCAAGAATGAGGGCCTTGGGATTGATCTGCCGGAAAGTCTTGATGACCCCGGTGTGGTCCGGCTCCAGGTGGTTCATCACGACGTAGTCCAGCTCTTCCAACGGGGTGAGATCCTGGATCTGGGAGAAGAACTCGTCGGTCTTCAAGGCCTTGGACAGGTCGATGAGCACCTTTTTCTTGTCGAGGATCAGGTAGGAATTGTAGGAGACTCCCTCTTCGGTGATCGGCCAGATTCCCTCGAACAGGTCCGTGGTCCTGTCATTGACGCCGATCCAGTAGACTTGTTTCTTGATTTCGACGGCGGGCATCGGTTTCCTCCTCGTTGTCATGTTTTACTATGATATCGGCTGTCTATCAAGGCAAGGGCCTTGCACGGCGGTCCTGTTCCTCGGGAAAACCGGCCAGGGACCGTCCTTTCTTTCCCCGGCAGCGAGCACTTGTCAAGTGAAGGGATTTGGGCCTATGGTTTTCAACGGAGTACTTCAGCAATGCCGATGGCGGATGGATATTTACCCTACAAGAGGACCGAGGAAGGTATCCTCCTGAGGCTGAAGGTGATTCCGGGGGCAGGCCGAAACAGCATGGCAGAGGTGAGAAACGGCGAGCTGCTGGTCCGGATACAGGCGCCGGCCCGCAAGGGCGCAGCCAACAAGGAGCTGGTGAAGTACCTGGCCAGATCACTTTCCTTACCCCGGTCGGCGATTGCTGTCGTGACCGGGGCTACCTCCCGGCATAAAGTGATCCGCCTGCCGCTCCGAGCCGAGACGGCTCTGAGGGAGCTGCCTGCGGGCGGATTTCTGGACCAGCATGAGCGGTAGCAGGCGCGGCTTCCGGCCGTTTTTCATCGATCTCGGAGCCGATCCTGTGTTCCCGGATTGGCTGCAGCCGGATGAGAACGGGCTGGTCGCAGTAGGTGGCGAGCTGTCCGAACGGGTGGTGGTGGAAGCCTACAGCAAAGGGATCTTTCCCTGGTTCAACGCCCCTCCACTCATGTGGTTTTCCCCGGACCCGCGGCCTGTTCTGTATCCGGACCGGTTCCACGTTTCCAGGCGGCTGGCCCGGGTCTTGCGTCAAAATCGCTACCAGGTTCGCTTCGACGAGGACTTCGAGAGTGTGGTGCTTCTCTGCGCCACCGTGCCGCGGCGGCGCCAGGAGGGGAGTTGGATAGACAGGAGCTTTTTCGAGGCTTACACCCGCCTGCATCGCGATAGCTACATAGCTCACTGCGTATCAGTATACCGGGAGGGAAAGTTGTGCGGCGGGCTATACGGGTTGACCCTGGGCGCGGTGTTCTTTGGGGAATCCATGTTCTCCCTGGAATCCGGCGCCTCCAAAGTGGCATTGTACCAGCTCTGCCGCCGGCTGGAGAGCTGGGACTTTCTGATGATAGACTGCCAGCAGGTCACCCGCCATATCCTCGACCTGGGCGCCGAGGTGCTTCCGCGTCGGCGTTTTCTCGATCTGCTGCGGCGTGGATTGAAAGCGCCCAACCGCCATTACCACTGGGGGCTGGACAATCAGCGCTTGGAGTGAGCGTGAGCGGACCTCCAGCCCGTGCGCCGGCCGGGTTGAGCGCACCCATCGGACAGATACTGACAGTCCTCCGGACTCCGCGTCGAACGGGCCGCTTCCCGCCCCTGATCAGCCCAGGAGTCTTTCGCATTCGTTGCATAGAATATAGCGGATCGGCTCGTCTTCCTCTATCTCCGCGTAGCGCGGCAGCGGTGAAAGGAAGCGGTTGTCTACATTGTCGTCGTTGATGCTGGATACCTCCCCGCACACGAGGGTACCGGCGTTCTTTTTGGCCCAGAAAGAGTGATACAGGCCCGGAGGCAGGGTGACGCTGTTTCCCGGAAGCACCTCGAATATTTCCCCGGGTCCGAAGGACTTCCAGATGCCGTCGCATTTGACCCTGGGTCCGGATTCTTCGTCTAATGATTCATCGCTCTTGGAGTTATACAGTTTCATGCACAACACGCCGTTTCCCCTGTTGATTATGTCTTCGGTCTTCTTGAAGTGGAAATGCAGGGGAATGGTCTGCCCCCCGGTCATGATAATGACCTTCTCGGCGTAGGGTACGCCGATGCCCGGGTCGTAGGCATAGCCGTTTCGCAACGTGAAGATCGTGGCGCCCGTGTTCGCGAAGTCCTCCGACCCGAAATCCGTGACATCCCAGCCCAGGCCGGTCTTTATGATTTCGGCGGCTTGCGGGCGCATGTCCCTCCACCGTTCGAGAGTCCATGAGGAGAAATCGGGGAGCTTGAAACCGATTTCACCCAGCACGGCGCGTCCTGCCTCGATGGCGGCGTTGATCTCGGAACGTTTCATGGCGGCCTCGTTATTGTACAAATAAAAAAGCCGGGATTAAACCACCTCGCGAAGCTCGCTACTCGGTGTTTCGTTCTTCGAACTCCTTGAGCCGTCGTCTTGGCCACGGCATTGACGATCAGGTAGACAATGAGAGCGATCGGAGTGATCCGAGGATCTACACTAGTCCCCGCTCCTGAATATGGCGGCAACGGCCTTGACGATATGCACAACGGCACCGATGGCGCCTCCCACGATCCCCACGATCAGGACGATGCGGATCAAGATGGTCAGCCACTCGCCCGCCAGGTTCGTGAAGTCGAAGGGAAATACAGATACGAGCACTGCCGAAACCAGAATGCCGAAACCGGAAAACACGGCGTTGAGCAGGTGATGAAGAAAGCGAGGATGGAAAAAGATCAGAATCAGATTGCCGGCGATCGACACGGCCAGGGAGGTATTCACAGCCCAAAGGATGTCCGGGTACGCCTCGGTGACAAAGGGGATGTTCCACTCGGGTACCTTGTTCAACACCACCAGGACCACGATATCGAATACTACGGCCGCAATATAATCGGATATCCTCTTCGGCGGACTCTTTAGGGACGCCTGCTTCTGTTCTCGGTCCTCCATTATCTTCTCCTTTTAACTGTTTCCGGTATTTGTCGATTTGGTTCCGGCTATTCTATCACGCCGGTTCTGGTTTGCAATATCGAGGGCCGATTAAATAATGGGAGAGTGACCGCGATATCAGCGTCGGAATAGACGGCAAGCTGCGGATCTCATCGCCGCGCAAGCCGGCTCAAGTTTTCACCTTTCGCTGCCTTTCGCTTCGGCGCATTCGGGGCAATATCCATACACGACCAGCTGCTTCGCCTTCACCTCTGTGCCTTCGGGCACTTCCACGAACGGCATCCGCTGGCCGAGGAGGCAGTACATACGCCTGCAGCGGGTGCATATAAAATGAGGATGGTTTCCGGGACACCCGGCCTGCTCTGGATCATGGGCGCAGAATCTCCACACACCGTCCGTTCCCTGGACGGCGTGCACGATCCCCCGCTCCTGCAGGGTCAGGAGGGTTCGATACACCGTCACCCGGTTGAAGGACCGTATTCTTTTCTTTTTCCAAAGATCTCCGTGAGAGACAGGACAGCTTTTCTTTAGAAGGTGACTCAAGACCGCAATCCGTGCGGAAGTCGCCCGAACAGATGCGGCCTTGAGAAGCTTATAGGCTGTTTTTACCTGCTCGGTCTTGCTCAAAGGAGCCTCGAATCTATTGAGTAATACAATAAATGCAATTAAGTTGCAATACTAATTATTTTTATAAGAATAAATTAATTGCTCTTATTCTAGAATAAGCGCCATTTTTTCTTGACAATTAGAACAGATATGTCTACGATCCCGAAGGACTAATTGCTGGGGATATAGGAGGACGGGGTTGAAAAAAGGAATGCTTTCTTGGCTTCTGATCGCGCTCACGGTCGCAGCGGCCTGGACGGAAGGATCGGAGGAGACACCGCTGGTCGAAAATGCCGCGCCGCCCAGGATCATCACCTGCGGGAAGGCGCATTCCCTGATCTTGAATGCCTTGTACATGTTTCCCGAAGCTTCCCGAACGGTGGCGGCCTTCGGCGCGATCAGCCAAGTCGGAGGAAATTTCATCTTTTTGCTGGACCCCGAGGCCAGGCGGCGGGCCCTGTTCGCCCCGGATGTAGGGGCGGAGGAGGTCCTGGCCCACGAGCCCGACTGGGTGGTCCTGAAGAGCTATCTGAGAAACGGTCTCGGGAGCCAGTTGGAAGCCCTGGGCGTGAGGGTTCTCTATGTCGATCTGGAGAGCCCCGAGCAATACCAGAGGGATATCACGGCCATCGGGAAGCTCATGGGAAATCCTGAGCGCGCCGAGGAGTTGAACCGTTTTTTTGCTGAAAACCTGCATCAGGTTCAACAGATGAGCGCCCGGATCCCGGAACCGCAGAGGCCCGACTCCTTGCTGCTCTACTACGCTACGAAAAGCGGGACAGCCTCCTTCAATGTGCCGCCCAAACAGTGGCTGCAGGCAGCTCTTGTTCAGTGGGCCGGAGGAAAGCCTGTCTGGTTCGAGGCGGCCTCCGGCTCAGGGTGGCAGCAGATCGGTTTCGAGCAGATCGCCGCCTGGAATCCCGAATACATCTTTCTCGTCTCCTACCACGTCCCGGTGGACGAAGTGAAAAAGAAGCTGCTTGCAGATCCCAAATGGCTGGAGCTCGAGGCGGTGAAGCAGGGGAAGCTTTTTGCCTTTCCCGCCGACTACCTGAGCTGGGATCAACCGGACCCCCGGTGGATCATCGGCCTGTACTGGCTGGCCGGCAAGATCCATCCCGAGTGGTTCGACGCCGTCGATATCGAGAAGAAAGTTAATGAGTTCTACGGCCTGGTCTACGGACTTTCCGGCGAGCGCATCGAAAGCGAAATAATCCCGATGATCAAGGGGGACTATCCGTAATCCCTTTTGCGGTAAGGAGAACAAATGCAGGCTAGGATGAACGCCCGGCCGTTCCTGGTCCTCCTGTCTGTGGTTCTTGTGGCGGCCACCGTCATTACCCTGCTGCTGGGGCGCTATCCCCGTCCCGGATTCACCTCCCCTGTGTTCTTGTTTTCGGAGCCTCTGGCTCAAAAGATCTTCTTTCGCCTCCGTCTACCCCGGGTTTTCATGTCGGTATTGCTGGGAATGACTCTGGCCACCTCCGGTGCCGTGTTCCAGTTGATTTTCGCCAATCCCCTGGTGGAGCCCGGTTTTCTCGGGGTGAGCCAGGGCGCCGCCTTCGGTGCGGTTCTGGCGATCCTTCTTTTCGGAGGCTCCCTGGTGCTGATCCAGGCCTTCTCTGCTCTGTTCGGCGTCCTGGGGTTGGCGATGGCCTACCGGCTGGCCAGAAAGATCCGCTTCGGAGGGTGGATCCTGCGGCTCATCCTGGCCGGTTTGGCCGTATCCGCCCTGTTCTCCGCAGGGATCGGGATTGTAAAATACGCCGCAGATCCGCTGACCCAACTGCCGGAGATTACCTTCTGGCTGCTCGGAGGGCTGTCCCACGTTTCCTGGAGCGAGCTGCTCTCGGTGCTCCCGGCGGTCTCGATCGGCCTGGGCCTGCTGCTGCTGTTCCGCTGGCGGGTCAATCTGCTCACCCTCTCCGACGAGACCTCCTTCGCCCTGGGAAACCGCCCGGACTGGATGCGGCTCATTCTCGTCGCCGCCGCGGCCCTTTCGGTGGCCGCGGTGATCTCGGTGAGCGGCATTGTCCAGTGGCTGGGCTTGATCGTGCCCCACCTCTCCCGAAGGCTCTTCGGCGCCGACGGAAGGTATTCTCTGCCGGGTTCACTGCTCATAGGAGCAATCTTCGGTCTTCTTTGTGACACCATGGCCCGTATGCTCCTGCCCGGGGAGATCCCGCTCGGAATCATGACTTCCCTGTTGGGGGCGATCCTGTTCAGTGTCATTCTTACCAGAAGAGGATTCCGTTTATGAGCGGGCCGGCGGCCCTGGCGTTCTCGGAAGTGTATTTCACCTTCGGAGGCGGCGCGCCCAGGATTCGCGATCTCAGCTTCCTGGTGCCGGAAGGCTCAACCACGGCGATCCTGGGTCCCAACGGAGCCGGAAAAACCACGCTCCTCCACCTGGCCCTCGGCTGGCTGAAGCCAGACAGGGGTAGAGTGCTCCTTTTCGAAAAGGACCTGAGGGCCTATAGCCCCCGGGAACGGGGGAAAACCCAGAGCCTACTCCCGCAGAAGGAGCCCACCGGATTCGAGTTTACCGTACTGGAGTATGTGCTGTTCGGCAGGGCTCCGCACCTCAAGACTCTCTCCGCCCCGCAGGAGCACGACATCCGGGTCGCCACCAATGCCCTGTCTCAGACCACATTGCTTCCCCTGGAGTATCGATCGATATCGAAGCTGAGCGGCGGAGAGACCCAGCTCCTCCTCCTGGCCCGGTCCATTGCCCAGGAGCCAAAACTGCTGCTTCTCGACGAGCCAATGAATCACCTGGACTTGAAGCACAGAAAAGACATACTCGAGTTCCTGCTGGACTGGCGAGCGGCAGGTAAGACCGCAGTTCTGACCACCCACAATCCCGAGACCGCGGCCCTGCTGGCGGATCACCTGATACTAGTTTTTCCGGGGGCGAGAACGATCTGCGGCAGGCTGGCCGATCTTTTCACAGAAGAAAATCTTTCAGCTTTATATGGGCTTCAGGTTCGAACGTTCCTTCATGATAGAAGGCGTTATGTCCTGTATTGAGTTGCTCTGATGACTGCTGCCTCTATCCTTATCGATTGACACGGCTCCGTCAATCGGGAATAGTGATAGTTGCGTGAATGTGCAGCTTGAAGCTCAGATCGCCGAGCTCGCCGCTCGGGTGCGCTCCAGCCGCTACCTGGTGGCCTTCACCGGCGCCGGCATCTCTACCGAAAGCGGCATCCCGGACTTCAGAGGCCCCCAGGGCATCTGGACGAAGATGCGCCCTATCGAGCTTTCCGAGTTTTTGGCAGACCCCCAGGCCCGCCGGGAGTACTGGCGGCGCAAGATCGAAAGCTGGCCCCAGATGCGGGATGCCGAGCCCAACGCCGGGCACAAGGCCCTGGCGCGCCTGTACCAGGCCGGCCGCCTGAAAACCGTTATAACCCAGAACATCGACGGGCTGCATCAGAAGGCAGGAGTTCCCGCCGAGAGAATTATCGAGCTGCACGGCTCCAATGTCTACATCCGCTGCCTGAGCTGCGGGGGACGCTACAGGTGGGAGGACGTGCTGCCGTTTTTCGAGGATCATCCGGCGCCTTCCTCCGAGAGTCCCCGCTGTCCCGCCTGCGGGGGGTGGTTGAAGCCGGCTACGATTTCCTTCGGCCAGGCCATGCCCGAGGAGCAAACAAAGCGAGCTTTTGCCGAAGCCGGGAAGGCGGATCTGCTGATAGCCGTGGGCACTTCCCTGCAGGTATTCCCGGCGGCCGCCGTACCCGATGAAACGCTCCGGAATGGCGGCGCGCTGGCCATTATCAACAACCAGCCCACCGGCCGGGATCATGAGGCCGTTCTGCTGCTTACCGCGGCCGCAGGGGAGGTACTCGACGCTCTGGCGGCTCTGGCAGGGGACGGTTCCGGATCTTAGGACGGCGGAACAGCGGCCTTCCCCCAGCTGTCCGACCCATCCACCCAGGCTGAAGGTGTTGTCTGCACATAGAAAAGGAGAGAAAATGGAATACTTCGATCTGATTAGAGCCCGCTTCAGTGTGCGGGCCTACAAGAGCGATCCGGTGCCCGAGCAGGCTCTGAGCAGAGTGATCGAGGCGGCCAGACTGGCCCCCACTGCGGTCAACCGCCAGCCCTTCCGGATACTGGTGATTCACACGGAGGGCAAGCAGAAGCTCCTCAGGCGTATCTACGACAGGGAGTGGTTCGTCCAGCCTCCCCTGGTGATCGGGGTTTGCCTTCTCACCGATCGCTGCTGGGTGCGCCGGGACGGCAAGAGCTATGGCGAGGTGGACGCGGCCATCGTCACCGACCACCTGATACTGGCGGCGACCGACCAGGGTCTGGGCACTTGCTGGATCGGGGCCTTCGACGCACAGGCAGCCCGGGAGATACTCGATCTGCCCGCTGCGGTCGAGCCCATTGCCTTCACTCCCCTCGGCTATCCGGCCGCACAGCCCGGGCCGAAAACGCGCCGGAGCGTCGGGGAGCTGGTGCTGTACGAGCGCTGGAGCTGAAGCTCGTCATTTCCGCCAGAAGGACCCGAGGCGCGATTGCAGGCTAGAGCGCAGGGAAGCAAGGGAGCGAAGGTGTACGGCCTGGGCGTGACGCTGGCGATCCTCTCAGGGACGGCTCACAATGTCGGTCTCATCATTCAAAAGAAGGCTATCAACGAGATCGATGCCGGCGAGGAGCGATTCTTCTCCAGCCTGTTTCACTCTCCTCTCTGGGTGGTGGGTTTCCTGATCAATTTCGTTTTCGGTACGGTATTTTTTTTGCTGGCTCAGCGGTTTCTCGGCCCGGCTTTGATTCCCGGGCTGATGGCCGTAGGTCTCGTCGTGCTGGTTATCGGCTCGGTCCGGATCCTTTCCGAGCGCCTGAGCTTTAACGACCTGTTGGGGATCGTGCTCTTGATCGTGGCCACTGCCCTTCTGGGACTGAGCCGTCTGACCATCGATGTGGCTCGTTTCGAAGTGCTCGCCGGCCCCTTTCTGCTGCGGGCTGCCGTATTCAGCTTGCTGGTGATTCTGCTCTGGTCGGTGCTGGAGATCGCCAGAAGGCGGTCGCAGCGGTATTCCGGTCTGTATCTGGCGCTCACGGCGGGCCTGCTCTACGCGCTGTCCAACTTCTGGGTGGGACCGTTCATGGGAGCAGTCTTGCGGATTTTCGCCGGGCTTTTAACCGGGCCTGTGCTGGCTTTGTTTGCCGCCACCTCTGCAATCCTGGTACTGACCAACGTTTTGGCCATCGGCAGAATGCAGCTGGCCTTCCGGGTCACTGACGCCAGCCTGGCTGTCCCGGTGCAGCAGGTTCCGGTGCAGGCCGCGCCGGCCCTCGTGTACCTGGCCGTATTCAGGCTTCATTCCCCTTTCCCCGCCGCGCTGCCGCTGTTTTGCCTGAGCGCGGCTCTGATCCTGGCCAGTACCTTTATGCTGGCCCGCCGCCAGGGCAGGATAGCGGCCGTACGCACCCGGGAGAGGCAACCGGGCAAATACGGGATCTAGAAGCCCAACAGCTCGACCTCGAAGACGAGAAACTCGCCCGGGGGAATAACGCCGGGATAGCCGCGCTCGCCGTAGGCCAGCTCCGGCGGTACGATCAGGAGTCTCTTTTCGCCCTTTTTCATACTCATGAGAGCCTCGTTCCAGCCCTCGATGACCTGTCCGATCCGCAAGGTGGCGGGCTCGCCCCTCTGGTAGGAGCTGTCGAATACCAGGCCGTTGAGACGCCGGCCCTCGTAGTGCACGGTGACGGCAGCGCCGTATTCAGGGCTGCTTCCCGCACCCTCCTTCTCCACAACGTACCGCAAACCGGACTTCGTGACCGTGGCGCCCGGCCACAGCTCTGTAATACGCTCCAGGATCAACCGGCGGGCTGCGGCAGCGTATCGCCTTTGGCGTGCGGGTGCCTCGCGGAGCAGGCGATCGAAGAGGCTCTGATCGACCCTGAAAGCCTCGGCCCTGGCTCCGATCCGCAGGATCCTCACGGTTTCGATCTTGTCTCCCTGCCTGATCGCTGATACCACTTCCTGCCCCCGGACGACCCGGCCGAACACGGCGTGGAAGCCGTCTAGCCAGGGAGTGGCCTGGTGGGTGATGAAGAACTGGCTCCCGTTGCTGTCCGGACCGCTGTTGGCCATAGACAGCACTCCGGGGCCGTCGTGTCGAAGCTCGGGGTTAAACTCGTCGGGAAAGCGGTATCCTGGACCGCCCGTTCCGTTACCCAGGGGATCGCCGCCCTGGATCATGAAATCGTCGATCACCCGGTGGAAGCTCAGGCCGTCGTAGAAAGGACGGCCCGCCGGCCGGTTGGAAAAGGCGATCGTCCCCTCGGCCAGGCCTACGAAGTTGGCGGTGGTGAGGGGTGCTTTTTCGAACTCCAGCAGCAGAACAATGGTGCCCCTGGTGGTCTTCAGCTCGGCATACAGACCTTCCGGAAGCGTTTGGGCGGAGGCGGCGGGGTTGGGCAGGATATGGAGGAGGAGGGCCACCGAGAAAAGCCAAGATCTTAACCTGCTGCCCATCAGTGACCCCACTTGATCTTGTGCAGCGGCTGTCCGCAGCCTTCCAGGTCGCTTACGAGCTGATGGGACAACTTGTCGGTGACTCCCCTGTGGAACAGGCGGATCGAGAAAGAGACAACCATCAGGTTGGTCTGGTAGTCCCTCTCCACGTCGAGAAACAGGATTTTCAGTCGCCTGCGTTTCACCACGTTGATCAGGGCTGAGACGTCGGTGTCGTTCGGGGCGGTGATCTCCAGGGTCCTGTAGGAGTCCTTGGCGTAGACTCTTTCGAAATAGTTAACCACTACCAGGGTGAAGAGGCCGATCAGGGTGACCACGATCGCCATCTCGAAGAAGCCCGCTCCGGAAGCCATGCCGATTCCGGCCGAGATCCACAGGCAGGCGGCGGTGGTCAGCCCGCGAACGTTGAAGCCCTCCTTGATGATCGCCCCGGCGCCGAGAAAGCCGATGCCGGTGATAATCTGGGCGGCGATGCGGCTCGGGTCGACCCGCAGTCCACCTGCCTCCGAGGCCCCGGAGTAAGTGACCGCCACCGCCTCGGAGATAAGCATGAACAGAGCCGCTCCCAGGCTGACCAGCATGTTGGTGCGCAGGCCAGCCGCCCGGCCGTGGATGTCCCGCTCGAAGCCGATGGCCGCTCCCAGCAGACAGGCTGCCAGGAGCCGAGCCAGGAAGCTGCCGGTAATACTTTCCGGAAACAGGAATTGACCGAACATGATCCCAGAGAGAATAGAGCATTTCCGTAAAAAGCGAAAGAGGCCGCCGGCGGTTCTGCCCGTTCCCGAATCTCCTCTAAATTTTTGTTGGTCATTCGGGAGCAAAAAAAGGAAGCTCCTTCGAGTTTTTTGTTAGAAAACGGTTAACAGGCTCTTGCGTATATTGTGGTTTCGGTTATAATGGGTGCACAATATCTAGTGATTTAGGGTATGAAATGCCCGTACTGCCGGCATCCCAAGACGCGGGTGGTGGATAAGCGCAACCTCGAAGAGCTCGATACGATCAGGCGCAGGCGGGAATGCCTGGCCTGCGGAAAGCGCTTTTCGACCTACGAGCGTATCGAGTGGACGGGCGTTTCGGTGATCAAGAAGGACGGGCGGCGGGAGAGCTTCGACCGCGGCAAGCTTGTGGCGGGAGTGCTCAAGGCCTGTGAGAAGCGCCCCATTTCCGCGGAAGACATAGAGAAGTGTGTGAGCGGGATCGAGGCGGAGCTGTACAACTACGGCAGACGCGAGGTTCCGGCCCAGGTGATCGGAGAGCTGGTCATGGACAGGCTCAAGGCTCTCGACAAGGTAGCCTACATCCGTTTTGCATCGGTGTACAGGGAGTTCACCGACCTGAAGTCGTTCGAGAAGGAGCTTCGGACTCTGAAAAAAAAATAACGATCGTGTAACGCAATCCGAATCGCAGACTGATCGACTCGAGCTGGGAGGGGAACTATGTTACTCAAAGTGGAATCTATAAGAAAGAGAAACGGACAAGTCGTACCCTTTGACCGGGAGAAGATCACCGGTGCGATCTGGGCAGCCATCCAGGCCGTAGGCGGCAGGGATTACGAGCGGGCAAGAAAGCTCTCCGACCAGGTAATCAAGGAAATAAAACGCAAGTACGAAGACGGAGGAATCCCTTCCGTGGAGCACGTCCAGGACATCGTGGAGAAGGTCCTGGTCGAGAACGGGAACGTCAAAGTAGCCAAGGCGTACATTCTCTACAGGGAGCAGCACAAGAACATCCGGGAGGTGACCAAGCTGCTCAGGGACATTGCCATCATCGATGATTACCTGGACGAGATGGACTGGAGGGTACGGGAAAACAGCAATATGACCTATTCCCTCCAGGGCCTCAATGTCCACATCACCCAAAAGGTCGTCTGCAACTACTGGCTGAACAGCATCTATCCGAAAGAGATCCGGTATGCCCACTCCGGCGGAGAGTTTCACATCCACGATCTGGGGACTCTCGGTCCTTACTGCGTGGGCTGGGATCTCCAGGATCTGATGATCGAGGGCTTCCGGGGGGTACGCGGGAAAGTGGAATCCAACCCGCCCAGGCATTTCGATGTGGCCTTGATGCAGGTGGTGAACTTCCTGTACACCCTGCAGGGCGAGGCAGCCGGAGCCCAGGCTTTCTCCAACTTCGACACTCTGCTGGCCCCCTTTATCTATTATGACGGTCTCGATTACCAGGGGGTCAAGCAGTGCCTCCAGAAGTTCCTCTACAACATGAACGTACCGACGCGGGTCGGGTTTCAAACCCCCTTCACCAATATCACCCTGGACTTGAAGGCTCCAGAGTACCTGGCCGGACAGCCGGTAGCCATAGGGGGAGAAATCAAGGACAGGAGCTTCGGTGAGTTCCAGGAACAGATGGACATGTTCAATCGCGCCTTCGCCGAAACCATGAGCGAGGGCGATGCTTCGGGAAGGCCTTTCACCTTCCCGATCCCTACCTACAACGTGACGCCCGATTTCCCCTGGGACAAGAAAGAGCTCGATCCGGTATGGGAGATGACCGGCAAGTACGGGATTCCCTACTTTTCCAACTTCATAAACTCCGACATGAAGCCCGAAGACGTACGCAGCATGTGCTGCCGGCTGCGGCTGGACAAGCGGGAGCTGCAGAAGAGGGGAGGAGGCCTTTTCGGCTCCAATCCCCTGACCGGCTCGGTCGGGGTGGTCACGCTGAATCTGCCCCGCATAGGCTACGAGGCGGACACGGACGATGAGTTCTTCGCCATTCTGGGCGACAGGATGGAGCTGGCCAAAGAGAGCCTGATCACCAAGCGTCAGGTACTGGAAAAATTCACCGAGCGAGGCCTGTACCCCTACAGCCGTTTCTACCTGCGGAACATCAAGAAAGGATTCGGCTCCTACTGGAAGAACCATTTCTCCACCATCGGTGTTATCGGGATGAATGATGCCCTGTACAACTTGAAAGGCTCCGATCTTACCCGGCCCGAGGGTGTTGAGTTCGCCGTGCGGGTGCTGGATTTCATGCGGGATAAGCTGGTGGTTTTTCAGGCTGAAACGGGAAGTATATTCAACCTCGAGGCGACGCCGGCCGAAGGCACCAGCTACCGTTTGGCCCGTCTGGACAGGCGGCTGTTCCCCGACATCAAGGTCTACAGCGAGGACCATTATCACTCCTCGCACCGCAATGGTAGCTCTTCAAGGGCCGCCTACTACACGAACAGCACCCAGCTTCCCGTGGGCTTCACCGATGACGTGTTTGCCGCACTCAAGCTCCAGGATCCTCTGCAGATCCGCTACACCGGCGGAACGGTGCTGCACTGTTTTCTGGGCGAAAGGATGCCCTCCATAGCAGCCACCAAGACGCTGGTAAAGACCGTGGCCGAGAACTTCCATCTTCCCTACTATACATTGACGCCCACGTTCAGTATCTGCGAGCAGCATGGTTACCTCAGGGGAGAGCAGAAGAAATGCCCGCAGTGCGGCCAGGCCTGCGAGGTCTGGTCGCGCTCGGTCGGCTACCTGCGTCCCGTGGACCAGTGGAACCCGGGCAAGCAGATCGAATACTGCGACAGGCGGCCGTACAACCGGCAGCTCGAGCAGCCGAACCAGGAAAGCGCAGCCGGGGGGAGCGGCTCAACGCCCGTTCGCCGGAATGAGGAGTCTGCGGCGGCCGTTGGGCAGCCGCAGTCCCGGAAAACGGCTCGAAGCGCGGTGGTAGCGTAGCCAAAGCTTCAACGTTGACCTTCAAAGGCTGGCAGAAAACCTCGCTCATCGAATACCCGGGCAAGGTTTCCACCGTGCTGTTCACCGGCGGCTGCAATTTCCGCTGTCCCTTTTGCTACAATACAAGCCTGGTTCTCCAACCGCAAAAGCTGCCCGACCTGCCGGAGGAAATCGTCCTGGAGTACCTGCATGACAACCGCAGACTGTACGAGGCTGTGGTCGTCAGCGGGGGCGAGCCCACCTTGTGCGGCGAGCTGCCGGCGTTTCTAGGCCGGGCGAAGTCCCTTGGTCTGGCCGTGGGTCTGGAGACCAATGGGAGCGACCCGTCTGTGCTGCGTGCTCTGCTGGGTGAAGGGCTGGTCGACTACCTGGCCATGGACGTCAAGGCCCCCCTGCGTTGGAGCTCCTACAGGGCGGCGGCCGGCCTGAAGGAGGAGCAGCAGGTGCTTCTGGACAGAGTCCTGGAGACTCTGGAGCTGCTAAAGACCGCCCCGGCGGAGGTGGAGCTGCGCTGCACGGTTGTGCCGGCCCTGCACAGCCGGGAGGACCTGCTGGTTCTGGCCTCCCAACTCCGAGGCCGGCGGCGTTTCGTTCTGCAGCAGTTTCTTCCCGACGAGGCTCTGGATCCTGACTTCAAGGCCAAGAAGCCTTTCGATGCCGGTATTCTGGCCGGCATCCAGCGGGATATCTCGCCTTTTTTTGAAAGCTGCGAGATCCGGGGCACTTGAGTCCGGGATCGGTCCTGGTCGGGTTTTAGAACCTTTTAAAGCTGGAAAAAGCGCAGCAGATCGATGGGGTTCTCGGCCAATTCCCGGGCTCCGCCATCCAGCAGCTCCTCCCTTGGGCGAAAGCCCCACAGAACTCCCAATGCGAACATTCCGGCCCGGCAGGCGGTTTGCATATCCGTACCGCTGTCGCCGGCGTACAATACCTGCTGAGGATCCAGCTGCCAGGAAGCGCAGATTTCCAGGGCCGCCGTCGGATCAGGCTTTCTGGGTACTCCGTCGCGGGCGCCCAAGACCGGATCGAATCGCCAGGGTTGGAAATAGCGTTCCACGATCACCCGGGTGAAAGAGTGGGGCTTGTTGGACAGGATGCCCTGGCGGAGCCGGCGCGCCGCCAGCTCGTCGAGAACTCCGGCGACGCCGGGATACAGCTCGGTCTTGTCCGCCCAGTGTTGGGAGTACTCGGCTTCCATCTGCTGCCTGACGCGCTGGATCAGCGCGGGGTTCCGCTTTCCTTCTGGAAGGACGCGGATTACCAGGTTCTCCATACCCTGGCCTACGAAGAAGCGGTAGGCATCGATCGGGTGCGGCGGCAATCCTTCACGATCTAGAACTCTGTTCATGCAGTCCCCGAGATCATCGAGGGTGTTGAGAAGCGTTCCGTCCAGGTCGAAGAGCACGGCTTGCAGTCGGTTCAAGGCCTGCCCAGTATACTAGAAGCGAGCGGGAGCTGGAACCTCCGGGCGCCGATTTGCGGCCCTTTGCCCCGGTCTTTCTGCCTTTAGCAGGCTCCGGAGACGAGGAGGCCGGCGCGGATATTTACAATAGCCGGATAATATGGTTGAATTTGGTGAACGAACAACCGGAGGAGGCCTATGAAACGTGGATCACAGGGAAAAGAACAGATCAGCCAGATTCAGCCCCTTGAGTACGATCGGGAGCTGCTGAGGGGGAACACGGATTCTCTTTTGCTGTATCTGATCAACGAGTCCGGCCGTATACACGGCTACCAGCTTATAAAAGAGATAGGACGCAGGAGCATGGGGTACTTCCGGTTTCGAGAGGGAACGGTTTATCCGGCTCTGCACAAGCTGGAGAACGAGGGATTAATCCAGGGAGAGTGGCAGCTACAACCCAACGGGCAGCAACGGCGCTATTATCGAATAACCGGCAAGGGAAAGGAGGTGCTGCTGAAGAGGATCAGTATGTGGTTCGAGTTCTCCAAAGCCATGAACCTGATACTCAGCCCACGAACCTCATAATGCCGGAGACCTCCCGTGCCGTTGCGTTCCATCGAGAGCTACCTGGACCAGATCAGGGCGAATTTGAGGCTCGACCCGTATACCGAGGGCAAGATCATCGGCGAGCTGAAAACGTACTTCGACGAGAAGGTCGGCGATTTGCGGGCCGAAGGTCTGTCCCGGACGGAGGCCGAAAGACAGGCAATCCGTGCCTTCGGGCAGCCGCGGACCGTTGCCAGGCTGATATACGAAGCTCACAGCCGTGGTAGCTGGTTGGAAGCTCTGCTCGCCGCCCAGCCCCATCTGCTGGGCGCGGTCCTGTTCGCCACCCACCTCTGGTCTCATTCGTTTACGCTTGTCGTAGCTTTTTCTCTGTTGCTCATAGTCACCCTGCTGGGCTGGACGAAGGGCAGGCCCAACTGGCTGTATCCGTGGTTGGGGTGCGCCTTTGCGCCGATTCTGGCCGTGGTATTCCTGTCGCGCAATTTTGTCTATGGTTCGGTTCTCAAGCTGATAGTGGGTTCCGGCGTGGCGCCCGAGCACGTCACCCTGCTGTTGTTTCTGGTCCTCTACGGAGTGGCTTTCTGGATCGTTCTGGCGGTAGTGCCCCGAATCGTAAAGAGGGACTGGCTGCTGGTGTCCTTCATGCTGGCCCCCCTGCCCGTGCTGGGAATTTGGATCACCGCCATCGATGGTATCAGCGAAGTTCTGTTCTCACCGGGTTTAATCGTGCATCAGTGGGACCGGGGAATGGTTATCGCGCTGCTGCTTCTCGGTGTCGTTGCTGCGGCCTTCACGCGCCTTCGTCAACGCGTGTACAAGATCGGCCTGCTTTTGATCATCGGCATGGGCAGCACCGTCGTAGCCGGCTGGAGTATGCTGGGTGCCCGCAGCTTCTTCGGCCTGCTGCTCCTGGTCGGCATCTCGCTGTTCACCTTTCTGGTTCCCGCCACGCTGGAGTCCGTGCTCGGACACGGTGAAGCCGAGTCCTGATTCCTTGCACCCGGCCTCAGGCGCTCCCCGAACCGGCCCTCCGGTTCTCTCAGGATTCCGACGGCAGGCATTCCTTGGATTTCAGCAAGCGGTTGAGCACCAGGGCGAAGAATCGGTCCGCCCGGTCATCGGCCACTAGATCAGCGCCTTGAAAAAACCAGCCCAGGTGAACCCGGCAATTCCGGCACACGGCGTAAAGCCAGGCGTAGCCGTCAAACCAGGAATAGAAATCCGTGGGTTCTCCAGCTTGCTGGCAGCCGGGAGCCTGTCGAAAGCAGCCTATCTCGAAGACATAGCCGGCCGGGTTGGAAAAGGTGTGCCGATGGGCGCCCTGGATGGAGATCCGCTGCGAAGTGCTGGTGATGACCTCCCCGCATATAAAGCAGTAGAGATTTTCGTCTTCCTGCTCCTCTTCGCCGGGCTGGCTGCGTACCAATTCCTCCAGCCAGGCTTCGCTCGCCTCCTCAGGCTCTTCCTGCCGGTAAGCCCAGATCATATATCCAGTATAGTACCGCGGGAAGCCGGCTGCAAAGGGGGGAAGCGCTACTTCTGCAGGCGAAAAGCCAGCCCGCCCTTTCCCGCATCCACAACAACGGTGCTGCCCGCCCGCACCTCTCCGCCGATGATATGCTTGGCCAGCGGATTCTGTACCAGGTTCTGAATAGTTCGCTTGAGAGGTCGGGCTCCGTACAGCGGATCATAGCCCACCTCGGCCAGGTAGGCTTTGGCCCTGTCAGTGACTTTGATGGCCACGTCCTGTTCCTCGAGCCTCCTGGCCAGGATGTCGAGCTGGAGGTCCACGATCTTGAGAATCTCTTCTTTACCGAGGCGGTTGAAGGTGATGATTTCGTCCACCCGGTTCAGAAACTCCGGCTTGAAGGTGGCCTTGAGTAGCTCGAGAATTTGATCTTTGATCGTCTCGATGTTCTCGGTCTGCTGGATAAGCTGGCTGCCCAGGTTGGAAGTCATGATGATGATGGTGTTCTTGAAATCCACGATATGACCCTGGCCGTCGGTCAGCCGCCCTTCGTCGAGTAGCTGCAGCAGCACATTGAAAACGTCCGGGTGAGCCTTTTCGATCTCGTCGAAGAGAATGACCGAGTAGGGCCGGCGGCGTACCGCCTCGGTGAGCTGGCCGCCCTCTTCGTAACCCACATAGCCGGGAGGAGCGCCGATCAAGCGGCTGACCGCATACTTCTCCATGTACTCGCTCATGTCGATACGGGTCAGGGCTTTTTCGTCGTTGAACAGGAAATCTGCCAGGGTCTTGGCCAGCTCGGTCTTTCCCACTCCGGTGGGTCCGATGAAGATAAAGGTGCCCAGCGGGCGGTTGACATCGGACAGCCCCGATTTATTGCGCCGGATGGCGTCCGCAACCGCTACGATGGCCTCTTTTTGACCGACAACTCGACGGGAGAGGATCTCCTCCAGCTTGAGCAGTTTCACCTTTTCGGAGCTCAGCATCTTGGACACCGGGATCCCGGTCCAGTGGCTGACGATTCTGGCGATGTCCTCCTCCGAGACTTCCTCCCGCAGCAGCCGCTGCTCGCCTTTGACATCGTCCAGCTTCTTGCTCTTCTCCGAAAGCAGGCGCTCTGTCTCGGGCACCAGGCCGTGCTTGATCTCTGCGGCCTTGGCCAGGTTTCCTTCCCGCTCGTAACGGGTTTCCTCGATGTTCAGCTCCTCCAGTTTCTGCTTCAGGGCCCTGATTTCCTCGATGATCTTCTTCTCGTTTTGCCACTGCAGCTGCATCGCGTTCCGTTTGCCCTTCAGCTCGGCCAGCTCTTTCTCGATCTCCTGCCTCTTGTCTTTGGAAGCCGCGTCGGTTTCCTTGGACAGGGCCTGTTTTTCGATGTTGAGCTGCAGAATGCGGCGCTCGATCTGGTCCAGCTCCGTGGGCTGGCTCTCGATCTCCATTTTCAGGCGGCTGGCCGCCTCGTCCACCAGGTCGATCGCCTTGTCGGGCAGGAAGCGGCTGGTGATGTAGCGATCGGAAAGCACCGCCGCCGCTACGATCGCCTCATCCTTGATGCGCACGCCGTGATGCACCTCGTAGCGCTCCTTCAGGCCTCTCAGGATGGCAATCGTGTCCTCCACGCTGGGCTCGGAGGTGTAAATCGGCTGGAAACGCCGCTCCAATGCCGCGTCCTTCTCTATGTGCTTGCGGTATTCGTCGAGAGTGGTGGCGCCGATGGCCCGCAGCTCTCCCCGGGCCAGAGCCGGCTTGAGCAGATTGGAGGCATCCACCGCCCCTTCCGCCGCCCCCGCGCCTACCAGAGTGTGCAGCTCGTCTATGAACAGGAAAATCTCGCCTTCGGATTCCACGATCTCCTTTATTACCGCTTTGAGGCGCTCCTCGAACTCACCTCTGAATTTTGCTCCGGCCAGCAGGGCCCCCAGGTCTAGTGCCAGCACCCGCTTATTCTTCAGGGAGTCCGGAACGTCTCCGGAAACGATCCTGCGGGCCAATCCCTCCACTATGGCGGTTTTTCCCACCCCGGGCTCCCCGATTAGTACCGGATTGTTCTTGGTGCGGCGGGAGAGCACCTGCATGATCCGCCGGATCTCCTCGTCCCTTCCGATGACCGGATCGATCTTTTCCCTGCGCGCCAGGTCGGTCAGATCGCGGCAGTAGCGTTCCAAGACCTGGTACTTGTCTTCAGGCGACTGATCGGTTACCCGCTGGCTTCCCCGAATATGCCGTAGCGCCTCCAGCACCGCGGCTTTCTGCACCCCATGGCGGTTTAGGAGCTGCCTGGCCTCGCTCTGGATGTCCAGCAGGGCGAGCAGCAGATGCTCGGTGGAGATGTACTCGTCCTTGAGGTTGGCCGCCTCCATCTCGGAGTTGTGCAGCACCTTGTTGGCCTGAGGTGAGAGCTGTATTTGAGAGCTGTCCCCGTAGACTTTTGGTTTGCCGGCCAGGGCGTTCTCCAGCTCCGACCTCAAGGCCGGACTCTGAACACCGAGTGCGGTGAACAGGGGCGGAATCACCCCGTCGCGCTGCTCCATCAGGGCGAGCAGCAGGTGCTCGGTATCCAGGCTGGAGTGGTTGTACTTGTGGGTCAGGGATTCCGCCGCCTGGACCGCTTCCTGGGCCTTGATGGTAAATTTATCGAAACGCATTGCTTTCTCCTCTTGAGAGGCGCGATGGGAGGGACCGATACCTCCTATAAGATACGCAAGGGAAAGGTCTCGTGTCAAATTCTCTGCATCCGGGCTCCCGCCTTCGGGATGCCTGGATTCTCGCAGGAACCTTGACCGGGACGGTCGATTCTGCCAAAATACACCCAGATTTATGCCTTGTCTGTCTTGGTATAACGACAGGCAAGGTAGGAGTAGCTCATGAAGAATAACAACGACTATGACCTGATCGTGGTCGGGGCCGGCTGCGCAGGCCCGGCCGCGGCCAGGAAAGCCGCTCAGCTAGGCCTGAAAACCGTGCTCGTCGAGAAAGCCCGTGTCCCGGGGGAGAAGAACGTATCCGGTACCTGCCTGAACGCCGCCGCCTTGAGCGATCCGCAGCTGCACTACCTGCTGTCCGGCCCGGTGGAGCGGGAGATCCGCTCGATGCGCACCTATCATATCACCCCTGAGCGCACCACGATCTTTCACGAGCAGCCAGCCGCCGGCATCCTGCTGCTGTCGGTGCGCCGGGATCACTTCGATGCCTGGCATACCGAGCAGGCCCGCCTGGCCGGCGCGGAGGTGCGGCTGTCCACCTCGGTCGTCGACATCATCGCTGCAGACGGGACGGTGAGCGGGGTCGTGACCGATTCGGGCGAGCATCTTCGGGCCAAGGTCGTGATCGACGCCGGCGGCGTAAACTCCATCGTAGGGCGGAAAGCCGGACTGATCACCAGGCGCAGCGGTACGAACATGATCCTCTACGTTACCGCGGCGGTGCATCTGGGTGAACAGAAGGTGAGCAGCCGTTTCGGCGACACCATCGAGTACTACCTGGCCCCGAACTGCCAGCATAAGACCTGGCCGTGGATATTTCCCAAGCGGGAGGTGGTGACCTTGGGAACGGGCGGCTACCTGACGGAGGAGCTGATAGGGGAGGGACTGCCCTCCGTGAACAGCTACCTGCAGAATCTGATGGATCTGCCGGTGATCCGGGAGCGGATCGAGGACGGCAGAATAGTAAGCTGGGGACTGCATCTGGAGCACGACGAACCGGTCGAGCCCAGAGTTGCCAGCGGGCTGATCTTGAGCGGAGAGGCAGGAGGCTTCGTGGCCCCGTTCCTCGGCGAAGGCATGCCGGAGGCTTTCTTCACGGGCATCTACGCGGCGGAGACAGCCGCCGAGGCGATCGCGGCCGGGGATGTGTCGCAGCGGGCTTTGGGAGCGGCGTACGGTGAACGCATCGATGGCAACCTGTTCATGCAGGCCTTCATGCACGTCGGCGCCCAGAACAAGGCCTCTATCCTGTCTTTACCGGATGAGGAGATCAGCGCCCTGATCCAGAACGTGATTCTCGGCGGCGGGTTCATCAGCAACGTGATCCATAACAAGTGGATCCGGGGCGCCGAGGAAGGCGACCTGGACAAGGTCCGGGAAGCCCGGGATTTTCTCGAGCTGCTCCTTCCCTACAGGCAGGTGGCGGGGGATTTCGAGCGGATCTACGGGGAAAGGAAGCGGAAATGAAGCTGGAGATGAAGGTAGAATACTATCCCGGAGAAACCGGCGAGTTCATAAAGGTGGACGAGGAAAAGTGCACGGCCTGCGGGGACTGCGCGCTTTACTGTACCCGGGAGGTATGGGGCAAAGCCGGCGGCATCTACCGTCCGCTGCGGCTGACCGACTGCGTCGAATGCGGCACCTGCTGGAACGTCTGTCCGGCCGACGCCGTGCTTTTCTCCGAGCCGAAGGGCGGAAGCGGCGTACGCTTCAGCTACGGCTGAGCCGGCTGCTCTGAGTCCAACGATTCCCCGGGAGCGGGCTTCGTCTTGCGGTCGCTGGTGAGTGAATCAGACTCATGCGCAGCTCCCAATACTCATTCCTGTATCAGCGGTCCCGCCTCCGACAGATCCTGCGGCTCGATCTCCGGCTGGCTCGGCGCTATCAGAGCGAGGATCTCTCTTGCCTGCTGTTCGGGATTCTCAATGAGCTTCTTCAGTTGCGCCGGACTGAGCTGCTCGATCCTGAGCTGCGCCCTGCGCGATTCGATGGCCTGGACAACGTCCTGCGGTATGGTGTTTTTCTCAGACATTACCTTGAGTCCGCGGATTGTAGTGAGAATGTTGGTCGCATTCTGCTGCCGGATGTGTTGATCGTAGGTGGCGAGCACATTGACGATGTTTTCCCGCTCTTGCGGATCATACTTGTCCGCCAAATCGTAGTCCTCCAGGCGTTTGAGGGTGCGGACGATGGGCTCGAAGGCTTCAAGAGGGATGACGAAAAACGAAAGTCCCTGCTCGACGTAGTGCGTTTCTCTTAGCTCCTGGAGCCCGATACCGGGGATGACGAAGAACACCGTCTTGTAGATGTCGGCGAAGCTGTCGCTGTTTCTGATTTTTTTGGCCGTCGCCTGTACCTGGGTCTTGATATAGCTTTGCAGGCTCTGTGACTGGGAGGATTTAGGATCGAATATTACGTACTGCCCCAGCAGCTCGATCATGAAATCCGGTTTGAAGTTCGGATCGAATCCCTCGGGGAGGTTGGTGTTGTCGAAGGTCGGCAAAGCCAGGTCGCTTTTTTGACAAACCTCACGCATTACCGTCTTGGCGTTGTCCTCGTGCAGGGCCCAAATGCGGGTTCGGATTTTCTCCTGTTCCTCTCTGGCCTGCTTCTCCTCTTCGATCACGCGTTGCCGCTCCTGCTCCAAGGCTTTCCTGGCGTTGTCCAGCTCGCTTATTTTCCTTTCAGTATCCTGCTTGTTTTTTATTTCGTTGGCCTGGTAGTCGGCGAGTCTTTTTTCCAGCTCGGACATTTGCCGGGACCTGGAATCCAACTGCGACTCCAGGCGGGAGTTCTCGTTTTGTAGCTGCTCGTTTTTTCCTCTAAATTGATTGAGCTGCTGGATCGATTCCTCATGACTGGAGCGCAGAGCCTGGTACTTCTCCGTATCTTCCGGCCTCTTGATCCCACGAAGGAGGGTGAGGATCAGGAGAATGATCACAACGGCTACCAGGCCGATCAGGACATACTCCGTTGACTGCGGATCTTGAGCCCCGTTGGCCGCCGAAGCGCGCCCGGCAACGAGGAGGAACAGGGTGTAAATCCCTAGTCTCATGGCTTTCTCCTTTGAATAGCGTGCACCGGAATGTGCCCAGAGGATTACAAGCCTTGTTTCAGCGCCGATTCGATGGCTTTCAGAACCACCTTGCTCGAATAACTCGCCCCCGATACGGCGTCGACTGCCAGGCTTTGCTTCGCCATGACCCGCTCGACGATCTCATCCGCGCCGTGCTTGGGACCGTGCATGTGCCTCAGCAGTTTTATCTCGGTGATCTTGCCGCCGTTCACCGTAACCCGCACTTTCGCGGTCACCGGGAAGTTATTCTGGCTTCCCTGGTAGGTGCCGTCCTTGACCGCGCTCACGGCGATTTCCTCTATCGTAAGCTCCTCGATTCTGTCGAGAGCCGTACACTCTGTGAAGTACAGACCGGCGGCCGTACAAACCAGGACGATCGCGGCCTTGTTGATCCCTTTGAGCCTTGTCATATGAACCTCCCCAGTCCGTTAATTATCGACTCGCGGTGGGAAACCTACACCTTACTCGGTCGAAAAAACGATATCCCGCCTGCTGTTTGTCCAGCTATATTAGAAAAAAACCCGGGGAAGTACAATCTCGCCTGGCTGAATGCCGGCCAGACCTGTCGCGCCGCCCGGGCGAAACGGCCGTGCGCGGCTCAGCAGGAGCGCGTTACAGCGTCGACAGCGTGACGCGCCAGGCTTGTTCCTGCAGCCCGGAGCCTCTATACTGGAGCAAAAACGAAGTGAGGGGGCAGGTCATGGAAGCTGTGCGCTGGGGTGTGCTTGGGGTCGCCAATATCTTTACCGGCAGGGTGCGCCCGCCGTTGCGAGACTCCGAGCTGGCGAAGATAACGGCCGTGGCTTCTCGCAGCGCCGAGAAAGCACGGGCTGCGGCGGAAGCCCTGGATATCCCGAAATGGTACGGCTCTTACGAGGAGCTGCTGGGCGATGCGGATATCGAGGCGGTATATATTCCACTTCCCAACCACCTGCACGCCGAGTGGGTCCGACGGGCGGCCGCGGCCGGGAAGCACGTGATTTGCGAGAAACCTCTGGCCTTGAATGCGGAGGAAGCGGCCGCCTGTGTCGAGCAGGCGGCCAAAGCAGGGGTACGGCTGATGGAGGCGTTCATGTACCGCTTCCATCCCCAGTGGCGTCGGGCCGCAGAGCTGGTACGGGCCGGGGAGATCGGCACGGTCCAGGCCGTACATACCTTCTTCGCCTACGACCTGCGGGATCCGGACAATATCCGCAACCGGCTGGATACGGGCGGGGGGAGCCTGATGGACATCGGCTGCTACGCCGTGTCTGTTCCGCGCTTCATCTTCGCTCGGGAGCCCCAACGGGTAATCGGGCTGTTCGCTCGGGACCCCGAGTTCAAGACCGACATCCTTACCTCCGCGGTACTCGACTTCGAAGGCGGCCGGTCGGTGTTCACGGTGGGCACCCAGACTTTTTCCGGCCAGCGCGTGGAGATCCACGGCAGCGCCGGCAGCATTACCATCGAGGTTCCTTTCAACATGTATCCCGATGTGGCGCCGGTGATGTCCGTTAGCACCTCGATAGGAAGGAGGCGCCCGGAGCTGCCCCCGACGGACCAGTGGGGTTTGGAGTTCGAGCTTTTTTCGAAAGCCCTGCGGGAGGGCTTGCCGGTGCCCACGCCGGCCGAGGACGCCGTGGCCAACCAGAAAGTTCTCGACGCCCTATTCCGCTCGGAAGCATCGGGGCGCTGGGAGGCGGTCTGAGCTTACCGCCTTCAGTAAAGGGCGTCTCTGGCCGCAGAGGGCGGGTTTCAGTATCTTGATAAGGGGTGTGGAATGCAGGACGAGCTGATGAGCAAGCAGAACGTACTTGGCGAGGTGGTGGATCGCCTCTGCGAGTCCGAGCACGGCATGCTTTGCTGGAAGGGAAAGGGAGGACGTCTGCTGCCTTCCCGGGACCGGGTAATCGAGGCCGCCGAGGCGCTACGCTCGGTGCTGTTTCCCGGCTATTTCGGTGTAACCGAGGTCACAGAGCAGAATATGCGCTTCCACGTGGGGGCGACCCTGGACCGGGTTTTGCTCCTGCTTCAGGAACAGATAAAACGCGGATTATGCTTCGAATGCGATCACCACAATCGTGAGTGCGCCGTTTGCCAGCAGAAAGCCAAGAACATCACCACCGAGTTCCTCCAGCGCCTGCCCAGGGTCCAGCATCTGCTGGGAACGGATGTGCAGGCCGCCTACTACGGCGATCCGGCTGCCAAGAGCACCGACGAGACGATATTCTGTTATCCGGGAATCATGGCGGTGAGCTACTACCGCCTGGCCCACGAGCTGCATTGCCTGGAGGTCCCTCTGATCCCGAGAATCATCACGGAGCGGGCCCACAGCCTGACCGGGATCGATATCCATCCGGGAGCCAAGATCGGGGAGGAGTTCTTCATCGACCATGGGACCGGAGTGGTAATAGGCGAAACCTGTGTCATCGGCGATAGGGTGCGGATCTATCAGGGTGTAACCCTCGGGGCCAAGAGCTTCCCCCTGGACGAGAGCGGAAAACCGATCAAAGGCATCCTGCGCCACCCTATTGTCGAAGACGACGTGGTAATCTACTCCGGAGCCACCATCCTGGGCAGAATAACCATAGGAAAAGGTTCGGTGATAGGCGGCAATGTCTGGATTACCCGTGACGTGGCCCCCGGAAGCCTGGTCACCCGCGGCGTGGAGGAGGGTACGGCGATCGGCCGCCGTTAGAGCGGTTGGCTCACTCGGTCCTTCCTGCCGCGTTTCTGTTCAGATAACTCCTGAGCCAGGAAGTGTCGCTCGAGAGCACCAGACCGATCAGGCTCCCCATGAAGGTGATCCCGAGAAACAGAAAGAAGAACTGGGCCAGCTCTGCCTGGAAGGCGAAGAACTCCAGAATGAAGGGCTGGCTGGTCCCGAAGAGAAGCAGAAGGAACAGGTTGAGGACAAAGGAAGCTCCCCAGAGCAGGGTCTTGCGGGTCCTGGCCGTGACATCCTGGATTTCCAGCATCACCCTGTCCACAAATCCCACTTTGCTCAGGTAAAGGATGATATCCTGTTCGAGAAAACCGGGCAGCTCGTGGTTTTCCCGGCTTTTATCCGTTTCCCTATCCTCAAAATCCGTCACAACATTCCCTCCTCCGGGTGGTCCAGCACATACACTCCCAAACGGATGCGCAGGAGCTGTTTGGCCCGAAAAACGTGCGATTTGATCGTGTTGACGGGCACGCTCAAGATCCGTGATATTTCCAGATAGCTCAGCCCTTCGAAAAAATGCATCCTGATGACCTGTTTGTACATATCCGGGATCTTTCGCAGCGCCCTGCGGACCTTCTCCATCAGCTCGTTTCGCAGTACCCGGCTCTCCGGATCGAGGGACGGGTCCCGCGGCTCGGCCGGAATCGGAACTTCCACCCGGCTGCGACGGCGCTGGTGATAGTGGTTTATCGCCAGATTGTAGGCGACCTTGTGCAGCCAGGAGGCAAAGGGTACTTTGCCTTGAAAGGTGTGAAGCTTTTCAAAAGCTTTGAGAAACACCTCCTGAGCGAAATCTTCTGCGTCGTGACGATTGTGAAAGAATTTCAATCCCAGGTAGAACACCCGGGTCTGGTGACGGTCCACGATCGAGCGGTACGCTTCCACGTCCCCGCCGAGGACACGTTCTACCAGTGCGTTATCTTGAACTTTTTCCACGGTCCCTCTTGTTCTTCACCTGTTGCATAAGGATGTAGTAGGTAACGATACCCAGCCCTGCGGTCGTGGGTATAATACCGCCCAATAAGGAATCACTCAAGCCCGTCTTGATGCCGAAAAAAACCAAAATCCCCGTGCCGACGAACAAGGCCACGATTCCAATCAGCAGCAGCTTGTCATCCACGTTCCTCGGAGTAGGCGTGAGCCCTCGCTCGATCATCAGGCGCTGTTTCCTGTAGTCCCACAGAGCGAAGAAGAAGGTAAGCACCGCCAGCAGGGCTACCGCCACCACCGGAATAGCGGCGATCAGGATTTGCGCTGCCGTGCCGAGTCGCGACCAACCCCTGTCGGTTTGCTCGATAGCGATCGTCAGAAGAAGGCCTACGCGCGTCTGGATCAAAAAAGCCATTTCTAGTTCCTCAGTTCCTCCAGATAGCCGGCGATCTTCTCCCGCCGATGCACAAGCTCCCTGCGCCTGTCTTTCTCCTTCTGCACCACTTGCTCCGGGGCCTTGTGCAGGAATGAGGAATTAGCCAGCTTGGCTTCGACTCGCTTCAGGGCTTCTTCGAGGCCGAGGTGCTCCTTCTCCAGCTTCTCGATCTCTTTACCCACGTCGATCGCGCCTTTCAGATAGACAAAGGCTTCGAAGCCGCTACCCACCACCGGGATGCTGCCTTCCCGTTCTTCGACCCGTGGTGCGACATTGAGATCCTCCGAGCCGGTCAGCAATGCGATCAGCCTTTTATGCACCTCGAACACCTCACGAGCAAGGCTGCCCTGCGCTGCCTGCACGGCTACCGGGATGTTCCTGCCGGTCTGGATCGTGAACTCGCTGCGCAGGGTGCGGACCGAGCGCACCAGCTCCTGCACCAGGCCGAAGCGCTCCTGGGCCTCCTCGTTCACCCGTCCCTCATCGAACTCAGGGTAGTGTTCCACCACAATGCTCGGCTCGTGAACGGGCAGCTTCTGGTAGATCTCCTCGGTTACGAAGGGCAGGAAGGGATGCAGCAGTCGCAGCGATTCCTCCAGCACTGCCAGGCAAATGGTTATCTTTCTGTTCTTCTCCGCCGCCTGCCCGGCGTTCAGGGATAACTTGGCGGCCTCGATATACCAGTCGCAGAAGTCGCTCCAGAAGTACTCGTAGACTGCCTGCCCGGCTTCATTGAAGCGGTACTGGTTCAAAGCCGTCCTGGTGCTGCGAACGGCCAAGTTGAGCCTGTGCCGGATCCAGCGGTCCGTTTCGTCGAGCCGCAGATGGGCAGCGTCGACCAGCCGCCGGCCCTCGAGGTTCATGAGGATAAAGCGAGCGGCATTCCAGATCTTGTTGGCGAACTTGCTGCCCAGCTTGAAGCTCTCCATATCCATCAAAATGTCCTGGCCCTGAGCAGCCAGGAAGGCGAGGGTAAAACGCAGCGCATCGGCTCCGTAGCGATCGACCACCTCGAGAGGATCCACTCCGTTACCGAGAGACTTGGACATCTTGCGGCCCAGAGGATCCCGCACTAGTCCGTGGATGTACACGTCGCGAAACGGCACCTCCCCCCTGAACTCCAGTCCCATCATGATCATCCGGGCTACCCAGAAGAAGATGATTTCGTAGGCGGTGACCAGGGTCGAGGTGGGATAGAAGAGCTTCAAGTCTTCCGTTTCCTCCGGCCAGCCCAGGGTGGAGAAAGGCCACAACGCCGAAGAAAACCAGGTGTCCAGCACGTCGGGATCCTGGTAGATATCCTCGCTGCCGCAGTGCCGGCAGGAGGTTGGATCTTCCCGGGATACGGTCATCTCCGCGCAGGCGTTGCAGTACCATACCGGGATGCGATGGCCCCACCAGAGCTGCCGGGAGATACACCAGTCCCGGATATTGCGCAGCCAGTGCACGTAGGTGTTTTCCCACTTGCGCGGGTGAAACACCACCTCCTCGCGCTGCCAGGCGTCCAGGGCCTTGTCGGCCAGGGGGCGCATGCGTACGAACCACTGATCGGAGAGGTAGGGCTCTATCAAGCTGTGGCAGCGGTAGCAGTGGCCGACGGTGTGCGAATACTTTTCCTCCTTTATGAACAGGCCGGCTTTCTTGACGTCTTCGATCACCTTCTCGCGGGCTTCCTGCACCTTGAGGCCCCGGTAGGCTTCCGGCACGTTGTTGTTCAGCGTGTTGTCCGGGTTGAGGATGTTGATCCGAGGCAGGTTGTGACGTTTTCCGATCTCGTAGTCGTTCGGATCGTGGGCCGGGGTCACCTTGACCACCCCGGAGCCGAACTCCATATCTACGTAGGTGTCGGCGATGATGGGAAGCTGCCTGTCTGTGAGGGGCAGATGGGCCCGCTTGCCCACCAGCGGCCGGTAGCGTTTATCGTCGGGGTGCACAGCCAGAGCCGTATCGCCGAGCATTGTCTCCGGACGGGTAGTGGCGATCTCTATGGACCCGCTTCCATCGACCAGGGGATAGTAGTAGTGGTACATCCGGCCTTCGATCTCGTGATGTTCCACCTCATCGTCGGAGATGGCGGTGCCGCAGGACCAACACCAGTTGACCAGGTAGTTCCCCTTGTAGATGAGCCCCTTTTCGTACAGGCTGACGAAGACCTCTCTCACCGCCCTGGACAAGCCCTCGTCCAGGGTGAAGCGCTCCCGCTGCCAGTCACAAGAGGAGCCTATTTTCTGAAGCTGCTTCACGATGATCTCATGATGCCTGTTGGCGATCTTCCAGGTTTCGGACATGAACTTTTCCCGGCCGATCTGTTCCCGCGAGGTCCCCCGCTGGCGTAGCTCGCGCTCCACAACCGCCTGGGTGGCAATTCCGGCGTGGTCCGCTCCGGGCAGCCACAGCGTTGGCTGACCGAGCATGCGGTGGTAGCGGATCAGTACGTCTTGAAGGCTGTTGTTGAGACCATGGCCCATATGCAGGACCCCGGTGACGTTGGGAGGAGGAATCACGATGACATAGGGTTTAGCCTTCTTGCTCAGATCCGGAGCGAAGAGCTTGTTGTCCAGCCAGAATTTGTACAGTCTGGTTTCAAAGTCTCTGGGATCGTAGGATTTGGCAAGCTCGACAGCCTTCATCATGGGCGCTCATTTTACTAAAAAAGCCCTGCTGTGGCAACAAAAGCGGGCAGCAGCCGGGCAATGGCCTCAAGGCAGGGGTAAAAAAACCTTGCTCTCCCCGGATTGCACGACTATATTAGAATTACTGTCAATATCGTCTACAGGAGGACTGATCATGGCTGAATGGTTTCCATTATCAGAAGTGGATGGACCTCATAAGGGGCACGGTAAGCATTTGTGCGTCGCTCATGTGATGAATTATATCCAGACCAACCTGCCGGACTATAAAAACCTGGTCCGCAACGGCAGATATGTTTGCAAGCAGTGTGGTAGGGTGGCCAACAGCGCCGACTACCTCTGCGATCCCGATTCGCTGTAAACTGTCGGTCGACAGCTGAAACAGCCCTCCTGCCGGTATGTCGACCCGGCGGGAGGGCTTTTTGATACCTGGAAAATACTTTTGATGAATTGATATTTTGTATTAAAATAAAAACATAGTAGAGGCGAGAAGAGCTTTTGAAGTGAGTAAACAGAAGACAAGACTGCTGCAGAAGAGAATACTGAAGCACTTCCCCAAGGTCGAGCTGCACAGGCATCTCGAGGGAGCCTTCCCGGTCGACAAGCTTTATCAACTGTCCCTCAAGAACAACCTGGGCCGTCCGAAGGACTTCGAGGAGTTCAAGAAAGAAGTCCAGTTCCCCAGGGATTCCAGTCCGGATTTTCTCGCTTTTTTGACCAAGTTCCGTACCGACTGGTACCGCTCCCTGGAGGACGTAGATTTCATCACCTACCACTCGGTGAAAGACCTGGTCGAGGACGGGCTGTACTACTGCGAATTGCGCTTCTCGCCCGAACATTTCGCCCTGGAAAACGACTTCGACCGCGGTGAGATCACCAGGCTGATCGTCAAGGCAGGCAACAGAGCCGCTTCGGAGACCGGTTTGACCATCCGCTATCTGTTGACCTTTAACCGCAGCAAGCAAACGGTACCGGAGATGATCGAGCTGTACGAGCAGTTGAAGAAGCTGCGGTTGCCGGAAATCGTGGGCATCGACCTGGCCGGGGATGAAATCAACTTCCCGCCCGAGCTGTTTCGGGAGTTCTTCGATCTCATCGCCGCCGACGGCCTGTACAAGGCCACGATTCACGCCGGCGAGGTCAGCTCCTCCGCCCAGATCTGGGAGGCGATTCGCAACCTTCATGCCGCCCGCATCGGACATGGCACCAGCACGATAGACGATCCGGAGCTCCAGGAGTTTCTGAAACAGACCGGCATAGCCCTCGAGCTGTGCATCACTTCGAACTATCAAACCGGCTCCTGGGCGGACGAGAGGAACCACCCCATCGGCAGCCTGTACAGACAAGGGGTTCCGGTCACCCTCAATTCCGACGATCCCTTTATTCAAAGCACAGATCTTACCGATGACTACCTGAAAGCCATTGACTACTTCGATTTTACGCTGCAAGACCTGATCAATCTGAACCTGAATGCCATCAAAGCCAGCTTCCTTCCCGAACCCGAGCAGCGTGCCCTGCAAGCCGGGTATCTGAATAAGGTAGAGGAGTTTCGCAGGCGTTATGCCTTTGGAGATGAGCTATGATAGTCCGGATTATCGATGTCTATGTAAAAGAGCCGAACGTAGAGGATTTCAGGCAGGCCAGCTTGAAAAACAGGGAAGGATCGATCAAGGAGCCGGGGGTGCTGCGCTTCGACGTGCTGCAGGACGAAGCCGATCCCGCTCATTTCGTTCTCTACGAGGTCTATCGGGACGAACAGGCGACCCGGGAGCACAAGGATACGGCCCACTACCGGCAGTGGCGGGCGGGCGTAGAGCCGATGATGGCCAGATCCCGGGGATCAACAGCCTGCAGGCCGGTGGCTCCCCTCGATCCCAAGGAGTGGTAATGCTGCTGTATCTGCTTCGTCACGGGGAGGCAAAGCCCAAGGAGCAGGACCCCGAGCGAGGACTGACCGACGCCGGCCGGGCTGAGGTGCAGGCGGTCGCGCGGGCGCTGGCCCGGCTGAAGCCGCGGATCGCCGAGATATGGCACAGCGGCAAGAGCCGCGCCGAGCAGAGCGCCCGCATCCTGGCGGCCAGCCTCGGAACCGAGGAGCGGGTCAGGGAGCACGAAGGCCTGGCTCCCAACGACCCGGTGCAACCCCTGGTTTCCGAGCTGCAGCACAGCCGGGAGGCCGTGGCCATCGTGGGCCACCTTCCCCAGCTTGGCAAGCTGGTTTCGGTCTTGCTGCTCGGCCGCGAAGAAACCCTGCTCGATCTGCCTGCTGCGGGTCTGGTGTGCCTGGAACGGGTAGAGTCCGGCTGGGTGATCCGCTGGCTTCTCGATCCACAGCTGCTCTGAGATCACGATTCGAAGTATTTCCATCGCATTTCTTCACCGTAATTGCCTGGGCCGGCGGCGCTGGAAGCTGCTGCTGTTCCGTTCGTCTGCTTGTCCGGGCGCCCGCTTTCGGCTATACTCGAGGCACAATATAGGCACACTTTCGGGTTATGCGCTAGGCTCAGGAAGCCATCCAGACCCAAAAAAGCAGGGCTCTGGATGGCTTTATATTTTTACCGGCCCTTAATTAGGAGGAAATCATGTGGCAGCGTCTGAGCATCATCCTGGTGTACCTGACCGCAACTCTGGTGATCGGTCTCGTTTTCCGCAAGCGCGCCTCTGCCGACAGAGTGGAGTTTTTCCTGGCCGGCAGGGCAGTGGGCAGGCTGATGCTGTTTTTCACCATGGCGGCGACCAATTTCAGCGCTTTCACCATCTTCGGACTGTCCGGCGCCGGTTACCGCATCGGCTACGCCTTCTATCCGGTCATGGGCTTCGGTACGGGCTTCATGGCCCTGTCCTTCTTCCTGATCGGCAAGAGGATCCTGGCTTTGTCCAAGCAGAGAGGCTACATCACTCCTTCGGATTTTATCGGCGATCGTTACGGGGCCCCCTGGCTGAAGAAGCTCTTCTCCCTGGTGATGATAGTGTTCACGCTTCCCTACATCGCCATCCAGGCGATCGCCAGCGGGCAATCCCTCAATGCCCTGGCCGGTATCCCCTATCTCGCCGGCGCCCTGCTCATCACCTCCTTCATTGTCGTTTACGTGACCCTCGGGGGCATGAGATCGATCGTCTGGACCGATCTAATTCAGGCCCTGATGATGGTCTTCTTCACTCTGGCGGCCTTTCTCATTATCGCCGCCAGGAGCGGTGGATTCGTTCAGGCTCATCGACAGGTCTACGAAGCGTTCCCCGAGCTGTTTTCGCGTCCGGGACTGGACCACTCCATGATTTTCGGCGTCTGGTTCGGGTACCTGTTTCTCTGGTTCTTCGCCGATCCGATGTTTCCCCAACTGTTCCAGCGCTTCATTGCCGCCAGGGACCAGAAGTCCCTGAACACGACCATCGTATTCTATCCGCTGATCACCACGGTGCTGTTCTTTCTTACCGTTTCCATAGGCGTGCTGGGCAGGCACACTTTTCCCGATCTGGCCCCGGGGGTCACTGATTCGGTGTTCCCCCTGCTGCTGCAGCGCTACGCCGGGCTGTTTGTGAGCACCCTGCTGCTGACCGGAAGCCTGGCCGCCCTGATGTCCACGATGGATTCTCAGCTTCTTACTCTCAGCTCGTTGATCACGGTGGACTTCGCCGGCTCCAGGAACAGGCGAGTGCTGAAAGAAAAGCTGGTGATCGTCGGCTTGGGAGTCCTCGGGTTCGCCATCGCGATAAGGCCGCCCCAGACGATCCTGGAGTTCATCAGCAAGACCACGTTCAACGGGCTGGCCGTTCTGGCTCCGACCGTGATAGGGGGCCTGTACTGGAAGAGAGCTAATCGCTACGCAGCCGCGGCCAGTATCGTGGTAGGGGAGTCCCTGGTCCTGGCTTTCTACTTCAAAGTTCTGAACGTTCCCGGGATCCTGCCGGTAGTTCCCATCCTGGGGGTGAGCGCAGCGGTCTTCGCGGCCGTCAGCCTGTTATGCCGTCCGCCGGGAGAAAACAGCGCCCTGGTGTCTCCGATTCGCCGCGACGTCTGGCCCTGGATCCTGGTATTCGCCGGGCTTTTTCTCCTGGGTAACGACTTCTGGGCCTGGAGGCGGGGGCCGCTGCTCCTGCTCGGCCTGCCTGTCTGGGTCTGGTACTATATAGGTCTTGGAGTTCTGTTGAGCGTGAGCTACAGGCTGTTTCTGAAAAGCAGAGAGGGCTGACTAGACGCTGGTCCGCCCCGGTTCGTTGGGCTCGCGTTCCTTTATGAGCACTCTGGTGTTTCCTGCCTGATCGTTGAACCAGAAGATCAGCCTGGATTCTTCGGTGGTAAAACACTCCGCCAGGGAGCCGCACGAATGAGGCGGCTCGATCTTTCCATGAAGCAAGATCGCCTCTTTGAGGAGTTGCTCTTTAATGCTATCCATGTTCCCCTCCCATAGGGATGCTTGCAGTACAATAGCATGACTCCGGCCGTGCTGTAAAGCTTTTTTTTCCAGCTTCACCGAAGGGCCGCCTGAAAGGCGCTCCCGGCGGGCTTTTTTCACAGCGGGAAACGGCGCAGAGGGATGGTCTTCTTACTTGGCTGGGCCTGCAAAATGTACTAAGATGGCTTTGCCGGGATCAGGAGGTATCGATGCAGGCTTTTGAATCCGTGGACGGAGTGCTGGACTTCGCGATCAGCCGGGAGGAAGAAGCGTACGAGTTCTATACGGACCTGGCTTCCAGTTTGAACAGGCCCGACCTGAAGACGCTGTTCCAGCAGTTCGCCGAAGAGGAAAGAGGGCACCGGAGGAAACTGGAGGCGGTCAAGCAGGGCAAGAAGCTGGCGCCGGCGGAGAAGCAGGTGCTGGACTTGAAGATGAGCGATTACCTGGTCGCCGGGAAGCCGGGCAAAGAGATGAGCTACCAGGAGGTTCTTATCCTGGCGATGAAGAAAGAAAAGGCTTCTTTCAAGCTCTACACGGACCTGGCCGACAGGGTGCCCGGCGAGGATCTTAAGAACACCTTCCTCCTCCTCGCCCAGGAGGAGGCCCGCCACAAGCTGCGCTTCGAGGTCGAATACGACAATGAAATCATGGGCGAAAACTGAAGCTGAAGTGCTAGGGCTCCCCGCCCGGTTTGCTTATTCCATCGCCCCTGGATAGCGCTGAAGCGTCTCATAGCTGAACACCGGACCGTCCTTGCACACGTACAGCTCTCCGATGTTGCAGCGGCCGCATTTTCCGATGCCGCATTTCATCCGCCGCTCCAGGGTGGTGAAGATCTGTGCGGGCTGAAATCCCAGCTCGAGCAGGTTCTTGATCACGAACTTGATCATGATCGGCGGCCCGCAGGTTACGGCCACCGATCCTTCCGGCTTGGGCGCGACTTCCAGCAGGTTTTGAGGCACGAACCCGGTGAAACCCTGCCAGTCCGGCTCCTCCACGTCGATGGACAGGTGAAGCGACAGCTCCTGGCTGTCCTGTAGCTGCCGCAGGTCCTCGTGGTAGCATAGATCGGCGGAACTGCGCGCCCCGTAGATGAAGTCCAGGCGCCCGTACTGATCCCGGTTGTCCAGCACGTACAGCAGAATCGACCACACCGGAGTGATCCCGATTCCCCCGCCGATCAGTACGATGTTTTTGCCCCGCCACGATTCGAGGGGAAAGCCGTTGCCGTACGGACCCCTCACTCCAATGAAGTCCCCGGACGAGAGCCCGTGCAGGCCGGCGGTAGCCACTCCGGCCTTCATGATCCCGAACTCCATGGTTTCCCGGGTGGGCGAGGAACTGATGGCCAGCATCACCTCTCCGACTCCGGGAAGCGAAAGCATGGCGCACTGCCCGGGCCGGTAGTCGAAGCACTTCTTGATCTTCAAACGCTTGATCGGCCGCGGGCCCCCCACCTCGCTTTTGATCTCGAGGAGCTCGGCCGGCTGCGGCAGATAGGGATTGGTTTCACGGGCGGGTTGCGCTTGCTTAGCTTGTAACACGGTTTTTCCTCTCAAACGAAGCGAGAATCTCACGGATATCTATGTTTACCGGGCAGGCGCTCACACAACGGCCGCAACCGATACACAACAGCATGCCGTATCTATCGCTGAAGTACTTGAACTTGTGGAAAAGCCGCTGTTTCAATCTCTGTTCGCGGTCCGGGCGGGGATTGAAGCCGCTGGCCTCCAGGGAGTAGGCCTGGAACTGGCAGGTATCCCACGTTCTGATCGCCTTGCCTTTTTTCTTCGAGCCGTCGTGCTCGATGGTAAAGCAGTGGCAGGTGGGACAGAGAAACGCGCAGATGCCGCAGCCGATGCAGCGTTCGGCTTCCCTGCCCCATAGCGGGTCCTCGAAATCAAGCTCGATGCCAGCGAGATCCTGCGACGGGGCCATGTCGCGCAGCGCCGCCTCCTGGAGCCGCCCGGCTTCGGCCGCCTCTTCCGCACTGGCCTCGCGCCAGGAGTTTCCGTCTTTCAGAGCCGGAGATCCGAACAGGGCCGCCCCGCGATCGCTGATCTCCTCGATCACCAGTCCGTCACCAACCTCGGTGGCCCGCAGGTCCATACCCTCTTCCCCCGCGGGACTCAGTCCCACCTCGGTGCAGAAACAACTCGGCGCCACCGCAGCCGGGCAGACCAGTCCGATCATCACGGTATTCTCTCTGCGACCGGCATAGTAGGGGTCCCTGTCGTCCTCCAGGAATACCTGGTCCAGCCGCTTGAGGGCGGCGCAGTCACAGGGCCGGGCGCCGAAGATCACCTGCCCGGTTGGCGCCGCTGCCCGGTCGTCGTACTGCAGGCCCTCTTCGCCGGCCTGGAAACGATAAAGGGTCTCGGTCTGCGGAAACAGGTGCTCCTTGGCGGAGGCGACCGTGTTGGGGTAGCCCTCCAGCTTCACCTCTTCACCTTCGTATGGTTCGAAGAACCATCCCTCCGGCCTCTGTCGCGGAACAAAGAGCCGGTATCCCTTGGCCACCTCGTCTAGGAACTGCTTCAGATTCTCTATGTAGCGTACCATCGTAGTCCTATCGTCCTGTTACTCTTCCATGAACTCTTCGCTGTCCTCTACGCTGAAGCAGGCCATAACCGGCTCGGCTTCAGCGTCCAGGCCGGCTTCGTAGTCGAAATTATCGAATACCTGCTTGGCAACCGATCTGTACATCAGCAGCAGGGGGATTCCCATGGGGCAGGCCCGCTCGCACTCGCCGCAGCTCACGCAGCGGCCGGCCAGGTGGAGCGCCCGGTTGATGTGGTAGGCGGCGTTGTTGGCCGGGTCTGTCTGTTTGCCCAGCCAGAAGGTCTTACGGACCTTGGCCTCCGCCGACAGAGGCTGTTCGGTATCCTTGGCCAGGCTGCACTCCTGACAGGAACAGGCCGGGCAGATGTTCTTGCAGGCGTAGCAGCGGATGCAGCGGGAGAACTGCTCGGACCAGAAGCTCCAGCGCTGTTGTGGAGTTTTCTGCAGGAACTCCTCTACGTCGCCGAACTGCTGCTGCGCGGCAACCGGCTCCCCGGGAACGGGATCGCCCACCAGAACGTCGTAGAACAGGGGATTCGGAGTGCGGCAATAATCGTGGCACTGGTCTGTGATTTCCTTGAACTCCGCCAGCCGCACCTTCTGTCCCTCTCTCAGCTCGAACAGACCCTGTTCGTCGATCGCCGCGTTGCGGGGATCCTTGGTTTCGGCCCGGGCCTGCCACAACTCTTGAGCTTTACGCGGATCCACAACGCCGCGGCAGGGCAAGCCCACCACGAAAAGCTCTTCCCGCGGGATCAACTTTTCCTGAAGCAGCACGTTAAGTGCGCGGGAGTGGCATCCTCTGACCACCACCGCGGTAGGCTTGTACTGCTCCTGCGAATCCCGGCGGAGGGCGCGCCGCTTGCGCACCATATCGGTGATGTAGGTGCAGAGGTTTTCCACTCCGAGGGGCGAAAAATCCAGCTCCCCCAGCTCTTCCGGTGAGGAGGTGATCAGCGGACGGTGGAAAAATGGATTGGTTCCCCGCCGGTAGCCGATAACCGCCCGCAGCTCGCCTTTGCTCAGCTTGTCGGCCAGTAGTTTTTTGATCTCATCCGTTTGCATGGCTACGTCCAGATAGCTGTGTTTGCGGTCCCAGGGCTTGTACTCGCTTGGTGAGCTCGGTCACCACCTCGGCAAAACGCCCGCCCTCGCTGGCAGACACCCAGCTCATCAGGAAGCGCTCGCGCTCGATGCCGAGGAAATCGAACAGCCCCGCCAGCAGCGCATAGCGGCGGCGGGCATAAAGGTTGCCCTGGATGTAGTGACAATCCCCCGGGTGGCAGCCGGCTACTATCACTCCGTCGGCGCCGTCCTGAAAGGCGCGGATCACAAAGGACGGATTCATCCGCCCGGAGCACATCACCCGAATGACCCGCACCGAGGATGGATACTGCAGCCGGCTCACGCCTGCCAGGTCGGCGCCGGCGTAGGAGCACCAATTGCAGAGAAAGGCTATGATCTTGGGCTGCCACCGGGCCTCAAGTATAGTCTGGCTCTTACCTTGAGGATCTGTCACCTGTATTCCTCCAATAAAGCTGCATCGATCATGTCCATGATCTCCCGATCGTCGAAACCCTTCTGCTGGATCGCCCCCATCCGGCAGGCCGCCGTGCAGGATCCGCAGCATTTGCACAGCGCGGGATTGACCTTGGACTTTCCGCTTTGCTCATCGAGGCTGACCGCGTTGTAGGGGCAGATCTGCACGCAGGTACCGCAACCGATACACAGCAGTTCGTTGACCTCCGAAACGGTTGCCTCGCCAAGATAGTGATCCTTGCTGATGACCGTGGCCGCCCGGGCGGCGGCGGCCCGTCCCTGTACGATCGCCTCGTCGATGGTCTTGGGATTGTGCGCCATGCCCGCCAGGTAGACGCCCTCGGTGGCGAAGTCTACGGGGCGCAGCTTGACGTGCGCTTCGAGGAAGAAGCCGTCCTGATTGAGGGGCACCTTGAAAAGCTGGGAAACCTGCTCGTTGCCGGGTTCGGCATCGATGCGGGCCGCCAGGATCACGGCCTGCGGATCCGCTATTTCTATCTTTTCGCCGCTCTGCAGATCCTGAACAGTAACCTTTAACCTGTCGCCGGTTTTCTCCACCACCGGCTTGGCCTCCGGTCCATAGCGCAGGAACATCACTCCGGCCTCCCGGGCTTCCTGGTAGTAGCGCTCGGAAAAACCGTAGGTGCGGATGTCCCGGAACAGGATATACACCTCGGCGTCGGAGCGCTTTCGCTTCAGAGCCAGAGCGTTCTTGATGCTCTCCCGGCAGCATACCCGGCTGCAGTACATGTGTCCCTCTTCCCGGGACCCTACGCATTGGATGAACACGACTCGCTTTGGCAGCTTCTCCGGCTGCGTGCCGTGTAGAAGTTTTTCGAACTCCTGGCCGGTCTTGATACGCTGGTCCTGGCCGTAGAGGTACTCCGTCGGCGTCGACTCCCGGGCGCCGGTGGCGATGACCGCCACCCCGTGCTCGATTTCCAGGCTTCCCCGGCCGTTGCCGCTGATTCTTGTCTTGAATTGTCCGACGAAGCCCTCAACGGTTTCTATCGTGCTCGCCAGGTGTACGGCGATGTTCTCATTCTCCTCGATCCGGCTGCTCATGTCGGCCAGCAGCGCCTGGGTGTCCCGTCCCTCTACCGTGGACAGGACATTGTTCAGGTTGCCTCCCAGCCTATCTGACTTCTCGACTAAATCCACCTGGAAACCCTGGCCTGCCAGAGATAGAGCGGCCGACATTCCGGCGGGCCCGCCTCCAAGCACCAGAGCGCTCTGGGTTACATCGAGGGTGATCGTAGGCAGAGGCTGGACCAGTCGCACCTTGGCTACAGCCATTCGCATCAGGTCCTTGGCCTTCTCCGTGGCCTCGTCGGGCAGGCCCATGTGCACCCACGAGCATTGGTCCCGGATGTTCGCCATCTCGAACAGGTGCCTGTTCAGGCCGGCTTCCCGGATCGTCTCCTGGAACAGCGGCTCGTGCGTGCGGGGCGTGCAGGACGCGACCACCACCCTGTTCAGGTTGTGCTCGTCGATCATGTCGCGAATGTGGGCCTGGGTGTCCTGCGAACAGGTGTAGAGGTTCGCCTCGGCGTAGGCCACGTCGGGCAGGGTTTGCGCGTATTCTACTACCTCCGGCACCCTCACGATGCCGCCGATATTGATTCCGCAGTGACAGATGAACACACCGACGCGCAGCGGCTGCCCCGATACGTCCTTCTCCTCGGGGTAGGTTTTCTCCACCACCTCGCTCCAGCGGTTCGCCGCCAGGATCTCCCCGGCTGCCGCCGCCCCTGCCGAGGCCTGCATCACCGTCTCAGGAATATCCTTAGGCTCCTGCGCCGGACCGCAGACGTAGATGCCCGGGACCTTGGTTTCTACGGAGTTGAAGGGATTGGTGGCTATGAATCCATATCCATTCACGGGCAATCCCAGATGAGCGCCGAGCTTCCGTACGGTTTCTCCCCCCTGGAAGCCGATGGAAAGCACTACCAGGTCGAAGCCTTCATGGGTAACTGGACCGCCTTCGGCCTCGTACTCGAGGACCAGCTTTCCGGTAGTCTCGTCGCGTACGACCCCGGAAGGTCGGGCGCGGGTGAATTTGATCCCGTATTCGTTTTTTGCTCGCTCGTAGTAGCGATCGAAGTCCTTGCCGTGGGCGCGAATGTCCATATAGAAAATCGTGGGCTCGATCTCGTGCTCGTGCTCTTTGGCGATGACCGCCTCCTTGATGGCGTACATGCAGCACACCGAGGAGCAGTGGATGTTGCCGGCCGCGGGGTCCCGCGAACCCACGCACTGGATGAACGCTACTTTTTTCGGCAGCACCCCGTCGGATGGACGCTGGATGTGTCCTTCGTAAGGGCCGGAAGCGGACAGAATACGCTCGAATTGAATGCTGGTCACCACGTCGGGATATCTGCCGTAGCCGAGGTGGTACATCGCCTCGGGGTCGAACTTTTCACAGCCCGAGGCGACCAGAATGGCTCCGACATGAAGCTCTACTTCCCTGTCCGTCTGCGCATGATCGATGGCGCCGGCCTCGCAGTGAGCTTCGCACTGCAGGCACTCGCAGCATCCGCCGCAGTTCAGGCAGCGGCTGGCCTCCTCCACGGCCTGCTCTTCGGTGAGACCCAATTCGACCTCGGCAAAGTCGGTGATGCGCTTCTGCACCTCCAGTGTATGGATGGGGACCCTCGGCTTTTTCTCGTGAAACTCCTCAGGCATCGGAGCGGTCAGGGCCGGCTCTTCGCTGCGTCCCTCGTACAGGTCTTTCTTGTTGAGATACCGATCGATGGACTCGGCGGCTGTGTGTCCGTGAGCGATTGCATGAACCACGTATCCACCGGCGCCGGCCACGTCTCCCCCGGCGAACACGCCCGGGACGGTGGTTTGCAGCGTGACCGGATCGATCTGGATGAGGCCCCTGTTCATGGCGATCGCTGTGCCTTCGGCGGCGATGAGCCCGGTGTCCACTTCCTGACCGAGAGCCGAGATGACCACGTCCACGGGAAGGTTTTCCGTCTGGTTGCCTATGGGAATAGGGCGGCGTCTATCCGAAGCATCCGGGGGTCCCAGCCGCATGCGGCTGCAGATCAGCTCGCTGACCTTGCCGGACTTGCCGACAATTTTGCGTGGTGCCAGCAGAAAGCGCAGCCTGACGCCTTCCTGCTCGGCGGCCTCGATCTCGTCGGCCATGGCTGGCATCTCCGCCCTCGTGCGTCGATAGACCAGCAGAGCCTCTTTGGCTCCCAGCCTGCGGGCGGTGCGTACGGAGTCGATGGCCGTGTTGCCGCCGCCGATCACGGCCACCACCTTCCCCTTTACCGCCGCCTGCGACCGGCCGTTGGAGGCGTAACGGAGGAACTCGAGGGCGGGCAGAACTCCCTGCAGCTCCTCGCCTTCTATGGAAAGCTTGCGGCTCTTCTGGGTTCCGGCGGCGATGAGCACGGCCTTGAACCCCTGCCTGCGCAGGTCTTGAACCGTCGACTCCCCGCCGAAGGGAACGTTGGTCCTGATCTCGACTCCCGCTCTCTCGATGACCTCCACCTCATAGTCCAGAATGTCATCGGGCAGGCGGTACTGTGGAATGCCGTAGCGCAGCATACCCCCGGTCTTCGGCTGGGCCTCGAAAACGACGGGCTGGTATCCCAGCCTGGCCAGATCGTAGGCGGCGGTCAGGCCCGCGGGACCGGAGCCCACGATCGCGATCTTGGCTTTCTTTTTTCCTTTGGGTTTGGCGGGGTTGAGGCACTCGGCGAGCTGCTCCTGATGACTCCTCTCCCAATCCGAGGCGAAGCGCTTGAGGGCCCGAATCTCCACGGCCTGGTCTAAATTGGCGCGGTTGCAGGCATCTTCGCACAGACCGCAGACCCTGCCGCACACGGCCGGCAGAGGAATGCGCTTGCGAATCAGCTCCACGGCCTCCTTGAATTTCCGCTCCCGGATGAGGGAAACGTAGCCGTGCGCGTTGCATCCCGCCGGGCAGGCCGCACTGCACGGGCTCTTTCCCCTCTTTTCGATGGCGAATACGTTCGGGGCGGCCTGGGGAAAGGGACGGTAGATAGCCCGGCGTACGCCGAGCCGTTCGTCGAACTCGCTGGCCATGGGAACCGGACAGTGTTTCTCGCATTCACCGCAGCCTGTACATTTGTCCTCATCGACGTAGCGGGCTTTACGCCGCACCCTGACGGTGAAGTTGCCCGGCTCACCGCTTACTGACTCCACTTCGGAGAGAGTCAAAAGATCGATATTCAAGTGACGGGCACAGTCCACCAGCTTGGGGCTCATGATGCACATCGAGCAGTCGTTGGTGGGAAAGGTCTTGTCAAGCTGGGCCATAACGCCGCCGATCGCGGGGGAGGACTCGACCAGATTGACCTTGAATCCCGCTTCGGCCAGATCCAGGGAAGCCTGGATTCCGGCTATGCCTCCGCCAACGACCAGAACCGAACCGCTGCCGTTGCGACTCATGTCTGCTGTATCTCCTTCAGGCCTTTGGCCAGCTTACTCTTGATGCTCTTCTGTATTTCCGCCGTATCCTCATTTCTGGCCGCGGCCCACAGGACCTCGGCCAATCCGTGGCGGATTTCCTGGGCCAGCACATCGACCCGTTTTATTCTTTCGCGCATGTCCTTAGGCACGTAGCCTTGCTCGACCGCCATGTCGCGGAGGACCGCCATTACGTCGGTAAAGCGGACATCCTGCGGGCAGCGGGCGTAGCATGTGTAGCACTGAGTGCAATACCAGAGCAGCTCCGAGGAAAGCAGCTTTTCCTTCTCGCCCAGCAGCGCCTGGCGGATGAACAGGCGGGGATTGAAGCGCTCGTCGATCTCGGAAACGGGACAGGAGGCGGTGCAGGTGCCGCAGGAGAAGCAGCGTTTAAAAAAGCTCGCCCCCGGGCGGGCCGCTATCTCGTATTTGAAATCCTTGTCCAGCTCGGTCATTACGATGTCAGCCACCGTTTTCCTCCAAAAAGGTTTAAATTTTTCTTCTCCGGCCGCCGGGCCTCACCGGCAAGAGGAAATCGACCTGCAGCCAGCGGGTCCCGGCGACCGTTTTCTTATTCAGGCCGCTTTTCGGGCCTAGGCCGCCTGCGGCCTTGGAAGCAGCCCTGCATCCTGCACCAAACCCCGGACGGTTTTTTCCGCCTCAATGGCCATGATGTGCACTCCGGACACACCCTCCAGCTTGCGAAACCGCTCGATCTGCTCGAGGGCGAACTGCTTTCCCTCCTCCTTGGCATCTGAGGTCTTTTCGAAGCGTTCGACCAGCGAGTCGGGGACAGAGACCCCTGCGACGCTGTTTTTCATGTAGCGCAGCATGCCAAGGGAGCGTATGGGCGTGATGCCCGCCAGGATCTTCACCCGTTTGTGCAGGCCTCGAGCCACCACCTCCGACATCCAGCGCTCGAAGCAGTCCATGTCGTAGACACATTGGGTCTGGACGAAATCAACGCCCGCAGCAGCCTTCTTTTCCAGGCGGCTCACCCGCCATTCAAGCGGTTCGGCGAAGGGATTGGCCGCCGCCCCGATGAGGAAACGGGGCTCGTGGATCTCCGCTTTCTTGCTGTTGCGTATCTCCTCCCCGCACTGGAAAGTCTTCGCGTCCCGCATCTGCTTCACGATATAGATTAGCTGCACCGAGTCGATATCGTAGACCTGCTTGGCCTGGGGATGGTTGCCGAAGCTCTGGTGGTCCCCGGTCAGGCAAAGCAGGTTGCGCGCTCCGTTCAGGTAGGCGCCTAGCAGGTCGGCCTGGATGGCCAGGCGGTTGCGGTCCCGGCAGGTCATCTGCACCACCGGCTCCAGGCCCCGGGACAGCACGTAGAAGGCGGTGCCGATCGAGGAGATGCGTACGATGGCGGTCTGGTTGTCGGTGATGTTTACCGCATCCACCGCTCCGCTCAGGGCTTCGATCTTCTCGTCCAGTACCTTCGGGTCTACGCTCTTGGGGGGACCCAGCTCGCCGGTTACTACGAACTCGCCCTGCGCAAGTAGCTTCTCCAGTCTGCTTCCGGATTTGGGCTCGCTCACAGCTTGACGTCCTCTCTGATGAGCCTTCTCGGGCCGCCGTCGTGGGTCCTGGACCAGTCCTGTGGGGGCCGGATGGTCATCATGGTGTCCAGCCGGTTCAAAGCTTTGAGCCGCTGGTAGATGAGATTCCAGCCGCAGTCCAGGTTTTCTGGATCCACCTCGCACTTGCCGTTTTCCGAACCCCCGCAGGGACCGTTCATAAGACCTTTGGAGCAGCGGGTGCGCGGGCAGATACCACCGGTCAGGTCGAGAACACAGTCCCCGCAACCGAGACAACGCTCCAGCCAGTAACCTGCTCCCTCATTCGAACCGATGAACAGCGTGTTCAGGGCCGGGAGCACGGGTTTTTCAGGAAAGAAATCCGCCATCATCTGTACCCCTGCTCCGCAGGCCATGGACAGGATGATATCGTGGCGTTCGGCCTCCCCGGTGATCTCCTCCACGAACTCGCGGTCGCATTGACGCTCGATGGAAACCCCGGTGACCTCGGCGAATCCTTTGCCGGACAGCCGCAGGGCCGCGCTCAAAACCCTCACCTCTTTTTCTCCACCGGCCAGGCAGACGGTCACGCAGGTATCGCAGCCCACGACCAGGATCTTCTTCCCAGCCGGAAGCATTTCCAGGATCTCGGCGATCGGTTTTTGTTCTGCAACGATCACTTCGACACTCCCTTCGCTTCTGTTGCCCTCGGCAGCCCGAGCAGAGCGGCGTGGAGCTTTTTGCCTTCATCCGGGGCCGTGAACAACATCTCCACGAACTTGTCTTCGACTCCCACACCGGCAAGGAGCTCCTTTACCCTGGCCACCTTTCGTTCGGCCTTCAGGTTACCGTCCAGGTACTTGCAGTTCTCTTTGCGGCAGCCGAGCACCACTACTCCGGACAGGCCGTTCTGCAGGGCTTCCATCAGAAGAGCCTCATTGACCCTTCCGGTGCAGGGAAGCTCGAGGGTCTTGAACCGGGGCGGCAGCTTGAGACCTTCCTCGGTCATCCGGGTCAGCGCCTTTCTGGCCCCTTCCGCGCAGTGCATGATCAGGATCGAATCAGCCAATTCTCAGACTCCTTGTATCGATTCATACTCTTCGCCGCTCAGGGCGAGGCCAGTGCCTGGACCCCCGCCAGGATGCTTTCCCGCTCGAGGTTGCGCAGACTAATGGCTTCGGCCGGGCACTCGGCGGCGCAGATGCCGCATCCCTGACAGGCTGCGGCGATTATCCTGGCGACCCGCTGTTCGCTGTCCCTGGCTACGGCGGCGAAGGGGCAGACCCGCAGGCAGGTCAGGCAGTAGGCGCACCTGTCGGCGTCCACCACCGCGAGGTGCTCGACGGGGAGGATTCCTCGGGAGGAAAGCCGCTCGTTCATGGTCAGAACCGCCGCAGCCGCGTCCCCGGCCACTCCGGCGGCGTCCATGTTCGCCCTTGCGCTGCCGCACACCAGGACTCCAGGCCGGTTTGACTCGTTAGTCAGCCGCCAGAGAGATTCCGGCTGGCTATAGGCGTCCTCGACCAGACGCAAGCCCAGCTTACCGGCTGCCTCGACGGCCGCCCTGGAAAGGCCGGTCTTACCGGGCAGGACCACCCGGTCGGGATTGCTGATCCGAAAGGTCGCACCGCTCTGAGGGTCCCGGCCGCTGATCTCGAAATCGCCGTATTCGTTGCCCACGGAAAGGCTGTCGTACTTCACGAAGATGATCCCGCTTTGCCTGCAGTAATCATAAAGCTCCTGTAACCCGGGCAGGGAGACCCGTACCTGCTTCGCCAGGATCCAGATCTCGGCGCGGCTGCGTTCCTTCAATACCCTGGCGGCGGCCAGAACGTCCTGAAGGATCTCGGCGGGGGTTTCGCCGTGACGATCGAGAAGGAAAACGATCCTTCCCTTGATCGTCTCCCGGTCGGCGAGCCGGTCGTATAGCTGGGTCAGATTCCAGGCTCCTATCTCCCCCGAAGGCTCCTCGATCCGTTCGGGGGCGAACAGCACCGCGCCGTACTCCCGCAGCCGGCCGTCCGGGAAGGTGACGGCGAACCCTGCCTCCCGGGCCTCCACCCGGCTTATCCGCTCGCCGGCTAAAACGATTATATTCTCGTTTTGGGCGGCGCTCTCGCTCAGGCGCCGTATCCGCCCGGGATCGCGAAGGCGCTCGACCAGGCAGCCCGGAGCCAGAGGGCGATCGGCGGTCTCGACCAGATCCACGGAGAGCTTTTCCCCGGCCAGCTCGAGGGCGGCGAGCAGGCCCGAGAGGCCGCTGCCGTACACCAGGACGGACCTCTTGGGTTGCAGCGGGCTTTCTTTCACCGCTTCGCTTGAAGCCAGCAGACTGCCCATGGCTTCCAGCTTGTCCGCCAGGTTCTCTGTAACGCCTTCCGGAGTGTCATAGAAATCCATCACGCTCGATTTCACGTCCAGGACGAGCATTTCGCCGGGACCTATCCCCAGCTTCTCGGCCGCCTGCTGGTAGAAGCCGGTTTCCTCCAGATAGGGACACCCCCCAAACAGGACCTTCTTGCCCTCGAGTCTTTTCAGCTTCTTCTCCGGGTCCTGGCAGGCTTTCTCCAAGACAATGATCTTTTCGATATCGCTCTTTTCGGAAAGCCGCTTCTCAAGCTCGGCGGCCGCCAGCGGGCCGCGGGGGCTGCACTGTTGGTCGCAGAGGACCGCAACGATCGATCGAGCGCTGCTCATGGTTGCACCTGTACTCCTAGACTGTGGATTATCCGGCGGGACACGCAAGCCGCATCTTCGATACAGTCGTCGATGCGCATCGGGCGCTTGCAGGCGCCGGCGGTGAATATGCTGAGATGGGAGGAGTTGCCCGGCCCGGCTGCCGGCGCTTCGAGGAACCCCGCCGCATTGAGGTCGAGGTCGAACAGGTCGGCCAGGAGCTCGGAATCCGGGGCGGGGCGGATGCCGTTGGAAAGAACCACCAGGTCGTAGGCCTTTTCCCGGCAGGCCAGATCGGGCAGGGATTCGTAGCGGACTACGGGTCGTCCTCGCTCGTCGGTCTTCACGCTGATGGGGTTGCTCGCGATGGGATTGATTTTCGCCCGCAGCTCTTTCCAGAACCGTTCGAAATCCTTGCCGAAGTGCTGGATGTCCATGTAGTAGAAGTCGATCTGTAAAGCGGGATACTCCTCTTTCAGCCTGCCAGCCATGCGCAGGGCGTAGGCGCAGCAAGCCCGGCTGCAGTGCTTCTCCCCCTCCAGGAGGTTGCGGGAACCGACACACTGAATGAAGGCCAGGCTCTCGGCCTGCTCGGGAAGGTAGCGCTCCTCGAAGAACAGTCTTTCCATCTGGCTGCCCGTGATTACCCTGGGATTGGCACCGAAGCCCCATTTGCGGTTGCCGGCGGGATCGAAGGGTTCGTACCCCGCAGCCAGCACCACCCCGTCCGTCCTTACCGTTTCCCTCTGGTTGGCTCGTTCCAGGCTGATCGCCCCGACGGGGCAGGAGTCGAGGCATTTTCCGCAGGCCGTGCATCGCTCGGTAACGAAGTACTTCCAGCCCGGCGCCTTTTCGATCGCCCCTTCCGGGCAGGCTTCTACACAGCGGCCGCACTCGATACAGGAGCGCCAATCGATTAGGTTGGCCTGGGTCTGGATCTCGATTTCCATCCCGTCTGTTTCGCAGGTGGTGCGGCGGCGTACACCCACCGGCCGGCTGGAGAATAGAAGCTGCGTGCCGTTCCCGTTCTTTAGCCTGGCTACGGCTTCACGCACCAGGCAAACCCCGCAGTGGACGCATTCTTCGCCGGCCTTGCAGCCGTAGAAGACGGCTTGCCCTCCCGGATAGGGGTTTTTTTCAATCAGGACCACGTCGATACCGGCCTGGCTGAGATTGTTGGCCACCGACATTCCTGAAATCCCGGCTCCAACCACACATACCTTCTTGGAAGCCAATCTCCTATCCTTTTTCTGACCAAAATAGTTATTTTAAGACCATTATAGCCAATGGCAGGAGATTGATTTTGTAAATTGGTTTATTTTTTTTGTAAATTGGTGTGTATTTTAGGTAATTTGACTAAAAAAATCAGGTTTTATCCGAGAAATACAGGAAGGTAGGGGACAAGCATCAGCAGTCCGAAGGCGACAATCAACAGGGCCCCCAGCGTTTCGATGCCGTGATGAAGCAGACCTCCAGCAAGGGAGCCGACGGGCAGGGCGGTCAGCAGGCCCCTCTTGCCGAGGATGGCGGCCAGGGAAACGCCGACGGTGACCACCGCCATACCCCCCGACATGGCCAGGGCGGCCAGGGCGCCGAATCCCGGCAGCTCCTGGGAGAGGCAGAAGATCAGAATCAGGGCCGCCCCGGGGCAGGGCACCGCCCCGCTGCTCAGGATAATGGCCGCCAGGCTCATACCACCGGCTTGCGCCTCCTCCTGCTCCCGGGAAGCCCGGCGCCCGGCCAGCTCTCGAGCCCAGGCCCTCACGGCCAGGGCCAGCAGAACGAGCCCCAGGAGCAAAATGGCGGCGTAGCTGGCCAGCTCAAGTACGCCGCTGACCGAAGAAAAGGCGGCCGAGATCGAGCGCCGCAGCAGGTAGTATAAACCGTAGACGATAGCCACGGCGGAAACAGCGTGCAGGAACGCCACCGAAGTCCCGGCCGCTACTCCGTCGGATACCCGGGCCGGCCTGGCCAGGAAATAAGCGGCCAGGGCGATCTTTCGATGCCCGGGGCCCAGGGCGTGCAGCAGGCCGTAGGCGAAGGACAGCGCGAGCAGAGGAAGAGCGCCGGCACCTCCCCCGGCTGTCCGGTCCACCGCTTCGGCCAGGACTTCACGTACCACCTTCTGGGCGTCGATCAGCCACTGAAGACGAGGCGAGGGACCGGTAATCGAAAGGGGAGAAGGCGAGGGCGGAGAGGCGTCGAAAAACGGGTTTCCCTGGGCCGGAACAGCCGCCGGGAGACCCAGAGCGAGAAGCGCCGGAAGCAGGGCAAGCGCTATCCGGATCCGCTCCTTCCAGGTCGGCAAATGTGCAGACACGCCGGTACCGAAGCGCCTCAGGATACCCGCCGCAGGTGCAGGACGATCTGACGGGGATAGGTCGAAGCCTGGGAACCGTCGTTGGCGGCGTAGTCGATCTGGATTCCCCGGTCCTCGCGGATTTCGTAGCTGCCCTGGATCGAGCTGGAGGCGGCGAACATCACGGGAGCGAGCTTTTCGTAGTCAATAGCGCAGAAGAAGGTCTCATCGTAGACCGCCAGGTAGACGTCGACTCCTTCGGCTCCTACGGGCAGGCGATAGGGCACGAAGAAGCGGTAGTGGATCCGCTGCCCCTCCATGTAGGCGGAAAAGCCCTCTACGCTCTGGGGCCGATGCCCTCCCCGGGGCGAGCGGATGTAGATGAAGTAGTGGTAATGGACCAGATTGGAGAACGCCCCCTCCCGGATGTTTTCGACCTCCGAAGGGCTGAGGCGCCGGTTCGCGTCGCGGTCGAAATCCATCAGAATGCTCGCCGTGAACACTTTGTCGAAACGCCAGGTGATCCAGAAGCCTTCCAGCCGGTCCTGTTCGCAGGCTACTTCGACCCGCGTATCCATGAACATATGGGGATGGCTGAACGCCCCCCAGGCGGCCGCCGCCAGAAAACAGGCAGCCAGGATTGCTCGTTTCACGGACCCTCCTGTTTTTCCTTTCGGTCCTCCGGGTCCGGTCCTTGAGCCTCAGGCACCGGCAGCTTCCGGAAGCACAACTCCTGTGGAGCTGTTGCGGGGATCCCGGGGCTTATCGCCCCGGGATCGCAGCCTCGTTATTTCTCTTCCGGAGATTCGGCCTCTATCTCCTCGATTCTTTTCTGCAGGGCTTCTATCTGGTTTTTCAGAAAGCCGACCTGTTCCTGGAGAGCCTGCTTCTCCTGTTCCTTCGAGTACGGTGGGGCGTAGGCAGCCGGGCCGTAGGGCAGGCCCCAATAGGGAGCCGCTTGCCCGTATCCCTGCCAGCGCCAGTGGCCGCCTCCGCGTCCGAAGCCGAAGCCCATTCTGCCGCCGTAGGGGTTCATATATCCCGGTACGGAATAACCGGCGCAGTACCCGGCGGCCCTTCCCGTCATCGGACCCATCCCTGCGGGTCCGGTTCTGTCTCCTCTGGGCATTTCACACCCTCCTTGCTAAAGATTTGGATTCCGAGTCAAAATCACCAGCGGCCTCGGCCCCGGCCTCGCCCGAATCCAGGCCAGCGAGCGCCGGGCCAATAGGACCCGAAAGCCGGGTAGGCGCCCCAGCCGATCCGGCGAACGGGGTAGCCGCCGGCGCCATACCAGCCAAACCCGGCGGCGGGCACGCCCATGGCCATCCGGCCGTCAGCGCGTCCGAAGCCGAAGCCCATTCTGCTGCCGTAGGGGTTCATATATCCCGGTACGGAATAGCCGGCGCAGTACCCGGCTGCCCTTCCCGTCATCGGACCCATCCCTGCGGGTCCGGTTCCGTTTCCTCTGGGCACGGTCTATCACCTCCTCTCTCTATCTACAAACTAGGGCCAGTGCCTCTGGCCGCGGCCGTGGGGGCCCCGTCCACGACCCCATCCCCTCCGGGCGGGCCCATAGGGTGGATGGAACCTCACTACCCCGCCTTTGATGCCGATGCCCTTGCCGTGGACCAGCGCGTCGGCCACTTTCCTCCGCGCCTGCTCCACTATTCTGCCGAAGGTGGGCCGGGAGATATTCATCCTTCGAGCTGCCTCCTCCTGGCCCAGGCCGCCCAGATCGGCGAGCCTCAGGGCCTCGAGCTCATCCACGGTCAGCACGACCAGGTCGGCCGACGGCAGCGGGGCCGGTAGAGGCATAAAGAACACATTCGGCGGTTCGAAGTTGATCCAGCGGGGCTTCGGCGGACGCGGCATAGAGCCTCTCGGTTAAAATTATGAGCATATGCTCATAATAAATATATCCCGATACTGTTTATACGTCAAGACTGCTCGCTTTTTTTTCGCAGGCAATTCAGGCGGCAACGCCGAGTGGGTCGGCAATTCGCCCCCTGCTCGCCCGGGCGATCAGGGTCTAAATGTTGCAATCTGCCGTGATATCGGATACGATAACTATGCAAACTGCATGGATTTTAACGCTGCAACATGACGATGCAGGCCTGGTTGTCAGGGTTGTTGGCGCACTTCACGTGCGAACAGGGTGGGATTGCTCGCAGGCGCGGAGGGAAGCGTTAGTGGAAAACAGACAAAGCGTGATCCTGGATTCGCTCAACGAAGGGGTGTTTACAGTCGACCTGGATTGGAAGATTACGGATTTCAACCGGGCCTCGGAGCGGATAACCGGAGTGAGCAGGCGGGAGGCGGTTGGCCGTCCCTGCTGGGAGGTCTTAAGGGCCGATATCTGCGAAACCGCCTGTGCTGTGCGGCATACCTTTGCCAGCGGACGGCCGGTGGTCAACGCAACAACGCACATCGTCAACTATATCCAGCAAAGGGTCCCGATTCGGCTGTCCACGGCCCTGGTGAAGGATGAGGGAGGGAAGGTCATCGGTGCCGTGGAAACCTTTCAGGATCTCAGCCAGATCGAGCAGCTTCAGAAAGAACTGCAGGCCCGCTATACCTTCGAAGACATCGTCGGCCGCAGTCCTTCCATGCGGAAGTTGTTTGAGCTCGTGCCGCAGATCGCCGAGAGCACCAGCACCGTGCTGATCGAAGGACCCAGCGGTACCGGCAAGGAGCTGTTTGCCCGTGCAATTCATCACCTTTCACCGCGAAGAAACAGGCGGTTTGTAGTGGTCAACTGCGCCGCCCTGCCGGATACGCTGCTGGAAAGCGAGCTTTTCGGGCACAAGGCCGGAGCGTTTACGGACGCCCGCAGCGACAAACCGGGCCGTTTCTCCCTGGCGGACCGCGGAACGATCTTTCTTGACGAAATCGGAGATATCTCCCCGGCCATGCAGGTGCGTCTGTTGCGGGTGCTCCAAGAGCGGATCGTGGAGCCTCTGGGATCGGTGGAGCCGGTGAAGGTGGATGTCCGCGTGGTGGCCGCCACCAACCGGGACCTGAGCCGGCTGGTGCGGGAAGGACGGTTTCGCGACGATTTGTACTATCGCATCCGCGTGGTGCAGATCAAGCTTCCCGGCCTGCGGCAGCGGCGTGAGGATATACCGTTGTTGGTAGACCACCTGGTGGCCAAATTCACCCGCCTGCAAGGAAAAGAAATCATCGGTGTTAGTGACGAGGTAATGGCCCGGCTGATGGAGTACGACTATCCGGGGAACGTGCGGGAGCTGGAGAACATCATCGAGCAGGCCTTCGTGCTCTGCCGGGGCGGGATGATCGAGCTGCACCATCTGCCTCCCGAGCTACGTCCTTTCGGCGCAGCGGGTACAGGTCAGTTCCGTCCCACCTCTCTGCGGGCCATGGAAAAGCAGCTGATCACGGAGACCCTGCACCGCTATCACGGTAATCGGAGCAAGGCGGCGCGGGAGCTGGGAATCGATGCCAGCACGCTGTACCGCAAGATCAAGGCCCTGGCGCTTGAAGTCCCGGAGTCCGACGGCCGCAGTCGAAGGAAATAGCCGGTCTGCGGACCTGGCGCCCGAAAGTCGGTGGGTTTCTCCCTCACCTGTATGAGCTGCCGTGCTGCTGTTGGAGTGTAGATCGGCGGAAGCGCGACCGGCTTAAAGCGCCTCGACCTCTGACTCGATTTTCTCTCTATAGTCGTTGATGAGATCCCGGCAGATTCGGCCTCCAGGGTCTTCATTCAGGAAACGCTGGAACGCGCTTATCAGATCAGATCCTTCTGCGGCGAACTTCTTCTCGAACGCCAGGAAACAAACGAAGCGCTCCGTGACCTCGCTGTCGACGGCATGTTCCAATATGCAGGCGATGCGTTCGGCTTTCTGTCGGCCGAGGGCAAGCACGCGTTGCAGGAATTGACTTACGATATAGTGCTTCATGACAATCGTCCGTGCCTTGTTCCGTCCTCTAGGTGTCAGTACGATCAGCTCGTAGGGCTCGTACTCGATGAGCTGCTTACCGGCCAGGCTTTTTAGGGCGGCGCTGACGGTCGACTTCGTCACTCCCACATCCCGGGATATGTCGCGGACCCGGGCGGCCCTTTTTTTCTTTTCGATGCGGAAAATCGCCTCCAGGTAGTCTTCAAGCGTTGAGCTGAGCTGTTTCTCCACGGCTACGCTCCCGCTTGCTTCGGTTTCGCTTTTTGCGCCAGGAAATCGGCTATCTTGGCAATGCCATCGAGCTTCACAGCAAGCTCGCTGCCCTCCAAGCCGCATTGAAACACTGCCCTGTCATTCGGTAAGGTTGCTATGACCATAGCGTTCGGAACAGAGCTCAATAGGGTTCTTTCCATCTCCTCGTCGGTCTTGTTCAGGATATAGTAGACTTCCTTTCCCAGATCTCTGACCATTGTTGTTATTCTTTCCGCCAGCCCGATCGATTCTCTGGACGGCTCCACCACGACCAGCAGAATATCGCATCCTCTTTCCACACCTCGCCCCAAGTGCTCCACCCCGGCGTCCGTATCCGCGATTAAAAGCTCCTCCTTATCCAGCTCTATATTCTCCAGAAACCTTGCTGAAAGAGCGTTGATGGGGCAGGCACAGCCCTCTCCAAAGTCATATATTTTCCCGACTGCCAGCAGTCTGATGTTTCCTTTTCTGGCAACATAAACAGAAGGAAGTTGATCTATTTTCAGTCCCGGTTGAAGGGTCTTGACTTTTTCAAACAGGACCTTTTTCCCGCCGAAGTACTCCATGAGGTCCCTGGGTCTTTCCATCCCCAGTAGGCCAGGTAGACCGAAATTGGACTCGTCGCTGTCCACGATCAATATCTTCTTTCCCCTTCCGGCCATCTCTTTGGCCAGAAGAGCCGCCAGGGTGCTCTTCCCGGTTCCTCCCTTGCCGCATATCAGGACCTTCACTTCTTTTGCTCCTCTGTCTTTTCTAGAATGATGGTGGAGTTGAGGAAGTCGATCTCCCCGATGATTGCCTTTACGTATTTCTGCTCGCCGAATAGAGGCTTTAGAAGCAGACCCTCGCCTTCAGGTTGCACATAGGCCACTTCTTCCAAAAGGAGTTCCCGGTTCGCTCCCCGCTTCAGGTACGCAGTAGCCATACACATAGGGTTCCTCCTCAACCGTTCAAACAACGTCCGAAACAGCCACCAGAAGAAAGATCATGCTCCTCTCCGCTGCACCTGAGCGGCGCAGTCGGCCAGCAACCGCTTGAGCCTGGAAAGGGACACTCTATGGGGCCGTATAGGAATGCCCATCCAGTCGGAAAAAGCGAGGATTTTCTCCGGATGCTTTGCTGAAAACTCGTCCCAGAACCCCACCGCGTCCAGGAGAACGGCTCCTCCCGTGTGCTGCGGGAAGGTCTCGTTGGCCTTGCCCTTGTCCCAGTCCTGAAAGACCTTATCTCTGAAGACTACCCATCCGGGGGTTAGCCAGAAAATCTTCTCACCCTCACTTATAGCCTGTCTTTCTTGCGCACTGGCGAGCATATCCACACAGTGCGTGGCCTGGATCCTGGAAACCCCCTGAGCCTGTTCCGCGATGACCCGGTCTATGCTCCTGGCGGGATCGTTCATGTCGATAAAGCAGAATTTCCCTCCGTACACGACAATGACACTATCAGTGTACCTCTTCGCCCTGACTATCCCTTCCACGAGCTGGCTTTCCAGCTCCCTGGGAACTTCGTGCCGTCCAGGCTTGGTGTACAGTATCTTGCAGGCGTTTAAGAAGCCGCTTTTACTCAGATGATTCAACTCGAAGCTGAGGGTTCCGCAGGCTACGATAGAAATGTCTGCGAAACTGATTTCTGTTTCAGTGATCATTTTCCCATTCCAGCGGTTGGTTCGGCAATCTATCCCGTTACCGATCCCTTCTTGGTTGACATAAGTTTTACTGCCAGTATAATGTTTTATGGGTCAAACATCAAGCAATTAATTCTTTGCCCATAAGGAACGGAAGCACACATGACAGTCGCCTCGAAGCTGATCGGCCATCTCGCCGATCTGGCCGCTGGGCGGAGGACCGAAAGGGTTCAGATCGGCCTGGTTTATTCCGCAGCGCAGCTTGACAGCGGCACCGTGGGAGTTTCCTATACCTTCCCGAACACGCGGAGTTGCCGCGGCCGTTCCGCGTTCCAGCGGCCAAAACCCTTCGCCGGGCAGGAGGTCGGGGATCTGGTGAAAGCGCTGGGAGGGTCCGACCTGTTGCAGTCTTCGGTCGCCATGGCCGCCGCCAACGCGCTCCTGGCTTCCCTCCCTTTGCCCTCTGCTGGCCGGGCTGCGGATGTGCTGGAGGCGGTCGAAATCCGGCCGGGAGAGCGGGTATGTATGGTGGGTTGCTTCCTTCCCCTGCTCCAGGGGTTGAAGGAAAGACAGGTGAGTGTAACGGTGGTGGACGAAGTACCCAAACCGGGCAGCCGGCCTCCCGAGGAGGCGGTGCGGTTTCTGCCGGAAAGCCAGATCGCCATCATCACCGCCACCAGCATCATCAACGGAACGATCGACGGGCTTCTGGAGATGGCCGCCTCCTGCAGAGAAGTCGTAATCCTGGGGCCTTCCACGCCCCTTATACCGGAAGCGTTTGCTGGCACGCCCGTGACCTGCCTTTCAGGCATCCGGGTGGCGCAGCCGGATGCGGTCATCCAGAGTATCGCTGAAGGCGGAGGTTTCTGTGAGTTCAAGCGCTTCGTGCAGAAGTGGAATATTCCTCTGCGGCGGTCGTTATTACTCAAGGGGGAAAGCCGTCCATGAACTCCGGGAGATTCAAGAGAGCGCTCACCGGACTGTGGAACAACCTCAAGACCAGCATACCGATTCTGATCGGGGTCCTGCTGCTGATCGGGCTGGTGAACAGCGCTGTCCCGCGAGGCTTCTTTTCCAGGCTGTTTACCGGCAAAGGCCTGCTCGATCCGTTGGTTGGAGCCGTGTTCGGAAGCGTCGCGGCCGGCAATCCGGTCACCAGCTATGTCATCGGCGGGGAGCTGCTCGCGAGCGGGATCAGCTTGACCGCCGTGCTCGCCTTCATCCTTAGCTGGATAACCGTGGGTATCGTGCAGCTGCCGGCGGAGAGCCTGATGCTGGGGCGGCGCTTCGCCCTGATCCGCAATGCCGTGAGCTTCGTGTTGGCGGTGCTCATCGCCGTGCTAACTGCGGCGACCCTGGAGCTGCTATGATACGCCGATTGATACAGAAGGTCGGAGCAGGCCGGCTGTTTCTTGCCGCCGTCTGTCTGGTATACATTGTTTTCGGGCTGTTCAGCCCCGAGACCGCCCTGGCGGGACTGCGGGCGTTTGTCAAGTTGCTGATCAGAATGCTTCCGGCCTTGGCTATTGTCTTTGCCCTGCTGTTTCTCAGCAACCTGTTGGTCGATTCCCGAGCCGTGAGCCGCTTCCTGGGCAAGGGTTCCCGGCGGGGCGGATGGTTGATCGCCATCCTGGCCGGTATTGTCTCCGCCGGTCCGATTTACCTCTGGTATCCGCTGCTGAGTGACTTGAAGGAAAAAGGAATGCGGGAAGCCCTGATCGCGACGTTCCTGTACAACAGGGCCGTCAAGATTCCTCTCCTGCCGATGATGATTTTGTACTTCGGAACCAGACTGGTGGTAATCCTCACGGCCTACATGATAGTTTTCTCTGTGCTGAACGGAATTATTGTAGAAAAAATCCTGCCCGAACGGAAGGAGGAGGTATGAAGATCGCGGTAGCCGCTACGAACAAAGAGCAGAACGCGCCGGTCAGCGACCAGCCCGGCCGGGCCGCGTTTTTCCTGATTTTCGACGGGGAAGGCCGGTTGCTGGAGACCCTGAAAAATCCCTTCAGCGTCGGTGGGGGCGGAGCCGGCTTCGGGGTAGCCAAGATGCTGGCCGACCGGGAGGTCGAGGCGGTGGTGGCGGGCAAGTTCGGCACGAATATGGTGGATGCGCTAGAGGAGAGGGGCCTGCGCCACTATCGCCTGCAAGGAACGGCCGCCGGGGCGGCGGCTAAGGTCAGGAGCGGTCAGGCTTAGGAGCTATGCAAAGAGTACTCCCGGGAAGAATTATCTGTCCGGGAATCGCGATAGGAAAAGCCCGTATCCTGATTAGGCATATCAACGTTCCGCATGTCACGGTACCCCACGGTCGGGTCATCGAAGAGCTCGAGCGCTACGGCCGGGCAGTAAGTCTGGTTCGGGAACATCTTCACGAGCACGTATTGGAAGCGCACCGGGATGCAGGCCTGGATACCCGGAAAATCCTCGACATCCACGAGCTGATGCTCGGAGACGAGCATTTTCACGAATCCGTACGCAGCCGCGTGTCGGAAGGGCTTCTCGGTCCGGAGCAGGCTCTTGTGGAAGAAGCCGAGCACCTGACCGGTCACCTGGAGAGTAGCGGTGATCCGTACCTGCGGGCCAGGGTGGAGGATATCTGGGACATGGTCTATAATCTTCTTTCGGCACTCTCTCTGCCCGCTTCTCAATATCCGGCCGAGAGGCACCGGATTGCCGAGGACGACATCCTGGTGTCGCAGAACCTCTTTCTCTCCGAGGTCATAAAGGCGAAAAACGCTTCGGTTCGGGGACTGGTTACTTCAAGCAGGGCGCTTACTTCCCATGCGGCCATCCTGCTGAAAGGTTTCAATATCCCCTCCCTGGGTGCAGTGGAGGGACTGGAGTCAGCCGTTCGATCCGGTGACAAGCTCGTCCTCGATGCGATGAACAGCCGGCTCATCGTTCGGCCCGGTAAAAAAATGTTGACAGCCCATCTGGCGCTGCAGAAGGAGCTGCGCAGCGGCGAGTCCCGCGCTGAACAGGCTGCGGCTGAGATCCGAACAAAAGACGGCAGCCGGGTCACGCTTTTGGCCAATATCGACAATAGCAGCCAGGTAGAGTTGCTGCTGCGTAGCGAGCTGGAAGGGATCGGACTGTTCCGAACGGAGTTCCTGCTTTTCGGTACCGATGAGATTCCCGGGGAGGATCAGCAGTACTCCGTCTATCGTCAGGTTTTCGCCACCATGAAGGGCAGGCGGGTAGTCATGCGTACCTTTGACCTGGGAGCCGACAAGAGGCTGCCCTACCTGGAACGATGCCTGGCGCAGAATCCCTCCCTAGGAATACGGGGGATACGCCGCCATCTGCTCCGGCGCCCGGAGGAGCTTCGCACCCAGCTGCGGGCCTTGCTGCGGGCCGCAGCTGGAGCTGCCGTCGATATTCTCATCCCCATGGTGACCACGCGTGACGATGTCCTCAGAGTCAAAGAGCTGTTCACCCTAGTCAAGGAAGAGCTTGCCGCTTCGAGTACTCCGTTTTGCTCGGCAGCCAGGCTCGGAGCCATGATCGAAGTCCCTGCCGCCGCCTTCGCCGTCCAAGATATTCTCTCGACGGTGGATTTCGCCAGCGTGGGGACCAACGACCTCATCCAGTACTTCACTGCCGCCGATCGGGATAACGAGGCGGTCCAGCACTACGGAGACCTTCACAACGAGGCGGTGTTATTCATGCTGCGCTACATCGCGGAGAAAGCCTCAGATATCGGTAGAATCGCAGACCTGACGATCTGCGGCGAGGCGGCCTCGGCGCCCGAAAACGTGGCCTTGCTATTGCAGATGGGCTATCGTTCGCTAAGCGTCTCCCCGGTTGCGGCGCCGTCTATCAAGGCTGCAGTACAGGCGACGGAACTGTAATCACCCCGCAAGCTTCGCCGCCGGATCTACTGGCGGCTTGGCAGCGGCTCGGGCTTTATGGCGCGGATAACGACGAAACCGCCTTCTCTATATCCTTTCTTGAAACGCTGGATAGTCTGGATAGCGGATAGCTCGCCGCACATGGACCCCTAACGTAGGTTTCGCTGCCGGCCGTGGGCATCTCCCCCTTGCGCCGAGGAGGCTGCGACACTCGTCCACAAGCCGGTCACGCTCCGTGCGGGCAGGCCGACAACCAACCGATCCCGGCCGATGCTGGCGTGCCGGCGGGCATCGGGGCAGCCGAAGGACAAGCAGACCGTCTCGTTCAGGTACGCTTTCACGGCCACTGAGCCGCAAACCGACATGAACCCCGATATCTCGATGACGATCTGGTTCCCATGCAGGCGCTGCCATTCGCGAAGAAGCTTCATGGCAGTTTCCGGCTGGGCATAGGAAATGAGCACATCCGGACTCTCACGAGTGCCGATGATGATTTGTTCCACGCCGCCGGGAAGCTTTGGCGTCTCGGTGACGATGCTCCGGGAGGTATCAGCAGCCATCCCGGACTTTTCCGCCATGCTCCTGCTGAACACCTCGTCTTGATCCCCCCAGCCGAAGCTGCGGCTGCCTCCTGGGCAATTCATCAGCTCCTGCGTCAGGACGATCGGCCACTTGCCGGACTGAGCCACAGCCTGGCAGAACGACATGGGCCGGGCAGCGAGGCGGCTGTTCCCCCGGTTGACTCCGCCGAATTTCACTCCGCACCATCGTCCGCCGAACTGACGCTCGAGAAAGTAGATCAAGTCCATAACGGTACCGCCTAAAAGTTGCAATTTACCCTGATATAATGACTATATATATGCATACTGCACGAATTAAGAGTCCTTATTCTATTCGTCCATTCGCCTGGAGCATCGCACGGCGCACTCGAGGCGAACTTCATCTGGTCCCATCAGAGAATCAGGTTGAGCAGCGAGCCGACCCCCAGGACCGAAAGCAGCATTACTCCCACGGATTTCAGGCCGTCCCGCAGACCCAGCTCGCGGAACAGCACGACGAAGGTGGCCAGGCAGGGGAAAAACATGCTCAGCAATACGCTGCCGATCACCAACTGCTTCGTGCTGAGCTGGAGGGGTACAAACAGCCCCAGCGCGACGTCCTTGCGCAGGACCCCGACCATGAGCGGAACGATGGACTGCTCGGGCATACCCCACAGCCGGGTGACCACCGGCGCGGCCAGCCGAGCCACTGCCTCGAACGCCTGGAGCTGGTAGAGGACGTTTACTACCACCACTGCAGCTATAATGATCGGCAGCGCTTCGCGCAAGAATCCGGAAATGCGGATCCACATCTTGGCCAGGATGGCCCTGGCGGCGGGCAGACGATAGGGGGGGATCTCGATCAGCAGCTCCGGTCGGAAATGCCTGTAGGTGAAGCGCAGGATCAGGCTGATCAGGATCCAGACGGCAAACAGGGTTCCGTATACCAGAAGAACCGGGCCTACGCCGCGACTGCCTACGATCCCCACGATCATGGCCTGCAGAGCGGCGCAGGGTACGGCGATGGAGATCAGGGTGGCGGTGACAAAGCGTTGCCGCCGCGTTTCCAGGATGCGGGTGGCCATGATGCCAGGCACGTTGCAGCCCAGGCCGAGGAGGGTGGGGATGATGGCGTAGCCGTGCAGGCCCAGGTGGTGCATGAAGTTATCCAGAAAAACGGCCAGCCGCGGCAGGTAGCCGCTGTCTTCCAGCAGGGCGAGGACGAAGTAGAAGCTAAGCAGATACGGCAGCACCACACCCAGGGGGATGAACAGCCCCGAGGTGAGCATGCCGAAGGACTGCTCGAAGTCGATTCGCCCGTCTACCAGCGTGCCGATCGCCAGGCGATGCAGGAAGCCTCCGGGACCCAGAGCTTCGGACAGGCGCGCCAGCAGGGGTGCCAGCACCCGTTCGAAAAGAAGCTCTGTTCCGAAGGGAACCTCCAGCCACGGCTCGCCAACGATCCCGATTCCTCCCCCGATCAGGAACTCCCCGATCAGGCGAATCAGGGAGAAGGAAGCCGCCAGAACCAGCAGGGCGACGAAGCTGCCCCATACGGGATGGATGCTCAGCTCCTCCAGACGCTCGCCGAAGCTGTGGTGGTGATGGACGATGCTCTGTACTTCCTGCACCGACTCGCCCACGCGTTGCCAGATCCGTTTGTAATCGAAGGCGGGGTGTCCCGCCCGGGAAGCGGCCGCCGCTTCTTCGCCTTGAAGCAGGCAGGAATGGCGGTACGGCTGACCTGCCTGCTCGTCTCTACGTTTTCCGTTTTCGGGAACGGAGAGGGCCGCGTCGACCAGCCTGCGTACACCCTCCCCGCTGCGGGCCACTACCGGGATCACCGGCACTCCCAGGCGCGCGGCCAGGCGCTCCGCATCGATGCTGATCCCCCGATGGCGGGCCTCGTCGCTCATGTTCAAGGCAACCACCAGGGCCTTGCCCAGAGCGAGTAGTTCGAAGGTGAGCGGCAGGTGCCGCTCCAGGTGAGTTGCGTCCACCACGTTTATGATCCGCCGGGCACCGTCTATCAGATCCAGGGTAACCCTGGCTGCCTCGTCGGATGGCTCCAGAGAGTAGGTTCCGGGAGCGTCGGTCAGCAGGTAATTCGCTCCGCCAGCGCGCATCCTGCCCCTGGTATAAGAAACGGTGGTACCCGGGTAGTTGGAGGCGATGGTGCGTACCCCGGTCAGTCGGGAAAACAGTACGCTCTTGCCGACGTTGGGTTGACCGACCAGGAGGATATCGCTTTCCATCCGAGGACCGGTCCTGCTAAGGACTGTCCGCTCGCCCCGCTTTATCCTGTTCATTCTCAAGCCTACCTGCCCCTGGTGTTTGCCCGGACCAGTATTCTGCGAGCCATCCCCCGGCCGATCGCCACCTGGGCCCTGTTGACCAGGACGACCACCGGTCCTCCCCAGGCCAGGGCGGAAAGCTTGCGCACCACCTGCCCCTCGTTTAGACCGAGCCGGCGCAGCCGCATCTGCATACCCCTGCCCCCCTGGATGCCTATAATCAACCCTTCTGCGCCTTTAGGTAGATCCGTGAGATATCTTTCCATGCTCGCCTCGCGTTTGCCGTATTCTCAACAGGCATTCCTCGATGCAGTGCTCACATTCCTTGAGAGAGTCAGGCCGGTGGCAGAAATAGCCGGTACTTTCGATCCAGTGAATGTCGATCCGAGGGCACACACGGATGAAGGCTACGAATTTAATCAGACGTTCCAGTACGATCTGCGAAACTGCATGCTCCATCCCGCAGGCGTTTTTTTCTGCGATTTCTTCCCCTACACCCAGAATCCGGGAGAAAAAATCCTTCAGAACCTCGTGCCGTTGTACGACACGCTCTGCGGCCCTCTTGCCCTCCGTGGTCAAGGTGACGATATCGTAAGGGGCGTAGTTGACCAGGTTCCTCTGCGCCAGGGAGTGCAACGCCCCCGTCACCGAAGAGCGATTCACGCCCAGCCTTTCGGCAATGTCTTTACCCCGGGCGGCTCCCTTGGCCCGCACGATGTGGTGTATCGCCTCCAGGTAGTCTTCCAGGCTCTCGCTCAGTGATTTGGCACTCATTTGTTTCGGCCCACCAAACATTATACGGCATGGCGAAATCAATTTCAACTAGATTGTCTTGTTTATTTAGCCTTTTTGAGGGGTGGAAATCGTGGAAAAACGGGTATCCGCGCCCATCCGCAGGGGCCGGAAAGAAACGGTTCGGGGACCATCCCGTAGATCGGCGGGCGGTACGCTGGAGAAGTTGTTCCGCCTATTTGTCGCAAGGACGGGTTTCGCAGGGCGTATCGCGGCCGCAGCAAGGTTTTTCGCGGCCGCAGCCTGCAGCAGGGATCCGGGAGTCGGTGCTGGAAAATCCCGATCCTTTGAAGATGACGGCGGCTCCGGCCCCGATGATCCTCTGGACCGGGCCGCCGCAGTTGGGACAAACCCTTATCGGATCTGCCGATATGCTTTGAAATCGCTCGAAACGATGTCCGCATGTCTTACACTTGTACTCATAGGTGGGCATGCTCTGCTCCTCCGGCCGCGGCGCTCTCTGCGGGACGTAACGCGCTTCAATCGCGGTCGTTCTTCTTCTTCTGCTGTATCTCTTGCATTTTTCTTTCGATCTGCTTTAACTGCTTTTCGAGGGCTTGAGCCTGCTGTCTGAGCGCATCCAGCTCCTCGTCCGCAGCCGGCGGGGAGGGCATCCCGGATGGCCCGGCTCCTGCAGCCGGTCCCGCCTGGCTGCGGCCGCCGCCCATCCGCGTTCCCCGACCCGTTCCCTTCCCTCCGCCTATTCCTCTTGCCCTGCCCATTCCCATGCCCCGGCCTAATCCGGCGGGTCCCGCGGTGGTTGAAGCGCCGGGAGCGAAGCCTGCGCCGAAATGGCTTTCTACGTTGGGCCCCTGTATCGATTCGAACGACCCGGAGCGGAAGCTCTCCACCGCTTGCCGAACGGTTCCGTAACATCCGGTAATCACCTGGATACCGGCCGCCTCGAGCGTCCGGTAGGCATTGGGACCGCAGTTGCCGGTAAGCACGTATTTGACCTGCTTCTCGTCCATAAATCGGGCGGACTGAATGCCGGCTCCACCGCCGAGGGTGATGTTTTGGTTCTCCAGGGCTTCGAATTCAAGATCATCCGTTTCCACCAGGAGAAAAAAACGGCATCGCCCGAAACGGGGATCGATTTCCGAGTCTAACGATGTTCCTGTTGAAGTTACTGCAATTTTCATAAGCCTCCAGCCTTTCGTAGTTATTTATCAACTATGACATCTAAAGATGCAGTTCATCATGAGCGCGGGTCTCGATCGCCTTGGCTGCTCCTGCTTCGTCGCCGCTTGCCGCATCCCGGCATGAGAAACGTAGTCCCCTTCAGCCGCCCGCTTCGAAAAGCTTCGAGCACCTCCTCGACCTCCCCGCAGGTAAAGGGGATCACCTGGATACCCAGGGCGGTCAACGTCATTTCCATCGGCCGGGAGATCGCCCCACAGATCAGAACCCGCGTTCCGCAGTCTTTTAGAGCTCTGGCTCGTTCCATTGGCTGCGTGCCTTTTATCGATACCACCTCCGACCGTCTCTCTTTTCCCGGCCGTATCTCGCTCACCAAGATCTCATTCGCCACATCGAAAACAGGAGAGACCCGATCTTGCCATTGGGCAATGGCGACCTTCATGACACAAGAAATGCAAAGAACATGCCAGGAATCAGGCACCGAAGAACGGTCTTTTAATTCTATGCATAAAAAAGAATTGGGTCAAATACGCGCAGGAAACATTCATCCGCGTGATTGCACTGTGCAACCACCTGCACTCAGATTGTCGTGCAAATTGCACGTACAGCTGCCAGCGGCTGACCGCCTTGTCAGATGTTGAAAGTCCGAAGGATTTTTCACCGATTGATCCTTCGG
>CAYMEK010000002.1:0-107428 GCA_964389305.1 uncultured Spirochaetaceae bacterium
GCACCGGCATGGTGTACCAGTCGTTCTCCGGATAGAACTCCTGCTGGAATCCGTCGGGATTGAGGTACTGCTGGAAATATCCCTGCCGGTACAGCAGGCCCAGACCCACCAGGGGCAGACCCAGGTCCGAGGCGGTCTTGAGATAGTCCCCCGAGAGCACGCCCAGCCCGCCGGAATAGATGGGCAGGCTGACGTCCAGGCCGTACTCCATGGAGAAATAGACGATGACGTCCTTCCTGTCGTGCTTGTACCAGCGCTCGGCCGCCAGATACTTCTGGAACCTGGCGTAAACCGCCTCCATCGCGGCCAAGAAGGAGGCATCCCGGGCCATCTCCTCCAGCTTGGCCTGCGATATCAGTCCGAGCGTTCTGGCCGGATTCTGGCGGGAGCGCAGCCAGGCCTCGTAGTCCAGGCGCATGAAAAGCTGAACCGCATCGAAGTTCCAGCTCAGCCAGAGGTTGTAAGCGATTTCCTCGAGCGGCTTCAGCGCTTCAGGGATGTTCGGTTTTACGGTGAACGAAACGGTCTGCATACAGCGCTCCTGTGACAACGTAACGGTGCTCTCGATCTGCCATTCTACTTACAGGCCGAGCGGTGAGCAATAGGCGGTTATCAAAAACACCCCCGGCGCGGGTGCACGGCAGCCGGCAGGCGCCATGCCCGTTGTGCGCCCCTCTCTGCGGCGGCCCTCGACAGGGACAGGCGGATGGCCTACAATGAGCGGCGCCGGGTTCGAGCTAGCCTTGCTCAGTCGGGTGGAGCCGGACGAATCGAATCCCGCAGGGAAAGCCGATCACGTGAGTCGCCGGAAAGCCAAAGTGAAGAAAAAAACGAAAGGAGGCCGCCATGCACCACCAGGAGTTGATAGAGGGGCTGCGAATCGGTCCACAGGTACTGCGGGATTTCACGGCAGCAATTCCCGAAGAAAGGCTGCACCTGCGGAGGGGCGAGGGATTCTGGACCCTCCATCAGCACGTCGAGCACCTGGCCGCCGTGCAGCTCATGCTGTACAGGCGCCTGGAGCGCTTCACGAAAGAGGAGCGTCCGGAGTTCGTGCCCTACCTGCCCGACCGGGAGCAGGATAAAGCGCAGGGAAAGCCGAAAGCGCTCGGCGAGCTTCTTTCCTTCTACTCCAACTGGCGGGAAAGGCAATTAGAGCTGATCGAAGGCGGCGGCCGGGAGCTTTGGACGAAAAGCGCGATTCATCCGGAATACGAGCAGTACGGCTTCGAGATCCTGGTCCGCCACATTCTTCTGCACGATTACTTCCACCTCTATCGCATGGAGGAGCTTTGGCTGACCAAGGAGGAGTATCTTACCCGCCTGTAGCCGGGTTTGCTGAACTCTGGAGAAGTACGAGGAGGTTTGTAGAGACGTGTATTTCTGTCACGCGCCCGAAATCTGGCAGAGTTACCCTCAACTGGTACCCGGTCTGCTGGTGGTCAAGACGATCCATCCCGAGACAGCTGCAGACCGCTATATAGAATCCTGGTACGAGCAGGCCTGGAAACGCCTCGAGGGCCAAGCCGAAGGACAGATGCCGGAGGTGGCCGCCTGGCGGAGGGTTTACTCTCAGATGGGGCTCAAACCCACCAAGTATCGCTCTGCCTCCGAGGCGCTGCTGCGGCGCTTCAAACGTGAGAACGATCTTCCCAGGCTCCATCCCCTGGTGGACCTGTGCAATGCGGCCTCCCTGGCTTACGCCCTTCCTGTAGCGGTGTTCGATGTACAAGAAATCGCCGAGTATATCGAGGTGCGGGCCGCGTCCGGATCGGAGCGGTACCTGTCCTTTCAAGGGGAGATAGAGAATCCCGAACCGGGAGAGATCATTTTCGCCGATGCCACCGGTCATGCTCATGCCCGCCGGTGGACTTTCCGGCAGAGCCGACGTTCCGTAGTGGGGCCGGGTACCGGAACGGCGCTGATTGTCAGCGAAGGGATGCACGAGCGGGCCGGCAGAGATGTTCCAGCCCTGATAGAAGCTATATCGACCGCGGTGGCGGCGTTATGGAGCGAGCCGGAATACAGAGCCATCCTCAGCGCGGGCAATCCCCGTCTGGATTTCACGGTCTGAGCACTGCCTGCTGCAGACGCCGAATCCCTTCTTCGATGGCCTCGATCTCCAGGTTTCCGTAACCCAGAATAATCTTGTCCTGGTGGCCTCCCTTTACAATCGCATGGTCCGCCACTCTTTCGATACGTACATGGTGGGCTTCGAGCCGCCGGAGCATCTCGTCGCCGAACTCGACCCCCCTGAAGCAGGCTACCAGGTACAGGCCCGTCGAGTCGCCGCTGATACGTACGGATTGTCCGAAGGCTCTCCGCAGAGCTGCAATCAGGGTCTCCCGCTTCCGACGGTACAGTTTCTTCATTCGGCTCATGTGCCGTTCGAGCTGCCCATCCTCGATGAACGAGGCCAGAGCGATCTGGCTGACCGCAGTCGCCGACAGGCTGAGCTGCCCGACAACGCGAATGCACCCTTCGACCAGGGCGTCCGGCAGCACCAGGTAGCCCAGGCGCAAACCCGGATACATGCTCTCGCTGAAGGTCCCGATATGGATGACTCTCTCAGGATCCAGCAGATGGAGGGAGCTGATCGGGGCCCCCACATAGCGGAACTCGCTGTCGTAGTCGTTTTCGATGACAAAGCTAGCCGTTTTCCTGACCAGCTCGATCAAGCGCACCCGGCGCTGGATCGGAAGCACGCAGCCGAAAGGAAACTGGTGGGACGGTGTAATCAATATGGGTATATCTTTCTTAAGGGCGGGAATACGGTCCACCTGAATACCTTTGTCGTCGACGGGCACCGGCCATAGTGAGACGCCCAGGCTCCGGAAAATATCCTGAATCCCCCGATACAGAGGATCTTCGACAATGATCCCCTCCGGGGCGAGTTCCAGCAGCTTCGTCAGAATGATGAAAGCCTGGGCCGATCCGGCCAGGATAAACAGCTGCCGGGGCGAGCAGAGGATACCCTTGTTCCGCAGGAGAAACTCCGCCAGTCGACGGCGCAGCTTCATCGATCCCGCCAGCGCTCCATAGCTGAGAGATTGATCGGGAGACAGCACACAGGCCTCTTTTAGGTAGCTGGCCCAAAGCTTCCTGGGAAAGCGGCTCAGGTCAGGCGTCCCGCTGTCGAAGGAAACGAAATCCGTCTCTCCGTCCTTGCCCGGCGGCGGCAGGAGATCGGTAACCAGCTCTCGATACTCGGTATACCGCTCGAGATAGCTTTCCCTGGCCACGTAGGTGCCCGAGCCCTGCCGGGCTTCCAGAAATCCCTCGGCCGAAAGCTGTTCGTACGCTTCCGTGATCACGTTGCGCGCTACCCCCAGATCTTCGGCCAGTTTCCGCGTCGGCGGGAGCCTCGTGCCTGCTCGCAGCTCCTGTTTGAGGATCTTGTCGCGGATCTGCTCGTAGGTCTGCCTGGTCAGAGGCAGCTCGGACTCACGATCGATCAAGAGAAAAAGCATAAGCGCATCCTGTTAATTGGTCCTATAATTTTTTTATTTTTTGGATCTTTTTTATTCCAATATCCTGATTATATCTTAAGACCTGTGGAGACCGCAACTCAAGGTACAGGAGTCAAAACTTATGTCTACAGTGAACGCTAAATGCAGCATAGCCGAATCCCGAAGAAAGGCGACCGGGAAAGTCTTTCCCGAGGCCTCCGCTCATGCAGGAGCTGGGAACCGCCATCCGAAAAAAGCCTGGTCGGGATGGGAAATCGTCCTGGCAATGTATATCTTCCGAGTCTGAGATCCGTACGGGCAGAAGCGCCGACCCTTGTAACACTCCGTCCATAGCCGTTAGTATTGACTGAAGGGTATGCCTGAGGATTTACAGCATCCACAGCGGTTGAAAGGATACATCGGCGGCCAGTACCAGCCCCTGCGCCAGGATCAGATCGGGAGGATCCACCAAACCGCTCTCCGCGTGCTGGAGGAGATTGGAGTTCAGGTCGATTGCGAAGAGGCGCGATCGATCCTGCTGGCCGGTGGTGCTGCCCTGGATGCGGCCGGTAAGCGCGTGCAGATCCAGCCCCGCATCGTGGAAAAAGCGCTTCAGTCCGTGCCTTCGAGCATCCGGCTCTGCGGCAGGCGTGAAGAGCACGACCTGCTGGCCGAAGGCAGCCGGACCTACTTCGGGACCGGAGGAGCGGCTGTCAAGGTGATCGATCTGGAATCGGGGGAGTGCCGCCTAAGCCGCCTGAAGGACATCTCCGACTTCGCCCGCCTGGTGGAGGTGCTTCCGAACATCCACTTCTTCGTCCGTCCCTGTGCCGCCCAGGAGGTGCCGGCAGAGGACCTGGCCGTCAACGAGTTCTACGCTTCACTGGCTTACACGACCAAGCACGTTCTCGGCTCCGCCTACAGTCCTCCTGGGATCCGGAGATTGCTCGCGCTGGGGTCGCTGATCGCCGGATCGGAGCAGGCCTTTCTGGAGCGTCCTTTTTTTTCCTTTATCGTATCCTGGATGAACAGCCCCCTACGGTTCGACAGCGGGGGGAGCGAAACACTGCTGGAGGCGGTGCGCAGCGGAGTGCCGGTCATGCTCTCCGCGGCGCCGATGGCCGGCTCGACTGCCCCGATCACGCTGGCAGGCACCCTGGTACAGCTCCACGCCGAAGAGCTGGCCGGGCTGGTCCTGACCCAGATGGCCCGGCCGGGGGCTAAGGTGCTGTACGGCGGCATCCCGTCGATGGCCGACCTGCACTACCTAACCTATGTCGGCGGCGGCGTGGAGTTCGGAATGATGAACGCCGCCATCGCCCAGCTATCCCACTATATCGACGTGCCGAACTACAACTCGGCGGGAATAACCGAGGCCAAGATCCCTGATATCCAGGCTGTATACGAGAAATGCTTCGCAATTCTCCAGTGCGCCCTTTCGGGCTCCAACATCGTGCACCACGCGGCCGGCATCCTGGAATCCCTGCTGACCATCAGCCACGAACAGCTCATCATCGACAACGAGATCATCGGTATGGCCATACGGGCCGTACGGGGGATCGAGGTGAGCGAAGACACCCTGGCCTTCGATGCGATAAGGGAAGCAGCCGAATCCGGCAACTTCCTGACCTCGGAGCACACCCTGGAGTTCATGCGCAGCGAGTATGTGCTTCCCGAGCTGGCGGACCGCCGCCTGCGCAAGGATTGGGAAGAGCTGGGCATGGAAGATATCCGGACCAAAGCCCGCCGCAGGGCTCGGGACATCCTGGGGGAGGGTCCGGGGATCATCGCCCTGTCCAGAGAGACTGACCGGGAGATCCGCGAGCGCTTCCCGATCCACTCCTTTTCCTGAAGCTGCCCGAACAGCGACCGCCGCTGCGCTATCGCAGGGACCTCGCCATTCTCGACACCTAGGAGGATAAAGGCGAGAGCTGCGGACGGTCGGACCAACGCCCGATATTGCCGATGATGTGCTCCGATTCGGGGAAAACTTCTCTGAAAATACGGTAGTAGAGAGCCTCTTCCCTGGAGCGCAAGGTTACTCCGGGGCAGGCCTGTCGACACAGCGCCAGCTCTTCTTCGCTCATCAGAGCCTCGGCGCTGCGAGCCATGAGCGCCGCCACCCCCGATCCTTCGTCGAACTGCTCTTTTTTCCTCCAGACGATGGATTCGGGCAGCAGATCTTGGCAGGCCTTCCTCAGGATCCACTTTTCCACTGGGGGATCGCCGCGAAGCTTCAGCTCGACCGGGATGGTCTGGGCGACTTCAATCATTTCCAGGTCGAGAAAGGGAACTCGCCCCTCCAGGGAATGGGCCATGGTCAGCCGATCCACTCGCTGCAGGTTGATATTGTGCAGGGCTGCGACGCTGCGCCGCAGCTCCAGGTTCAAGGCCTCGCTGTCCTCTATCCCTTTGTAGTAGCTGTAGCCGCCGAAAAGCTCGTCGGCCCCTTCACCGGTAAGTATCACCTTCACCTCCTCGGCTGCAAGCCGAGAGGTAAAATAGCAGGGAATCGCGCTTCGCACCAGGTCCTGATCGAAGGACTCCAGATGGTAGATTATCTCCGGGAGCTTGCCGTACACCTCCTGTTCATGAATGAGATACTCGTGGTGCCTGGAGCCGATGTGTCGCGAGACGATGCGCGCCGCTTCCAGATCCGAGCTGCCCTCCAGTCCGACGGAGAAGGTATGCAGCTCGGGAATCTTCCGGGCGGTGAGAGCGGCGATGACGCTCGAGTCCAAACCTCCGGAGAGAAAAGAACCGAGGGGAACGTCGCTCATCAGCCGCTCCAACACCGACTGCTCCAGGGTCTCGCGCAACAGAGCAGCATGGGCGGCAATCGAACGGTCCGCAACGGCGCCCTCGGGCAGGCAGTAGTAGCTCCGGAATCCATGGGTGCTGTGGTACCAGGCGGCCGGAGGAAACTCTTGAACCTCTCCGAGGCGGGGATCAAGGCTCTTCAGCTCGGAGGAAAAGACCAGGCCGCCGTCATCCCTCAGGATGTAGTACAGGGGCTTGATTCCGATCGGGTCGCGAGCCAGAAACAGCCCATCGTGGCTGCAGATGCAAAAAGCGAACATCCCGTCCAGGTGGTGAACCAGCTCGGTTCCCTCCTCTTCGTACAGATGTACCAGGACCTCGCTGTCGTTCGCCGTACGGAAGAGGTGCCTTTGTTCCAGCTCCGCGCGCAACTCCGGATAGTTGTAGATCTCCCCGTTGGCCACGACGGCCAGCGATCGGTCTTCGTTGAATATCGGGTGCTTCCCGCCCTGCGGGTCCATGATGGCAAGGCGATTGTGGCCGTACACTGCATTGTCATGGTCCAAAAGGCCCCTGTCGTCAGGACCCCGATGGTTCATCTTCTCCAGCATAGCCTGGACGAGCCCTTCGTCCCTGCTGCCCCATACTCCGCAGATACCGCACATAGACTACCCTCCTTGCCTCCGGCAGGCGGCTTCGACACCGTAAGCCCGCCCGGCCGGCGTCTTTGCAGCTAACTTCACGATTTGGACACTTCGAAGATGCCCACCAGTCCATGGGCGCATCCCAAGCCCTGCTGCAGGTTTGCAGCCAGGCTGCGCAGAGCGTAGCCAAGCTGGGGTTCGATTACATTCTCTCGGGGCAGGCCCGTTTTCAGCCAGCCCACCCCTTCGATCACCTTATGCATCCTGGCCATCATTTCCCGCACGATGGGCGGATAGGAGGCCGGCACCGAGGGCAGCTCCCCCGTGTAGCGCTGCTGTTCCTCCTCATAGGACTCCATCAGCCGCTGGGTGTACCGCACCAGAGTATTCCAGCCCATCTGCAGATGCTCGAAGTACTCATTGAGAAATTCGAACCCCGTCTTCGGCCGGTAGTTCACGATCAGGGTACCGAGATCGGTGCGCAGGTTCGGCTCGTGCAGCGAGTTGAGAGCCTGCCGGATCGGCTGAGCATGGCAGTTATACTCCGCCGTATCCATGTGCCGGCCGGAAAATACCGAGCGGTCGAAATATACCAGCGGCCGGATCGATATGCCGGAATGCCGGCTTGCTTCGGCCACCGCAGCTTCGACTTCCTGGCGGCTCATGAGGCGCAGACTCAGGTGCTGCAGCTCATCCCGGCGGCGTTTGCGCTCTTCTTCGTCGTAGATGTAGGAGACCACGTAGTCCATGTTGCGGCGCTCGGACAGGTCATTGGTCCAGAGGGACTGCCACTCGTAGGAATAGCGGCCCAGCCAGTCGGCGACAATCAGGCTGTAGTCTTCGGTCCGCTCGGCGATCTCGGCCAGCAGACGGACCAGGGTACGGTCGTCGTTGTGGTGGGAAAACGTGCCGAAGGAAGAAAAGTACAGGTCGTACGGCTTTTCGCCGTCGGCGAGAGGTATGCCGTCGGTGAAGTCCGCCTGCTCGAACACCACCTTCGGGTCGTTTCCGTAGATGCTGCGGGCCTGGGCGAGAAGATCCCAATTCAGATCGATCCCCTTGTAGTAGGCGAGGGTTTCTTCGGTCAGCAGGATCGCTTCCTGGTCGTGTAGATTGGCGTCCCGGTCCCGTATTCCCATCAGAAGCTCGTAACCGTCTGCGCTGCCGCAGCCAAGATCCATGATGCGCAGGCGCCGCATCGATTCTCGCGCCTGCCTGATCAGTTTCTTCACGTAGGGATAGATGTAGTGCCGGGTGATCTCGTCTTCCCAGCAGCGCCGTACGTTGTCGTACTTTCCGACTAAGCCCGACTTCTTGGCATAGAGGCCGCTCTTCACCGCTTCGCTGTAGGCCTCCATTTGGGTATCCTGTACTGTCATTGCCATGGTTTTTCCTCCCATTTCTACTGCAATGTCTGCGGCAGGATCCCCTGGATTTCATCCTGGATTCTCCTGCGAATATCGGCGGTGAGGTTATTGCGGGGCCGCTCGGCGATTTCCCGGTAACGCCGGTGGGCCGCCACCAGGGCCCCTCCTTCCGGGTCTTCCAGGGGATAGCTGATGTACACCGCCTCCCGGGTGGGCAGGGGCAAATTATAGACGTAGGTCCTGTGGTCCGAAGCCATCACTTCCCGAATCAGCCCCAGCACCTCCTCCCGGCGGTCGGCGCGCACTGCCGGTGGCTTCAGGACGTGCTTGATTATCCCGATATGGGTGTCGTCCAGCACAGCCTGCTCCGGGCAGAATACGTTGGTGCGGTCCAGCAGCCCGAAGGCGTAGTGCACGTACTGGGCGCCGATCCAGGGAATGTAGGTATGGGTGAGCATCTTTTCCGCCGTCGCCTGGATGCCCGGTACGCCGCTGTCGCCGACCCCGGCGGTCGAGTAACAGGGCAGGCCGTAGTGACGGGCCATCTGGGCGGCGTCGTGGTGATAGTGGTTGAACTCCGGAGCGCCGTACATGTCGTTGAGGTTATCCAGACGCGTTCGCACCGGAACGCTTCCGTACAACACCGGCGCTCCGGGAGCCACAAGTTGGTGAAGGATGACTCCGGCCAGGATCTCCGCGTTGATCTGGGCCACCATGCCGAACTCCTCAAACGGTGCGGTGGCCCCGCCCATGGGAGAACTGGAGATCACCACCGGGACTCTACGCTCGGCGATGGCCAGTAGCTTCTCGGCGGTGTCGTCCACTATCTGTAAGGGGCTCTTCACTACACAGGTTATGAAGGATAAAACCGGGTTCTCCCGGAACGCCTCTTCACCCCCGGCAACCAGGTGGCCAATCTTCATGACCTCGGGCAGAGCCTTCAGATCGGTAAGGCCGGCCTGGACGTGCTTGCTGATATTGTTCAGGCTGGCCAGAAATTTGTTCACGTCCTTGTTGCCGGCATCGATTCCCTGATCCTGGATGTTCACGCAGCGGATAAAGGCATCCAGATTGTCCAGGTTCTCGCAGAGGTGGGCCGCCTGGCGCAGGTAGGAGATAGAGCCGCTCCTGCGCTCGAACCGGGGCCGGGCGGCGGATAGGTCCGTCTCCAGCCAGAAGTTCGTTTCCGAACCGCTGACGAAACGCACCCGCGGCTCGCCGGCGTCCAGGATCAAGCGGTTGTCCGGGTTGCGGGCGCCCAGCACGATTTTCGACGGGGCGCTCTGCAGTGCCTGATCCAGGAGCCTGCCGGGAATACGCACCCTTACGGCTTCGCCGGTCTGTTCCGTTCCGGCCCCGGCCTTCCTGAACAGCTCCGCCGCCCTCCTGTTGTAACAGAGCAGGCCCGGGTCTTCCAGGATTTCCCTGGTTACGCCGTCGATCAGTCCGACCTGTTCATCGGTCAAACGTTTCCGGGGGGTAACCAGAACCCCCTCACGCTGTTTTACTGCCACTGTGTATGCTCCTTTCTGCCGGTGTTGCGCCGGGCGGCCAGGCCCGAGGCGTACGAACAGGCGCGCGCGCAATACGGGAGGCGCTTCGAAGCAGGCACCTTCGGCGAGCCTCGCGCTGCCGGCTTTTTAATAAAAGCTCGTATTTTGAGAAGCTGAAACGGACGCTAAGGTTGGCCTGATGTCAACAAATATCTGAACCGGCCGAAGCTGCGGGCACAGCGCCGCCCGGGCCGCAGGGGGGAATATCTGTGCGGCAACCAGGCTCTCGCTGTCGGAATAACAGTTCTCCTTGTAAGACCGGTTCTCTATCCGTTTTTGAAGTTCTTTTATTATAACAAATTATAGAATTACTGCAAGGGGGCTGGAGCCTCATTCAGGTGTCTGGCAAAAAAGGATTGATTTCGGGTAAAAAACGGGGAAATCGTTACAAGCCTCTTGGCGATTTTTATATATTATAAACATACCCGTTTTTCGCGGGCGTATACAGCGGAGCGGCTTCACAGCTTAAAACAGCCGGCGCCAAAGGACAAGATGGAGTCGTGGACGCCGGAAACAAGTTCAAGGGCAGAGCTCAAGGAGAGAATAATGCACTACGTAACCGTCATCGGCAGCGGTAATGTGGGAGCCAATACGGCGTTCTTCATCGCCGAAAAGGGCATTACCGACGTCGCCCTCTACGACATACGTGAGGGGACAGCAGCCGGGAAGGGGCTCGACATGATGGAAGCCGCCCCGATACGCAGGTATCGCAATCGGATCTGGGCGGCGCAATCGCTTGATGTCGTTGCGGAAACCGAAACGGTGATTCTGGCAGCCGGCTCGGTTCGAAAACCCGGAATGAAGAGGGAGGACCTTTTCGAAGAAAACAGAAAGATCGTTACAGAGCTTGCTCCCGAGATCGGCCGACTGGCCCCCGAATGTAAGGTCCTGATCGCCACCGAGCCGGTCGACCTGATCACTGCGGAGTTTGTGAAGCGCTCCGGAGCCGACCGCTCCAAGGTGATGGGAGTCGGCGGATGCCTCGATGTCACCCGTTTGCGCTATTTCGCCTCTCAGCAGCTCGGGCTGTCGCCGGAAAATATCAGCGCCACGGTGATCGGCAGGCACTCCGATGCGATGATCGTGCTTCCACGCTACTGCAGTGTTTCCGGATTGCCGCTGGCCGCCTTGCTGACCGGGCAGCAAATAAAGGAAATCGTTGAGCAAACCCGTCGGGCGGGAGATCTGATCGTCAGTATGGCTCAGCGAGCCAGCGCCTTCTATGCACCTTCGGCGGCCATTGCGGAACTGGTGGACGCGATTCATATGGATCTGCGCCGGGTTCTGTGCGTTTCTCTGCTCCTCCAGGGAGAATACGGAATAAGCGGCGTAGCCATGAGCCTGCCGGCGGCGATCGGCCGAAACGGGATCGAGAGGGTGATCGCACCGGATCTCATGGATGAAGAGAAGCAACAGCTCCGCAGCTCCGCCGCCGAGCTAGAAAAAATCACGGGGTCGGGAGGCGAGTGATGAAAAAAGTAGCAGTGATCGGAAGCGGCAACGTGGGCGCAACGGCAGTCTACTATATTGCGGAAAAGAGCCTGGCCGATGTGGTCATGGTGGACGTGGTTGCCGGACTTGCCGAGAGCAAAGCCCTGGACTTTCTGCACACGGCCCCGCTGAGAGGATATCACGGCAAGATCGTCGGCTCCACCGAATACGAGACGATCTCAGGCGCGGATGTAGTAGTGTTGACCGCCGGGATCGCCCGCAAGCCGGGCATGGACAGAATGGAACTGCTGAAAACCAATGTCGATATCGCCAGGCAAGCCTCCCGGGCGATTGCGCGCTACGCGCCGGAATCGGTCGTGATCGTGGTTACTAACCCCCTGGACGTGATCTGCATGGTTGTTCTCCGGGAAACGGGTTTCGCCCTGAAGAAGGTTATTGGCCAGGCGGGCGTTCTCGATTCCACCCGCTTCCGCTATTTCATAGCAGAAGAGCTGGGGGTGTGGCCCGGAGATGTTATGGCCATGGTTCTGGGAGGCCATGGAGACAGCATGGTTCCCCTGGCGCGCTATACCTCCGTCGGCGGCGTTCCGATCACCGAACTGCTGGACACACAGACTGTCGAACGCCTGGTGGCCCGAACCCGTACAGGCGGGGGAGAAATCGTCGGCTATTTGAAGACCGGCAGCGCCTACTATGCGCCCGGAGCTGCTGTAGCCAAAATGGTGGAAGCGGTAATCAAGGACGAAAAGAGACTGCTGGCGGCCTCGGTGTATCTGCGAGGGAAATACGGCTACCGGGACATCTTTTTGGGGGTCCCCACCGTTATCGGAAGCGGCGGTGCGGAGCAGATCGTCGAGATCGAATTAACAGAACAAGAAAAAGCGGCGCTGGACCGTTCGGCCGCCGCAGTAAAGGAAGGACTTACCCTTCTCGAAAGCCTCTACTCACCCGGCTAAGGCAACGGAGAACAGCGCTATACGATCTGGTCGCAGCAGGCGGGGGGCTGGCGGAACCAGAAACGGCTTCCAAGATCCGCCGGCTCGACCAGGATGCCAATACCGTCTCGATCCACCGGGAGAAAAAAGCACCCGGGCGCGGCGAGGCGGCATTAGAGTCTCGATTTGCTATTGACGAAGGGCCCCGAAAAAATTAAATTAATAATGATACCGAATATTAAAAAAGGAGGGCCACATCGCCAAGAAGAACAGCTACAAGCGAAGCAGGCAGCGGCAGAGAATACTGGAGCTACTGCAAAGCACGGGAAGGCATCCGACCGCCAACTGGATCTACGACCAGTTGAAGAGCGAGTTTCCAAAGCTGAGCATGGGCACCGTTTATAGAAATCTGAATATTCTAGCCGAGCAGGGCTTGATCCGCAAGATCGATTTCGGCAGCACTTTCGACCGCTTCGACGCCAATATAGAAGCGCATTATCACTTCATCTGCAACGACTGCGGTGCGATCATCGACCTGGAGCTGCCGGTTGACGAGGCGTTGAATACCCGTGTTACCCAGACCACCCCTTTCACGGCTCACAGTCACCGGATCGAGTTCTACGGTGTATGCGATGAATGCAAGCGGAGATACACGGCATGAGAAAAAACACTTTTATATTATTTGCCAAAAATCTAATAACCGTTCCGATTATTAATAATTTACTGGCTAATGCCCGTGATGTTATCACGGCTTAAAGAAACCTAATCGTTAAGGAGGCCACACAATGGCAAGAGTCGCAAGAGAAATGGTAGAGAAGGCAGGGGTGAATCTCGATCAGCTCCTCAAGCTGCTGGTCAAGAACGCCTCAGCCGAGCTGACCACCTACTACTACTACACCATTCTACGGACCAATCTCATCGGTCTGGAAGGCGAGGGACTCAAGGAGATCGCCGAGACAGCCCGGATCGAGGACCGCAACCACTTCGAAGCCCTGGTCCCTCGTATCTACGAGCTGGGGGGAGAGCTTCCCAAGGACATGAAGGAGTTCCACGATGTTTCGGCCTGTCCTCCGGCTTCCCTGCCCAAGGATGCCAGCAATGTCCGGGAAATCCTGAAGGTCCTGGTGGAGGCGGAGCGCTGCGCGGTGCGGGGCTACACCCAGATCTGCAACCTGACCGCCGGCAAAGACCATCGTACCTACGACCTGGCCCTGGCGATCTTGAACGAGGAGATCGAGCACGAGTCATGGTTCTCCGAGTTCCTGGGTGAAGGACCCTCCGGTCACTTCCTGCGGCGCGGGGAAACCTCGCCGTTCGTATCCAAGTTCCTGCAGTAGCAAACCGGTACAGCGAAAGGGGAGCCCTCCTCGAGGGAGCGACTTCCCCTTTCGCTACCATCCGGACAGGAATGAAAGTCCAGAAATCAGGCAATGAATTACTGTACTGCGACCGTTGAAAGAGATATTTTAGAACCAGAAAAACAAAACCAAAGTGAGGAGAAGCGACATGGGAACAAAAGGCACGGAGATTGTCCAACTGGACGTGAAAGATCTCATTGCAGATCTGAATCGAGCCTACGCCGATGAATGGCTGGCCGCCTATTCGTACATGCATATGGCCCAGGTGGTTACCGGACGCCCTGCGGCACGGCATCTGGCGGAGCTGCTGAAAGAAACGGCCGAAGAGGAGCTCGAGCACCAGGAAGAGCTGGCCAAGCGTATTACCCAGCTCGGAGGAGAGCCGCTGGCCGATCCCGCCAAGCTGATCGAGAGCAGCAACGAAGGCTATCCGACGCCTCCTTCCAAGGCTACGGATCTGGATGCCGTTATCAAGACTGTCGTCGAAGCCGAGCGGGGAGCCATAGGGGTATATCAGGCGCTGATTCAAAAGACGCACGGTAAAGATCCTGTCACGTACAACCTCATGCTTCATATTCTCGAAGAAGAGGTGGAACACGAAGACGATTTCGAGAATCTGCTAACCTAGGCCTCGCGGTCTGAGCTTAAAGAATCTACCAGGCGGAGGGCGCGCACTGGCGCCCGTCGCCTGGTTTTATCGGGCCGAAACGAGACTGCCGGGCTAAAACAACGCATTCGGCTCAAGCGGCGCCAACCTCACGGCCTGATCATCGAAAGAATAAGAGCCTCAGCTTGAGCTCTTGGGCAAAGCCATCTTCAATGGCTTCAGAAATTTCAAAGAGAATTCTGTTGACAACCATGCCATCGTGCTGCTATACTGTTTAATTATTCGAGTTATGAATAAATTATAATTAAAAAATTATTTATTAGAATCTAATTATTTAATATATAAAAAATTAGATTATTTCTAGTTAAGCATTAATATGTTTGACCGAAGCCTTCCCAACCTATTTTTTCTCAAGTCCAAACAAACCGCGGATCTAAGAACCGAGAATACCGTCTCCGTGCTCTATGCCCTCCTTACTCATGATCACCTCTCCCGAAGGCAGATCATCGAGCTGACCGGCCTGGCCCCTTCGACCGTATCGGCTATTACCTCCCGGCTTCTGGATTCCGGAATCGTAAGAAGGATTGGAAATCGCGGAAAAGGTACCGCAGGCAGAAAGGCCGATATTCTGTCACGAAACCCCCAGGCGGCCTACATGGCTTCCGTTCATTTAACCCCGGAACTCTGCCGGGTTGGTATCGTCGATCTCGGCTACAACATCCTGGCCAGCAAAGAGCTGAGCTTTCCGGAAGGATTTTCAGAAGCCGAAGTTTCCTCTGTCGTCAGGGAGCTTGAGAGCCTCCTTGAGGCATGGTCCCATTCCGATCGCTTGATTGCTATCGGCATAGCCCTTCCACATCACCCGTACGACAACCCGTACATCGTTCAAAGCTTCCGTTCGGCTTTCTCATACCCCATTGTCCAAATGAACAACGTCGAAGCCATGGCCATGTGCGAATACTACGACCACCTGAGCAAAAGGCTGCACACTTTGGTTTTCATCTACATCGGCACGGGAATCGGCACGGGACTGATCATCGACGGTAACCTCTATCAAGGGGTAACGGGAGCGGCAAGTGATTTCGGGCACACCTTTATTACCGATGCTCCCATTGTTTGCCGCTGCGGACGTAAAGGCTGCCTCGAGGCTGTCGCTTCCGAACTCTCTCTGAGCCGGGCCATGGCCGAACATTTCGAACTGCATTCGACGCCGGTCCGCCACGAGCTAATCGACCTGTTGGCCGCTAACATACGGAAGGGTGATGCGTTCACTCTGTCCCTCCTCGAGAAGGCAGCTTCCTATCTTGGCAGAGGCATCTTCAATCTGGTCACCATCCTTGATCCCCAGGAAATCGTGATTACGGGCCGCTTGAACCGGCTCAATCCTTTTTATTCGAACCTGGTGGAGAAAGCTTATCTCGATCATGCCAGGCAGGGGCGCTTCCCCGTTATACCCTTGAATTTCCTTCCTCTTCGCGAAGATGCCGGTCTGAAAGGAACGGTCATGTTTGCTTTTGTAAGCCTCTTTTGTGATGCCGAGAACAAGGAAATTCTCTGGCAAAAACAAGTTGGAGCACCATTGATAATTTAATATATAGGAGGAGGTCGTTATGAAATTAACTAAAAAGGTGCTGGTTCTGATCCTGCTTGCCCTGTTTCCTGCCGTCGTTGCATTTGCCGGCGGCGGGCAGGAAGAAAAGGCCGCTATGGAAGAGGTGACAATCCAGTTGGCCGTTTCTCCCAGAGAAATCGGCAGTGTTATTCCGCCGCTATTGGAGGAGTTCCAAAGCGAGAATCCGAACATCGAGGTGGAGTGGCTCAAGGTGCCCGGGGTTCCCGGCGAGCAGCATACCCTCTATGTAACCAACCTAGCAGCCAAGGCGGATCAACCGGATGTTATCGCCGTGGATGTGATTTGGCCGGGCGAGTTTATTGCCAACGGCTGGGCCGAGCCGCTGAACGCCTATTTCACCCGCCGGGAACTGGAACCCTATCTGGAGGGGATGCTGAACTCGGTAACGGTGGAAGGTAAGGTCTACGGGATCCCGCTGTACACCAATGCAATCCACTTTTTCTACAGAAAGGATCTTCTGGAAAAATACAACCAAAAGGTACCCGATACCTGGGAAGAGCTTGTGGCGGCAGCCCAGGAGATTCTGAAGGGAGAAAACGATCCCAACCTGGCCGGCTACATCAGCATGTGGGCTCAGATCGAGGGGCTGTTCATGAACTATCTCCAATTTTTCTGGGGAGCCGGTGGCGAGTTCTTCGATGCCCGGGGAAATGTTGCCGTCAACACCGATGCCGGGAAGAAAGCCCTGCAGACTATGGTCGATTTCATCTATAAGGATAACATCGCCCCGGAGAGCATCCTGACTTACAAACCCAACGACGCCATGGCCCTCTACAGGCAAGGACGGGTGATCTTCATGGTGGTGCAGGATTTCGTATGGCCCATGCTCAACGCCGACGATTCTGCAGTCAAGGATAAGGTGATGATGAAGCGGGTTCCCTACTTCCAGGGCCACAGCGACGCCCGCACGGTTTGTATGGGCGGCTGGATTCTCATCATCAACCCCTACTCCCGGTACAAGGAGGCTTCGGCCAAGCTGATCAAGCACCTGACGACCCCCGAAGCCGGGCTCAGGATGGCCATCGAAACCGGCAGCATGCCCGCCCTGAAGGGCATGGAATCAAACCAGGAGCTGCTGTCCAGCTACCCCATCGCCAGGGTCCTGTATGAGGATTTTGCCGTTGGTGACGTACGGCCTTCCGCGCAGGCGGGAGCGAAGTATCCGGAGCTTTCCCACATCATGCAGAGGGAAATACACGCCGCCTTGACCCGCCAGAAAAGCGTCGATCAGGCCCTGGCGGATGCACAGACAGAGATCGAGCAGCTTCTGGCCGAGTGATTTTACTGTCGGCCCTTAACGTTGTTTTTAGGCTCCGGCCTATCTCTGTAGTCCGGAGCCGTTTACGATAAGCAGCGGTCAAGGATCATGAAACAATCGCGTAAGCAGAACCTCCGCGGAATGGTCCTCGTTCTTCCGGCGTTTCTCCTCGTTCTGATAATTCTTTTCCTACCGACCGCCAACACGATCATCATGAGCTTTACCGATTTTTCCTTCATAAGAGGTTCTTCGTCCCGGTTTGTCGGACTTGCCAACTATGCGAGAATTTTTGAAGACGAGGAGTTTCGCTCTTCCCTCTGGAATACCCTGTGGTTCACTTCGTTGACCGTCGCTCTCGAGCTTCTCTTCGGCATCCTGCTCGCCCTGCTCATCAACCGCAGTTTTGCCTTCCGCGGACTCATGCGCACCACCATCCTTTTCCCCTGGATGCTGCCGACAGCTCTCAACGCCATCGTCTGGCGCTGGCTCTATAATGCGGATTTCGGTTTTTTCAATAACCTCTTGAAAAGCCTGGGAATAGTTGGAGAAGGAATAAACTGGCTGGGACGTATTCCCCTGGCCATGTACAGCATGATGGGTGTGGCGGTCTGGAAGACAAGCTCGTTCATGGCCCTGATTCTACTTACAGGCCTTCAGACCATTCCGGTCGAGCTGTACCAGGCAGCCAGGATCGACGGTGCCGGTTCATTTCAGATCTTTCGCAAAATAACCCTGCCCCTTTTGATTCCCTCTATCCTCGTGGCGCTGCTGTTCCGTTCCATGGATGCCTTTCGTGCTTTTGAGCTTCCCTTTGCACTGACCGATGGAGGGCCTTCGGGCAGTACTCAAACCCTGAGCCTCTTCGGCTACAGAGAGTTCTTTCAATTTCTCAAGTTCGATGCGGGGGCAACAGTTTCGGTAATCCAGTTCGTATTCATCTTTCTTCTGGGATTGTTGTACCTGAAGCTCTTCAGACTGGAACGGGAGTGATCGTGAATAAGAGCTCAACGCGCCCGTACACCAAGCTCCCCCAATATCTGCTGGTTGTCTTCCTCGTGGTCCTGTTTTTCTTTCCCGTATCCTGGATATTCCTTACCTCTGTAAAGACTACGGGCGAAATCTACGCCTGGCCGCCTGTTTTCATTCCCAAGCAGCCGACCTTGATGAACTATCATTCCGTTCTCTTTGAATCCAATCTCGGCCGTTATATCCTGAACTCCGTGCTGGTCTCTACCCTATCCACCTTCTCCATCCTTTTCTTCAGCGCCTTCGCCGGCTATGGGATCGCCCGCATACGCTTCAAGGGCGCCACCTTTGTGCTGGTTTTTTTTCTCTCCATGTCCATGTTTCCGCAGCTGGCCATTGTACCTTCCGTGTTCCTGTGGTTCAGAAAGGTGGGGCTTGTCAACACCTATCTCGGATTGGTTATAGCCTACAACGGTCTGTTTCTGCCTATGTCGGTATGGATACTGTCCACTTATTTCCGTACCATTCCTCAGGAAATTGAAGATTCCGCTCGAATTGACGGCTGTACGGTCGTACGAATCGTCTGGCAGATCATCGCTCCCCTCTCTGTCCCCGGACTGGTGGCCGCCGGGCTGATTGTTTTCATCTTCAGCTGGAACGAGTTCCTCATGGCCCTGGTGCTTCTTTCCAAGAATCTGCTGCGAACCGCCACCGTCGGTATCGCTTTATATCCGGGGGAGTACGCCTTCCCCTGGGAATTGATCACTACGGCTACTTTTCTGGCCATTCTCCCGCTCCTGCTCTTCACCTTTGTCTTTCAGAGGAAGATTGTCAGCGGTCTGACCTCAGGAGCGGTTAAATAAACCGCGCGCTCAAGGGTAAATGCTATGGATTATGTCAACGTTGGGATCAAAGCCAAGCTCGTTCACCTCGCCAGCGCCTTGGTGAATCAAGAAAAGGCCAGGAGCATCGTAGCTCCCCTGCAGCGGGCATCCGGTTTCTGGTTCGGGGCCGGTAATGTCGTGGAAGACGACGCCGGCCGTTTCTACCTGACCGGGAGGTACAGAAACGCAGGAGATTCGAGAACAGGTCTTCGAGCTGGAGAACGCGGACTGGAGCTGGCGATCTTCAAATCCGAAGACAGGGGACAAACATTTGCCAAGGTACTTTCCTTCTCGAAAAACGAGCTCGGCTATGACCGGCGGAAAGTCGTGTCTATTGAAGGAAGCTGCCTGTACTTCGTCGAGGATGGTATCGAGCTGTACGTATCGACAGAAAAAAGTGGAATCCCATATCCTGAAGGGATGGAGGAATTCCAGAAGCCGGGAACCGGGATATGGTCCATAGATGTAATGAAAGCCCCTTCTATCGAGAAACTGAAGTTGCAACAGCCCCGGAGCTTGATCGAATCCACCGACCCTCGTTTCCTGCACGTGAAGGATCCACTGCTTTTCAACCTGCCCGGAGGCGACACGGTTTGTGTATTCTGCTTCCATCCCTTCACCTGGGCGAGTGCCAACACCGGATATGCTATCAGACCTAGAGGCTCGAAGATATTCGGTGCGCCTGGCTGGGGTTTCTTTCCGAGGGGATATTGCTGGGACGTGGCTATCAGCCGAATTACCGGGGTGCTCAGGGTTCCGAGGATAGGGGCGTTTTCCACTTTGCCCCCGTTGTCCCTTTACTTCTATGATGGCGGAGAGTCTATGCGACCCTACGACGAGCACCCTCAGGCGGTACGGCGCCCCAGGGGATATTCCTGCGAGGAAATAGGAGGACTCGCCCTGGGTACGGATAAGGATTTTCCCCACCTCGAGCGCCTTTCCCCCTACCTGCCCCTGTTCGTCTCTCCGTACGGTACCGGCAGCAGCCGGTATGTGCAGATTCTACAAACCCGGGAGGGGATATTTGCCTTCTGGCAGCAGTCCCAGAAAGACTTCTGCCAACCGCTGGTGGGAAATTTCCTCGGCAACAAAGAAGTGAAGCGGATTCTTTCTTAGGACTCCGGCGCGCTGCCGTCTTTTAACGGCGTTCGACGGATAAACCGGAGGACGCTGCGGATTCATCAGGGAGAGGCGTTCAGAGAAAAATGAAAGGAAAGATCAATCGAATTTTAATTGTAGTCGATGATCCCCGCTATCGCTTCTCCACAGACACGTACTCCCGGGGCTCACAGCCGCTGTACAGGCTCTTCGGCCGGTAGATGCGGTTGTCGCGGCGCTGCTCCAGTATGTGCGACAGCCATCCGGCTGCCCGTGCGGCGGCAAAGATCGGTGTAAACAGGATCTTGGGTATTCCGAGCAGGCTGTACACCGCGCCGGAGTAGAAATCCACGTTGGGATAGATGGGCTTACCCTTTTCTTCCATCCGGTTCCTGAAGGTTTTCTCGACTTCCTTGAGAATCTCGTAGTAACGGCTGTCGTTTTTCTTCCTGGAAAGCTCCTCCAGGAACTCTCCCATGATGATTGCCCGGGGATCCTTGGCCTTGTAGACCCGGTGGCCCATGCCCATAAGCTTCTGCTTCTTGTCCAGGGCCTCCTCCACCCAGCGGGCGGCCTTCTCCCGACTGCCGATCTCCTCGACCATGTTCATCACCTTCTCATTGGCTCCGCCGTGAAGCGAGCCGTACAGCGCTCCTATAGCTGCCGAAATGCTGCAGTAACAGGTAGAGAGGGTCGAGGCCACTACCCGGGCGGTAAAAGTCGAGGCATTGAACCCGTGCTCGGCGTGCATGACCAGGCAGGCATCCATGATCCTGCCCTCGTATTCCTCCGGCTGCTCCCCGCGCATCATGTAGAGAAAGTTGGCGCCGTGGGAAAGGTCCAGCCGCGGCGGCACGTACTCCTTGCCTTCGTGGAAGCGCTTCCAGGCCGCTACCACACTGGCAAGCTGCACCACCTGGTGCAGGGTGTCCCGACAGTTGCAGAAGGCGGAGTGCTGAATCTTGTGTTGAACGTATCCGCTCAAGTAAGAGATCACCGCCTGGAGCAGCTCCATGGGGTGGGCATCTCGCGGGAAGCTTCGGATCATGCTCAAAATCGGCGGAGAAAGATCGCGGCTGGCCCGCATGCGCTGGGAGAATTTATCCATCTCCTCCCGAGCCGGCAGCCGGCCGTAAAGCAGCAGGTAGGTGGTTTCCTCGAAGCTCGAAAAACGGGCCAGATCCTCGATCGAGTAGCCCAGATAGTACAGTCTGCCGTTCTGGCCGTCGATTCTGCAGATTTCACTTTCCGCCGCAACGATGCCCTCCAGTCCCTTTGCGTAGGTGGTCTCAGCCATGCACGTCCTCCTGAAATCCGTAACCAAGTTAAGCGATATAGCTACAATATATTAATAAACAGCCGCAAGCCCAACCTTATTCCCCGTTGTCTGCCGACCTACACTTCCAGCAGCAACCGCTGGGGATCCTCGACCAGGGACTTTACGGTAACGAGAAATCGGACCGCCTCCCTGCCGTCTATCAGCCGGTGGTCGTAGGACAGCGCTACATACATCATGGATCGGATCGCCACCTGGTCATCCACTACCACCGGGCGCTTCTGGATGGCGTGCATGCCGAGAATGGCCGACTGGGGATAGTTGGGCAGCGGAGTAGACAGCAGAGAGCCGAACACGCCGCCGTTGGTAATGGTGAAGGTACCACCGGCCAGCTCGTCGGGGGCTATCTTGTTGTCCCGGGCGCGCCGAGCCAGATCGAGAAGTCTCCGTTCGATCTCGGCGAAGGTCAAGCGGTCTGCATCTCGCAGCACCGGCACCACCAGTCCTCGATCCGTGGACACGGCTACGCCGATGTCGTAGACATGGTTATAGACGATCTCATCCCCCTCGATCATGGCATTGACTACGGGGAAAGTCTTCAGGGCCTGGCAGCAGGCGCTTACAAAAAAGGACATGAACCCCAGCCGTACTCCATAGCTTTCTGCAAACCGCTCGCCGTACCCGTTGCGCAGAGAGATCACCTTTTCCATGTCGATTTCGTTGAAGGTGGTAAGCAGGGCTGTCTGCTGCCTGGCCTGTACCAGGCGGCCGGCTATGGTCCGACGCAGCCGGCTCATGGGTTCTCGGGTCTGCCGCTGCGCAGCCGGGGAGGCTTGGGCTTGCGGTACCCGCCGGCCCGCTTCAACCTCGGTCGAAGCCGTTCGTCGGGGCGCAGACTCAGCTACGGCGCGCAGGGCGTCTTCCTTGGTTATTCTTCCTCTCGGCCCGGTCCCCTCGAGCTCGCGCACGTCAAGACCGTACTCCTGTACGATCCGGCGAACGGTCGGAGAGAGGGCCGGTTCCGCGGCAGGTCTCTCCACCGGTTCTCCTACATCCGCAGCTGCGGAGCTGCCGTTCCCCGCTTCCAAATTCCGACCGGCTGCGGGCTGCTCCGGCTTTTCCTTACGTTCCGGCCTTTCCCGAAGCCCGGATTTTTCCTCTGCCTCGGGAGGTGCTCCGGTTTGGACGGTCTCCTCCAGCGAAGCCACAACCTGGCCGATCTCCACCTCCTGCCCCGCCTGAACCAGGATATGCAGAACCCCGTCGGCCGGCGCGGGTACCGCCACGGTAGCTTTGTCGGTTTCCAGCTCGAAAAGATCTTCCCCCTCTTCCACCCGCTCTCCCTCCTTTTTTATCCAGGAGGTCAGCACTCCGCGAGTAACCGACTCACCTACTGATGGAACCAGTACGTCTTCTTTCATTTTGACCCTCTTCTTCCAGCCTGCTCGGTACGTAGCCGCGGGGGCTTGCCGTTGCCGCCGGACTGCGTGGCGAACGCCCTGTCCACTACCTCTCGCTGTTCGGCCACGTGCTGTCTGTGCGAGCCTACCGCCGGGCTGGCGCTGGCCGGTCTGGACACGTAGTGAAAGCGGCGGGAAGCGAAATGCCTCTGCAGCCGCTCCCGCATATAACGAAGGGCTCCCCGGTTCTCCGGCTCTTCCTGCACCCAGAGCATCTGCCCGGCGTCTGCGTATCTTTCCAACACCCGCCGCAGGGCCTGCTCTGGAAAGGGGTATAGCTGCTCTACCCGGACGATCGCCGTATCCCGGGCCTCCAGCTCCCGGCGCCGCTCCCAGAGCTCGTAATATATCTTGCCCGTGCACAGGACAACCCTGGAGACGGCCGGCCCGGAAGCTGACGGTGAGGAGTCGAGAACGAGTTGGAAATACCCTTCGGCGAGCTCATCGAGCCTGGACAGGGTCCGGGGATGGCGCAACAGGCTCTTGGGGCTCATCAGCACCAGGGGCTTGCGGAAATCCCGTTTCATTTGCCGGCGCAGCAGGTGAAAGTACTGCGCCGGGGTAGTCGGACTACAGATCTCCATGTTTTCCTCGGCGGCGAGCTGCAGGAAGCGCTCGAGGTGAGCGCTGGAGTGCTCCGGTCCCTGACCCTCATAGCCGTGGGGAAGAAGGAGCACCAGGCCGCTGGAGCGCCGCCACTTGGACTCCGCCGCAGCGATGAAGTTGTCGATGATGACTTGGGCGCCGTTGGAAAAATCACCAAACTGCGCTTCCCAGATCACCAGGGTGCGCGGCGAATTGAGGGAGAATCCGTACTCGAAACCCAGGATCGAGTACTCGGACAGAGGGCTGTCGTAGGCGTAAAAGCGAGCCTGGTCCGGGTCGAGATGGTTGAGAGGAAGGTAAGGAAGCGCCTCGGCCTTCTCGGTGTCCCACCAGCAGGCATGTCGCTGGCTGAAGGTTCCCCTCTCGCAGTCCTGTCCGCTCAGACGCACCGGCGTACCCTCCAGAAGCAGGCTGCCCCAGGCCAGGGCTTCGGCGAAAGCCCAGTCCGCCGTTCCGTCGCTCGCCAGCCGCCGCCGCTTTTCCTCCAGGATGCGTTTCAGCTTGGGGTGTATCGTAAACCCATCAGGAATGCGGGTCAGGATTGCAGCAACCCGGTTCAAGGTGGGCGCGGGCACCCCGGTGGGCGCCTGCACCCCGGTGGGTGCCTGCACTCCGGTGAGTGCGGGTTCCAGGGAATAGCGGCCGTGCAGCCCCCGCCATTCGTCGCCCTGGAAAGGGCGCAGCGTGGGCTCGGGAGGATTCTCGCGGGCTGTTTTGAGACCCTGACGCAACCGTGCGGCGTAGCTGCGCCGCAGGCTTTCCTGCTCTTCCGCGCTCATCAAGCCGGCTTCGGCGCAGCGCTCACCGTAGAGAGCCGCCACGCCGGGATGGTGACGAATGACATTATACATCCTGGGATTGGTGAAGGAAGGCTCATCCCCCTCGTTGTGGCCATGGCGGCGATAGCAGATTATGTCCACGATCACGTCCTGGGCCATTTTCTGCCGGAAGCGCAAGGCCAGATCCACAACGTACACCACCGCCTCTGGGTCGTCACCGTTGACATGAAACACGGGCACCGAGGTCATCTTGGCTACGTCGGTGGGGAAGAAGGTCGATCGAGAATCACGGCTGGAGGTGGTAAAGCCGATCTGGTTGTTTACGACGATATGAATTGTCCCGCCGGTATGGTAGCCCCGGAGCTGGGACAGGTTGAACACCTCCGCCACCACCCCCTGACCGCTGAAAGCGGCGTCTCCATGGAGGACCACGGGCAAAACACGCTTGGTCGCCTTGATGAAGCCGGCCCACCTGGGCTGGCTCTGAACGGCCCGGGTCTTGCCCTCCACCACGGCGTCCACGCTCTCCAGATGACTGGGGTTGGAAACCAGGGTAAGATGCACGGAGGAACCGTCCTGGTGGGCGTGATCGCTGGAATAGCCCAGATGATACTTCACATCCCCGCTTCCTCCGTACTGCCCCGGCTGGTGGTTGTCCTCGAACAAAGTAAAGATCTCCTCCCCCGGCATGTTCAGGATCTGGTTGAGAATAGTGATCCGCCCTCTATGGGTGGTGCCGAGCACTATCTCCTCGATGCCTGACCTGGCGGCCGTATCGACCAGGAAGTGCAGGGCCGGGATGAGCACCTCCGCACCTTCCAGCGAGAAGCGCTTCTGCCCGATAAAGGTCTTGTGCAGGAACTGCTCGAACTCTTCCGCCCTGATCAGGTCTTCGAGGATAGACCGCCGCCGGCCGGCATCGAAATCCGGCGTGTTCCGGCAGGACTCCATGGCTCGCAGCAGCCAGTTGCGGATCGGCTTGTTCTGTATATGCAGGAACTCCACCCCGATGGTCGAGCAGTAGGTCTGGCGAAACGCCTCCAGTATTTCCCGCAGAGGGGCCCTGGATGGCCGCATCGCCCGTCCGGCGGAGAACTCCCGATCCAGGTCCATCTCGGAAAGCCCGAAATCAGCGATAGAAAGCTGTTCGTAGGCTCCTTTGGCCCTGGGATAGAGGTAGTTCTGGCTGGGCTCGTGCTCGGGCCTCAGTGGATTCAGCCTGGCGTAGAAGTAGCCCACGTCACGGAACGCCCACAGGAGGCTGTCCACACGGCTCTGCTTGTAGCTGAGATCCTCCGGGCTCCCGCTCTCGGGCAGGAGGGCCGCCCGCCTTCCGGAAGGCTCTTCCAGCTCCAGAGACCCGTGTTCCTGGAAGGCGCGGAAAAAAACCTTCCACTGGCCGTCTACCGAAGAAGGATCTTCCAGCCAGGCCCGGTACAGCTTTTCGGCGAAACCCAGGCTGGACAGATCGAGAAACTCGTGCCTGCCGGTCTGCCGGCTTTTCATTGTCTCATTCCCGCCTGCATCTCAATCACTTGAGTTTCTCCTTCATCAGCTCGGGTATCTGATCCGGTCTTTCGGCCACCGGCACCCCGGCCTCCTGGAAGGCTTTCACCTTGGCTTCAGCGGTACCCCTTCCTCCGGCAATGATGGCGCCGGCGTGCCCCATACGCTTTCCGGGGGGAGCGGTGCGGCCGGATATGAAAGCCACCACGGGCTTGCTCATCGAGGTCCGGATGTACTCCGCCGCCCGTTCTTCATCCTCGCCGCCGATCTCACCGATGATCACCACGCCCCGGGTTTCCCGGTCCTTCTCGAACATCTCGAGCAGATCAAGATAGCCGGTGCCTATGATCGGGTCGCCCCCGATCCCGATGCAGGTGGACTGACCCAGACCGTTTGCCGTGAGGTTGTACACTACCTCGTAGGTGAGCGTGCCGCTACGGGAAATGACCCCGATGCCCCCGGGCCTGTGAATGTGACCCGGCATTATTCCCACCTTGCTCTTTCCCGGGCTGATCAGCCCCGGGCAGTTCGGTCCGACCAGGCGGGCGCCCCGCTTCAGCAGGTAGTGATAGTTTTCCAGCATCTCCAGAACCGGGATCCCCTCGGTGATGCAGACGATCAACCGGATGCCGCCGTCGGCGGCCTCGCGCAGGGCGGCGGAAGCAAAGGGGGCGGGCACGAAGATCACCGAGCAGTCGGCGCCGGTCGCCTCTACGGCTTCTTTCACCCCATCGAATACCGGCAGGCCGTGTACCTCCTGCCCTCCTTTTCCCGGCGTCACGCCGCCCGTGACCCGGGTTCCGTACTCCAGCATCCCGGCCGTGTGAAACGAGCCGTCGCGGCCGGTGATTCCCTGGACCAGAACTTTAGTGTTTTCGTCGATCAATATTCCCACGGTCTAGGTCCCCGTCCTTGCTTTGGAAATCACTCGCCTCACCGCCTCGGTCATTTCCGTCGCCGCTTCCAGTCCCGCCTGCTCGAGAAGGGCGCGGCCCTCCTTTTCATTGGTGCCGATCAGGCGGATCACCAGCGGCACCTGGAGGTCAATCTGCTCGCGGGCGATCAGGATTCCCCTGGCTATATCGTCGCAGCGGGTGATGCCCCCGAAGATATTTATCAGGATGGCCTCGAGGTTGCGGTTTCGCGTAAGAATGCTCAGGGCGGTCAACACCTTTTGGGGGCTGGAGCTGCCGCCGACGTCGAGAAAGTTGGCCGGACGGCCTCCGAACAGCTTGATCAGGTCCATGGTGGCCATGGCCAATCCCGCCCCGTTGACGATGCAGCCGATGTTCCCGTCCAGACTGACGAAGCTCAAGCCCGCCTGCCTGGCCTCGGTTTCTTCCTGGCTGTACTCCTCGGCAGTGCGCATGGCTTCCACCTCGGGGTGCTTGGGAATCCCGTTGTCGTCGAAGTTGATCTTGGCGTCCGCCGCAATCAGGGTCGAGGCATCGATCCGGGCCAGGGGATTGATCTCCACCAGGGAGCAGTCCTTCTCCACCAGCAGGCGGTACATGCCGAGCACCGTCTCCACGGCCTGATCGATCAGCGGGGAGGGAAAGACGGCGCTCAGGGTTTCCCTCAAGCTTCCTTCCTCCGGCCCCGCCAGGGGATCGATGTAGCTCTTCAGTATTTTTTCCGGCTGCTTTGCGGCCAGCTCTTCGATGTCCACTCCTCCGGCGGCGCTGGCAATGCAGACCGCCCTCTGCGCCGACCGGTCCACGGTGATACTCAGATAGTACTCTTTCTCAATGCTTACCGCTCTGACGACCAGGACCCTTTCTACGGGGATGTCCTTGATCGTGAGCTTCAGGATCTGCGCGGCGGCTTCCCTCGCCTCCTCGGCCGTGCGGGCCAGCCTAACGCCGCCGGCCTTGCCCCGGCCGCCGACCAGGACCTGGGCCTTGATCACCACCGGATAGCCGATCTGTCCGGCGGCCCGAACAGCCTCTCCCTCCGTTCGGGCGACCCGGCCCGGCGGTACGGGAATGCCGTAAGCTTCCAGGAGCTCCCGGGCCTGGTATTCGTGGACCTTCATGCCTTCTCCTGTTTGATCCTGCGTTTGGTCAGGTTGATGTTCTTGGTTACCTTGATTCCCCTCGGGCAGACTCGGGTGCACTGGAAGTGGTTCTCGCAGGCCCACACTCCGTCGGGATGGTCCAGCACCTCGAGACGTTCCTCGAAGCCCCGGTCGCGATTGTCGAAGAGGAAGCGCGCCGCCTGAACGATCGACGCCGGTCCGATGAAGCGGCGGTTCTTCCCGTCCAGGATCGGGCAGGCGGAATAGCAGGAGGCGCAGAGAATGCACTTGGTCGGGTCGTCGAAAGAGGCCCTCTCGGCTGGGCTCTGCAACCGCTCCTTCTCCCCCACCTCTTCGGGATTGATCTGGAAGGGCTTCACCGCTCGCCAGCGGGCGAAGAACTCGCTCTGATCCACCATCAGATCACGCAGCAGCGGCAGATGTTTCAGGGGCTCCACGGTTACGGTGGAGCCGTCGGCGTCGGCTACGTCCTGCAGCAGGGTCTTGCAGGCCAGGCGCTCCTGGCCGTTGATGACCATAGCGTCAGACCCGCACACGCTGTGGGCGCAGCTCCTGCGGAAGGTCAGGCTGCCGTCCATGGAGCTCTTGATCCGCATGAGAGCATCGAGCACCCTGTCCGTAGGCTGCACTTCGACGGCGTAGTCCTGGAAATGAGGTTTGCTGTCCTTCTCAGGATTGAAGCGCTGTACATGGAAGGTAACCTTCATCGGCAAGCTCCTTCTCAATACGCCCTGGGCTTCGGCTCCCAGTGCGAAATGTCCACCGGCCGGTAGTCGATGAGCACCTCTTCCCCCTCCAGCCGCGCCATACTGTGCTTGAGCCAGCGCTCATCGTCCCGTTCCGGAAAGTCCTCCCGGGCGTGGGCGCCGCGGCTTTCCCGGCGCTGCTCGGCGCTGGCTGCCGTGACCAGGGCCAGGTCCAGAAGGTTGCGCAGCTCTACAAGCTCCAGGAGGTCGGTATTGAAGCGCTGCAAGCGATCCTGGGCCCGCACCTCCCGATAGCGCTCGCGCAGCCCCCGGAGCTGTTCGAGCGCGCTGCGCATGTCTTTCCCGGTCCGGTAGATTCCGATTTTCTCCATCATGAGATCCTTCATCTCCTCCCTGATCAGGCCGCCGTGAGGCCCCTTGCTGCCGTCCCTGAGAGTCTCGATCTGCTCGCGGGCCGGACCCTCGGGATTGCTGCCGAGCGGTGCAAAGTCCGCCTGTTTGACGAAGCCGGCGATGTGCTGCCCGGCCCGGCGCCCGTACACCACCAAATCCACCAGGCTGTTGGTGCCGAGACGGTTGGCGCCGTGCACGCTGACGCAGGCGCACTCCCCGGCCGCGTACAGCCCCTCGATCAGGGCTCCGCTGCCGTCGGCCAGCACCCTGCCTTCTTTATCCGTGGGAATACCACCCATGGCGTAGTGGGCGGTGGGCTGCACGGGAACGGCCGAGTCCGCCGGATCCAGTCCCAGGTAGGTGCGGCAGAAATCCGCAATATCGGGAAGCTTGGCTTCGATCACCTCCCTGCCCAGATGGGTAGCGTCCAGATGCACGTAGTCGTCGATTCGCCGGTCCCCCCGGATGCCGTTGCCGGCCCGAATCTCTTCCATGATGGCCCGGCAGACCATGTCCCGGGGAGCCAGATCGAGCAGGGTGGGAGCGTAGCGTTCCATGAACCGCTCCCCCTGGCGGTTGCGCAGGATCCCCCCCTCCCCCCGCACACCTTCGGTGATAAGGATGCCCATCCCCCGTATTCCGGTGGGATGGAACTGGAAGAACTCCATGTCCTGGAGGGGAACACCGCGCCTGAGCAACAGCGCCGGTCCATCGCCGGTGTTGGCGAAGGCGTTGGAGGTGGTGCGGAAAAGCTGGCCGAAGCCCCCGGTGGCGAACAGCATTGCCTTGCAGCGGAACACGTGCAGCTCCCCCGTGGCCAGCTCCAAAGCCACCAGGCCGGCCGCCTTCCGGCCCTCGATCAGGACATCCAGCACCTGGAACTCGTCGAAGAAGAATACCTGGTTTTTGATGCACTGCTGGTAGAGGGTCTGCAGGATCATGTGGCCGGTGCGGTCTGCTGCGTAGCAGGAACGGCGCACCGCCGCCTCCCCGTAATTTCGGGTGTGGCCGCCGAAGCGGCGCTGATCGATCCGGCCGGCCTCGGTCCTGCTGAACGGAAGGCCCCGGTTCTCCAGATCGTAAACCGCCCGCACCGCGTCCTCGGCCAATATTACGGCCGCTTCCTGGTCCACCAGGTAGTCGCCGCCTTTGATCGTGTCGAAGGCGTGCCACTCCGACCTGTCCTCCTCGAGGTTGCCCAGGGCCGCTCCGATGCCGCCCTGGGCGGCCCCGGTGTGGCTGCGCATGGGATGCAGCTTGGAAATGACCGCCGTCCTGGCCGTCCGGCTGGCCTCGAGGGCCGCGTACAGGCCTGCCCCCCCGGCCCCGATGATGAGGGCTTCAAACTCGTGTGTAGACACTCTGACCTCCTGCGCCCTTTTCCTAATAAAGCGCGAAAGCCGTCGCTTCCACACTTCCAGAAATTACTATATAGTGTTTACTATACAACCTGTGTCCAGCCCGGAGTGAAATCAAAGATCCTTCCCTTCCGGCTTTCCGACCATGGACCTGGGATCCAGGACGGCCTCCGCCTCTTCGGGGCTGAGCAGGCCGGATTCCATAACGAGCTGGCGAACGGTCTTCTTCTCCCTGAAAGCCTGGTGGGCCATCTGCGCCGCCCGATCGTAGCCGATGCGGGTGGCCAGGGGAGTGACCAGGGCCAGGCTCCACTCGACCCACTCGCTGCAGCGTTCCTCGTTGCTTTCGATTCCCCGTATGCAGCGCTCGTCGAGCGCCCGGCAGGCGTTGGCCAGAAGCGACAGCGAATCCAGGGTCTCGTAGGCGATCAGGGGCATCATGATGTTCAGCTCCAGCGGCCCCGAAGCCGCCGCCAGGCCGACGGACTGGCACTTGCCCTTCACGTAGACCGCGGCCTGGATCGCCATCTCCGGGATCACAGGATTCACCTTTCCCGGCATGATGGAGCTTCCCGGCTGCAGGGAGGGAAGCGCTATCTCGCCAAAGCCGGCCCGGGGTCCGCTGGCGAGCAGCCGCAGGTCGTTGCCGATCTTGAGCAGGCTGCCGGCCAGCACGCCGAGGGCGCCCATCAGCTCGGCCTGGGCGTCCCGGCAGGCCAGAGCTTCGAACAGGTTGTCCGCCTGGCGGAAGGGAAGGCCGCTGTGCCCGGCGATGCGCTCGATCACCCGCCCGGCAAACTCCGGATGGGCGTTGAGACCGGTGCCGACCGCGGTTGCTCCGAGGGCGAGCTCCTCCAGGTCCGGCAGGGTATTCTCCAGCCGGCGCAGCGCCTTGGCGATTTGGGCGGCGTAGCCGGAAAACTCCTGTCCCAGGGTCACCGGTACCGCATCCTGGAGGTGGGTGCGCCCGATCTTGACAATGCCGGCAAAAGCCTTCGCCCTTTCCGAGAGAGCCGCCTGCAAGGCCTGCAGGGCCGCCCGCAACTGTTCGACGGCCAGGCGGTCAGCGATGTGGATCGCTGAGGGTATCACGTCGTTGGAAGACTGCCCCCGGTTGACGTGGTCGTTGGGATGGACCGGCTTCCTGGCACCCAGAGGGGAGCCCAGAAGCTCGTTGGCCCGGTTGGCGATCACCTCGTTGGCGTTCATATTCCACGAGGTGCCGCTGCCGGTCTGAAAAACATCCACGGGGAAGTGCTCGTCCCAACGCCCTTCCCTGACTTCCCCGGCGGCCCTGACAATAGCTGAAGCCAGTTTCCCGTCGATCAAGCCCAGCTCCGCGTTCACCTCTGCGGCAAAGCCCTTGATCATCCCAAGGGAGCGGATCATGAGCGGCGGAATGCGTTTGTCCGAAACTCCGAAGTTCTCCACCGCTCTCTGGGTCTGGGCGCCCCAGTAGGCCCAGCCGGGAAGGGTAACCTCCCCCATGCTGTCCGATTCCGTGCGGATCCCTCCTTCGTTCATGCCCATGGCCTCGCTCCTTCCCCGCAATTGTTTAGCTCGCCGCCGAAAATCCCCGCGGTCTCCTTCAGGCTCCCGCCGTTTTTCTGCGATCTTCGCCAGCCAGCTTGCGCAGCACCGTATGCAGGATTCCCCGGTTGTGGTAGTACTCCATCTCCACGGCGGTGTCGAGCCTGACCTCGACCTGGAAACGCTTCCGCTCGTCGTCGGCCGCCCGGGCCGTCACCGTTATCTCCTGGCCCGGTCTTTCCACCGCCTGCAGGCTGTAGGATTCCTCTCCGCTCAGCCCGAGGGAGTCGGCGCTCTGCCCACCGGAAAACTGCAGAGGCAGCACCCCCATGCCTATCAGATTTGAGCGGTGGATGCGCTCGAAGCTCTCGGCGATCACCGCTTTCACTCCGAGCAGGGCCGTACCCTTGGCCGCCCAATCCCTGGAGCTGCCCGAGCCGTATTCCTTGCCGGCGATGACTAAAAGCGGCGTTCCCTCCTGCCGGTACCTTGCCGCCGCCTCGTATATGAACATCTTCTTCCCCGACGGCAGATGGCAGGTATAGCCGCCTTCCACGCCGGGAACCAGACGGTTGCGGATGCGTATGTTGGCGAAGGTGCCCCGAATCATCACTTCGTGGTTTCCCCTGCGCGATCCGTAGGTGTTGAACTCGCTCTCCGGGACCCCCTGGGCCGCAAGCCACTCGCCCGCCGGGCTGTCCGCCGGTATGGCGCCGGCCGGGGAGATGTGGTCGGTGGTCACCGAGTCGCCCAGCAGGGCCAGCACCCGGGCATTGCTGATCCGAAGCGGCGGCGGGAGGTCCAGGGTGAGGGCTTCGAAGAAGGGGGGCTTGCGAATGTAGGTGGACTCCGCTCGCCAATCGTAAAGGCGGCTCTCGCTGATCTTCACTGCATTCCAGGTCGGGTTGCCCGTGAACACATCCGCATACTCCTCGCCGAACATCTCGGGGCTCACGCAGGAGGCCACCGCCTGGCCGATCTCTTCGGAGCTGGGCCAGATGTCCTTGAGATAGACGGGATGTTCATTGCGGTCCCGGCCCAGCGGATCCCGGGTCAGATCGATGTTCATGGTGCCGGCCAGGGCATAAGCCACCACCAGGGGCGGCGAGGCCAGGTAGTTGGCCTTGATCTCCGGATGAATGCGTCCTTCGAAATTGCGGTTCCCGGAGAGCACGGCGGCCACGGTGAGTCCGCCCTCCCGGACCGCCCGGCTCACCGCCGGATGTAGAGGGCCGGAGTTGCCGATGCAGGTCGTGCAGCCGTAACCGACCAGGTGAAATCCCAGAGCTTCCAGGTAAGGGGTCAGGCCGGCCTCATCCAGGTAGCGGGTAACCACCCGCGAGCCCGGAGCCAGGCTGGTCTTGGTATAGACCGGGACCTGCAGGCCCAGCTTGACGGCCTTCCTGGCCAGGATCCCGGCGGCGATCATTACGGCGGGGTTGGAGGTATTGGTACAGCTCGTAATGGCCGCGATGACCACCGAGCCGTGGCCCAGATGAGCCTGCCTTCCTGCCAGCGCCACCGGCACCGGCGCATCGTCCGTCTGCCCGGCCGGGGCGCCGCCCTCTTCCTCCCAGACGATCTGCTCCCTGTCTTCGCCGCGGCCAGAGGGCGGTTCCGCCGTTTCGACCTGCAGCCAGGATTTTGCGGCCCATGACAGAGGAATGCGATCCTGAGGCCTCCTGGGGCCGGCTATGGAGGGTTCGACCGTACTCAGGTCGAGCTCCAGAACATCCGTGTATTCGGGCTGCGGTGTTTCATCGCTGCGGAAGATTCCCTGCGCCCTGGTATAGTGCTCGACCAGCTTGACCTGCTCGGGCGCCCGCCCCGTGAAGGCCAGGTAGCGCAGGGTCTCGCCGTCCACGGGAAAGAAACCGGCGGTGGCCCCGTACTCCGGCGACATGTTGCCGATCGTGGCCCGATCCGCCACGCTCAAGGAGCCCAGGCCCGGTCCGAAGAACTCCACGATCTTGCCCACCACGCCGTATCTACGCAGCACTTCGGTTATGGTGAGAACCAGGTCGGTGGCGGTCACCCCTTCGCCCAGAGAACCGGTCAGCCTGAAGCCTATCACCTGCGGAATCAGCATGTAGAGGGGCTGGCCGAGAATGGCCGCCTCGGCCTCGATTCCGCCCACTCCCCACCCCAGCACGCCTATGCCGTTGATCATCGGGGTGTGGGAATCGGTGCCCACCAGGGTGTCGGGGAAAATGCTCCATTCGCCGTCCAGCCGCCGCTTCTCGACCACGCGGGCCAGGTATTCAAGGTTTACCTGATGCACGATGCCGGTGGCCGGCGGCACCACCCGGAAGTTCTCGAAGCTGGCGGCGCCCCATCGCAAGAATTCGTAGCGCTCGCGATTGCGCCTGAACTCCATGTCGGCGTTGACCTCCAGGGCGCGGACGCTGGCGTAGCTGTCTACCTGAACCGAATGGTCTATTACCAGATCGATGGGGATGAGCGGATTGATCTTCTGCGCGTCCCCGCCCAGGGCTGCCAGAGTGTCGCGCATCGCCGCCAGGTCCACGATTGCCGGCACACCGGTGAAATCCTGCATCACCACCCGGGCGGGTTTGAACGGTATTTCCTTGCGCCCGGCTTGCGAACCATTCCAGGCGCAGAGAGCCTCGACATCCTCACGGGTCACGGCAAAGCCGTCGATCTGGCGCAGCACCGCCTCGAGAAGGATCTTTATACAGAAGGGCAGGCGGGATATGGCGCCCAGTCCCTGCTTTTCCAGCCTGTTCAGATCGTAGAAAATGAAGGTTCCCTGCTCGGTAGCGATGCTGTTGCGAGCGTCGAAGGGATCGCTGGCTGCGGGCACTGTCCTGCTCCTCAATTTTTTCGTCTGAGGTCTAGGGTTTAATATACTTAATAATCGCACTCAGATTCAATGTAAAGCTGCGGCCGGCTATCCCAGTAGGAGCTATAAAACAGGCAATGGTAGATCATTTATATTATACTAATAAATAACATAGACACGCGGCCCGGGACAATCAAGAACGAGGAGGAACTTATGAATAACAGAAAGTTGATTCCGGTTGCAGCTTTGACTGTTTTGATCCTAACCGGATATACGAGCTGCCTCAAATCCAAAGGAGGATATCCGGTGGAAGGGGCTATGGAGAAAATCGCTGGCGAGTGGACGAACACCGAGTACGACAGGACGGGAAAGCATCCGGCGAGACGAGTGATCGATCTTCAGGGGAATATAACGATTTACGATAAAAGCTACAATGATAGCGGTGAAAAGACGGGAACGATCAAGATAACCAAAGCCTGGATGGACACAGAAGGTTGGCTCTGGTTCACAGATGAAATCCGTTTTGATGACGGCACTTCATTCTACGAGCTGTCAAAGCTCGATCTTCAAAAGATGGACTGGAGCCTCCTGTGGTCTGAGGAGAACTTTCCGGAAAAGTGGGATGCGGTCGAGTATTCATCATGTTTCTATCGCAAGTAGGACGGCGCATACACTCGCGCGAGACAGCAATAACTTGAGTGAAAATCCCGCGCGGGCATCGCTTTCTTGTTGCGGCTTCTCAGGTGAAACGATCGGTGGGCGCCTTAGGAGGGAAACGACGATATGAAGAGTCGATCCGCCGCTGCGTTTAAGAGAATCCACAACTCTCCTCGCTCTCGCGTGACGGCGTTGTTCCTGTTTATGTTGCTGGCATCAACTGCCTATGCTCAATCTGCGCTGCCTGTGACCAAACTCGGCTCAGACATCGAGATCCGGGAAATTCAACCGGGTGCCTTCGTGGTGACTCACTGCTTTCCCTGGCCGGCGAACTCCCTGTTCGTTCTCATTGGCGAGCACGATCTGGTGTTCGTGGACACCCCCTATACCCCGGAGGCAGCCGCTCTCGTTCTGGATTGGATTTTCGAAACCTTCGGGCACCGTGACGTCATCGAGATCAACACCGGGTTCCACGTCGACAATCTGGGCGGAAATCAGGCGTTCATCGATCGAAACATACCGGTGTATGGCTCCGATCGCACCGCCGAGCTTATTGGAGAACGCGGAGAAGATGCGCGGAAACTGACTCTCAGTTGGCTTTCATCCCCGGAGAATGCTCGTTTTTACAACCGGCACGCGTCATTGCCGTATATCGCGCCCACTCATCTGTTCCCTCTGTCGGAAGGGAAAACTCTGACGATCGGATCGGATTCGGTCGAGATCATCTTCCCCGGCGAAACCCACACGCCGGATAATATCGTGGTATATTTTCCGCAAAGGAAACTCCTGTTCGGTGGATGCATGATCCTGGCAGGAAACGGACCCGGGAATACAGCCGATGCAAACCTGAGCACGTGGAAGAATGCCGTCATCAGGTTACTATCTTTGGATTGCCGAGCTGTTGTTCCCGGTCACGGACTGCGATTCGACGCGGAATTAATACAAAACACAATCAATGCTCTGCCATAGTGATACTGGAGGAGAACAGACAGCAGTGCAGGGACTCGATCTTCGGAATTGATTTGGAGAAGCTCTGACAGCGTGGTCGAAGTCCCAGAACCGATCATCCTGCCAGCAGGCGGCGCAGAGTCTCGGCGTTGCGAACGGCATGCCCGCCCACGTCGTTGTTGAAGAAGACCAGTACCTCCCGCCCGGAAGAGGACCAGGAACGCAGGCGCTCGGCCCACTGCCTGAGCGCCTCATCGCTATAGGAGCCGGAATAGCGGCCGCCCGAGCCGTGAAAGCGGACATAAACCAGCTTCGAGGTAATCCGCAGAGGCGTTTCCCGTCCGCGTAGATCATGGATGCAGAAGGTAATTCCGTGCTTCTCCAGCAGCTCGGGAATGGACCCCGAATAGGTCCGTTCGTTCCTGAGCTCGAGCACGTAGCGGTATCCCGCCGGCAGAAGCGGGAAAAAGCTTTCCAGCAGCTCGACGGACGGAGTCAAGGAAGGGGGAAGCTGCAGCAGGTAGGCCGCAACCTTGTCCTTGAGCGGCTCCAGCTCCCGGAAGAACCACTCGACAGGGTCCCGGCAGTCAACGAGCCTGTGCACGTGGGTGACCAGCCTGCTTACCTTGACGGCGAAGCGAAACCCGGCGGGTGTCCTGGCGGCCCAGCCCCGAACGGTGGCCGCCTTCGGGATGTGGTAGAAGGAGGCGTTGAGCTCTACTGTATCGAAACGCCCGGCGTAGTACTCGAGCCAGCGTTTCTGGGGCGTGCCCTCGGGGTAGAAGTTCCCCTTCCAGTGCTTGTAGGTCCAGCCGGAGGTGCCGATCCGGATCACGACACACCCTTCCGTCGGGACGTATTATCAACCTCTATCATGGTAGCTCAGCTTTTTGTGAGCCGCTGCGGTTGGTCCCCGGCGGGCGTGCGGGAGACCGCCTCCGCCGGTCAACCGGTGGATTTCAGCCGGACCCAGGATTTCTTTTCCGGAGCCCTGGCCGCAAGCTCGAATTCAACCAGCCCCTGCTCGTCTAGGGATTTCATAAGTTGCAGGATATAGTCCCTGGAGATTCCGATTTTTTTGGCGAAGAACTCACAATTGAGTTTTTTATCCCCTTCCTCCTTCATGATCCCCAGCATCCTCTTTTCGTAGCGTTCTCGCGTTTCCTGATTGCCGTTCACTTTTCTATCCTTACTCTATTATTTATCCGATCATACCACCAGGGCCAGACGAACCACAACAACCCAAACGCCAGGGGAGGCTTTTTCTTCCCGGGATACGGATAGCGCTTTTCACATGGCAGCGGATTAAAGAGGGCTCGAGATATGGATGATATCGGATGAAGCTGATAGAATCCTTGCAGCAGCCAACCGGAGAAAACAAGAAAGAAGGTAGCAAATGAAAACCAAAACCAGGGTCTTTCTGATCATTGCCATTGTTGTGGTCGCGCTTATCGTATTGTTCACAGTTGCCAGGATATGGATCGACGTCCTGTGGTTCGATCACCTGTCGTACCTCGAGGTCTTTACGACCATGCTGTACACCAAGATAGGGCTTTGGCTGGTCTTTTTCGTGCTCTTCATCGTATTCTCCGGCCTGAATGTGCTCGTGGCTTTCCGCAAAGGCGGCATCCAACAACTCAAGATCCCCCGTCCATCATCGCAACAACCGGGAATGCCCGCCGAGCTGACCCAGGCGGCGCCTTTACAGATCAACAGGAAAGCGGCCATATCGATCACAGTGGTCGTGCTACTGTTACTCGGCCTGATTATGGCCGGAATCGGCAGCAGACGCTGGGAGCTGCTGCAGAAGCTGCTGCATCGAAGCGACTTCAACCTCACCGATCCTCTGTTCCACAGAGATATCTCCTTTTACGTCTTCGTGCTTCCCTTCTACAGTTTCCTCAAGGGATGGAGCCTCGGCGCCATCCTCCTGACCTCCGCCGTAGTAGGCGTACTGTATTTAATATCGGGAAACATCAGCTCCGTGCAGAACAAGCTCGCGGTCGGCTCGCGGGCTACCCGGCACCTGCTGTTTCTGGCATTGCTGGTTAGCATCGTGATTGCCTGGCACTACTGGCTGAAAGAGTACTACCTTCTGCTTTCCCCGAGAGGGATCATCTTCGGAGCGACCTACAAGGACGAGAAAGTTCTTCGCCTGGCCTACTACCTCATGATAGCCATCACGCTGTTCATTGCGGTCCTGATCGGGGTCGGCGCTTCCAGACGGCGCTTCAAGCCCTTCCTCATCGGCTACGCCATCCTGATCGGCGGCGCCATTCTGATCACGGGAATCATTCCGGGAATCGTGCAGCAGTTCTCGGTGATTCCCAACCAGCTTCAGAGAGAGCTGCCCTACATCAGCCACAACATCGAGTTCACCCGCCGAGGGTACAATCTCCAGGACGTTACGGTGCGGCCCTTTCCCGTTGCCGACTCTCTCTCGGCGGAGGATTTCGGGTCGGGAACGAACGCCACCAAACACATCCGCATCTGGGATGAAAGACCCCTGGAGACGACCTACAAGCAGCTTCAGGAGTTCAGGTTGTACTACGACTTCAGCCAGGTGAACGTCGATCGCTACCACTTCGGCGACGATTTCCGGCAGGTCATGCTGTCGGTGAGGGAGCTCAACTACAATCAGCTACCGCAGACGGCGAAAACCTGGGTCAACCAGAGGCTGCAGTATACCCACGGATACGGGCTGGTCATGTCTCCGGTCAACGAGAACGGACCGGAAGGGCTGCCCCTGTTTTTCATCAAGGATATCCCGCCCAAGGTGTCCGTCCCGCTCGCGGTAGACCGGCCGGAAATCTATTACGGGCAGGGAACCACCGAGTACGTTGTGGCCGATACCAAGCTCGAAGAGTTCGACTATCCCAAGGGTTCGGCCAACGTGTTCACCAGCTACCAGGGCTCCGGAGGCATAGAGATCAAGGGTTTCTTGCGGAAGCTGTTGATAGCGCTGCGCTTGAAAGACTGGCAGATCCTCTTTACCAACTACTTGAAGCCGGACAGCAGGCTCATGATCTTCCGGGGTGTGCAGCAGCGCGTGCCGAAGATAGCCCCTTTCCTGTTGTACGACCCGGACACCTACATGGTCGTGGATGAAGGAAAGCTGTACTGGATACGTGACGCCTACACCACCACCAACATGTACCCCTACTCCACCCCCACTGCCGGCGGATACAACTACATCCGCAACTCGCTCAAGATTACCATCGACGCCTATAACGGCGAGGTGACTTTTTACGTCATCGACAAGGAGGATCCCCTTATTCAGACCTACAGGAAAATCTTCCCGTCGCTTTTCAAAGATATCTCCGATATGCCGGAAGGGCTGCGGGCTCACATCCGCTACCCCTACCACATGTTCTCGGTCCAGGCCGGCATCTATGAGACCTATCACATGACCGACCCTGAGGTTTTCTACAACAAGGAGGACATGTGGGCCACGCCCAAGGAGATCTACGGGGACGAGCAGACGGACATGATTCCCTATTATATCATCAACAATTTCCCCGATCTGGCGAACCCTGAACAGTACGTGCTCATGTTTCCCTTCACCCCGACCAACAAGAACAACATGGTGTCCTGGATTGCCGCTTTCTGCGACCCGGAACAATACGGCAGGATGATTGAATACCAGTTCCCGAAGGAGAAACTCATTTTCGGGCCTCTTCAGATAGAATCCCGCATCGACCAGAACAGCGAGATCTCTCAGCTTTTCACGCTTTGGAGCCAGAGCGGATCCAAGATCATCCGCGGCAATCTCCTGGTCATTCCCATCAAGGATTCCCTCATCTACGTAGAGCCGGTCTACCTGGTATCTGCCAACAGCCAGCTTCCCGAATTGAAGATCATTATCGTGGCCTACCAGGACCGGCTCAAATATGCGCCTTCTCTGGGAGAGGCGCTCGCCCAGGTTTTCGGCGCCACGAAGGCGAGGCCGGTGCCGCAGGCGGAGACCGCCACGGCCGCCCTGCCGCAGCCCGAAAACCTCGGCAGGCTCATCCAGCAGGCGCTCGAGAAATACAACACGGCTACCGAGAAACTGCGCCAAGGCGACTTCGCGGGCTACGGCGAGCTGATCGTAGAGCTCAAAGCCGTTCTGGAGGAGCTTTCAAGGCAGGCAAGTGCACCTCCCGACTAACCGCTCTGCGGCCTTGCGCGTTCACCGAAGGCTTTGCTCCATGAGGACCGTTGCCGGCAGTCGCCCGTAGCTCTGCCCATGAAGATCAAGGTCAGGCCGGAAGATTTCATCGTTCGGGAGCTGGCTACACTCGAAGTATCCGACCGCGTGCAGGCCTGGCAGACATTCCGGCTCATCAAAAAGGAATGGAACACCTTCGATCTGGTCGATCTCCTGTCCCGCAGGTTGAAGATCCCGAAAAAAGACATCCGTTTCGGGGGCATCAAGGACCGTTTCGCCCGCACCGAACAGCTGATCTCCATTCGAAACCGGGGCCGCAGGCCGCAGGCGATCGAGGCGGAAGCGAGGGACAAGCGCTTCAGCCTCACCCTGGTGGGCTACAGCCCCTTTCCCATGAGCGCCAGGAGCGTCCGGGGCAACAGCTTTACCGTCACGATCCGCAGCATCCGCCAGGCGGACCTGGAACGATATGTCTACAATGCCGGTCTCGTTTCCCGCTGGGGCTTGCCCAACTACTACGATGAGCAGCGCTTCGGCTCGGCCCGGCACGGCCAGGGTTTCATGGGCAGAGAGATGTTCCTGGGCAGAAGGGAGGAAGCCCTGCGCCTGTTCTTTCAGCCCTGCGGCCACGACGACCGCAAGAACCGGGCCTTGAAAGCCTGCGTGGTTCAAAACTGGGGAAATTGGCGGCGCTGTCTGCCCCTTGCTTTCGGGGAGTACCGGCGAATCCTCGCCTACCTGTCGGAACACCAACGCGCCTTCCACCGGGCTCTTTCCCTGATCGACCGCCGTTTCCTCCTGTTCGTGCTCAACGCCTACCAGTCGCTTCTATTCAACCGGATACTCTCTGAATACCTGACGGTCTTCGGCGCGGAGCACGGCTTGCAGCTCGACCGTCACGTCTACCGGTGGGGGACGTTCCTTTTCTTTCACGAGCTTTCAGAGGGTTTGGTTAGGCGGCTTAGTGAAACAACCCTGCCCGTTCCTGGCTGGGACAGCACGATCCGGGATCCCGTGGTGCAGAGGATAACAAGTACAGTGCTCGAGCAGGAAGGAATCGAGCTTCGCGATCTCAAGATACGGCAGATGTCAGGCGTGTACGTAAACGGCATCGAGCGACCGGCGCTCATGATGCCCGAAAACTTCAACGTAGTGGATATAGAGGACGACGAGCTGTACGAGAACAAGAAAAAGATGACCCTCGAGTTCTCACTGCCACGAGGCGGGTATGCCACCCTGGTCCTCAAAAGACTGGGCGTCGGAGGCAATGTGGAGGGCGGCCAGTAAGGCCGCCCTCCGCCTGCTCGTAGGCCCTCAAGGCGCGCGGCGGTCTACCGGGGCGTTGCAGGATTTCCTTCGCCTGCCCGGGAGCGGCTCAGGGGACGTTTTTCCGCACCCGTTCGGCAATCTGCAGGATCCTCTCCAGTCTCCCCGGCGCAGGGGTGAAGATCCGGCGCAGCTGCTCGCCGGTGTAATGCTCGTGGAGAAACTCCAGCACCGGAAAGCGGCCGATCCAGCAGTCCAGGATTCTCGAGCAGGGCAGGTTGCCGCCGGCAACCCGACAGTAGGCGAATTGCACACAATCCCCCAGGCTGCGGCAGTAGGTTTCTCGTTGATCGTAGCGGTTCATCGCCGAACTTCAGGCCACTCCGGCCTTGGCTGTTTGGGGCTTGGGAAAATGACTGATCTGTTCTAGGGCCTTGTGGATCTCCTCCTCGGGATACTCGTAGTCGTGGAGCTTGCCCTTGAAGTACAGGTCGTAGCCGCGCAGATCCATCAGGCCGTGGCCGCTCAGATTGAACAGGATCACTTTTTCCTTGCCTTCCTCTTTGGCCTTCCGGGCTTCGCGGATGGTCACGGCCACGGCGTGGCTGGTTTCCGGAGCGACGATCACCCCTTCGGTGCGGGCGAAGGTCACCGCCGCCTTGTAGCACTCCAGCTGGTGCACGGCCTGCGGCCTCATCAACCCTTCGTCCACGGCTTGGGATACCTGCGGGGCCATGCCGTGATAGCGCAGGCCGCCGGCGTGGATCGGCGGGGGGACAAAAGTGTGGCCGAGGGAGTGCATGGGGGCGATCGGGGCCACCTGGGCCGTGTCCCCGTAGTCGTACACGTAAGGGGCCTTGGTCAGGGTGGGACAGGAGTAGGGCTCCACGGGGATGATGTCGATCTCGGCTCCGTTGATCTTGTCGTACAGGTAGGGAAAGGCGAGCCCTGAGAAATTGCTCCCACCGCCGGCACAACCGATCACCACGTCTATTCTCTTCTCCCCGATCTTCTCGAATTGCTTCTTGGCTTCCAGGCCGATGATCGTCTGGTGCAGCAGAACGTGGGGCAGAACGCTGCCGAGAGCGTACTTGGTCTTCCCGCTCTTGTCGGCGATCGCCGCTTCGATAGCTTCGCTTATGGCGATCCCCAAGCTGCCGGGCGAGTCCGGATCCTTGGCCAGGATGTCCCGTCCCGCCTGGGTCTCTTCGCTGGGGCTGGGCACGCAGTCGGCCCCCCAGGCCTGCATCATGACCTTGCGGAAGGGCTTCTGATCGAAGCTGACCCGAACCATGTAGATCTTGCACTCCAGGCCGATCAGGGAGCAGGCGAAGGCCAGGGCGCTTCCCCACTGGCCGGCCCCGGTTTCGGTGGTCAGCCTCTTCAATCCGAACTGCTTGCTGTAGTACGCCTGGGGTACCGCCGTGTTCGGCTTGTGACTGCCGGGAGGCGAGAGACTCTCGTTCTTGAAGTAGATCTTCGCCGGCGTGCCCAGGGCTTTCTCCAGGCGCGTGGCTCTCTGCAGGGGCGTAGGCCTCCAGCGGTAGAGGATCTCCAGCACTTCCTCGGGAATATCGATCCAGCGGTCCATGCTTATCGATTGGGCCAGAAGATTCATGGGAAATATCGTACCCAGATACTCCGGCGTTGCCGGGTTCAGATCCGGACCCAGGATAGGATTCCTTGGGGTCAGGTCTGCATTGAGGTTGTACCATTGCCTGGGAATCTCATCTTCGCTCAAGAACACTTTTACTGCCATGCGCTTCCTCCTCTGATGTATGTTACTACAGATAGAAACGTTGCTATGGGAGAGAACGTTACGCCATAAAGAAACGCATGTCAAGGGGCAAGGATGAAAAAAACCTTTTTGGAAAAAGTAAAACGCGGTGGAGGAGAAAGCCGTCAGGTACCGGATTCAGGACTCCAGCAGCTTCTGCAGCTTCTGCAGTAGCTCCGCCCGGGAGAATGGTTTCTGCAAGAAATCACTTCCCGGCTCCTCGTGATCCTTGAAGTCAGCCAGCTGTTCCGCGTATCCGGACATGAACAGAATCTTGAGCCCGGCAATCCGTTCCTGCAACCGCTGGGCCAGCGTCCTGCCGTTCATCCCCGGCATCACGACATCCGTCACCAGTATCTGAACTGAATCCATCTCCTCCCGGCCCAGCTCGAGCGCCTCCTCCCCACTGCGAGCGGCAAGCACTGAATAGCCGTTGCGCTCGAGAATCGTGGCGGTCAGGCGGCGGACGTTGTCGTCATCCTCCACCAGAAGAATTCTCTGCGAGCCTCCCAGGTTTTGCTCGCTCCTGTCATCCGCTTTTGACGAGGGAGGCTGCTGCAGGCTGGGCGGAAAATATAGCGTAAAGCGCGCCCCTTGACCGCTCAGGTTCTCGGCGTACACGTAGCCCATGCTCTGCTTCACAATACCATATACCACCGAAAGCCCGAGTCCGGTCCCCCGCCCCCTCTCCTTGGTCGTGAAAAACGGCTCGAAAATCTGGGGAAGGATGCTCTGCTCTATTCCAGGGCCTGTGTCGCTCATGGCCAGCAGCACGTACGGACCTGCTTTTACCTCTGGATGTTGGGAGACGAAGGGCTCTCCGAGCTCGACGTTTGCGGTTTCGATGATGAGCTTTCCTCCATCGGGCATGGCATCCCGGGCGTTGACCGCCAGGTTCATAACAACCTGCTCGATCTGAGCCGGATCGATCTCTACCGGCCGCAGATCACTTCCCGGCCTGGTGATCAGGGTGATATCCTCACCGATGAGGCGCTGCAGGATCCTTTCCATTCCACTCAGGATATCGTTCAAGCTCATTACCCGGGGCTGGTGCATCTGTTTGCGGCTGAAGGCCAGCAGGTGCTCGGTCAACCTGGAAGCCTGATCCGCCGCCCGTTGGATCTCCCCGATTGTTTCGGTCACGGCGGTGTCTCTCTCGAAGTCGGCCAACAGCAGCTCACTGTAACCGCGGATCACAGTCAACAAGTTGTTGAAGTCGTGGGCGATCCCTCCTGCCAGGCGCCCGACCGCTTCCATTTTCTGGGCCTGCAGCAGCTCGGCCTGCGTCCGTTTGAGCTCGGAGATGTTCTTCTCCAGCTTCTTGATGAGACCGATCTTCTGGAGAGCGGCGGATAGTTGATTGGCAAACGCCGTAATAGCGGCCTCGTCTTCACGGCTGAGGTCCCGGGCGTGTACGAACAGCAGACCGATGATTCTATCCTCCTGTATAAGGGGCGCGCCGACGGTGGCAGGCGCTCGCATCAGTCCGGCGAGCTGCTCGGCCGCCGCCTTCGATGATTCGGGCAGCAGGTTGCGAAGCATGGTGGTGGTGTCTTCGATGAAGCGGGTCTCTCCTTTCTCGATAATACGGAAAATGTCCTGGTCTACATCCGGCGGGAAGGTAAAGTCCTGGAGGGACAGGTCGGCCAGCCTCTCGGCGGTCCGGATCAAGGAAGGATCGAATCCCAGATACTCCACCTTCAGCCGGCCGCCCGCCTCGTCGAGCAGCATAACCGTCCACATGTATCCCAGTTTCTCCAGCTCCCCGGCCACGGCGGCGTTGATCTGTTCGCGGGTAAGAGCTGATTGCATGGCCAGGGCGGCCTGATTCAAGGCCTGGAGCAGCCTCTCCTTGCGCCTTCGTTCCGTTACATCCCGGTAGACGCCGAAAATGGCGACCTGGTTTCCTCGAAAAAAAATAGGCGCTCCCAAAATCGACACCTCTACGAGGGCCCCGTCCTTCCGCCGCCGCACGGATTCCAGCAGGAACTCCTGGCCTTCCTGGGCCGTTTGTGAGAGCCGGACCGCCTCCTCCTTCAGCCGCTGCGGTGCGACCAGTTCGTCGATCGGCCGTCCGACCGCCTCTGCTTCGGTATAACCGAACAGGCGGGTGAAAGCCTTGTTGATCCTCAACACCCGCGCGTCATTGTCGGACAGCACGATCGCCTCCGGGGTGCTTTCGAAAAATTGATTCAGGTAGGCTTGCCCGATCCGCAGCTCCTCGGCGTCTCTCCATATCCTCCTGGTGATGCTTCGCGTTATAAAGAAGCCCAGTACCCCGACCAGCAGCAGCACGAGGCATCTGAACAGCTCGGCGGGAGCCATACCTTCGATCCAGGAAGACGAAAACGGGATATTTCTGAACAGCAGCACAGGGGTGTAGCGAAGGCTCAGGATGATCAGCAGGTATTGCCCCGCAGCCAGGGCGCCGGTAAACAGAGCATTTGCCGCGTCGTGGCGATGCATGGCAAGGATGATCAACGTAATATACCAGAGGTAGAGAAAGTTGAAGGATATCAACGCTGCAGCCGGTTGCACGGCATAGATCAGGGCTGCACAGATGGAAACGGAAACCAGCGTAACGTCGATAGCCGAAGAGATAAACCCGACTGTCCTCCTGGCGCCGGGGCGGTTGGGATCCGTGAGTATGAACAGGGAGTACAGCAGCGCGGCGCCCAATCCGGCCAGATAGAAATACTCCAGGGCGGCCCGATGGAACGTGCCCGAAGCCAGCTTGCACGCGAGGAAGATGAGCGCAGCGGCTGCAGCGAAGACCACACGCATCCAGGCCGCCAGCGTTTCGCCCCTCAAGCGATTCGTTTGGATGATGGCTGAGGAGGGATTCTCTTTAGAATATTCGTCGATGTTCATATATTCGGGAACTCCTCATGCTAGGTGAATGATATTGGCGTGTCAAGCGCGGTGAAAATCCGGCCGCTGTCGGTCCTCGACTGCGGGCAGTCCTCGACCGCAGGCAGTCTTCGACCCCAGGCGGCCCTTTGCCCTTCTCCGTGGATTTCGTTACAATTCCGGGCAGCATGAAACACGTCGGAGTTGCTTTCGGCGGGGGAGCCGCCAGGGGAATCGCCCACTTCGGTGCGCTGCGAGCGCTGCGCCGTCGACCCCGGTTTCTCCCTTCGATCGTAGCCGGAAGTTCGGCCGGCTCCATCACGGCCGCCCTGTATGCAGGAGGCCTGCCACAAAACAGGCTCGAAGAGCTGGTTCGAGAGTTCGACTGGTTCCATCACGTGATCAGCTTCTCCGACACAATACGTCATGTCACCGGCCAACGGCGGGGCGGGCTGGTCTCCAACGCCAACCTAGGCACCACGATCAACGAGCTTCTGGAGAAGCGCAGTTTCGACGACCTGGACTCTGATCTGGCCGTGGTCGCCACCGATCTGGAGAACCGCCGCCGGATCGTGTTCACCTCCAGGCGGGCGGCCTCCAGGATAGATTTCGAGGAGCTGACTCGCTTTCTGCCCGAGCCGACCGAGGACAAACCGGGCTGCACCACCGAGGTCATCTCCGACTACGACGACATCGGGATGGCGGTCCGCGCCAGCTGCGCTGTACCGGGAGTGTTTATGCCGGTGACGATCCGGGGTATGCACCTGCTAGATGGGGGCCTGGTGGATCAGGTTCCCGTAGATGTCGCACGGGCGATGGGCGCAGATTTCACCATAGGCATCAGCCTGGCCCTGGCCTTCCTGCCGCAGAAGCTCGGCAGCACGACGAGCGTACTCAGCGGTATGGTCGGTATCTTGGGGATCCAGCAGCTTAGAAAAAACCTGGACCGCGCCGACATCGGCTTCCAGATTCGCGGGATCGACAAGCGCAGCCTCATCGATCACCGGCAGCTCGATTTGCTGGAAATCGGAGAGCGCAACATGAACGAGTGGTTGGATGCCTGGGAGTCGGGACTGCTTCCCGGCAAGAAACGCCGCGATTTAGTCCGGCGGCTGGATGGTGGTAAAAATGGGAGTGTTTAAAGCCTACGATATTCGCGGAATTTACAACCAGGAGTGGGACAGGGAGCTGGCCTACCGGATCGGCTTTTTTCTGCCCTCCCTCCTGGAGGCCCGGCGGATCCTGGTCGGCAGGGATGCCCGTGAAAGCTCGGCGGAGATCTTCGAAGCCCTTGGCCAGGGGATTAGGGATGCCGGTTGCGACGTGACCGATATCGGGTTATGTACCACCCCTTCGTTGTATTTCGCTACCGCCCATTTTGATTTCGGGGGCAGCGTAATGATCACCGCTTCCCATAACCCCCCGCAATACAACGGCTTGAAGATTTCCAGGGCGAAGGCAATTCCGGTGGGCTACGACACGGGTCTCGACCGTCTGGAAGAGATGGTCCGGAATACGCCTTCTCCCCACCAAGTTCCCGGAAAGCTCGACACCCTGGACATCCGCCGCGCTTATCTGCAGCACCTCGAGCCCTACCGGCGGGCAGTTCGCGGGATCAAGGCCGTTATCGACTGCTCCGATGGAATGGCCTCGGTGTTCATCCACGACGTCGTTCGGGATCTGGACGGCGAAATCCTCACCATGTACGACCGGCCTGACGGCCGCTTCCCTCATCACCCGCCCAATCCTCTGGTCGAGGCCAACCTGCAGGACGTCAAGAAGGCGACACTGGCCGAAAACGCAGACCTGGGGGTATGCTTCGACGGTGATGCGGACAGAGTGATGTTCATCGATGAGCAGGGCCGCTTCATTTCACCGGATCTGGTTACCGGCCTGTTGGGCCTGCATTTTTTCCGCCACTGCGACCGGGATCATCGCGGCGAGGCGGTGAGCTACGATGTGCGCACGTCCCGCAGCGTGGTGGAGTACGTCGAGGCCCTCGGCGGCAGACCGGTGATCTGCAAGGTCGGTCATTCTCATGCCAAGAGACTGCTGCGGGAAACCGGGGGGATATACGGGGGGGAGCTGGCCGGTCACTACTACTTCCGGGACAACTATTTCTGCGACTCCGGAATGATCGCCTCCCTTCTCGTCCTGGCGATTCTGTCGCGGGAAAACAGGCCCTTGTCGGAGCTGATCGGCGAAATCAAGAGGTACTACTACTCGGGCGAGATCAATTTCAGGACCGAAGCGAAAGACCGCATCATCGAAGAAATCCTGGCCGAGTATGCCGGTCGCCCCGAGGCCAGACTGACCGATATCGATGGTATCCGCCTCGATTTTCCGAATTGGTGGTTCAATGTCCGGAAAAGCAACACCGAGCCCTATCTGCGGTTGGTAGCCGAGGCGGAGACCGCCGGTGAGCTGGACCGCCTAATAGGGGAGCTGAAGGCCCGCATCAGAAAGGCAGACCCCCAGGCTGAGCAGGAGTAGCGCGCCCTTACAGGCTCACTTGGGGGGAATAATCAGCTTCCAGCCCGGATAGATCAGGTCCGGGTGCTGGATGAGCTTGCGGTTTCGTCTCCAGATCTTTGGCCACAAGTAGGGATTGGAGTAGATGAAGTTATACTCGGCGATCCGCCACAGACAATCCCGCCTTTCCGGTATCAGGCGCACCACGTAAATCGGGTAATCGGGATTTACCGCCTGGGCCTTGTACACCTCGACCAGCTTCCTCGCTTCCTCGAAGTACTCCTCGGCCAGGCTGTAGTTACCGTCGTTCCACTCGACCACGCCCTGTTTCCAAAGCTCCTTGGCCTGCTCCAGTAGATTTTCCTCCGTTACATCGCCCAGTACAGCTACCGCCTGTCCCTCCGGCATGATGATGGCGTCCGCCGGGCCGGGGAAATACTGCTGGGGAGCGAGCAGGGACTGATCCTCGTCTTGCTCCTCGGTCTCTTCGATATACTGCTCGCCTGACCAGGGTTGCGGCTCGATCAGGGTCCCGTCATCGGTAACTACGGTGAGATCCGAGGCTTCCTCCAGCTTTTTCATGACATCCATCATCGTCTTCCTGGCCTGCTGCCTCTCTTCATCTCGCCTGCTCTTGGCGAGCCTGACCAGGGCGAGCGCCTCCTCGCGCGCCTTGCCCAGGTACTCTTCGCTCTCGAATAGCTGGTATTCCTGGTACGCCTCGATTCCCTGCAGGTACAGGCCGTTGACTCTCTGGAACAGCTCCGGGGCCCGGACATGGGCGCCGAGCTCTTCCGCTTCGGTGAGGTATTGGTCGATATCCCGTTTCAGTATCTCGATCCAGCGTTGCCGTTCCTGCAAGCGCTCGAGAAGATCCGACATCTTGGCCAGGGTGGAATAGGCCATTTCCCGAGCCTCGACCAACTTGCCCTGCTGGAACAGGGACTGCGTTTCGGGGATGCCTGCGACCGCGTTCGCATACTCGTCAGGCAGGAACTTGTCAGCGTCGATTGCCAGAAGCTGCTTGCGTAGGCGTTCAGCCCTTTCGGCCAGCTCTCGGGCAGCCCTCTGCACGGAGTTGTCGAAGGCGGTATTGGCTCTCTCGATACTACGCTCCAGATGCCGGCGGGCGGCTCCCGGATCGGATTGTCGGGCGAGCAGGGCGGCATTGAGAGCCTCTTCGGCCTCCTTCAGGGTCTTGGGATCGTAGTAGTCGGCGTCGGCCTCCCGCGCCCGGGTAATGGCATTACGAGCTGTCTGGATCTCCGCATCGGTGAGCGGTGCGGGTTTCTCTGCCGGTTTCTCTTTCGGCGCTTCCGCTACTTCTGGAGCTTCCTCGGCTTCCTCTTCCCCTACCGGCTCTTCGGTTGGCTTCGGAGCGCTCTTGCAGTTGAAGAGAAAGGCGCTCAGGCCAACGATCAGAAACAAGACCAGCATTCGCTTTGCCATATCATCCCCCTCATGTGGAAGGCTTGGACTTTGTCTTTACCGGCAAATATCTTAGCACTACCCCTCCACCCAGTCAAGCTGGCGTGTTATGATCGCCCTATGGTCGACAAGGCTCCCTTCCTGGTCTTCGCCGATGCGGCGGGAAACGTAGTGGATTTCCCGGAGCTGGAGATGGCCGGAGCCAGCGGCGGCCGCCTGCTGCGCCTGCAGCCGGGAGAGTGGCTGCCGCTGCCGCCCGGAAGCGAGTTGTTTCACCTGCCCGGCCGGCTGCCCGTAGGCTACGATCCGTCCGCCGGCTGTTTTCGCACCCTGGAGCGCGACCCTTTCACCGGCAGCCGGCGAATCAGCGCGGTGGCCGCCTTCGTTGCTCCCGCCCACACCCATATCTACTACAGCGCCTACCGACCGAGCAAGGCGGCTCCCCTCCTTCCCCTGTTCGCCTACACCGCTGTAGGCTGGCAGGACGGGGAGTTCGTCGCAGCCGCTCTCCGTATAGACCAGGACCCTCGACAGGACATCGATAGATTCGATGCCGCTAGAATCGAGAGCAAGGCCCGAGAACGCCTGCAGGCCCGTCCGGAAAACCGCCTTATCCAGCACCTCGGCAACTGTGCTCTGAGCTACGGCTGTCCGGCGGCGAAAAACTACTTTCTCGACCGCTGGGAAGCTCCTCTGCCCACCTCGCCGGTCTGCAACGCCCGCTGCCTCGGCTGCATAAGCAAGCAGGAGCATGGCGAGATCTGCGCCACCCAGCAGCGGATCCGTTTCGTGCCCAGCGCAGAAGAGATTGCCGAAGTGGCAATACCGCACCTGAAAAACGCTCCACGCGCCGTGGTGAGCTTCGGACAGGGCTGCGAGGGCGAGCCGCTGCTCCAGGCCCGAACCATCGGCGAGTCGATTCGCCTGATGCGGGCGGCCACGAGCCGAGGCACGATCAACCTGAACACCAACGCCAGCCTGCCCGATCGTATCGCCTTCCTGCGCGGCTGCGGCCTGGACAGCATCCGGGTCAGCCTCAATTCCTGCCGTCCCGAGTACTATCACCGTTACTACCGGCCGCAGGGCTACAGCTTTTCAGCGGTCGAGGACTCGATCAGGATCATGAAGCGAGGCTGTGGGTTCGTCAGCCTGAACTACTTCGTGTTGCCGGGATTCACAGACCACCCTTCCGAGCTGGAAGCCCTGAGCGAGCTTGTTCGGAACACCGCCGTGGATCTGATCCAGTTCCGGAACCTGAACATAGATCCCGAGTGGTATCTGGAGCAAATTCGCTTCCGGCCGGACGGTGAAGCGCTGGGCATCCCACGGCTGCTGGAAACCCTGCGCCGGCGTTTTCCCCGCCTGCGCTTCGGCTACTTCAATCCCTGCCTGGATGTCGGAGCCTGAGGAGCGAAACGGTCCCGCCGGTCACCGGGCACCAGCGCGGATGAGGGTCTCGACGATGGAAAGATTGTACTCGGAGGTACCCCCGCGCATGGCATAGTCCAGAGGGGTCTTATCGAAACCGTTGACCAGATTGACATCCGCCCCGGCGGCGATAAGGATCTCCACGACTGCCTTGTCTTCCACCGCCAGGTGCAGGGGGGTGTTCCCGAAAGCATTCTTGGCATTCACCTCGGCCCCGCTGTCCAGCAGCAGCCGCACCATCTCTGGATAGCGGAAAGCAAGATGCAGAGGGGTGTTGCCGAAGTGATCCGTTTCATTTACCTCGGCGCCTTCCTCGATGAGCAGGCTGGCCGTGTCGAGAAGTCCGTTCGCCGCCGCCCAGTGCAGGGCCGGCCTGACCGGTACGACCTCGGCGAAAACAGGGCTCGCAGCAAACAGGCAGATACATACCAGAAACGCGCCCGTGGCAGGCGGCAATGAACGGCTCATCGACGGTTTTCCCTCCTGACATTGTCAATATCGGCCGGTTTCGCCGTTCAACCAACACGTGCCCCGCCGCCTACCGATAGCGTCGTGATGGGTGCACGCCGCTGCAGACAGATACTGAGGCGACAGCGGCCTCAGAGGGTCATCACGAACTCATCCTGGTAGAAGGATGAGTCGAAGGGTATCTTTCCCTGCTGTTTCTCTTCATCCGTTTTCTCCGCTCTTCGACCGCCTGCATCTTCATGGCAACCGCCGAACTATACCGCCAAATTCTCCTTGATACAACATAGCGTTCGCACTGCCTTCAGCCTCAAGCGGGTATACTCTTGGACAAGATCGGCTACTCTGCTACTGTACTCCCATGTGCTGCAGTCAGCTCCTGAGCATTGAGGAAATCGAGCGCCTGGGCGCAGATCTGGACGTCTTCACAGCCGGAGAAATCCCGCCCGCCGAGCTGGTAGCGAAGGGGTTGCATCCGCCGCTGCCCATAAGCGCGGCTACGTTGATCTGGGGCTTCGCGATCCTGCGCGAGGCCCGCCGTCTGCACCTGGAGGGGCTCGCCTGCCTGGTTTTTCCCTCCTGCTCCCGCCGTGAAATGCTGGCCCTGGCCATTAAAATGGAGAATCGGACCGGGTCGTTCACCTGGCTCGAAAAGGAGAAGATGCTGCGCTTTCTCGAGGGACCGGACGAGGCATTACAGCCCGGTCGGCCGCTGCCCGCCGGGCTGAGCGAGCAGCTAGCCGGGCTGAGCCCCTTGATAGAGGGACACCCCGATCCTTTCCTGGCGCAGAAAATCGGCTCTTTCATGGCCCTGCCTCCTCAGGCCGGGAACCTGGTAGCCGCCGGCCAGGTCGATCTAAAGACCGCCACCCGCGTGCAGGAGCTTCCTGCCGAGGTGTTCACGATGCTGGGAGGCGCCCCGCTGACCTTCAGCGAGCGCCGGCAAATCCTCAACGAGCTGCTGGAAGTGCGCCGCAAGCAAGCCCTGTCTGCGCAGGCGGTGACCGCTGCGATCGCGGAAGCGCTGAAGGAGGACCGACCTGCGGATGCCGTGCACCGGCTGCGCTTTCCGGCTCTGAGCGCCTTGAAGCAGCGCTTCTGCGAATTGAGGGGGGAGATTCTCGGCGGCAGCGGTGTCAGGCTGGAGGCTCCACCGGACTTCGAAGGCGATTCCTTTAACGTAGAGTTCAGTTTCAACAGCCCCAAAAGCCTGAGGCGAAAGATAGCCGGCCTCAGCGCCCTCGGGCAACGAAGTAATGAGCTGTTCGACCTGCTATACTGAGCTTTTCGACCGGGTCTACGTGGAGAAGGGAGTGGCCGGCTCTCCGTACTTGGAACGAGCACTGGCCGGGCTGCCGGACCTTCCGATGCGCTATCTCGAGGATAGAAGGCAGATTCCGACGGCCGACCTGAACCGGCGTACTCTGTTCATAGGCCGGCCCCGCGGCCGCACGGTAACCCGCTGCCCGGGCTCTGCGGGGCACCTGTGCTGCAACTACCTTACCGTGGACCTGTACCTCGGCTGTACCCTGGGCTGTGCCTACTGCATCATGGAAAGCTACCTGAACTTCTCACCGATCACGGTGTACCTGCAGCCGGAGGGATCTATCGCCAGGCTTCAGGAGCTGGCCAGGGCTAATCCGAAGCGTACCATCCGCGCCGGCACCGGCGAGGTGGGAGACTCTCTGCTGCTGGACCCCCTGTTCGGCCTGTCGGAGCCGTTTATCCGCGGCCTTGCCCCTTACCCCAACGTATTCTTCGAGCTAAAGACCAAGACCCACTTCGTCGACCATCTCCTCGATATAGAGGAAAAAGGAAACGCCGTGATCGGCTTCTCCCTCAACCCTCAGAGGCTGGTGGAAGCCTGGGAGCCCGAGGCCAGCAGCCTGGGCCAGCGCCTCGAGGCGGCCCACCGGGTTGTGGACGCCGGATACCGTCTGGCCTTCCATTTCGACCCGATTTTCCTGACCCGCGACGGACAGCGGGAGTATCTGGAACTGGCTGCCGATCTCAAGCGGTTCCCATCCGACAGGATCGCCTGGATCAGCCTGGGGACCATGCGCTATACCCCGGCCCTCAAGGAGGCGATCGGGGAAAAGCCCTTCCTGTATGAAGAGTTCGTAGCGTGCAGGGACGGCAAGTTCCGTTATCTTCAGAGCATCCGCAGCAAGGTCTACAAGAGCCTGGCGGCCGAGCTGAACAGGGGCCTGCGCGCGCCGGTGTACATGTGTATGGAGAGCCCGGCGGTGTGGAGGAGTGTTTTTGGCCGGCCTCCAGGAAAAATCGAGGAACTCCGTGCTATATTTACCAGGGTAAGAAGTGTTTAAATAAGAAGTGTTTAAGGAGGAAATCTGGCGATGAAAATCCTCACGTTCTCAACCGTTGCCGCAACCCTCGTTCTGGCAGGCCTTACGCCACTGCGGGCTCAAGACCGCATCGGGGGAATCGTCTACCTGGAAGACGAGGTCGAGATAGACAGGAATAGCGCGACCATACAGCCCTGGGACGTTTACATCGGCATGGATGTGGAGAACTACGACCTTTTCCACACCAACGGCACCGGATTCGCGGAAGTGGAAGTACGGGCTTCCCGCAGCGCTCCGACCAGCGTGAAAATATCTCCCAACACCACCTTTTACTTCGAGCTGAACAGGATAACGGGCAAGCAGACCACGACTGTCGGTCTGGTCACAGGCAGCCTGGCTATGAAGGTAGCCAAGCTCTCCGCCAATCAAAGCGTGGAAGTGGTCACCGAGAGCGCCCTGATGGGCGTACGCGGCACCTCCTTCGATGTCACCCTGAGCCCCGGTGGAGATATTCTGGTTGCGAGTGAGGAAGGGAGGGTCTCCTGCATCGACGACAATGGCCGGGAACTTTTCGCCAGACCGGGGATTGTGGTGGAGAAGCAGCCCGGAGAGCTGTTCAGGGAAATCCCGGTGGCGGTTTCTGAGCTGGAGACTTTTCGTAGAGATTGGTATGCGGATCGCCTGGAAGTCTTCAAAGCCAACGCTCTCAAGGCTATCCGGTCCTACGCCCGGCGCTACCTGAGGCTGAAGGAACAATTCGACGCTGCCTACGACGGGCTCCAACGCAACTCCCAGGTACTCGGCAAGTGGTACGAAGAGGACAGGAAGGGGCAGATCGGAAGCCGTATGGAGCTGATGCGGGAGAAGAAACAGCTTATCGGTGAGCTCTTCGAGCTGCGCAAGGTACTCTACATATTCGAACGGGTCTATTTCCGCCTGGCCGAGCTGGAAGACTATTTTCGCCAGGGCTACGGAGCCGGGCAGGTCCAGCCCGGGTTGTCTACCGGCGCCTTTTTCGGACGATTCGACGAGGAGAGAAAGGATCTGGCCGGAAAGATGGCCGGGGTACGCTACATCATCAAGCTGTACTCCAAGAGAAACAACGGCGTATTCCCCACCGATCTCTTCGAGCAGGAAGACAGCGAGTTGTTCTCCGAAAGCGACGGCGGCGGCCTGTCCGTTGACTTCCCGTTTGGAGAATAACTATATTCGATTCATGAACCCGCAGATGATCAGACGAATAGACTCCGTCCTTGACCGCGTCATCGAGAAAGAGAGCAACCAGTCCGTAGCCCGGTTGGGACTGGTGGAGCGGGTGCGCTATAGCGAGAAACGCAACAAGCTCTACGTGTTCACCAAGGCTATCCACAGCACCCACGGCTGCTGCACCCTGCTGTCCCTGGTCCAGCAGTCTGACACCCTGCAGGATCTCGAAGACGGATTCAAGCAGGAGTTCCCCGAGCACTGGATCGAGATCGTCAACGTGTAACAACGAACTCCGGCGTCTCTGTCCTGCGACTGCCGGCTGGCAGCCGGAAGATCACACCTCCGGTCGGTTGGTGGCCAGGTGACGTCCGCCGTCTATGGGAATCACATCGCCGGTGATCCAGTCGCTCTCCTCCGAGGCCAGGAACAGAATCAAATCGGCGATATCTTGCGGCTTTCCGCTCCTGCCGAGAGGATGCAGCGGCCGCAGCTTCTCGTAGAACTGCTCCACCACCCGGTCTTTGCCGAAAATCGGATCAGCCAGCTCCGTGTCCTCAACCAGCGACGGCGCAATCAGATTGACCCTGATCCCGTCCTTGGCCAGCTCCATGGCCATTACCTGGGAGAGCATTTGCAGGGCGGCCTTGCTGGTGCAGTAAATCCCGGCGCCCGGGAGGGCTTTGATACCGGCGATGGAGGAGAGGTTGATAATCGATCCTCCCCCCTGCCTGCGCATCAACGGGGCGACCGCCGTCATGAGCCGCCAGGGGGCGTAGGCGTTCACGCTCATCAGCTCCTGCCATTGCCCCTCATCCGCCTCCTCCAGCTTGCCGAAGCGCATGATCCCCGCATTGTTCACCAGTATGTCGATCCGGCCCGCAGCCTGCACCGCCCGCTCGACGAGCCTGCGGACCTGGCCGGCGTCGGTCACGTCGCAGGGAACCGCCAGTACCCGCTCGCCGGCGCCCGAGATCCGTGAGGCGGTCTGTTCGAGAAGCTGCGCCCGCCGGCCGCAGATAACGACAAACGCCCCTTCTCCGTGAAACCGTTTGGCCACCGCCAGTCCGATCCCGGTACCGCCGCCGGTGATCAGGGCGGCTTTTCCTTCCAGCCTTCCCATACTCTACTCCTTTTCTGCACGTGCTTCATTCACACCCGTTTTCAAACCTCCCCGACGTCCAGCGGAAGCTCCACTGCGCCGAGACTCTCCATACCGGTGAGCTGCCCCCCGGCACACTGCGGCAGAATCAGCAGCCGAGAACCTGGAAACTCCTTCTCAATCCGCCGCAAAAAGTCGCCTCCCGCCGGGCCAGTGCCGGCCCGGCCGCGGGCGACCTTGTTCAGGATCACATAGGGAATCGAGATGCCCAATCTCCTGAGCTCCTTCCAGATCAGCCGGGATTCGGCCAGGGAAAGCTCGTCGGGGTTCAGGACCAGAAAGGTACGGGTTGAAGAGCCGTCTTTCAGTAGATCCGCCAGGCCCCGATACAGGTCGACCAGCTCCGCAACCTTCCGCAGAATCGGGTCCCGCTGTTTACCGGCCTTGGACTTTCCCTGCCTGATGCGCGCGATGATTTCCTTCTTCTTCAGGATCAGCTCCCGGAGCTGGGACAGCTCTCTCAACCAGAGAAGCGACACATCGGGCAGGGCCAGGAACTTCAATGTGAGCGCCGTCGGAGGAGTATCGAACACGATGTAGTCCCTGTCGTTGAAGCGTCTGAGGGTGTCCAGCAGTGCGAGCAGCACCGCGTATTCCTCCAGCCCGGGAGAATACTTCAATGTCCGGAAGTAGCGGTGCAGGTTGAAAGCCTCCTGGTACTTGTACACGGAGCGGAAGTCCCGCTCCGTCTCCTTGAGGTACCGCTTGACCCACTCGTCCAGGTCGGTCTCCATGACCTCCAGGCCGTCTGCGAGCTTCTTGGGCCGCGAATCGAGGGGCACCTGGAATATGTCATGAAGGTTGTGAGCCGGGTCGATGGAGTTCAACAGCACCCGCTTGCCGCTGACGGCCAGCTTCAGGGCGAACAGGGAGGAATTGGTGGACTTGCCCACCCCTCCCTTGCCTACGAAGAACAGAATCCGGGCGCTCACGGCTCCCCCAATGTGGAAACCACATCGGCCAGGGCGTCATGGGCCACCCCGACGCGCTCCAGCATCAACCGCACCTCTTTTTCCATGAGCGGAAGAAGCTGGAGGGTGATATGCACCGGAGGTGCCGGCATGCCCACGAAGGATCCAAACAGCAGCAGGGTGAAGATATTGTCCAGCTCGATGACCTCGAACTCCAGCAGATCGGTGGCCTTGTTGCTGTTGACGATCTGCAGGTCCTTGAAGAACAGGCGGAGCTGTTCGGCCCACCGGCGCAGGCTCATCTGTCCTCCAGACCGTAGAAACGGATCTCTCCCTTCAGTTTGCGTTCCTGGGGGATGGCGCTGTATATTCCGTATAACCCGCACAGGACCGATCCGTACAGGTAGAAAGAAGGCACTTCCAACAAATAGGAGATGCCGGCCACGTAGCAGGCGGATATGGAGATCGCCACCAGGCGCCTCTGATGCGTCGCGAAATCCGCCCACTGCACGCGCTTCGCACGCACTGCGCTCTTGTTGAACAAAGTCCTCAGCAGGATCGGCAGGGCTACTCCGAGGAACGCGGAGACCAACAGCAGGACGATTCCCCAGGCTCGCAGACCGCCAAAGAACGGGGAGAGCGTGACGTTCGTTCTATGCAGCAGGTAACCCAATCCCAGGAAGGCAACGGCCAGAAGGGTCAACACCCAGAACAGCCGATTCAACGTTCGCAGCAGCTCAGAAAAACCTTCATTCATAGCGAGCATTCTACCCGGTCACAGGGAAATAAGCAAAGAGGAGACCGCAGAGGGTCTCCTCTTTGTCATGAGCGAGAAACCGGCGATCCTCAGGCTTGAGCCCTGGCCTCCAATGGCTTGGAAACGAAGAAGGCTCCGAGACCTTCAACCACGATCCACAGGGCGATCAGGAGTACGAAAGCATTCACTACCATCAACAGAACATTGCCGGAATTGATGAAGGTGATCTCATTGTATACCAGTGCCCAGGTGGTCATGACGATCATGAAGGCCGCGGGAATGCCGCTGACCAGGTAGCGAAGTCCGCCTCTCTGCTTCAAGTACACAGTGATGGCCAGAAGCGCAAGCGCGGCGAGACACTGATTGGTGGCGCCAAACAGAGGCCAGAGAGTCAGGGCCCCGGCTCCGGAGGCACCGGTGGCAAAGGCGAGAACCGCAGCAGTGATCACGGCAAAGGCGGTAGCCGCATAGCGGTTCTGCATGAACCCGAGCTTGATGTCTCCGGACAGCTCCTGGACCACGTAGCGCTGGATCCGGGTGGCGGTGTCGAGAGTGGTGCCGGCGAACGAAGCCACGAACACGCCCATGATGACGATGGCGATGGCCTTGGGAATACCGAAGACAGCGATCATGTTAGCGGCCCCAACGACGAAGGCAGACACCTTCGATCCAAGACCGGCCGCGCCGGCCCAGTTGGCGTAGTGGTGCGTCCAGGCAGCCGTTCCGGTGAGAACGGCTCCATCGGCCGTGGTGTAAGCGATGCCGATACCGGCCGCCACCGCGATAATCACGAATGTAGCCAGCACACCCTCAAACACCATGGAACCGTAGCCCACAAACAGGGCGTCCTCTTCCCGCCTCACCTGCTTGGCGGAGGTTCCGGAGGACACTAGGGAGTGGAAACCGGAGATGGCGCCGCAGGCGATGGTGATGAACAACATCGGCCACAGGGGAGGCGCTCCTTCGGGGGTTGCCTGTACCGCCGGAGCCACCACCTGCAGTTTGCCCAGGGCCCCCGCAACAACGACACCGATGAGTATCAGGGCCATGGCAATGAAAAGTTGATGGGAGTTGATGTAGTCCCGCGGCTGCAGAAGCGTTGTGACCGGCAGGCTCGAAGCAATGAAGGCATAGATGAACAAGAGGATGCACCACACTCCAGTGGCTGGCATCCCGGCGATGGCAGGCATCTTCAAAGGCAGGTAGGCGCCGATTACCACGGTGATGTACATCGTGATCACCGCGAGTATGGAGAACAACACGTGGTTTCCGCCTCGCTTGTAGATGATCCAGCCCAGGAGTATGGCGATGGGAATCTCCAACCAGACCGGGAACACCGCCTGCGGGTACATGTTGAAGATGATCGCTATGACCAGTCCAAACACCGCGATCACGATCCACAGCTCCAGCAGTACGACCAGAAAGAAGATCGTGCGGGTGCGGGCGTTCACATACTTGGAGGTGATTTCCGAGATCGACTTACCCTGGTTGCGCATGGACATCACCAGGGCGCCGAAGTCGTGCACGGCACCCATGACGATGGTGCCAACGAACACCCAGATCAGAGCGGGCACCCAACCCCAGATGATGGCGATGGCCGGTCCAACGATTGGTCCGGTCCCGGCGATCGAGGTGAAGTGGTGCCCGAAGATTATCCCCTTGCGGGTGGGCACGTAGTCTTGCCCGTCCTCCATCGCTACGGCCGGTGTTTTGGCGGCGTTGCTCAAGGCGAATATCTTCCTGCCCACAAACCGACCGTACAGCCTGTAGGCAAGGAGATAGCCGACGAAAGCTACGACCATGATGATTATAGCGTCCATAGGACCTCCTCGGAATTTTGTATTACCCTGCCCGTAACACGCCTCTCGGGGCGAGACAGGGACACCTCATGGTAAACCCACCGGAACACCGAATCAAGTTTTTTTTTAAATCTTAGCAATCTCCTTGTGTTCTAAGCTTGTGGACTGGTGGTCGACAAACTGGTAATCCTTCGGGGCCCTGTAATTACGATCCTGTAATTCCTCACACAGGGAACGGCTGCTCGTTGTCCGGGGTACATGACAAGTGCTTACTGGAAAAATAATTACTGAAAGTAATTTCCAACCGGGGCTGGCACGGAACTTGCTTTCATTCAGCTTAGATAAAAATCACTCGACCTAAGGAGGGAGTCATGGAAAAGATCGATGTGCTGGTTAAGGGAGTACCGGTGCCGATTCACAATATCTTCAAAGGGTATTGCTCAATGACCGGCAAATCCGAGAGCGAGGGGATCATCGACGCCATGATCTCGGTTATAGAAAAAAACAGCGTGGGTGGAGGCGGCAAGCTGGAGTCGATCGTAAACGAATATCAACTGGCCGCCAGGCAGAAATAAACAAAAAGGCTGTCCCGCAGAACGATCCGGGACAGCCTGTTTTACCCTGACGATGCCCGCGCCGGCGGGCCTATATAATCGCCTTCTCGCTCTCCACATTGAAGAAGTGAATCTTGTCAATGGCGGGCTTTAGGGTTACCGTGTCGCCCACGTGGAACTCGTAGTGCGGCGGAGTGCGGACGATGATGCTCGGCTGCTGGCTGGTGCTCACGTAGAGCAGGATCTCCGCTCCCAGAGGCTCGACAACCTCCACCTTGGCGTTGAAGGTTTCCCCTTCGATGTGCTTATCCGCCACCACCAGGTCTTCGGGCCGGATCCCGAACAGCACATCCTTTCCGGCATAGGAGCGTACCGCATCGGCGAGCCGGGCCGAGAGGACTATCTGGAAGTCCCCCTCGTCGGCCATAACCTTTCCTTTGTCCTCTTTCGCCGTCGCCTTCATAACATTCATCGGCGGAGAGCCGATGAAGCCAGCCACGAAACGGTTGACCGGCTTGTTGTACAGCTCCAGGGGCGAGCCTATCTGCTGGATGTAGCCGTCCTTCAGCACCACGATGCGGTCTCCCATGGTCATGGCCTCCACCTGGTCGTGGGTCACGTACACCATGGTGGCCTGCAGCCGGTTGTGCAGGGCTGACAGCTCGGCCCTCATCTGCACGCGCAGCTTGGCGTCGAGGTTGGAAAGGGGCTCATCGAAGAGGAATACCTTGGGTTTACGCACGATGGCCCGGCCCACGGCCACCCGCTGCCTCTGGCCGCCGGAGAGAGCTTTCGGCTTGCGGTCGAGCAGCTCCTCGATGTCGAGAATCCTGGCCGCCTCGTGCACCCGGTCGCTGATCTCCTTCTTGGGGAACTTGCGGATCTTCAATCCGAAGGCCATGTTCTCATAGACGGTCATGTGCGGGTATAGGGCGTAGTTCTGAAACACCATGGCGATGTCCCTGTCCTTGGGGGCTACGTCGTTCATAAGCTTGCCATCGATATACAGCTCACCGGCGGTGATTTCCTCCAGACCCGCAATCATCCGCAGGGTGGTGGACTTGCCGCATCCCGAGGGTCCTACCAGCACGACGAACTCCTTGTCGTTCACGGTGATATTGGCGTTGTCTACGGCCAGCACCCCTCCCTCGTAGATCTTCTTCAGATTCTTTAACTCTACAGTTGCCATCAAGGCACCTCCATCAAAAGGTTTATCTTATGGCTAAAAAGACTACTGCATCGCGGCTGCCCTGTCAAGGCGCCCGGTTCCGGCATTGCCGCCGGTCTCCCAAGCGACCGATCTGCGGCGCGAGGGGTGGTTAGTGACATTTCCACGGCCTAGTTGCCGGCCGTCTCCTCCCTGAACTCGCCGAGGCGCTGCGCCAGCAGCTGCTCGTCGATCCTGTGCCGGACATAGTCCGCCAGCCAGGGGATGACCACCTGTGCCTTCAACTCTCCCCAGGATTCAGGAAGAGCCTTGGGAACGGCGAACAGCTCCTCTGAAGGTATGCGGCCGAGGAGCCGCCGATAGTACTGGGGGAACTCCCGCTCGGTGACCTCTCGCAGGGAGGAGAACCCGCCGGCGAGCCCGAAGGTATTCAGGCGTTTCTCCTGATTTATCTCCAAGAGCCTGCTCTGTGTTTCCGGCTGTAATATCCAGGCCAGGAAGAGCCGGGCGCCGCGCTTGTTTCGCGAACGTTTGGGGATTCCGAAGTACAGAATTTCCTCGCTGACCGGGATCCGGTCTTCCGAGCCCAGCCAGCGAAAGTCGGCCTCTTCGGCCTGGTCCTCCAAGCTCGCGAGTAGCTGCGAGGAATCGACGGAATAGAAGAGAATCCTGCCCTCGTCGAGAAGCTTGGGCATTGGCTCGTACAGATATTTGCGGCTGAACTGAGCATCCTGGTCGTAGCCCAAGTTGACCTCTTCGATCCAGCTGGAACAGAATGCCTGCATCTCCTGCAGGCGGGCTGAGTTCCAGTGTACGCTGCCTTCGGGGGTCTCGCGGAACTGGACGCCGAATAAAGAGGCAGCCGTATACAGGAACTCATGATGCCAAAGAGGCGAAAACCCTTGCCGGACGAGACGTCCCCGGACGCTCCGGTTAAACCGGCCGCTTTGCTCTTTCAGGTACTGGAGCGAAACGAACAGATTGGAAATGTCCCCGTTGAGCTCGGTGCTGAGGAACACCACAGCCGGCAGGTTGAAAGAAAAGGGCAGCGTCAGCTGTCTGCTTTCCCTCATCCCGGCGCTCAGAAGTCCCGAATAGAAATCTTCCCGGGCTATCTGGGCCTTCCTGAACAACCTGTCCACCGGATCGAGAAGCCGGCGGCAGTCGCTCCCGTTCAGCCACGGTCCGAGAACCAGATCGGCATCCCGGCTCTTGCTCAATACCATTTCGACAGGGTTACGCTGATAAGAGATGACAACCTTGTAGTCGCTCGGAAGGGTGTTGAAATACTCCGCATAAGCGGCCATCTCCGGACGATTCGTACAGAGGGTTATAATGTTTTCCGGCAACAGGCTGCAGCCCGTAGCGAAGGCAGCGTACAGCAAGGCCAGAAGGATAATTTTTCGACCGGAGCTTCGGAGATTCACCGAAGCAACTCTATGGGAGCGCTTCCCTCTTGTCAATCCCGGGCCACGCTGTATGATAGCCAGGAGAGCGAAGAAAAAAAGTGGCAGAGAGATTTCGCAGCTACGCCCGCTACTTGAAAGACAAGTACGGACAGCCCGTGTACAGAGTCTCCGTGGATGCGGGCTTTTCCTGTCCGAACCGCGGGCCCGACCGCAGCTCTCCGGGTTGCCTGTACTGCGACGAGTGGGGCTCGAGGGCGGCCTACCTGAGCGGCGAGGCGGCTACAGAGAAAGGCGGCCAGGATGCCCTGCGCTCCCAGATCGAGCGCTCCAGAGAGTTCCTGACGGCTCGCTACGGAGCCCGGTTGTATCTCCTCTACTTTCAGGCTTTTTCCGGGACCTACGCCCCTGTGCACAGACTGAAGAAGACCTACGACTACGCACTAAGCTGCGCTCCCTTCAAAGAGCTGATCGTTTCGACCCGTCCGGACTGCATCGATACCGCGGTAGCCGAGCTGCTGGCTTCCTATCGCAGCCCCGATTTCGAGGTTTGGGTGGAGTTGGGCCTGCAGTCGGCCGACGACGGCACTCTGAAGAGGATCAACCGGGGACACACGGTGGCCGATTTCGAACGCGCCTACCTCCTGCTCAGAGGCTTGGGACTCAAGCTTACCGTTCACCTGATCTTCGGGCTGCCCGGGGAAGGGCTGCAGGAGATCCTTCGCACCGTCGGCTATCTGGCGGCCCTGGATCCCGACGGCGTGAAGATCCATAACCTGCACGTTCCCAAGGGCGCGCCTCTTTTTTCAGAATACCTGGCCGGAGAGATCTCGGTGCCATCGGATCGCCGGCACCTGGAGTATACGGTTCGGGCTCTCGAGCTGCTCCCTCCGGCAACGGTTATCATGCGGCTGATCTGTGATACTCCGCCGGCCCGTCTGGCCGCGCCGCTCGGCTTCGCACCCAAGCCCCTTTTTCTCTCTTGGTTGCGCCGGGAGCTGCAAGCCAGGGATACCCGACAGGGCCGTCTGTACCGGCCCGGCCCGGACTAACCGCCGATCCCCTCAGCGCCGCAGCCCGGCAGCAGCCTGCATGATGCGGCGGTACAGCTCTTCCAGCTCCTCCTCGTCTACACTGGAATAAGCCACCCGCAGATAGCGATCCCGGAGCGAGATCGTGCCGATACCGTGCTCGGAGAGCAGAACGCGACGTAGAGGCTCGGCCTCATCCGGTCCGGTGCGGAAGCACAGGAAATAGCCCGAGTTAAAGGGGAGCACGTCCAGGGGTCCCTGCAGGCTCGCGAGCAGCTCCCGGGAACGCAGGTAACGCTGCTTCAACAGGTCGAAGATCCGCCGCTTCTGTCCCAGATAATCCGGACTTTTCATCGCCCGCAGCAGTAAGCTTTGGCTTAGCCGGCTGGAGCTGGACACCGAGGAGCGCAGCGCTCCCATCAGCTTCTGTTCAAGCGCCGCATAGTGCGCCTGCCCCAGCGAGCTGGAGGCAAAGGTCACGAAACCCAGCCGCAGACCCCAGGCCAGGTTCTCCTTGGTGGCTCCATCCACCTTGACGGCCAGAATATTTTCGTGGAGATCGGCAGCCCGGGCGAAAATCGACTGAGTGTAGCTTCCCTGCTCGTAAAAAAGCCCGAAGTAGGCGTCATCCAGAACCAGGAGCAGCCGTCGCCCTCCTGCCGCTGCCTTGGCGAGCAGCTCGTGGAGGCGGTCTGCTTCTTCCCGCCTCACGGAATACCCGGTCGGGTTGTTGGGGAAGTTCAGCAGCAGGATCACCTTGCCCCTTCCCGCCCTGCCCAAGGCTCGCTCCAACGAGTCCAGGTCGAGACCCCCGCGGCGGTCGAACAGGTAGAACGTTTTGATATGGGCCCGTCTTCTGACCGAGAAAATTAAATTATAGTTGCCCCAGAACGGCTCGGGCATCACCACAGTGTCACCCGCATCCACAAACAGGTCCGCAATCAGGGACAGACCGTGGGTCAGGCCGCCGACAACTACCGGCCTGGAGGTCTCCTTTCCCGCCAGGGAAGGATTCTTGTCCATCATTTCCCGAAGCCACCGCTCTCTCAGCTCGGAAAGCCCGGCCGTCGGGGCGTAGGAGAATATTTCCTCGGGCTCCAGAAAGGGTAGCTGCTCCTTGACCGGTGAGAGGAAAAGCGGCCTTCCCTTCAGGGCGGCGATCCCGGCGGTGGCATTCAAACGGCAGACCTCCCCTTGCGCTTCCACAGCCTGGGCTACGATTCCCCTCGGGAAATACAGCCGCCGGCCCTGCTCCGAGAGGAGGCTGCCGGCGATCGTGCCTGTGAGTTTACGGTTCAATTCCCGAGCCGGCTGATCCATGCCGGGATTCTATGAGCTGCCGCCCGCCGTGTCAATGAGAAAACGGCGGTAGCAGTCTGCGACCCGGGCCATGCAGGAATCCAGCAGTTCGCGGAACTCGGGCACTCCGGCCTCCACCCCCAACATGCGGCGGGACAGGGCCAGGAGGTCCGCCTCGCCGGAGGGCAGCGTGTGGGTCTGCCGGTCTTCGAAGATCTGCAGGTAGTGCTCTATCCGGCGCAGGAAAAGGTAGTCCCGACGTAGCTGCTCGGCCTGCGGGGGCGGAACGATCCCCGCCTCCTTGAGCACCTCGAGGGCGTCAACCGTATTTCCGGCTAAAAGTCCCTGCTTCAATCGCCGGAATTCCCGTAGGCCCGATCCCCCCTTTCTCTTCCCGGCTTCGATCAACTGCAGGCCTTGCACGAGAAACTCCACGTCGCGGATGCCCCCCGCTCCCAGCTTGATGTTCGGTCCGGACTCGATGCCCTGGCCGAGCCTGTCCTGGGCGGCCCGGCGCATTTTCTCGATGGAGCCCAGAACCGCTTCGGCCCGTCGAGGCTCGAAAAATCGATCGCTGATTCCGGCCAGAAAACGGGCGCCGATGGCCCGGTTCCCGGCCACGGGTCTGGCTTTCAGCAGTGCCTGGATCTCCCACAGCGATGCCTGCTCCCGAAAGTAGCGCGAGACCCCGGCCAGTGATCCGATCAGCTCGCCGGAGCGGCCGAAGGGCCTGAGCCGCAGGTCGAGCCTGTAGACTAAGCCCTCTTCGCTGTGTAGGCTGAAGTCCTCGCGCAGGCTCTCCATGACCCGGTGGAACACCTGTTCGCTCTCTGGAGTCAGGGCGTCGCCGCTCAGGGCCAGCAGATCGATGTCCGAACTGTAGTTCAGCTCCTCGCCTCCTAGCTTTCCGAAGGCCAGCAGGCAAAACCGCTCGGCGAGCTGCGGCGCTCCGGAAGCTTCCCAGATACGATCGAGGTCGACCTGGATCAGGACCTCGGCGAGCACAGAAAGCTCCTGCATGACTTCCTCGATCGGCACATCCAGACAGATGTCCCGGATGCCGATGCGCAGGATCTCGCGCCGCTTGTACCTGCGCAGCTCGTTGCGCCAGCTTTCGGTGCTGCGAGCTTCCCGGGACACCTGCCTGAAAAGGGACTCGATCTGTTCCCGCCGGCGGACCTGGTGCAGATGCTCCGGCAGCGTGGCCCACTCGAAAAACTCCGGCGCGTGGATCAAGGAATCGGAGAGAAACTGGCTGCCGGCGAAAATACTCAACAGGATATCGAAGCGCCGCGGCTGGGAGAGCAGAAGTCCGAAATGCACCTCAGGATCGTGCAGGACGCCGAGGAAACGCTCCCAGTTGTTCAACGCCATGTCCGGGTCGCTCTGATGGCGCAGCAGGTCCGTAGCCAGTATAGCCAGCCGGGCAAACGGCACCGGACTCCGCCCGGCGGCAGCCAGCCTGCGCAGGTTGGTGAAGGCTCTTTCCGGATTTCTGAAGCCCGAACGCTGCAGGATGCTCCTGCGCGCCTGCACGGACAGGCTCTCCGAGAGTATCAGGTCGGCAACATTGCCGATTCCGGCGGCAGGAAGGCTCTCCCGGCCGAAGTGTCTCTCTACGAAGGCGCGAACGAAGGCAGTATGGGTCTCGAAATCCAGGTGCAGCTTCTGCGCCGGGGCAAGCTCCCCGCCCGGAGCGTAGCCCATTCTGCGGGCCAGATGAACGAATTCGTCGGCTTCGCTTTCGGGAAGAAACAGGTCCCGGGCCGAGCCGCGCAGCATCCGCAGGCTGTTTATCAACCGCCGCAGGAACGCATAGGAGTCGGCCAGACGCTCCGCTTCCTCGAGGGCCAGGATACCCGCCTTCTGCAGCCGCTTCAGCGCCTCCCGCATGTAGGGAGTGCGCAGCTCGCTTCTGTCGGCCCCGTAAGCCACCTGGAGAAGCATCACCGCGTACTCCAGGTCGAGGAGCGCTCCGGGGCTGAACTTGGCGTTCAGCTCCCCCCGGCGGGTCCGCTCGTCCATCTGCCGCCGCCGCGCCTCCCGCAGGGACTTGAGATCCAAGGGCCGGCCGGTGTACAGCATCTCGTCCCGCAGCCGCTCTACCTGGGCGCCCAGCTCGGGATCGCCTCCGATCGAGCGCAGCCGCACCAGGGCCAGCCGCTCCAGTGAATGGGCCTCCCCCTCGTGACCGTAATAGCGGCAGAAGCTCTCCAGGCTGCAGGCCGTAGGCCCGGAGGCTCCGTAGGGCCTGAGGCGCAGATCTATCTGGAAAATGCCTTCCTTCTTGGTGCGAATCGATCCGCAGGCCTCCCTCACCAGCATCTCGTAGAACTCCGCGTTGTTGATGGATTCGCAGCCGCCGGTCTCGCCGCTGTCGCTGTATACGAATAACAGCTCGATATCCGAGGCGTAGCCCAGGTCTCCGCCTCCCAGCTTGCCCAGACCGAGCAGGCAGTAGCGGGCCGGCAGCCCTGCCACGGTTTGCGGCTGTCCGTAGCGCTGCACCAGCCGCTCCCCGGTCAGCCTGAAGGCCTGGGCCAGCACTACTTCGGCCAGGCGGGTAAGACCGCGGCTGAGGAAGGGGAGATCTACCTCGGGACTCACGATATGGTCCAGCTCCAGCAGGAAGATCTCCCGGTCCTTGAACTCGTTCAGAATCCGGCGCTTCTGCTGAAGGCTCGAGCCGGCCTCCAACGCCCGATCGAGGCGCTCCGGCAGGCTCTCCAGGGGGGAGGAGAAGCGCTGGCCTTTCAGGTGCGGCTCCAGCATCGGCAGAAGCGTCTCGTACTGCAGGCGGATAAAGTCTTCCCAGAGGAAATCACTGGTGCCGAGCAGCCGCGCCAGCTCTTTCAGAACCAGGGGATTAGACAGAAACTCATACCAGCTCGCCCGTTCGGGCAGCTCCAGCAGCGCCTCCACGAGCTGCTCGAAGCGGCAGAGAGCGGCGTAGGGATCGGGGGCGCTGGAGAGAAAGTAGGTGAATTGCTTGGTCAGCAGGACGGAAAGCCTGACCTCATCCAGCCGTTCGGGTTTGGTTATCCTCCGGCCCTGAGCATCCAGAAAGGAAAACTCGTCCTCGATGCGATTCTCGACCGTACGGATGCGTATGGATTCTATAAAAATCGAGCGCAGGGCCAGCGCCGTGCTCAGAGCGTAGAGGAAAAAGGGGGTGTCCTGCGCAACCACCCGCAGCACCGTGGCCCCGTCAGGGCGCTGCACCGCCTCGATCTGCACCGGGTATAGCACCGCTTCGGGCTGCAGCGAGAGCGTGGACAGGGAGCGGGCCACCAGCTCGTTCACCCGCTGGCGGGCGCGCTCCAGGGAGCCTGCATCTCCCCGCTCCAGCAGCGAGACCATCTCGAGCAGTCGGCTACGCAGCCTGGTTTCCCAGATCTCCAGCGAGACAGAGGATTCCAGGCTGCCGGAAAAGTGATCGATGATCCGCCGGCGCCGCAGAAGATCGCTCGCGGTCGTACGGCTCTTGCGCAGCCGGGCCGAAAAGGTGCGGCCACCCGGCCGGCTGGCCGCAGGTTCGGGGTGATGCTCGGAGTAGGTGAACACCTCGCCGGAGTTGATGTTGAATCCCGAGGCGGCCAGGATCCCAGTGATCAGAGAGAACTCCCCGGGGTAGTCGAAGGCGAGCACCGTACACTCCAGGCGTCCCTGCGGCTGGGGGCGAACCAGGAGCCGCAGCGGCTGGCGGGAAGACAGGGAATACAGGTTGCTGATATGCTCAGCTATCTGGCTTTCTGTGAAATAGTCGAAATAGCGGTCCTCCAGACGCGACAGGTGCTCCCGGATCAGCCGCTTTTCGACTTCAGGACACAGAGCGCGCAGGCTTTCTTCGGTCGTTTTCATACAGTCCGTAGTCGTCGGAGCGAGTACAAAAAGAAACCTATCGACTGGAGAGCCTGCATAGCAGCTCCGAAGCCGATAGGCCGCAGCTTCCCCGAACGGATCGGACCGCACAGAGGCCGGCAGACCTCGCGCTTAGTCTTGAGGCTCGAAATCCTCCTTGCCGGCTCCACACACCGGGCAGACCCAGTCGTCGGGAATATCCTCAAAGGCGGTTCCGGCCGCGATGCCGCCATCCGGATCTCCTTCCGCCGGATCGTAGACGTAGCCACATACTGTACAGACGTATTTCTTCATCCTTCGGCCCTCTTCCAAGCTGGTATAGGGATTTCGACCCTTGGATCAAATCGCAATCCTCGATCGCAACCTAAATGAAGATTGCGATGTCTTCCGCCACTGCGTAAATACCGCCAGAAAAACAAGATTTCCGGCTGTTTTCATAGTAGCATATTCAGCGGATTTTGCAAACGCTGAAGCCCGGCATGAGCGATCCGCACCCTCATTCCCGCCCGCCGGCGCTTTTGGCCTGAGCGGTCCGCACTATGAAGGCCTGCTGGACGATGCGGATAAGGTGCACCGCCGCCTGGAGAACCTGCTTCAGGGATTCGTTGATCCGCTCCTCTTCGGCTTCATCGATGATGTCGTCGTCGAGGAGGGAATCGGTGATAGCGATGTTCAGCTTGGCGACCTCATCGACGAGGACGGACATCTGGCGTGAGAGAGCCTTGTAGGAATAGCTGATCTTCGCTTCGGTCAGCTCTGTCAGGGTTTCGATCTGGGCGATAATATTCTTCAGTACGTGGACCATACGCGGATTGGGATTCGCCTCTACTTCCAGCTTCCAGTTCTCCAGCCGGGTCACCGTCATATCGAGGAGCCGCTTCAGCTCCACGTTGGTCGGCAGCTCCTGGCGGGTGAGATCCTTTGCCGTGTCTGAGCCCTTAGCCCTGCTCTGCGCCTTGTGTTTGGAAGCCATGATTGTTTCTCGCCTCTCCCGTGGCTGCTTGCCCGACCTCACGTATACATGCACAGCAGCCTGTCTGTAATACAGGGAATCTCCTTACGCTCCGGCTTATCTCTACGCCAGACTGCACAGACCCCGAATATCGCTCCCCGGAGGGTCTGCAGGATCATTTCGGGGTCGAAGCAGGTCTTGAACTCACCGGTCTTGAGTGCCAGCCTGATCTCCTCCAGCATCAGCTCGTTCGCCTCCCGGTAGCTTTCCATATAGTTGTTGATCGCCCTGGATTCCTCCCTGCTGTCCGACTCAATGAACAGCGGGAAAATCCGGGTCAGGATGATGAGCAGGATCTCCAGGTTGTCGTGGTAAAACTCCAGAATGACCCGCACCATCTCCTTGAGCACGTCCACATGGGACTTGTTTTCCTTGCGAATCTGGCTTATATGAAGCGAAAAGTCGTAGTATTCCTGGTCGAGAATGGCGTTCAGTATTTCAGGGATGCCCTTGAAATAGTAATATAGAGAGCTTTTGTCCATGTCCAGAGCCTGTGCGATATCGCCCATGGTTGCGTTTTTCCCGCGCTTTATCAACACCTCTTCGGCCGTGGCCAGGATTGTCGCCCTTTTCTGTTCGAGACGTTTTTGCTTGGATTGCGACATTGAACCCTCCTGGTTTTTTTAACGCCATTTCAATTTCGATTTCAACTGCCAGTCTAATCTATATTCACGTGGTTTTCAAATGGTTGCTCGACCAATGTCTGTCAAGGGGATTCTGCCGCTTCTGGCGCCGCCCGTCCCGAGTATATCCTCCTCACTGCAGCCCCGGCGGCCGCCGCCAGCTTGTCAGGGAAGCCAAAGGCGCGTAAACTGGCAGCATGGTACGTCACGAGAGCGAGATTAGATCCCGTCCCGTATACGGGGACGGAAAGCAGAGGGTGTACAAGCAAATACTGGTAGGACCGCAGGACGGTTATCAGGGGTTCTTGAGGGAGTTCACCTTGGACCCGGGCGCCAGCAGCCCCTACCATCAGCACGACTGGTATCACGTCGTGTACATCCTCGAGGGAAACGGCATGGTTAAAATCGAAGGCGAGGAGCAGCTGCTGCGCCGCGGCACGGTGGTCCACGCCGAAGCCGGCAAGATTCACGGGTTTTTCAACACCGGTTCCACACCGCTGCGCTTCCTGTGCCTGGTCCCGGAGAAGGGGGACGAGTACCCGGAAAAGCCCTGATGGCCGGGTCAAGACGACATAAGGTCGGCGTGCTGGGCGCCGGCGCCTGGGGTACCACCATCGGCAAGCTCCTGGCCGAACGAGGACACAGGGTGGAAATCTGGTGCCACGAACAGGAGGTGGCCCTGGAGATAAACCGTCGGCACAGCAACGGACGCTACCTGGTTGGAGTCACCCTGCCGGAGAATCTGAAAGCCTCACCGGACCTCCAGAGCGTGCTGTCAAAAAAAGAATACCTGCTGGTGGCGATCCCCACTCCCTTCGTAGTGGCAATCGTCAAGCAGATGCTGGCCGCCGTGGAAATCGTGGAGGGGAAGACCCTGGTGGGTGTGCTGAGCAAGGGATTTGTCCAATCCTCCCAGGGTATCCGTCTGATCACCGAGGCCATCGAGGATTACCTGCCCGGGATCTACAAAGACAACCTGGTCTACATCTCCGGACCCAGCCACGCCGAGGAGGTGTCCCGGGGAAAGATCACCGGATTGATCAGCGCTTCTAAAAACGGAACCAACGCCATCCGCTTCCGCCAACTCCTGTCCGGCAAGAACCTGCTGGTCTACTCCTCGCTGGACGTGAAGGGGGTACAGATCTGCGCCGCCCTTAAAAACGTGGTGGCCATTGCCTTCGGTATGCTTGACGCCTTGAGCGAGCTTTCCGACCACTTCGGGGACAACACCGAAGCCCTGCTCATGGCCGCCGGACTGAACGAGGTCCAGCGCCTGGGCCTGGCCATGGGCGCCACCCACGCCGAAACCTTCACCTCCATCGCCGGGGTAGGCGACCTGGAAGTTACCTGCCGCAGCGAATACGGGCGCAACCGCAGGCTTGGACGGGAGATTATCATTACCCGGGTGCTGGAGCACTTCCAAGACATCGAGGATCTGATAGCCAATATGGGGGAGATAGGCTATTTCGCCGAAGGAGTGGTTGCGGCCAAATACGCCAACGAGTTGTCGCGAAGCTTGGGGGTAGCGCTGCCGATCTGCTGCGGCGTGTATCGCATCCTGAACCGGCAGGCAAACGCCATCCAGGAGGTGGAAGCCATACTGAAGGGAATCTCCCTGAACGGAACGGCGCGCAAGGATGCTTCGGAAGGGCCGGCGTGGCCGGCTTCAGCCCTGCGATAATCTCCTCGCCAGATCCTTCAACTCCTCCAGGTCCCGGACGGTCAAGCCCGGCCAGCGCATGGGCAGCAGCGTGTTGTTGTGGGTGAGGGGCTCTTCGGCCAGGGGAAAGGAGGACAGCCGGACCGCCTGCTGCCACAAGGAGCTGCCGGGCGTCGGCGAATACTCCGCCACCTGCACCCGGATTCCGAAGGAAGCGGCATAGCAAATCGATTCTTCCACCTCCCCTGCCCGTTGTTCCGGAAGCCCGGCCAGCACGTAGGCGATCACGTCGCGGGGCTGGAAGCCGCCCTGGAACAGCGTCTCCAGCCCGGCGGCAAGCATTCCAGGCTTCAGCTTGCGGTCCAGGCTGTCGTGGAAGCCGGGCCGGGCGCTCTCGAAGCCCAGCCGCACCTCCCGGAAGCCGGAACGCTTCATGGCTGCGGCCGTGGGGACATCGAGGAAGCACAGGTGAACCGCGTTGGGAAGGAAGAAGGACAGCCTGAGACCGGAAGCCAGAACGGACTCGAGAAAGTGCAGGAAAGCTCTCTCCTTGCCGGCCAGCAGCGCATCGTCGTAGAAGGCGAAATTGCGGGTTCCATAGCGGCCGTGCATCTCGGTAACCGTGCGTAGCAGCAATTCGGGCCGACCGGCGCTGAAGCCCGGGTTAATCCGGTGGGAGGCGCAGTAGGCGCAGGAAAACGGACAGCCCCGGTTGAGCCGTAGGACCCCGGCCTCCCAGTTGGCCTCGGGCAGAAGAAGAAGCCGCTCCTCCTCCCAGGACTGAGAGGCGGGCAGGGAAAGTGAGCGCAGTAGCCCCGGCAGCTCGGGAAAGGCGGGCCCGGATATTACGAAGTCGGCTCCGCTCTGTCTCCGGGCATGCTCCGGGCACAGGGTCGGGTAGATCCCGCCGAGCACCACGGGTACGCGAGGGAAAAAGCGCCGAACCGCCCGAATCGCCTCCACCACGCCGGGATACCAGTAGCTCATACCGGCCGACAGGAACACAATGTCCGGCTGCTCGGCGCCGATTCGTTCCTCCAGGCTCTCCGCCACCATACCGTAGCGGGCGTAGCTGCGCGCCAGTCCCCTCAGGACCGCCGGAGTTTCAACCACCTGCCGGAAAAACTTCCCCGTGCCTCTACGTTCTCGTCGGGGGCTGCCCAGCAGGTGACGGCTGCGAGGGTCGGTGTAGTCCAGAGCGTTCACCAGCCTCACCTTGTACCCGCAGCTCTCGAGCCAGGCCCCCAGCCGGCAGAGGGCATAAGGCTTGAGGAACAGGTCGTAGAGGGCGAAGTCATAGACAGGCGGGTTGAGCAGCAACGCTCTGGGCGCTCTCGCGGCCGCCGCTGCCGCCCCAGCCTGGACAAAGCGGAGGGTTTTTGTTATAGTTCCCACGGTCCATCAAGGCGCCGTACCCAAGAGGTAAGGGAGAGGTCTGCAAAACCTTTATGCACCGGTTCGATTCCGGTCGGCGCCTGTGCCTTCCAAGGTACGCTCATACCAGTACAGAGCGACGGCGGTCATCGCATTGAGATAAGGCTCGCGGCCGATGGACTGCCGGAGTTCCGTGACGGGCACCCGTAGCAGCTCGAGCAGCTCCAGCTCATCGAGGGCCGGCGAGGAGCGTTCTTCCAGCTCCCGGGCCAGAAAAGTGTGGCATAGATTGGTCATGAAGGCCGGATTGGGGGCGATGGTGCCGATCGGTTGAAGCCTGCCGGCCCCGAAGCCCGTTTCTTCCAGCAGCTCCCGCCGGGCTGCTTCCTCAGGCCGCTCGCCTGCCTCTACCAGTCCGGCCGGGAATTCTACGGTGATGCGGTTCAGTCCCTGGCGAAACTGCCTGACCATGAGGAAACAGGCTGTACCGCCCTCCTCCGCCACCACCGGGACCACATTGACCCAATCTCTGGCTTCAAGAAGGAAGAAATCGCCTTGCCTGCCGTCGGCGGCTCGTCGGCGCGAGCGGTAGAGGTCGAAGATGCCGCAGCGCCGCAGCAACCTGGAGCCGGTCTCGCGCCATATCAAGTGTTGGTCCCGGACTGTCATGCCTCCGCCACCGTAGCACGATTCTCATCGACCTTTCAATTCCCGGGCCGGGATGGTAGAATCCAAAGCACCAAAAGGATGAGTGGCAACATCGTAGCCCTGCTGTCTGATTTCGGAAGCAAAGACGCCTACGTAGGGGTAATGAAGGCGGTAATTCTGGGCGTGGACCCCTCGTTGACCATCGTAGATCTATGCCACGAAATTCCGCCTCACGATCTACTCTCCGCCTCCTACGTGCTGTACTCGGCCTGGGATTACTTCCCCGACGGCAGCGTTTTCTGCGCGGTAGTCGATCCCGGGGTCGGCAGCGGGCGGGGTACGCTGCTGGCCGAGATCCGGGACAGGTACCTGGTGGGTCCGGACAACGGCCTGATCAGTCTGCTCGTACGCCTGGCTGCCCCGATCGAGGTCTACGCCTTGAACAGCGCCTCGGTCAGGGGACCGGGGCACCTGTCCGGGGTTGCGGGTGCGCTGAGCAGCACCTTTCACGGGCGGGACCTGTTTGCTCCCGCCGCCGCCATGTGCGCGAGGGGTGAGGCCGGTTTACTCCGGGGTGGGCCGCTCGAGCCTCACCTGCTGGCGCAGGTTTACCCGAGCAGAAAGGGGGAAAGCCTGCTTCACGGGCACATCCTGCACGTAGACCGCTTCGGAAACTGCATCTCCTCGCTGCACCGCAGCGATCTCGCCTCTCTGGGTGTGGAGGATCGGGAGCTGACGATTCGCTGCGGCTCCTTCAGGGCCACCGGACTGCGTGCTACTTACTCCGAGGCGGCGCCCGGGGAACCCCTCTGCCTGATCGGAAGCTCGGGATTTTTGGAGATCGCGGTGCGGGAGGGCAATGCGTCCGCAGCCTTGGGCATCGGGACGGGTCATGAGCTGGAGGCGGCCGCCGGAACAGGCCGACACCACCGGGTAACGGATTCCCGTGCTTAACATTGACATTCTCGGTACCGATCCATATACTAGCGACAGTATCTATCCCGGGACTAGGAATGGCTAATCCATTACAGCTCTCGCTGGTTAACTTCAAAAAAGGCTCGTATATCATCGTAGAAGGAAAGCCGAATGCGGCCAACTTTTACATTATCCGCAGCGGTAAAGTCGGCTTGAGCAAGGAAGTGGCGGTCGTCGAGGAAGAGGGGGGCAATATTCTCGGTCCGGGAGATTTCTTCGGCGTTATCTCCACCATGTCGGCTCACAGCCATATCGAGACCGCCCAGGCCCTGACCGACGTTTCCCTGATCTCGGTGCTCAGGGACCAGTACGACCTGTTGATCGAGAAAAACGCCCCGGTGGCGATGAAAATCATCCAGGGATTTTCCAAGCGCATGCGCTACCTCGACGAGGCGGTCACCCGTCTGACCTTCAAGAGCACGGCCACCGAGCACCCAAGCCATTTGTTCAAAGTCGGGGAATACTACGCCCGCCAGAGCCAATACAACCAGGCTTACTACGCCTACTACCGCTACCTCCAGCACTGCCCCGACGGCGAGCACGTCGCAACCGCCAAAGAACGTATGTCCAGGATTCATCCCTATGCCAAGGCCGTGTACCTGGAAAAGGGGGACAGCGATTTCAACCGCTTCTACCCCAAGAATACGATGATCTGCAGCGAGGCCGAACCGGGAGACGAGCTGTACATCATCCAGAAGGGGACGATCAAAGTCAGCAAGATCGTGGACGATAAAGAGGTACTGCTGGCCCTGTTGAAATCCGGAGATATCTTCGGCGAAATGGCCTTACTGGAGAACAAGCCTCGCTCGGCTTCAGGGATCGCCTACGAAGACACCACCGTGATGGCGGTGAACCGGGCCAACTTCCAGCGTATGGTCCAGACCCAGCCGCAGTTGATAACCCGCCTGACTCAGCTCCTGGCCGAGCGGATCTGGGTGGTGTATCGACAGCTTACCAACATCATCATGATTAATCCCTTGGGCCGGTTTTACGACAGATTGCTGCTGGAGATGGAGAAGAACCGGATCCACACCCCCCCGGGGGAGCCCTATACCTTCGATTTCGGTCCCAAGGAGCTGATCAATATGGTCGGGATGTCCTTGGAAGAGGGCAAGAGCGTCGTGCAGAAGCTGTTCGAGAATAAGAAGCTAAAACTGGTGGACAACCACATCTTCACTTCCGATGGCGAAGAGATCCGCAAACAGGCCGAGTACTTCAAGAAAATGGAGAAAATCCAGAAATCACGCCAGGAAGGCTCTCTAAAAGCCCAGCATTGAGTTTTTCGCTCCTTTTTTTAGTAGATACCCAGCACGTCTAGATCGGACCAGTAGGCGCTGTAGCTTGAAAGCGCTCCCGTGGCTTCCTCGTGAATACCTTGCAGGGAAGGGATATCGGTACGCCGAACCGCTCTTCCTTTAGGGTCCATCTGGTTCAATTCGATCAGCCCCTTGGAAAAAGCCAGGTGGTTGAAATCCAGATTGCCGAAGTAGTAGTTGTACGGGTTTATCTCCGGAGGCAGGCTCACCCGTATCTTGCCCTCGGCCAGGATCGGATCTACGGGAATCCAGCCCACGCTGTCCAGGTAGAACTCTGCCCAGTAGTGCCTGACAGCGGCCAGGGTCCGGTCGATCAGATACCCGGCCACCGGGCGGGCCGGGATGCCCTGGCTGCGCGCCAGGGCGCAGAAGAGAACTGCGTAGATGTAGGCATTCGCCTTGCGGCTGTCCAGGGCGGCGAGCGGGTCGTAGTCCTGAAGCTCCGGCTCGGCCTGGAGGCGGTCGATCAGGTACCCGTAGATCTCCCGGGCCTTGCGGTAGGGATTGCGCTCCCGACCTACCACGGCGGCGCCTATCTTGGCGATCCTATCGTCGGCGGCCGGAACGATCGTGTCGGCGGCCGTATATTTCCGGTACAGCTTGCGGGCGCTGTCGTAGCTGCTCGGTACTCTGGCTATACTCACCTTGGTTTCCACCGAATAGCGGTCCACCATGAAGCTCTGAAACACGGGATAAGTGCCGCCCTCGGCCACGTTCTCCAGGCAGAAGAGCTTGACCCCGTCGACGTTTTCAAACAACGGCTCCGGCTCCTGGCTGACCAGTTGGATCTCCCTCTGCTCGGGAGCCTGAACGAGCTGGGGAACCCACAGATAAAGCCTGTTTTCTCCGTCCGCCGTCACCGATCCGACCTCTAGAGAATATTGAACCGCGTATGTTCTCTTCTCGGGAAACAACTTGGTGCCGGCTACGCCCTCGATCTCTACGTATACCGCATTGCTGCGGCCTTTGTCCGTGGCCACCAGCATGTTCCCCGAGGAAGCCCCATCAGGAATCCAGACCTGTATCTCGCGGTCGCTCCACTGCTCGTAGTCCAGATCGTAGGCCAGGGCAGGGATCAGCGAGGAAAGGTCCGCTTCCGTGTACTGCCGGGATTCATCCCCTGTGATCCAGGTAAAGTACACCTGGGAGGCTCCCCGATGCAGGCCGAAGTTCATTCCGCTTATGGTCAGGAGCGTCCCTACCGAGCCGCTATTCGGTTCCACGTCCTGGATAAAGGGGTGGCCGGGCTCACCCGGCCCGGACAGGACGACCGGGATCTGCTCCTTGTTGGTAAAAAGCACCCCCCGGCTCTTGCCATTGCCGGTGATCACCCGCACCATGCCGGAGCTTACGTCCTCTGGGATGCGCAGGCTGATCCTGGTGTCCGTCCACTCCAGGTAATCGGAAGAAACCGGCGAATATCCGGCGATCACCACCTCAGCTCCGTTGCGCTGCTCCCCGAAATATTTCCCGGTGATCACCATCACGTCCTGGGGAAACCCTATCTTCGGCGTGATCGACTCTACCAGCGGCGGCCGTCCCGTCATCCGCGAGCTGATCAGCAGCACGGCCAGCAGGGCGAACAGTATGGTAATGTAGATAAACTCCTTACGCCGGTAGAACGGCTTGGGAAGATTTTTCTGTTCCTCCATGATCAATCGGCCGGATTGTCGAGCAGCTCTCGATAGGGAAAGATCTCCACCTCTAGCTGGATGTTGAGGGTCTTGGTGGCGGCCGCGTCGTTCGAGACTCCAAGCGGGAAGAAAAGAACCTTCTCTCCCAATGAGACCGGAAGGCTCTGAATCGAGGTCAGATATCTGGTCTTCACCTTGGAGACCTCAGAGACTTCGGAGTACCATACCTGGCCCTGGGCGACCAGCAGCAGGCTGCCATCCTCTTCCTGGTAGGGAGTGAAGACCACGTCGATGCGGATATTCTCACCGACCAGGCGTACCGCCACCGAGCGTCCGGGCAGCGTTACCTTCCTGCTCTGAGAGTTCCAGACCGGCTGTTCGTTCGCAGGCAGAATCCTGGCGGTAATATGAAGCTGCAGGGCTTTGTCGATCAATGAATCCAGGCTCTCATCCTGGAATAATCGCTCCAGATCTCCTTCCTGGGCGCTGAGAACAGCCGCCGAGAGAAGGAGCAGAAACAGAATCGACAGGCGCCTTACCACCGCGTCCCCCTGCCGAGATCCTCCGCCCGCAGCATCTTCGGCTCGCCGATCATGATGAAGGTGGCATCATCGGGCAGGTTGAATATAATCTCCTGATTCACCAGCTGCCGATCAAGTGACTTGAGCAGCTGCTCGAGGTTCTCCACCGGGGCGGCAACCTGAACCTCGGTAACACCTGAAGGCGCACGCCTGATGCTCATGAAGGGAAAGCTGGGCTTGGTGCCCAGGTAAATCAGCAGCCCGCCCAGGCCCAGCACCAACAACAGCACAGCCGCAGCGGCGGGTACGGGGATACGGATACGGGCACGCCAAAAGGAAGGTTTACGCAACTTCGCCCGCGGATCCCGGGCGAGCCCGGCCCTGGTTCGCTCCAGATGCTCTTCGAAGCCCGGCTCTTCGTCCGCCTGCAACAGCCGGCTCAACATCTCGAGCCTTCCGACCTCCTTGCGGCAGCGCTCGCACTCCTCGATATGTCTCCGAATCCTCTCAGCCCAGGGAGGCTCTACCTCCCCGTCGAAAAACGCAGAAAGCAGGTCGCCATTGGGACAATTCATACCCTTCTCTTCTTCAACCGATCTCACTGTCGAGGAGCTGCGCAAGGCGCTCTCGCGCCCGGTACGCCCTCACCTTTACATTCCCCTCGCTGATACCCATGATCTTGCCGATCTGCCTGTAGCCCATATTCCCATACTCTTTGAGCACCAAAACCATCCTGAGCTTCCGCGGCAGCTTATTCAACGCCTCCTGAACCACGCTGCGGGTCTCCCCTTCGAAGAACTCATGCTCGCTCGGTTGTGAGAACCAGGGGGCTTCCTTCTGCATGCGGCCATAAGCCCGTCTTTCCCGCGCTCTTTTCTTCTCATAATTCAAAGAGATGTTCCTAAGAACCCTTATCAGCCAATATTTCGTTTGCTCGAGATCCGGGAGAGGTTCTTCCCGCTGCAGATACTTGATGAATGCTTCGTGGCAGAGATCTTCCGCCTTTGTCCTGCTTCCCGTGATTCGGTAGGCGATTCGAAACAGAACCGGATAAAGGGACTCATATACGTTATCGAATTGACCCTCACGCATCATTATAAACAACGAACCTAGAGTAAACGTTACAACATCGGCTAGAAAATTTCTTTCCGCCAGCGAACGCCCTCCGGTGTATCTTCCAGGATGATTCCCTTCCGCCGCAGCTCCTCCCTGATCTCGTCGGCTCGGGCATAGTCCTTTCTATCCCGCGCTTGCTGCCGCTCGCCTACCAGGGCCTCGATCTCCGAGACCAGCTTCGGATCCAGGGCTTGCGGCTCGACGGCGGCCAGGTCCAAACCGATAACCCGGTCCATTACACCCACGGCGCCTAGCCGCTGCTGCGGTGAAACCGTTTCGTCTTTCAGCAGATCCCAGAGCACGGCCAGGGCCCGCGGCATATTGAGGTCATCGGCCAGAGCGCTCTTAAAGGCCTCGAGGCTCTCGGCCGCCTTGCCTGCTATGCTTCCGGGTGCAGCCGGATTCACCTGCTCGTCGGCCTCGCGCAGCCTGACAATACGTTCGACCAGATTCCTCCGGCCCGCCCTGGCCCCGTCGAGGGCCTCCAAGCTGAACTGAAGCTGCGAGCGGTAGTGGGCGCCCAGGCACAGATAGCGATAATCCAGAGGATCGTAGCCCTGTTCGCGCAGGCTTCCCAGGGTAAGGAATTTTCCGGTCGACTTGGCCATTTTCTCCTTGGCCAGCACGAGGAACTCGCCGTGCAGCCAGTAGCGCACCCAGGGCTTCCTGCCCGTAGCCGCCTCGCTCTGGGCGATCTCATTGCTGTGGTGTATGGGGACCAGGTCCACGCCGCCGCAGTGTATATCGAACTGCTCTCCGAGATACCTCATGCTCATGGCGCTGCATTCAATGTGCCAGCCCGGATATCCCCTGCCCCAGGGGGAATCCCAGGTCATGGCCTGGTGCTCGAACTTGGAACGGGTAAACCAGAGCACGAAGTCGAGGGGGTTCTTCTTATTCCGGTCCACTTCGATGCGAGCCCCGGCTTTGAGCCTGGACATGAGCTCCGCAGGGCTCTGTCCGGTCAGCTTCCCGTAGTCCGGCAGCCTGCTGACATCGAAATAGAGGTTGCCGCCGGCTTCATAGGCGTATCCCGCCTTCTCGATGCGGCCGATCAGAGCGATCATCTCCTGTATATGATCGGTAGCCCGGCAGACTATATCCGGCCTCTCCATGTTGAGCGCTTTCAGATCCCGAAAAAAGGCTTCGGTATAAAAGCGGGCTATCTCCCAGACGCTTGCCCCCTGCTCCCTGGCGCCTTTCAACATCTTGTCTTCGCCCTGGTCGGCGTCGTCGGTCAGATGACCCACATCGGTGATGTTCATCACGTGCCTGACCCCGTAGTCGAACAGGCGCAGAGTCCGGACCAGCAGATCCACGAACACGAAGGTACGGAGGTTCCCGATATGGGCATATTGGTAGACGGTGGGACCGCAGGCGTACACCCCTACCCGGCCGGGCTCCAACGGTTGCAGCTCTTCGATCCGTCTGCCAAGGGTATTGAACAGCTTCAAAAGCCTCTATTCCTCCTTTTTAACGGGAAAATCAAGCTGTATCTGCCTTGTAGATTATTTCACACTTTGACTATAGACTCTGCCTGTGAGAAACGTAGGGAAAATGCCGAAAAAAATCAACCTGCCCTGCCCGGCTGCCTTCAACGAACCTATGGGCCGGCATACCAGTTTCCGGGTGGGCGGGCCGGCGGATATTTTTCTCACACCGCGTAATCTCGAGGAGCTGACCGGCGCCTTCGTCTTCCTGAACCGCGAGCGTATCCCCACCTTTATCCTGGGCGCCGGAGCCAACATCCTCGTCTCCGATCGCGGAATTCGGGGGGCTGTGGTCGACCTCGGGGGTATACGCGGCTGCACCCTGGAGAAAACCGGCACTGAGGTCCTGCTCAGCGCCGCGGCCGGAACGCCGATCAGCGAGGCCAGCTCTCTCGCCCTGGAGCACGGCTTCGGCGGGTTGGAGTTCATCTACTCCATGCCGGGAAGCGTGGGCGGCTCGGTATGGATGAACGCCCGCTGCTACGGCCGTTCGGTCTCGGACGTGCTGGCCGCAGTGGAGTGTCTCGACCAGGAGGGCAAGACGGTCAGGATAGAGGCCGAGCCGCAGCGCTTCGGCTACAAGCGCTCTCCTTTTCAAGACAGCGGACTGCTGATCGTGCGGGCGGCCTTCCGCCTGGTCGAGGGCGACCGCGCGGAGATGTGGAAAAGGATGCAGTCCATCGAGAGGGACCGAGCGAGCAAGGGCCACTTCCTCTACCCTTCAGCCGGTTCCGTCTTCAAGAATAACAGGAGCTTTGGAGAGCCCACCGGCAAGCTCATCGACTCGCTCGGGCTCAAGGGAATGCGGATCGGGGACGCCCTGGTGTCGGAGTGGCACGGGAACATCATTGTAAACGCCGGCCAGGCCCGGGCGCAGGAGGTGTTCGAGCTAATCCGGCTTCTCGAGGCCAGGATTCGCGAGGCCTACGGTTTCGAGCTCGAACGGGAGGTTCTGCTGGTGGGAGATTGGCGGGAGGAGGGAAGATGAGCGGATTTCTGGACAACCTGCGGGAATATCTGACCGACATGAAAGACCAGGAGCTCAAGAGCCTGGTTGTCGACATCCCGATGAGCGAGCTCATCGAGGTCTGGGACGACCTGGACGAAGAGAAGGAGCTGAAGATCTTCGGCGTGCTCGATCTGGAGCACAAGGTCGATCTGATACACGAGCTCCCCATATCCAAGCAGGAGATGCTGATCAAGTCCCTCACCGGCGAGCACGCCAAAGCCCTGCTGGCCGAGATGGACCCGGACGACCTGACCGACTTCATCCAATCGGTTTCACCGGAGGTCCGGGAGTCGGTGTGGAACGCCCTGGAAGACGATGCCAAGGAGGAGACCCGGCTTCTGCTCAAGTACGACTACGACGATGCGGCCGGCCTGATGACCACCCGCTATCTGGCCATTCGCCCGAACCTCCGGGTGGCCCAGGCCTTAGCCTGGGTCCGCCGCACCATGCAGAACGTGGAAACCGTATACTATATCTACGTGCTCGATCCGCTGAAGCGGCTGATCGGGGTGGTTTCCCTGCGTGACCTCCTGGCCGGGGATGACGAGGATCTGGTGCAGAATGTTATGGTCAAGAAGGTCATCACGGTGTTTCAGGACACAGACCAGGAAGAGGCGGCCAAGATCCTCGAAACCTACGACCTGCTCGCCCTGCCCGTAGTCGATCACTACCACCGCCTCCTCGGGATCGTCACCTTCGACGATATCATCGACGTCATCCGGGAGGAACAGACCGAGGATATCTACAAGATGAGCGCCGTGGCCGCCAGCCGGGCGACCTACCTGGAAAGCTCCGTGCTTTCCCTGGTGCGGCGGCGTGTACCCTGGCTGATCGTCCTGCTGCTGGCCGCCACCATCACCACCAATGTGATCGCCGGATACAGGCATGTTCTGGAGGCGGCTGTGGTTTTGGCCTTCTTTATTCCCATCGTGACCGGAACGGGGGGGAACTCGGGTACCCAGTCGGCCACGCTCATGATTCGAGGCCTGGCGACCGGAGAGCTTCGCTTCAACGATCTGGGCCGCATCATGGGCAAGGAGGTTCTGATCGGCATGCTGATCGGGGTGTGTCTCGGGGCGCTTACGATCGTGCGGGCCATGCTGCTGCCTCCCGAGATCGGCTTCCTCGAAGCCCTGGCTGTGGGCACGGCCATGTGTTTCGTGGTGATCGTAGCCTCCCTGATCGGGGCGCTGGCCCCCCTGATCATCTCCCGCCTGGGCTTCGATCCGGCGGTCATGGCCGGTCCCCTGATGGCCACCCTGATCGACGTCTCAGGTCTGACCATCTACTTCGAGACGGCCAGGCTGCTGCTGGGAATCGTCTGAAAGGGCTGCATTAGCAGCCGGGCGCACCTCGGCCGTCCATCCAAGGCAGAGGGAAAACAACTCCAAAGGCCCGTCTTCCCGCCACGCGCTGTCGATCCGTTCGAAAGGAAGAATCTCGGCTGTTTCGAGCCGCAGATAGATCCGCCTGTCCCTGCCTCCGATCTCCAGATCGACGGACGCACCCCAACCGGGCTGCGGAGCAAAGGCGAACCCGGCCTCCAACCCGATCCGGGCGCGGGCGGGTTTCCAGGCGCAATCCAGGTCCAGGCAGCCTTCCCAGCCGCTTTGCCGGCGCCACCTGGCCTCGGTGCCGATCCCTACCTCTACTCTTTCGATCTCCAGGGCACTGCGAAACTCCAGGCAGTTTTCCGAGCTCAGGCGGCCGCTGCAGTCCCAGCCCGTCAGTCCTTCCACCTCAGCTCGGAGCAGCAGGGCCCGAGCGGGGCCAAGGTCCAAACGGGCCTTACCGCCGGCAGCAAGACGATCGCGGCTGTCGAGAAAGGCCCCGGGTTCGAGCGGCGCCCTGGCGATTTCCCTGCCCAGCTCTCCGTACAAATCGCAGGCTGACCGAGGCTGCCAATCCAGGCGCAGTCCCACCTTATACCTCAGCTCCCCCGGCCTGCCCTCGGGAGTGAAATAGCCTTCAGAGCAGGCGGCCAGCAGGCAGGCCAGCTCCGCGTTCGAGCTTCGGCAGGCGAGGCGGAGACTGCCCAACAGGCCCGGGCTCACCCGCTCGCCACCGGAGGCTGCAGCGGCCAGGTGAAGGGACAGCCTCTGCAGGGCGAAAGCCAGGGACCCGCCCAGGTGTCCGAGCAGCCCGCCGGGAAAGGGAGCGGTCTCGGCGAACCAGGGCTCCCCGGCGCCGGAAGTCTCCTCTTCCAGCTCCGCCGGAGGGCCGGACAGCAGCCCGAGAAGCTCCAGCCGCAGCCGATCGGCGCGCCCAAGCCTCAACGTCCCACCAGCCTGGGCCCCGGCCTCCTCCCTGCGCAGGAAGAAAAGCTCCATATGCTCAGGCACCAAGGACAGGGCTACCGTCCGCCTGCCGCCCGGCTCCAGGCTGGCGTCCAAGCTGATATCCGTTTGTTCCCGAAACACGTAACTGCCCGGACCGCAGCCCAGGGGATTGTAGAGCATGCGCAGCAGCCCGGCCATCGACGCCGGGCCGACGGTCAGCCAGGGGCAGGAAAAGCCGAAAACCCGCTGTGCCGGCTCGAGATCGGGCCAAACGGCCTTCCTGTGCTCCACGTACATCCAGCGCGTATCGCCTAAGTCCAGCAGCAGACGGATCTCCAGCAATTTCAGCTCTTCCAGCCTGGTGGACAGAGCCGCCCGGGGCTCTGCGGCCTCGAGCCCCAAGGCCGACAGAAGCAGCAGCAGGCAGGCGGCCGGGCGGGTGAGGCGCGCCGCTATACCGGCTGCGCTGGGCGCAGCTCGCGCTGCGCCGATCGATTTTCGCGCCGTGCAGGCCATCGTTCACGCTGCGCCGACAGCCTGGCGCGTCCTGCGCTCTGTCTTTCGGACCGAGTTGCATTCCATGACGATGAAATTGCAAAATACGTGCCACCGATGAGCGGCGGCCTGCGCTGCAAGCCGCCCCATCTTTAACACTCATTTACAAACAGGACCGGATGGAGCGCCGCGGGAAGGCGGGCCGGGTGGAACATCATGGAGACCCGGAGCAAAACGCCTTTGCGCCCGTTTGCGAACCTCCGCCGCAAACGCTTCATTGACACAGCTCCCGGCTGTCTTTATAGTGGCGCCGTAGCAACCTGAATAACGGGAGTGCCCAGTATGGATATCCTGACGCTCAACTGTGGAAGCTCGTCGTTGAAATACCAGCTCTATAGCTGGGACAGCCGGGAGGTGCTGGCCAGGGGAATCGTGGAACGGGTCACCGTGGGAGGCTCGTTCATCGAGCATTACGCCAGGGGCAAAGGCACGGTAAGGAGAGAGAAGGAGTGCCCTAACCACAAAGTAGCCCTGGAGCTGATCCTGGAAACCCTTACCGACCCCCAATCGGGGGCGATCAGCGACCTGGAGGAGATCAACGCGGTCGGGCACAGGGTCGTGCACGGGGGTGAGAAGTTCGCCCAATCCGTGGTCATCGACCGGGAGGCGCTGGCTACCTTCAGGGCGCTATCCGATCTGGCGCCCCTGCACAACCCGCCGAACATCATGGGGATCGAGGCGGCCCGGGAAGTGCTGCCCGCCGTGCCCCACTGCGCCGTCATGGACACCGCCTGGCATCAAACCATGTCTCCGCAGGCCTTTATCTACGCCCTGCCCTACTCCTGGTACGAGCGCTACGGGGTGCGCCGCTACGGCTTTCACGGCACCTCCTTTCTTTATGTGGCCAAGCGGGCGGCCGTGCTTCTGGGCAAGGACCCGTTCGCCTGCAACCTTATCCTCCTCCATGTGGGCAACGGGGCCAGCGCCAACGCGGTGCGAAACGGAATCTCGGTGGACACCTCGATGGGCTTTACCCCTCTGGAGGGACTGGTGATGGGAACCCGGGCGGGCGATCACGACCCGGCCATAAGCTTCTATATCATGGAGAAGGAGGGTCTGGCCGCCAAGGAGGTGGAGAACCTGCTCAACAAGAAAAGCGGAGTGCTGGGCATCACCGAGCGATTCACCGACCGCCGGGATATCCAGGCTGCGGCCGCCGAGGGCGACGAGCGCTGCCGGCTGGCCATCGAGATCGAAGCCTACCGGCTCAAGAAATACGTCGGGGCGTATTTCGCCGCCCTGGGAAGGGTGGACGCCCTGGTATTCACCGCCGGAGTCGGGGAAAGGGCGCCCCTGATCCGCGAGAAAGCCCTGGCCGGCCTGGAGGAGTTGGGAATCAAGGTCGACGGGAAAAAGAACCGGATCTCGAGAACCCGCAGCGCCGAGACGCTCATCTCCGCCGCTGACTCGGCGGTCAGGGTCTTCGTAATTCCCACCGACGAGGAGCTGGTGATGACCGAGGACACTCACGCCCTGCTCCAGGGCACTTACCGTGTACATACCGGCTTTACTTACAGCTTTCAGGATCGCGGGTACCGCAACAGAGAGAGGGATCAGGAACTGGAGCGGGAGCTGGGGCAAACACCCGAGCTGAGAGAAGTCATAGCGCCGATTCCGTAGCTGCCCCGGGCGGCTGCCAGAAAATCGATGAGACCTGTTTCCCTTACAGGCAACGGGCGATCTCGCAGGCCAGGCGCACGTTGCTCAGAAGCAGCTCGATATTGGCCTCCAGCGACCGGCCCCCGGAAAGTTCGAAGATCCTGGCGAGCAGGAAGGGGGTAACCTCCTTGCCCGTGATCCCGCCGTCGGAGAGATCTTCCAAAGCCTGCTTCAGGTAGGCCACCGCGATCTCCGGAGGGATCTCGGCTTTCCTGGCGATGGGGTTGGCCACCAGCAGGCCCTGCTCGAAACCCAGAGTTCTTTGGGCCCGGTAGATGGCGACTATCTCCGGCGGGCTCTCTACCCTCGCATCGAGGGGCAGCTCACTTTCCGTGCTGTAGAAGGCCGGGAAGCGGGCGGTCCTGTAGCCGAGAACCGGGACTCCCAACGTCTCCAGTACCTCCAGAGTCTTGGGCAGATCGAGGATCGTCTTGGCTCCTGCGGAGACTACGATCACAGGAGTGCGGGCCAGCTCGAGCAGGTCTGCCGAGACGTCGAAGCTCTCCTCCGCGCCTCGATGCACTCCACCGATCCCGCCGGTGGCAAATACCCGGATGCCCGCCAGGTGAGCCGCCAGCATGGTGCCGCAGACAGTGGTGGCTGCCTTTTGCCGGCGGGCCAAGGCGTAAGGAAAATCCCGGCGGGATACCTTGAGCACGTTTTCCTCGCTGCCCAGGCTTCGTATCTGCGCCTCGCTCAGCCCGACCACGATTCTGCCCTCCAGGATCCCCACAGTAGCCGGGACCACTCCCAGGCTGCGGGCCTGCTCTTCGGCCCGCAGAGCCACCTCCACATTCTGCGGCCGGGGAAGCCCGTGGGCGATGAGCGTCGACTCCAGCGCTAACACCGGCCGGCCTCGTCGCACGGCCAGCTCTACATCCCGGCGTACGGCCAGATACGCCTTCACAGCGTTCCCTCCTCGATGGCCCGTTCGACCGCTGCGATCGCCGCCCTTAAGGCCGCCTGCGGATCCGGGTCCAGCTCGATCTGTTCGAGAAAGCCGCTCAGCAGCCGGTCTCCGGCGCCTGTCGTGTCGGAGACGGCGAGAATCCTCTTCGGGCCGAGGTCCAGCCGCCGGGCTTTCTCCCCTGTCAGCCGGTACAGGCTCGCTCCCCGTTTTCCCCTGCTCACCAGTATCTGGGCGATTCTACGCTGCTTCATAAACTCCGGCATCCATCTTTCACTGCGGGAGCCCCGGCCCGCACTCCCCTCTTTCCCGCGCCCCGGGACGGCAAGATAATTTCCCAGCGCTTCGAACTCCTGCTGGTTGGCGCACAGCAGGTACAGGTCCCGCAGGGCGTCGGTGTGACGGAGCAGCTTCTCCACCGAAACGCTCTCGAATACGACCCGGGTCCGTTTCGAGGCCCAGTGCAGCAGTGCCTTCACGAGCTCCACGGACAGGTTGGCCTCGATGACCAGGAAGTCCCGGGCGCCAAGCGCCGGGAGCCGGCTCCGCAGGCTGGCCCAGCTCAGGCTCTCCTCTATTACGCTCATATCGGAGGCGCCGTACAGCAGCTCCCCGTCCTGCAGGAAGGCGCAGTAGCAGGAGGTAGATCCGCCCTCGACCCGGATCGCCTCGATTCCTCGAGGCTCGGCTATCTCTTCCATCAACCACCTGCCCAGTATGTCCGAACCTAGAGCGGTAAAAAGCAGCTTTGGCGTTTCCAGGTGGGAGTAGATCCTGTACCCTACTCCCCCGGGACGAAGACGGATAGAGGCCGGATTGGAGGTGGACTTCAGGAAGCGCTTGCGGCTGACCAGAACGTCGACAGCCAGCGCGCCCACGATACAGATCATGCCCCGGGAAACAGCGTATCCATTCTAGCCTTTACGAACCAGTCTCGGTCTGTACACCTTGCCCGTGCCGATCTCTTTGACGGCGCAGTCGGGGCGAGTCTTGATCACCTCTTTGACAAACTTCAGGCTGTCCGTTTCCGCGATCAGGTTCTGTTGTTCGTATATAAGGTAAATCATCTCTATTACTAGTATCGGTACGGCGAAGCCGCTCTGTTAGCGCCCCTGGCCGTCGATGCAGGCCGGCAGACGACATCGATTGCCCCGGAAACGAGAATCGGGTACAATCCCCTCGGCCGCGGTGATCGAGATCGCCGCGCCTGAAGCAGAATATGGTAGAGCTTTTTAAAACCCTGAAAGGTCATGTCAACTTCTACTTTCTTCGTCATGGGGAGAGTGAAGGCAACAGCGCCCGGGTCATCCAGGGACGGAAGGACTTCCCGCTTTCGGCCAGGGGTCTGGAGCAGGCCGAACAGACTGCCGTTTGGTTCCAAGACAGGAGCGTCGAGGTGATCCTATCTTCTCCCCTGAAGCGGGCTGCCCAGACCGCTACAGAGGTAGGCAAAATACTGGGCGTGGAGGACATCCGCCGGATCGAGGAGCTGCAGGAACTGGATACGGGGATCTTCACCGGGCTCACCGTGCCCGAGATCCAGAGGCGGTACCCCGAAGCCTGGCGCAGCTTCCAGCTCTCGAGCTGGGAGGGTGTACCCGAGGCGGAGCGCATCGCCGAACTGTACTGCCGTTCCGAGCGTCTCTGGAAGTACCTGGCCGGGCTCTCCGCTCAGGGAAGGCGGAACATACTCTGCGTAACCCACTCGGGAATCCTGCAGTGGGTGATCAAAGTGACTTTCGCCCAGCGAAGCTGGATGCCCCTGGTTCCGATGGGCAACTGCAGCATCAGCCAGTTGAGCCTGGAGAGTGATCCTGACGGTCACCAGCCCCGCTGTTATCTCGAGTGGACCCGCCTCAACTACCAGCCTCTCGGCGCCGACGACCGCGAGGAACGCCTGTTTCTGGAGCGATAGAGCGAAAGCAGAGAGGTAGCGATGGAACCGATCAGGATCAACGTGTACGAATGGGCCGGGCTGGACCCCCGCGAGCGCAGCGCCCTCGGCCGCCGGGCCGAGGCGGAGACTCCCCAGGAGGTCGTGAATACGGTTCGCGAGGTCCTCGAAGCGGTGCGCAGAGAAGGCGATGCGGCGGTGGTCCGCTACAGCGAGAAGTTCGACCTGGCGGACCTGCGGGGAAAGCCTTTGCGGGTTGGAGAGGAAGAGCTGGCAGCCTGCGAGGATGAGCTGGACGATGAGCTGAAGCGGGCCATAGCCTTTGCTGTAGAGAACGTGCGCCGGGTTCACGAGGAGCAGCGGCCAGGAGGGCTGGAGCTGCGGGAGGTTAGTCCAGGCGTGTTCGCCGGCGAGCGCTGGACCCCTATCGCCTCGGTGGGCCTGTACGTGCCGCACGGGCGGGGAAGCTTTCCGTCCGTGATGTACATGCAGGCCGTGCCCGCCGGGATCGCCGGCGTAAAGCGCATCGCAGCCGTCTCTCCCCCGGACAGGGAGGGCCGGATCGATGCGGCCACCCTGTACGCGGCCGTTCTGTGCGGCGTGAAAGAGCTCTACAGAATCGGCGGCGTCCCGGGTCTGGCCGCCCTGGCTTTCGGAACGGAGAGCATTCCCAGGGTGGACAAGATCCTGGGTCCGGGCGGGCTGTACGTGTCGGCGGCCAAAAAAGCCCTGGCCGACCAGGTGGACATAGGCACGCCCGCCGGCCCGTCGGAGTCGATCGTCCTGGCCGATGACAGCGCCGATCCTTTGAGGGCGGCCCTGGACCTGATCACCGAGGCCGAGCACGGTTCGGATTCCAGCGCCTTCCTGGTCACTCCCAGCGCCGCGCTGGCCGAGACCGTGCAGCGGGAGATCGCTCCGCTGCTCGAGGAGCTGGACCCTCTGCGGGCCGGATTCGTTCGTGACGTCCTGGGGGGATTCGGAGGCATCGTGCTGACCGAGACCCTGGAACAGGCGGTGGAGTTCGTGAACTTCTATGCACCGGAGCACCTGCAGCTCGCCTGCAGGGAGCCCCTGGCTTTGCTCGAAAGGATCGAGAATGCCGGAGAGATCCTCCTGGGCCAGGAGGCCGCCTTCTCCATGGCCAACTACGCGGCCGGCTGCAATAATGTGATCCCAACGGGCGGCTGGGCCAGGACCCGCTCGCCCCTGTCGGTGCGCGATTTTCTGAAGTCCTCCTCGATCCTCTACGTGGCTTCCCAAGGTCTGGACACCCTGGGGGCTCCCATCTCGGTGCTGGCCGGCTACGAAGGATTTACCGCCCACGGCCTGGCCGTACGACGCCGGGCCGAGATCCGTCGGGGCGGAAGCGGGGGAGGCGGGCCTTTTGGAACTGGCCGGGGGGGAAGCAGCCGCGATGGAAGCGGCAGCAACGGGCCTTCCGGAACCGGCCTGGGCAGGCCCGCTTCCGGCAGCAGCGGCGGAGGCGAGATAGACGGCGGGCCCGCTTCCGGCAGCAGTGGCTGAGGCGCCCCCGGCCGAGGCGGCCCCGAATCGAAGGCGGCGTATGGCCTTCAAGAGCACAGAAGAGGTATTCCGCTACATCGAAAGCTTCACCAACCTGGAGAGGTCCGGCTCCCTGTTCAGCGCCCGCACCTACCGGCTGGATAGGATGCGGCTGCTGCTGGAAAGCTTCGACAACCCCCAGTTGAAGTACCGAACGGTGCACATCGCCGGAACCAAAGGCAAGGGCTCCACAGCCGCGCTTCTCGCCTATTCGCTGCAGGCCGCAGGGCTGCGCACCGGCCTGTACACCTCCCCTCACGTTACCGGCTACCTGGAGAGGATGCAGGTAATCGGCGAGGAAGCGGAGGTTTCGATCCTGCTCGGCCTGGCCGACCGCATCCGCTCCTGCGTGGACAGCCTCCCCGAGCCGCTCCTGCTTTCCGCCGGCCCCCCCAGCACCTTTGAGCTGCTCACATTGCTGGCCTTCTGCTACTTCCATGACGTCGGCTGCCGCTTCGTGGTCGTGGAGACCGGCATCGGCGGCCGGCTTGACGCCACCAACCTGGTGGCTCCGGAGCTTTGCCTGATCACGCCCATCGAGCTGGAGCACACCGACGTTCTCGGAGACACCCTGGAGGCGGTGGCCGACGAGAAAGCCGGCATCTTCAAGCCCGGGACCCCGGTGTTCTCCTCCCCCCAGCAGCCGGAGGTGGAAGCCGTACTGCAGGAGGCGGCGGAGCGGAAGGGTTGCCCCATCTTGTTCCTGGACCGGGAGCTGCAGTCTTTCCAGGCGCGCTCAAGCCCGGCCGGGACCGAGCTGCGCTTTCGCCTGCGCGGCCAGCAGGAGGTGCGCTACAATCTGGAGCTGATCGGCGACTTCCAGGGGGAAAACGCCGCCCTGGTCCATCTGGCTGCCCGGAAGCTGGCCCTGAGTCCCGAGGCGCTGCGGCAGGGTTTCTCCAGGGCGCGGCTTCCCGGCCGAATGGAGATAGTGCGGAAGGCTCCTGCTGTGGTGCTGGACGGAGCCCACACCCCCCGCTCGGTGCAGAGGGTGCTGGAGACCTTCAACCGGCTGTTCGGCCGGAAGGGGGTGCTGCTGTTCGCCGCCGCGGCAGGAAAGAAAACGGCGGAGATGGCGGCGCTGCTCGCCCCGGCCTTCCGCATGATCGTGGTGACCACCCCCGGGTCCTTTCGGGAAAGCAATGCCGCGGAGGTTCACCGGCAGTTTCAGCAGACGAACCCGCAAGCGATCCTGGTCGCCGATACCGCCAGGGCCCTATCCGAAGCCCTGAGCCTGGCCGCAAGCCGACGCCCCCTGCTTATCACCGGCTCCTTCTACCTGGTTGGAGAGGTGCGGCGGCTCCTGCTCGGCGGCGGCCGGCCGGCTCGGGCCGTGGCGGGAAAGGAGTAGGAGCCCGTGCAGCCTATCACCACCGTCCTGCACCTGGCCTCGGCCGCCGGCCTGCTCCTGGCTCACGCGCTGTTCTTTTTCCGCGGGCTTTCCATCGAAGCAGGCCGTAGGCGCCCGCAAAAGATCGACCGCCTGGCCCGCAGCCTGTCCCAGGCTTTGCTGCCGGTCACCGCGATAAGCGGCGCGATCGCTCTGCTGGCCACCGAGGAGGGTATACCTCTGCCGCATGCGATTTTCGGCCTCGCCCCTCTGGCCGCCATACCTTTAGTATTCTTCGGCCGGGTGCTGCTGCGCAAGAGGACCCAGGCGCCCTGGCTTTTGCCGGCCATCAACCTTATACTTATATCAGCCGCAGGATTTACGGGATTTCGGATCTGGAGGTGATTCCATCATGGCAGACGCGAAGCTTCTGGACGGCAGGCTGATCGTAACCACCGGGGACATTACCCGCATGAAGACCGATGCGATCGTGAACGCCGCCAACTCCTCGCTCATGGGAGGAGGCGGGGTGGACGGGGCCATCCACCGGGCCGGCGGGCCGGAGATCCTGGCCGAATGCAGGCAGCTCCGCCAGGCTCGCTACCCGGACGGGCTTCCCGCCGGGGAGGCGGTTGTAACCGCGGGCGGGAACCTTCCGGCCGGGCACGTAATCCACACGGTAGGGCCGGTCTGGCACGGCGGCGGCTCCGGCGAGGCGGAGAAGCTGGCCGGCTGCTACCGGCGCAGCCTGGAGGAAGCGGCCAAGCTGTCTCTGTGCACCGTGGCCTTTCCGGCCATTTCCACCGGCGTCTACGGATACCCCAAGAACAAGGCCGCGCGGGTGGCCTTCGAGACGGTGCGCGACTTCCTGGCCGGGTCGCAGCTTCCCGAAACCGTGTACTTCGTCTTCTTCTCCCCCGCCGACCAGTCGGTCTTTCTCGAGACGGCCGGCGGCTGATCCGGCGCCGGCAACGGAACGGGAAAAGAGCTCGTTGTCCCTCAACTGGAAAGAGATCGACTGCATCCTGGCGGAGATTCCCCTGGCCGGCTCGCTGGTCCGGGACATCCGCCAGCCGAGCCACCCCCGCCTAGTGCTGGAGCTGTACAACCGCGGCCGCTCCTTCCGGCTGCTGCTCTGCTTTTCCAACCCCCACTGCCGTCTTCACCTGCTGACCCGCCGGCTGCCCAAAGCGGCCAAGACCCAGCGCTTCGTGGCCTTCCTGCGGGCTCATATCCGGGGCGGTAAGATCGAGTCCGCCGAACAGGTCGGGAGCGAGCGGATCGTACGCTTCGAAATCTCCAAAGCAGGTAAAACCGTGCTCCTCTGGGCCAGGTTATGGGCGGCGGCGGCCAACCTGATCGCCACCGATGCGCAAGGCACGATCCTCGACGCCCTGTACCGCCGTCCCAAGCGCGGGGAAGTGTCCGGAGGGCACTACGCGCCGGAGAAGGATATCGGCTCGCCGCCCGGGACTTCCCGGGAGCCCGGCACCGGTATGCCCCCCGGCACTACCGACGGCACTTCCCCCGAGCCTGACCGGCAGGCGGACCGCTATTCTATTCGGGATTTCCCCGGCCCGGGGAGCTTCAACGAGCGGGTGGAGCGCCACTACTTCCGGCTCGAAGAGCAGCAGGAAGCGGGCAGGCTGCGAAGCAGCCTGCAGGCCCGGCTGCAGAGAAGGGAAAACAGCCTGCAGGCGTCCATCAACGGCCTGGAACGCAGGAGGCTGGAGTATGGCGGTTTCGAGACTTTCAAGCACTGGGCCGACCTGGTTCTCTCGAACCTGCACCTGGTAAGCAAGGGGGACCGCTGGCTGTCCTTGGGGCCGGAACAGGGTGCAGAAAGCCGCATCGATATCGAGCTGGACCCCGAGCTCAGCCCGGCTCAAAACGCCGAGAGCTACTACCGGCGCTACCGGAAAGCCAAATCCGGATTGAAGAGCCTGGAGGAGGAAATCGCCCAGCAGCGGGCGCAGCTGGAGCGGGTGCAGAGGAAGCTCGAGAAGCTGGACGTCCAGAACGACCTGGAGCGGCTGCGGGAGCAGGCTCGTGAGGAGCCCGGCCCCCGGCGCGAGGAAGCCAAAGAAAGAGCGCCGGGGCTGAGCTTTTCCTCGGGACGCTTTCGGATCCTGGTAGGCAGAAACGCCAGGGAAAACGAGGAGCTGCTGCGCCGCTTCGTGCGGGGAAACGACACCTGGCTGCATGTTCGGGACTACCCCGGGTCCTACGTGTTCGTCCGCTCGCTGCCCGGCAAAAGCATCCCTCTGGAAACCCTCCTGGACGCCGCCTCCCTGGCCCTCGAATACAGCAAGGGCAGGCAGTCCGGCCAGGGGGAGGTGTACTACACGCAGGTGAAATACCTGAAAAGGGTGAAAGAAGGAAAGGCGGGGCTGGTCATCCCCACCCAGGAGAAAAACCTCCATGTCCGGCTCGATCCCCGGCGGCTGCGGCGCCTGCACCGGAGGGAGGGTGGACCTGGAGCATAGGCAGCAGTACCGGCGGCCGGCGCTTCGAGCCGCGCTGGCAATCGTAGCGCGGGGTGCCTCGGCGTTTTGAGCCGGGGACCGCGCTCACCGTAAAACCTTGACGCCGTACCTGGTGTATCTGTCGTCGGATGTCACCACGGGCGCATGGTAACGCTCGGCAGTGGCAATGATGAAGCGGTCGGCGGGATCCCTATGGATCGGCGGCAACTCGGTCGCCCGAAATGCTACGTTCGCATCCACGGGCAGCACCTCGAGCTGGTGATGGGCTACAACCCCGTCCCACCATTCCTGAACGGGTATCGGCAGCTCGAGTTTTCGGGCGAGCCACTTGAGGGAAATCTCGAATGCGCTGATCGCCGACACGGCCACTATAGGCTCTTCATCAAGACGCGCCAGCGTTTGCGCCGACAGCGCGGTCCCATCACCCGTAAGCCAAAGGAGACCACAGGTGTCCAGGATGATCACTGAATCTCACCCCATTCCTCGGCGGAGAGATCTTCGACCGGATCGTAGTGGATCTTGATGCCGGACAATACCGGGTGCGGCTCGGAGCGCTTTGCCTTTGACCGGCCGCGCAGCTCGGCAATCGGCTTGCCGTTCCTGGTGATGATATAAACCTGACCTTTCGATACCTCGTCCAGAATCCGGGAGAGATGGGTCTTGGCCTCATGGGTGCTGACACTCTTCATAATTTGAGTCTACAGAACTTAGTCTACTTAGTCAATATAGAAGAACTCTGAGTGACGAAGCCAGGCGAGACAACTGTCTATCGAGAGTCCAGATCGTGGAACGTGAGAGCAACGCTGAGGCAAGTAGATGTAAGTGTTGCATTGCAGTACCGAATCCATAATACTCTCTAGTGTATGAGCGATCAGACTGCCGCCGGCAAGAGAGTGCGCGCCTCCACCATAGAGGGCATTTTCTACCCCAGCGAAAAGGAGCTGCTGGCCGCCCGGATCGGCGAGCTGCTCGCGGATAGCCAGGCGGAGCAGGCGCGGGAGGAAATGCCGGTCGCCGCCCGCGCTCCCTACGGTATCATCGTGCCTCACGCCGCCTTCGACTACTGCGGGCACATCGCCGCCGCAGCTTTCAAGGCTGTTTCCGGATGCCGGGCCGGTACGGTCGTGCTGATCGGGCCCGTTCATCGAGAGCAGACCGAGCGGATCATCCTCCCCCAGTCACAGCTCTTTCAAACCCCTCTGGGCTCTGTGCCGGTGGCCGAAGAACTGCTGGTCGAGCTGGCCGGACGCTCACCCCGTTTTCTGTTCGACGACATACCCCACCTAGAGGAGCATTGCCTGGAAGTTCAGCTTCCCTTCGTCCAGCACCTGTTTCCCGGCGCCGAGATCGTTCCCATCCTGCTGGGTAAATCGACCCGCGTACTGGTGCAGACCCTCGCCGACGTCCTCTGGGAGCTGTTTTCCAACCGGCTAGGCTCGGTGCTCTTCGTGATTTCGGCCAACATGAGCTCCTACCTGAGCCGGGACCGGGGACGGGCTGAATTGGAGCGTATCCTTGCCTGGATCGAGCAGGTGCAATGGCAGGCCTTGGCGGAAGCAGCCGAGCGCAGAACCATCTCCTCTTGTGGCGCCGGTTGTGTTGCTGCTATACTCCACCTGCACAGCAGGTTGCGAGGCACCGTCGAGGTTCTCCGACAGGGAAGCTCTCTGGAAATCGTGAAAGATCCGAAAAAGGTCGTTCACTACGCCGCAGTGGTCATGAAGCGGGACGGAGAATAGACCAATGGAGTTTCAGCTCAAGGCGGAAGAAAAAGGGATCCTTCTGCGTACAGCTCGCGAGGCTATCACCGCACGGTTGCAGGAAAGAAAGCCGGTATTCCCGGAGCCCACGGCCACTCTTAAGGAAAAATGCGGGGCTTTCGTGACCCTGCACAAAGGCGAGCGGCTGCGGGGCTGCATCGGCTTCGTGGTCGCGACGAGGCCCCTGATCGAGACCGTGCGGGAGGCCGCTCGCGCCAGCGCCTTCAACGATCCCCGCTTCCCCCCTTTGAAAGCTTCCGAGCTGGGGGAGATCGACATCGAGATCTCGGTGCTCTCCCCGCTGCGCCGCGTGGCCAGCGTCGAGGAGGTACGCGTTGGAGTGCACGGCGTCATGTTGAGAAACGGCCTTTACTCCGGGCTTCTTCTTCCCCAGGTAGCCAGCGAGTACGGATGGGACCGGGAGACCTTTCTTACCCACACCTGCTACAAAGCGGGGCTGCCCGGCGACTGCTGGCGCTCCGCTGAAACCGAAATCGAGGTATTCAGCGCCGTAGTATTCGCAGAGGAAGGGAAGTGAGCCTGGATTTGCCTCGCAGACTGACTCGTGAGGAAACCGATGTTCTGGCAATTCCGATCGGGATCAGCAGGAACGAGTTTGTACTGACCAAACTATCCGGTCTTCGCAGCCTCCCGGGGCTGCTGATTACAGGCGGGGAGTTGCGGGAATGGCCTATCGAGGGCTTTTTCAAGCACGAGAACCGTCTGTACGTGTACGGGCCGTATCTGCAAGGAACGTTTCTCGAGGCGCTGATACAAAAGCCCTATAAAGCGGTGCTGCCATTCCTTATCCGTCTGGCGCAGGCCCTGATGCTTCTCAAGAGAAAGGAGGTAACGATCGATTCCCTGCAAACCGATTCGGTGTACTTCCCCGACTCGGGGCGAGTGCTCTTCCTGCCCACGGCGCTGATGAAAGAACTCTGCAACCTTCAACCGCTGGAGCACAAGCTGCGGGTATTCGAATGCATCAATCATCCGGACCTCCGGGACCCTGAAAAGCGTGTTTCCTTCAGCCTGGGCGTGCTTCTGTACAGGGCGATCCGGGGCGAGTACCCTTTTTGTGCGGAGACCGAGGAGGAGATCCACAACCGCATCCGCCACGCCCGGCTTCTGCCCCTATCCCTGATCGAGCCCGGATTCCGGGAAGAGCTGTCCTCCAAGATCATGGCCGCCCTGGCCCGGGGCGAGGCGCCCTCCCCCACCCTAGAGCAGTGGAGCGAGATCCTGCAGAGCTGCGAGCGGGAGGGGCTGTACCGGGACATCGGTGCGGCCGAGCGGGATAGAATCGAGCGGCTGGCCGAAAAGGAACGCAAGAAAGCGACCAAGGCCTATCGCCGGCAGGTCTTCTGGCAAAAGCACTGGAAGACGGTGGCCATCGTAGCGGCAGTGGTGGTCGTGGCCGGCGTCGTGGCCGCATCATTGCTGAAGAACATTCTAGCGCCCCGGGTCACCCGCGGCTACAGCCCCAGGCAGGTGGTGGAAGCCTTCTACACCAGCATGAACGACCTCGATCACACGACCATGGAGGACTGCGTGGTCGACGGGGCGGGCAAGGCGGTGATAAGGGAGGTGATCAACCTCTACGTGCTGTCCCGGGTCAGTCTGGGCTACGAGGGAAGATCGAATATCGTCCCGGCGAACGTCTGGGACGAGCAGGGGCGCCCCGCCCTTGCCCCCCCGCAGACGGTCTACGGCGTAACGGACCTGCAGATTGTGCAGGAGCGAGGCGAGCCGGACCCCGTCTTCCGGGTAAGCTACACCAAGTGGATGCCGATTCCCCAAGAGGAAGCGGACACCGGCTCCCCAGGAAGCTCCGGGGGCCCGGCGGCAAATGACGGAGCACCGGCCTACTCGAGCCAGCGGATCAGCGAACGGGTCTACCTGAGGCAGGACCGGCATGACTGGGTCATCTACCGTTTCCAGCAGATAGATACCCCATAGGGCCGCGGGAGACAGGTCGACAGAGTGCCGCAGACAGAAAACACGATACGCCTGACCTATACAGACCAGACGCTCAACACCATGCTGAAACAGGCGGCTGAAGGCTGCAACGCCTTCAGCCGGCATTACAACCAGGTGGAGGAGTTCTTCCTGCGCTTCGATCGGGAGTTCCTGGTACCCCAGTTGCCGATCCACCACGACGTGCGCAACCCCACCCCCGAAACTGGCTACCTGAAGCTTCTTGCCGGTGTACTGGAGCAGCTCCTCCCACTGGCTCCTCAGGTGTTCAGGGACCTCAAACACCTCTTCGATCCGGCGGAAGTGCTGCGACCCAGTTTCTTCACCGTGTACCGCATAGAGAATAACCAGTACCTGTACCTCCTGCGCCTCGATCTCATGCCGCGTCCACAGATACATCGGGTCGTTCGCAAGGGCTCGAACGATCTTACCGCCGCCTACTCGAGCAACGTCCTGTTCCTGGAATCCTCCTTCATCCCGTTGAAGGGAATCCAATCCAGTCCGGGTGGGATCAGCTCTTTCCTGGTGGACCAGAGCATCTCCAACACCTGGGTGGACGAGAGCGGGAGGGGCTACTTCGTTCAGGGTATCTGGATCGACAACGACCTCACCAAGTTTTTCAGCAAGCTCTTCCTCCCGGAAAAAAAGCGTACCTACCCCTTCTACCCTTTTGTCTGCAAGTACAAGACCGTCTGCCTGAACGTGATCGACCTCGATGCCGAAACCAGGAGGAAAACGCTCCCCTACCTGCACCGGGCCCTTGCTTTCCTGCGTCCGGTCATGGGAGAAATAGAGGCCGCGCTTCGAGACCAGGACTTTTCGGAGCGCAATACTACCTTTCAGAACCTCAGGCGCAAGGTACCGCCGGCCTGGACGGAAGTCTGGAAAGATATCCGGCTCGAGGTCTATCTCGACGAGCAGGATATGAAAGAATACCGCATTGAAGATACGCAGCGCTGACATCCCTTCCCTGCGGGTCACGGTGATGGGCCTGGGCCTGCACGGCGGCGGCCTGGCTTCGGCTCTGTTTTTCGCCCATCGCGGCGCCCGGGTTACGGTGACGGACAGCCGCCGTGATTCCGGTGTGTTCGAGCCGCTGCTTCCCAGGCTCAGGGAAGCAGGTGTACGGACCGTACTGGGGCGCCACGAAAGGAAAGATTTCATCCAGACCGACCTGGTCGTCAAGAATCCCGCCGTCCCTCCCTCTTCCCAGTTTCTGGCGGCGGCCCGGGAGCGGGGCATACCGGTGGAGACGGACCTGTCTGTGTTCCTGCAGCTGTGCTCCAACCGGCTGATCGCCGTTACCGGCTCCAAGGGCAAGTCCACCACTGCGGCGGCTGTCCATTTCTGCCTGAGCGAATCCTATCCCGGCGCCAGGCTGGGCGGGAACATCACGGTCAATCCGCTGTCCTTCCTCGAAGAGATCGATCCGGAGGATCCGATCGTGCTCGAGCTCTCCTCCTGGCAGCTAGCCGATCTCAAGGGAAAAGAGCTGCTGGCCCCCGAGGTGGCGGTGATGACCGTGATCCTGCCTGACCACATGGACAGGTATCCGGATATGGACTCCTACATCGCCGATAAGAAAGAGATCTTCAGCGCCCAAAGACCCGAGCAATACGCCCTTTTCAACCACCAGGATCCCTGGCAGCGGGGACTCGAGGCGCAGAGCCGGGCGCAGGCGCGCTACTTTTCCACTGCCGCCCTGCCAGGTCACCTGGAGGGCGCGTATCTGAGGGTCCGGGGCGCGGTTATCCGGGAGAGAGGACGTGAGATCAACCTTCGCCTAGACCCCTTGTCGGTGCTCGGCGAGCACAATCGGCTGAATCTGTTGGCCGCAGCCCTGGCCTGCCGCTGCTTCGGGCTCGAGGCGCGGTCGTTAGCTTCCCGCCTGCGGCGTTTCCCGGGCATCGAGCATCGGCTGGAACCCCTGGGAGAGATCGGCGGTGTGCGCTACTTTAATGACTCGGCGGCCACTATCCCCGAGGCCACGGCGGCGGCGCTGCGCGCCCTGAAAAAACCAATTGTGCTGATCACCGGCGGTACGGATAAGAACCTAGACTTCCGCTGCCTGGCTGAGGCGATCGATCTGGCCGAAGCGGTGGTTCTTCTACGCGGCAGCGCTACGGAGAAGATCGCGGCCCTGCTGGAGGCACGAGGGATCGCCTTCCTGGGACCGGCTGCCACCCTCGAGCAAGCTCTGGAGCTGGCCTGCGGCCGGGCCGCGCCGGGAAGCTCCGTCCTGTTTTCACCCGCTTCGGCTTCCTTCGAGCTGTTTCTAAACGAGTTCGACCGGGGAAGGCAGTTCAAGAAGCTGGTTCAGGCTTTGAGGAAAGGCGGAGATCAGGTCTGAGCGGAAGCCTCCGCGACCGAAGGACGTCAGCGAGCCGCCGGCCGGGCTTCCGTACAGGCTGTAAAACAGCCTTGGCGGCAGGTCGGCTCATCAGCTGGTGGTGAGGTTGCCGAGAATACGGCGGTACAGCGTGGAAAAGCGCTCGATGCGGCCGAGCTTGAGACTGGCATCATGTTTCCAGATGCTGGCCGTAAAATCCTGTACCACCCTGGAGAAATACTCGTGGGCCCGGCGCAGCTCGACCAGGCCGTCGGCGAACCTCTGATAAGCGTCATCCCGTGGTTTGAAATGAACCACGCGGCGTTGCGAGAGCGAGCGGTACAGAGCTTCCACTCCTTGAATGGCCCGGGAGAAGTGGACAAAGCCCTGCTTGTAGTAGGCGTAGGAGGGATCCTTGTGAAAGCCCAGGTCGGTGCGCTTGCCCGGGGTGTCCGCCACCCCGGTGGCACCTGCCTGGGTCTGGTGGCCGCCCGCAGGCTCGGCCTTCCCCGTCCTGCCGCCGCTGCCGCCCGCCCGCTGCCTGGCGGCACCGCGATCCGCCCCCTCGGCGCTCTCCGTGAAGCAAGCCGAGCCGGCCCGGGCGCGGCCGGTTTCCTCCGAAGAGGGTCCCTCGCTGCCCGGAAAACCGCGGTCCAATCTGGCCTGGCTCATCAGGTAGGCGTAAGCCTCGTTCAGGGCGATCATCTTGAGCTCCTGAACGGCTTTTCTTTCTTCTGGGAAGATATCGGGATGATTGCGCCTCGCGAGCAGGTAGTAAGCCCTCTTTATCTCCCTCCTGTTCGCTCCGGGCTCGAGTCCCAGTTGCTGCCAAAAAAACCTATCGCTCATATCAGGACGTTCAACGGCAGGCGCCTGCAGACGCCCGCAGATGCTCCTCCCCCACCCAGAGGTACTCCCACGGCTCCGGCTCCGGTCCCTGGCCTTCGGCTCCCTGCGGATAGCTGGGGATGAAACCGAAGCGTTTGGCGTTCAGGTAGTTACGGGCCGAAAGCCAGTCGAATCCCCGTGTGTTTTCAAACTCGGTGAAGGCCTGCCCCTGGGAGGGATCGGAGACATCGATCGCGCAGCCGCTGTGATGCCTTGAGAATCCCGGGATGGAGCTGTAGCGCAGCACGGCCTCGATCGCCCGGTCCGCGGCACCGGAAGCGATCTCGGCGGGGGTGTACTCTCTGCCCGCCTCCTGCAACTCTACGCTGCGCAGCTCGGACAGGAATATCTGCCGCTGTCTTGGAATGGAGCGGTAGGCGGAAACCAGCTCCAGCCGGATTCCGTCCTGCCGGGCCGCGGCCTGCAGGCGCTGCCAGTCGGCCAGGACGCCGGGCTGAAGCAAATGGCGGCCCCAGGCCGCCAGGGCTTGGTCAGCGACCTGCGGCCGGAGCCGGTAGCCCCGCGTCCTGGCCAGGGCCACGATCCTGGCGTCCGCAGCCGGCTGTCCCGTGATTGGCGGTGGGGTTTCTACCGCCTGCGTGTTCGACCAGCTCAGAGTATCGGCCAGCTCCTTGAAGCCGTTTGCCGTGTAACTGTTGTACAGGCAGACCAGGTCCCACTGCGGATCACCGGGCCGCGCTCCGGTGCTCATGAACAGCAGCCTGCTGCGAAGGCCGCTTACCAGCTCCTCGAGCTGCCCGCGGCGCTGCAGCCGCTCCTTCCGTGGTGCCTGCGCCAGGGAGTCGAGGAATTTCTTCTCGGCCTGCAGATCGAAGTCCGGGTGGCGGGCCAAGAGATCGCGGCCCTGGGCGAGCAGAACCTCGAAGGCGGTGAGGAGCCGACGTTCTTCCATCTCCCGCTGTTCCTTTCGCTTTCGGTATGCGGACAGGGAGTAAGCGCCGACCCCGATCACGATCAGCAGGAGCAGCGGCAGGCATACATAGAGGACTAACACTGTTCGGCGTGAACGCATCGTTACCGCTCGTTGGGGCCTTCTCACCTTCGTTCCCGGATCCTGCGGCCTCCTGAGCACTTCAGCTGCCTTGCGCCTGGATCGCCGTTATGGCGATGGTGTAGACAATATCGATGACCGTGGCGCCGCGGCTCAAGTCATTGGCAGGCTTGGCCAGCCCCTGCATGACCGGGCCGATAGCCGGCACGTTGGCGGCCCGCTGAACGGCCTTATAAGCCGTGTTGCCCGCGTCCAGGTCGGGGAAGATATACACGGTCGCCTGCCCGGCCACGGAGGAATCCCTGGCCTTGACCCGGGCCACCTCCTGGGAGGTGGCGGCGTCATACTGCAGCGGCCCTTCGATCGGAAGCTCGGGCCTCCTCTCCCTGGCGATGCGGGTTGCCTCCCGCACCTTGTCCACGTCCCTTCCCTTTCCGGAGGTGCCGGTGGAGTAGGACAGCAGGGCGACCTTGGGCTCGATGCCGAAGGCTTTGGCGGTGTCGGCGCTGGTGATGGCGATATCGGCCATCTGCTCGGCAGTGGGATTCTCCACCAGGGCGCAGTCCCCGTACACGAGCACTTTGTCTGGAAGGGCCATGAAAAAGATGCTGGAGGCCAGGGAAACCCCGGGCTTGGTCTTTATCACCCTCAACACGGGACCCAGGGTGTCGGCGGTGGAGTGGGTGGATCCGGACACGAAGCCATCGGCATCGTCCTTGTAGACCATCATGGTGGCGTAGTAGACCGGATCGAGCAGCAGATCCCGGGCCATCTCCAGGGTCACGCTTTTGTGCTTGCGCAGCTCGTACAGCGTCCGGGCATAGTCTTCGAGCACCTCCCGGTCGCCGTTCTTGGGATCGATGAGTGTCGCGGCCTCGATGTCAGCCCCCAGGCTGCAGGCCGTCTCCTGGATCTTGGCTGTATCGCCCAGCAGGATCAGGTCGCAGATATCGCGGCTCAACACCTTCGCCGCAGCCTGGATGATACGCGGCTCTGTCCCTTCTGGCAGTGCAATTCTCTTTTTCTGTTTCTTGGCCATCTCCAGAATGCGGTACTGGAACATCCTGGGGGTTACCACGTCGGTAACCACGGTTCCCAGCTCCTTGAAAATCCGGTCTGTATCCACGTGAACATTGACGAGCTGGTTTACCAGATCGATCTTTTCCCTGTCGTCCTTGTGCAGCTCCCCGGAGATCTCGTTTACCTTCAGGGCGCAGCCGTAGGTATCATCTTTTACCGAAAGGATGGTCAGGCTCGCATCCACCTGACCTTTGAACAACTTGCGCACATTCGGCCCCGGCACCAACCCCCCGGTCAGGATGAGCCCGGAGAAGCGGGGATAGAATACAGAGCGCTGGGCGGCCATAGCCGCCAGTATGTTCTCGGTTCTGTCTCCCGGTGTTATCAGCAGGTAACCGTCGATGTCCCCCACGTAGCTCAACGCATGCTCGGGGGTCATGGCCAGGATCTTCACGTCCGTAACCACCTTGGACAGGTCGTCGCCCTGGTATACAACTTTGGCTCCGAGCTTCTCCGCCACTTCTTTCAAGCGCGGGCGGGAAAGAAGGGGATGGGAAGGCAGAGTGCCGAACAGCTTGATGCCCTTCTTGACGAGCATCTCGCGCAGCTTGTCCGTGTCCCGGGTAAAGCTGTCCGTCTCGAAGCGATTCACCACCACGCCCAGAAAGTTGCAGTTCATCTCGCCAAACGATTCGGTGGCTTCGGTGATGTTCTCCACGATCTGGGCGAAGCCTCTGCCCGCCCCGCTGGCCACCAGCAATACCGGCGCCACCAGGTTGTGGGCCAGCTCGGCGTTGATATCGAACTCGAGAGCCGAGATCGTGCTGGTGTAGTCGGTGCCTTCAAAAATGATCACATCCTTGCCTTCGGACAGGCGCTTGTAGGCATCGAATACCGTCTCGAACAGCTTGTCCTTGTCCTCCTCGGCATCCCGCATGCGGGCGGGATTGATATCGGCGATTTCGTCAGAAAGGCCGAAGATGTCTCGAACCATCCTGGCGTCTTCGTCGACCGAGTCTTCCCCCAGGTATCTCTGCCCGATGGGCTTCATGTAGCCGACCTTGGGGATAATCCCCTGCAAGGCATTCATCAACCCGATGGTGACCACACTCTTGCCGCTGCGAGGCTCGGTCGAGGCGATAAATATCTTTCTTTCCATATAATTTCTGTTATAAATCAGGCGCAGTTTTGTTTCAAGTCGCCTCCGGGGGAGGCTTCCGCCCGATCTAGACTTTGTTCCCCAGGGGAAGAATGGCGGTTATCCGGGTCCCGGCCGCTACGGCGGAGTCTACGATAAGGATGCCTCCGGCCAGCTCCGCCCGTTCCCTCATCGCTCTGAGACCGATGGAATCCAGGACCGCGGTCGCAGGGTCGAAACCGCAGCCCTTGTCGGCGATCGTTACGCTGAGGCGCTTTCCATCCACGTAAAGGCTCACCTCGGCGTCCTGTACACCTGCATAGCGGGCCGTGTTGTCCAGAGCCTCCTCGACGATCCGGAAGACCACGGTCTCGATGATCTCCTGGAAGCGACCGTCAAGGCCCTGGTGTAGAAAGAGCACCCTCAGGCCCTTATGGGAGCCCAGGCGCTGGAAATGGTTCTCCAGAGCGTCCTGCAGGCTCCAATCGTCGCGAATGACCGGCCGCAGGCTGTGGTCCAGCTCCCGGATGCTGTCGATCAGGCGATCGATCAGCACCCCGATCTCCTCCACCCCGACATCCGGCATCTCGGCCTGGAGGTCCCCAAAGTGGTGCAGGGCCAGCTTCAGCCCAATCAGCGGCTGTCCGATGGTATCGTGCAGCTCCTTTCCCAAACGGCGATTGATTGTCTCGTAGGCATTGAGAAGTTGTTGGCCCAGGGTTACTATTTTTTCCTCGGCCTCCTTGCGCTCGGTAATATCGCGGAAGCTGGCCACGAACAGCTTCCGTCCCTGCAACCTCATTCTGACCGCCCGTATCTCGGTGGTTATCAGGCTCCCGTCTTGGCGGGGAATCTCGATTTCGGTCACTCCCTCGAGCACCGGGTAGCCCAGCGTGCTGCCCGCCATAGTTCCCTGCTCGCATCCGAACAGCGACTCGGCGGCGGGATTGGCAAAGAGCACCCCTCCCTGTTCGTCGGTCAGCACAACGCCGTCAGGCAGGCTGTCTAGCAGGAGACGCAGGCTCTCCTCACTGTCCGATGCTCCCCTTTCGCGTTCGTTCATGCTTAATCGCTACTGCTCCGTCTCCGGACCTATCTAGAGGATAATCCGCAAGCGCTTATCCGACATATAACCGATACGGGTTATTTACAGCCGTTTTTTTCATTACTCTCCGGCCGAGCGCAACCGGATAGGGGGGAGGAATGCTGCCTTGAGCCGGTGTCAGGCTGGCCGTGAAGGGGGCGGCTTGCTAGAAGCGCAAGCCGCCGTACAGGTCGAAGTGATAGTCCTTGAGGGGGTAGGGCTCAAAGCCGGTATTGGGAGGCGGCTCGTTCCAGAAGCGGTATACCGTTCGGGCTCCCAGGTCCAGGGATCCGAGCCTGAAACCGAGCCCCCAACCGACCTGAGTGAACAGGGAGAGAAACAGCGCGTAGCAGTCCCGATCCATCCCGTATTCTTCATAGTCGGTGATGTCGGCTTTACCCGCGCACTCCAGGCCCAGCTCGAGGAAGGGATCCAGAAATGACCAGCGGAAGGGATGGATGCGCAGATCCCAGGTCGCGATCCAGTCCAGGTACCACTGATAGTCTATCTCCGGCAGGAGTGACTCCTGCCGCTCGAACCAAAAATGGCAGGTCATGCCGTAGCCCAGATGGTCGGGAATCACTTCCCAGTACAAGCCGGGTATCACGCCGTCACAGTCGTGATACTTCGCCGCTATGGCCTCGCAGCCCGAGCGCTCTTCGAGCTCCAGCCCGGCGATGAAACCCACGCGGGCATGGTCGGCGGGCAGGCCGAGCGCCGGGAGGGTGAGAAGCACAACCAGGAAAACCGTCTCTTTCACCCGACATACCTCCTCCTGCGGTTTCTAATAACTGTAACAGTCTGGCAGGCGGATTATGTTACCGGCACGGTCGGTCTCAAGGCTCCCG
>CAYMEK010000002.1:107528-150813 GCA_964389305.1 uncultured Spirochaetaceae bacterium
TCGGTCTCAAGGCTCCCGGCGCCGGGAGGGTGATAAAAAGGCGGCGCTGCTATTTCTCGGACAGCACCGAGACGCCCTGCCAGGAGGGCGGCGGCGGGCTTTTCAGGTAGTTCTGGCAGCGGGCCAGGTAGATGCTCAGGATCGGATCGTCGGGAAGAAGCTCCCGGGCATAGGTAAAATACTTGGCGGCCTTTTCGAACTCCCGCTGATAGTACAGGTCCATTCCCAGATGGTGAAGCTTCCATCCCTTGGCCTGCGTCTTGTCGATCTGCCTGCAGGGATGAAAGATCTTTACCCCCCCCGACTTGCCTTTCACCGTTACCCTGTCGATCAGACGGCAGGGAACGTCGTTCTTTATCTTCATATGCACGGATTCGGAGACAATGAAAGGCACGCGGTAGACCTTGGTCAGCCCCTCCAGCCGGGAGGCCAGGTTCACCATGTCCCCGATTACCGTGTAGTCCATCTTCTTCTCCGACCCGATGTTGCCTATAGTTACGAGTCCGTAGTTCACGCCGATGCCGATACTGAACTTGGGTCTTTTCCTTGCGCTCTGCCGGTGGTTGAACCCTTTCAGGGCCTCCAACATGTCGAAGCCGGAGCCGACCGCCTGAAGCACGTCGTCCTCGTGCTTGACCGGGGCGCCGAAGAAGGCCATGATGGCGTCGCCTATGTACTTGTCCACTATGCCTTTGCGGTTGAGGATGATGTCCACCATCAGGCTGAAATAGGCGTTCAGCGATTCCACGATTTGCTCGGGGGTCATGGCTTCGGAGAGGCCGGTGAATCCGCGGATGTCGGAAAAAAGCACGGCCAGGATGCGGCTGTCCCCCACCAGCATGGCCTCGGGATTGGTGAAGAACTGATCGATGACCTCGGCCGGAACGTATTTCTGAAAGATGTTGCGGATCTTCTTCTCCCGCTTCTGGGCGATCACCGCCTTGAAGGCGTAGCTCTTGATCTGGTTGTAGGCTTTCTCCAGCTCTGAAGTCATGAGATTGAAGGTATGGCCCAGCTCGCCGATCTCGTCCTTGTAGAGAAGCTCCACCCGTTTCGACAGGTCGTTGGCGGTGATGATCTCCTTCATAGCGGACACCACGTTACCTAAAGGTTGCGTGAGGTAGCGGGTGAACAGCAGAAGCAGAACCATGGCGACGGCCAGGGTCGCCGTCAGTATCAGACCGGCCTGGAAGAAAATCTGGTTCACCGCCTGGTAAAACGCGTCCCGCCGCTCGGTTACCAGGAACGTCCAGTCGAAAGGAGCGAAGCGTGCCGATTGGGCTACCCGGTCCACCCCGCCCAGCCGCATCTGGAGCCATCCCTCCTCGGCGGTGGCCAGCAATCCGGCCAGCCTCTCCGATTCCTGGTCCGACAGCGCAATCTCCTCCGTGCTCATGGCTATCCTGCCCTGTCCGTCCAAAGCCAGGATCAGCTCGCTGTCGCTGCGGATCAGGCTGCGGGCAAAGGACTCCACGGCTGCCTTGGCCACCGACACGAACTCCTCGCTTCCACTCAGCTCGTTTTCCACCAGCAGGTTCCATTGGGTGGAGGCGTAGTTGTTGAGCTCTTCGGTCTTGAATTTGAGAAACTCGGTGGCCACCCTGGTGATGCCGTTTCGGGCAGCCAGTGAGGCCGCCAGGCCCACCATGAGCAGCGGGGTGATAATCAGAGGCAGCACGACCAGGACGAATTTAGCCCGGATACGCATGAGCTGCTCAAGATGATACCCCCGCAGCCGCTTCGGGTCAATCACGGGCCGCCGGAGCCTGTTCGGACGGGTGGTACCTTGCTGGTTTTTGTTTTCCGCCGGCGCTATACTGTCGAAAAGGGTAGTAGAAGATCTTCCAATGGGCAGTTTGTACGAAAAAGCGCAAAGCTTGCGAAAACAAAGCGCACCGGTCCCGGCTGATCTCGGAGCGCAACCGGCTCCGTCGGGAATGGCCGACATCTCCTTCGACGAGCAGATCGAGATCATAGCCGAGATAAACAAGGTAGTCGAGCAGAGAAAAATCGAGATCAAGCCGGAGACCTTCTCCTTTTCCGCCAGGAAAAGGGGAAGCCTGGCGCCCCTGATCATCAACGCCGCCGCGCTGTTCGTGCTCCTGGCCGGAGCATTCTTCCTTGTGTTTTTCTATAACCGGCAGGAACGCTCGTTTACCGGCCGAGGGGCCGCCGTGCTTACGGCCGAGAGCAGGATCATCGCGGCCCTGCGGGAGGAATCGCAGCAGCAGCTCAGCCTCAAGGAGCGGCAGATCGAGGATATCCAGGAGCGACTGAGTGAGCTGCGCGAGCGGTCGGAGACGCTCCAGAGGCAAACCGAGTCCAGAATCCGGGAGCGGGAAAACGAGCTGCGGGAGCAGCTGGCCGCCGAAATGGAAGCCGAAAGGCAGAAGCTGCGCCAGCAGGGACTTTCGGGCGCAGCCATCGACGAGCAGCTAGACAGCCTGGCCCAACGCCTGGAGGCGGAGAACCGTTCCCGGCTCGAAGCCTTCAGACAGGCCTCCGAAGCCGAGCTGGCCGAAAAGCAGGCCGAGCTGGCCGCCAGCCGGGAGCAGTATGACCTCAGCCTGAGCCGGTTCCGGCAGGAGCGGGAAGCCCTGGAGCGGCAGTTCAGCAGCCGGGAAGCCAAGCTGCAGAGCCAGCTGGAGCAGCAGGCTGCCCAGGCCGAGAGCGCCCGCAGCGCCCAGGTCCGGATTGCCGACCAGCTCGAAGAGCTGCAGGAACAGCGGCGCAGAGAGCAGCTCGTCTCCGATCAGATACTCGCCTCCTACGCTCGGGTACGGGATTCCCTGAGCAGCGGGAGCTACGAGGCCGCCCTGCGCGATCTCGGCAACCTGGAAAGCTATCTGGCCGAGGCTTCCCGGAGCGTGCCGGAGCTGCAGGAGCGGCTTCCCGTGGAGCGGTTTATCATCTCCTCCCTGCGCAGGCTGATCGAGACGGAACGCTCGCCGGCACCGGGCTCCGTCCCGCAGGCGGGAAGGCAGGTAGAGGAGGTCGAAGCGGCGGATGCCGGTCAGGCCGCCGAGGCGCTGGCGAGCCTGCAGGCGGAGCTGGAGCGCAGCCGGGAGGCTCTCAGGCGGCAAGGCGGGGAGCTGGAACGGACCCGCAGCGCTCTTGATCGCCGGGCCGGAGAGCTCGAGCGGGCCCGGACCACGATCGGCCGCCAGTCCGAGGAGATTGCCCGCCAGGAGGCTGCGCAGCGCCGGCTGGAGGAGGTGCGCCGGGAAGTCGGCTCCTTACGGCGGGAGTACGAGTCCTTGAGCGCTTCTGGGGCGCCGGCCGCTGTTTCACAGCAGAAGGTCCTGGACCTGGTGGACACGAAACTGCAGATCCGGGAGGTGCTGTCCTCGGAAGACGTGCAGCGGCAGTATCCCGGACTGGTGGACTCCATGGAGGAGTACTTTGCCACTTACGGGCAGGTGCAGCGGCGGGCCGGGGGTGAGCAAGCCCTGGAGGAGGCCGTCGCCTTGCTGGATGCGCTGCTCGCAAGCGGCAGCGTCGACCCTCGCGTGGTGAAATCGAGCCTCTCCGCTCCAGAGCCACAGCTCTTCGCCCGCTTTCTCGAGAAGCTGGAAGCGCTGCTGAGGTAGAAGGGCAGGATGGCTCTTATACTTTCGGGGCGTGGGCCTTTTGCTGGATGCCGGGCCTTTAGCAGGTGAGGCCCCTTGCCGGACTCGGGGATCGTAACAGTTGAGGCCCCGGGAGGCTCAGGCGCCACCAGCCCGGCCAGACTCGGGGCTTGCCTGACCCGGCCGGCTGTTCTCCCCGTCGAAGGAGCTCAGCCCTTGGTCTTTATTTTCACCCGCAGCGTGGTTCCCACCGCATCGGTCAACTGGACCCAGTCCACGGTGTTGGAGCTCGGAGCGGTGTAGCGGGCCTGGTTATAGGCGATCTTCTCGATCGTTCCGTACAGATCGTCTGGATCGATGCTGAAGGTGTAGGGAAGGACCCCCCCGGCGGCCGTGAAAACCAGCGTATCGCCGTATCCCAGGTCGACGCCCACCGCGGAGGGGGTTATGGTCAGATCACCGGGAGGATCGGCGGGGTCGTACACGTAGACGGTGGCAGTAACGGAATCTATATCGTCCTCCAAGGTGACGGTTACCTCGCCCTCGAAGGGAGCCGCCGGCGCCGTATAGGTTGTGTTGTCCCCATTCGGAGGATCAAATGACCCTCCTGCCGCAGCGTCGGTATATACTCCTGTGCCCGTGACGTTGATGCCGCTGAAGTCCACGGTGCCTCCCTGCTCCACAGACACCGCGGCGGGGCTGATGGCCAGGGGTCCCAAGGGATCCAGCACCGTCACGGTGGCGACGATCACATTGCCTATGGAGTCCACCACCTCCACCAGGTAGGTGCCCGGATCCGGCCAGGTCTTGTTCCAGGTTCCGTCGGTCGAGCTATGTGCCAGAGTAGAGTCGACGTAGAATGAGTAGTCTGGCACCCCGCCGTCGGCATCGAAGTCCACTGTGCCTCCTTCTGCAATCGTAACCGCGCCGACGTTGAGGGTGAGCGGATTGAACACAGTCAGGGTTGTCGCTGCGGTATCGCCTGTGTAATCCGTGCCCTGGATCTCAGCCTGCTCATAGTCGCCGACTGGCACCGTGGCAGGAGTCTGGTAGACCCCCGAGCTCGAGCCTACTGATCCTACCCCGCTGCCCGTGAAGCTGTAGGGCTTGAACCCGCCGCTGCCCGTGAGGGTCAGCTTGGCGCCTACCGGTACATTCGCGCTTCCCGGGCTGACCTGAAACTCCCCCGGCTCCTCGTTCAGCAGCAGCCCGTTCAGGGACAGCCCGCCGCAGCTCGCCAGAACCAGGCTGGCGCCAAGTAGAGCAAGCACCGCCAGGCAGATCAGCGGCAACCGCCCGCTTATCGCACTATTTGCATGGACTTTTGACAATGGTCTTCTCGATCCACTGCCTATTTTCATATCCTTCTCCCTTTCACAACCGCGTGTACAGATAGATCGCGGGCATCAGACCCATGATCCAGTCCGCGTTGGTCTTCCCCCCTTCTTCCGGCTGCCAGAAATACAGGAACGTTTCGTACATGAAGTCGATCGCCAGCCCCACGTTCGGCGAGAAGGCGATCGCGGCCCCGACTCCTACCAGGCCGTAGGCCAGGAAGCGCGACAGCTCCTCCTGGGCGGAGGGCGGAAGCGCGCTGAAATCCGAGACATTGAAGGCCGCTCCCAGGCTGGCCCGCACGATCAGTCCCAGGCGGGAGCCTACCGGCAGGCTGTAGCGGGCATCGAGGCCCACCGGAACCAGGCGGTGAAAATAGGCGGCCAGTCCCAGCTGCTCTGGCTCGAAGAGATTGAGGGCCGTGTAGATGCCAATCCCCAATACCCCCGTTGAGAGCTGGATCCGGTAGTTCCAGTAGAGAAAGGGTACGTAGCTGAGATTGAAGGCCTCCCTGGTTGCTCCGACGGGAATGTAGGGAGCGAAGCCGATGGAAAACTCGTTGGCCCGAAACCTGTCCGCGGACGGCTGCGATGCGACAGCCGGCTCTTCCATTCCGGATCGAAGCGCTTCTTCCGGGACCGCTGCGGTCCCCCGCTCATCTACGGCTTCCATTTCCACACCTGCCTCGGCCTCCTCCGACGCCCGGCGGCCTATCGCCTCCTCTATTCTTCCCGCCGCCTGCGGGAGCATCTCCCCGATGGTTCGGATCATGGCTTCGTCCAGATCGAAATCGATCCGCGCCCTCCGCGACGCCGAAGCCAGAATCTCCTCCCCCTCGAGATCTGCGATACTGAAATCGACTTGGATTTCTTCCCCATCTTTAATATATCCCGCTACGGCCAGGAATTCATGCTCCACGGGCGAATCGAGCTCCAGCAAGGCCAAAGTAAGGGTCCGTATGTTTCTCTGCCTGTCTTCGAGCAGATCTTCGACCAGCCTCTCCTGGCCGGCCGGAGTGAAAAGACGGACCTGCAGGCCCGCTTCCTCGAGCCGAAAACGCAGGGACGAGATCAAGACCTTCCTCACCCCAGGATCACCCTGACCGGCCAGCGGCAGCACGGCGATCAAGACGGCCGGCCGGGCTGAAGAAGCAGCCTGTTGCGCCTGCGCGTGGATTCGCAGCCCCCCCGCCAGGCCTAAAATAACGCAGGCGAGGAGCGCGAGAACGTTCTTTCTTTTCCCGGATGCCTTGCTACCCAATCCTTCTCCCAGGCCGGCTCTTCTCCTCAGCCGTCGTCAACCGGGCAGAGCGGGCCTAAATCCGCCTGCCCGGGGTTGCCGCCCGGCGTACTGCCTGCCCTACTTCATAGTATAGCCTCGTTTTGACAGCAATTCACTGGCTCTATATTTTTTCCTTCACAGTCCGGATACCTCGCCCGGCCACCGGCTTTCAGCCGCAGCAACGGTGGAGAGGCCCGGGTAGTCGGCAACGGGGGTCGAACCAGTGATCGGATCGCCGGGCACAAACCGCAAATCATAAACAGCCGGTTGTTGACGGCCGGCTGCGGTTTCAATAGTATGAGGCCCAGGCCATGATAGTACTCGATGACATCCCTTTCACCTGGGACGAGGAAAGATTCCTGGCCCTGAATAGGATGCCGGCCTCATCCCCGCTTGCCGCGAAGGCCCGCGAGCTCGGGCGCCGTGCTTTTTCCCTGGCCAGGCCCAAGGCCGTGTACAAGGTCTGCTACGTCGAAGAGCGGACAGAGGAAACGGTGGTCCTGGAGGGCATTCGCTTCAGCAGCCGGGTCTTGAGCAGCAACCTGAGCCAGGTCGAGCGAGTGTTTCCCTATGTGGCCACCTGCGGGAGGGAGCTGGACGAGGCGGGAAGCAGCGAGGAAGCTGGGAGCTCCGGCGAGGCGGAAAGCCGTGGCAACGATCTGCTGGTCCGGTTCTGGCTGGAGGCGATCAAGGATATGGCCCTCGGCTGCGCGCTGGAATACCTCGGCAATCATCTCGTCCAGACCTACGGCCTCAAGTCCGACGGCCTTTCGGCGATGAATCCCGGCGCGGGCGATCGCACGGTATGGCCGATTGCTCAGCAGAAGCAGCTTTTCCGGCTGTTCGGCGACCTGGAAGCTCTGGCCGGAGTGAAGCTTACCGCCAGTCTGGTGATGATACCCGCCAAGACGGTATCGGGCATCTTTTTTCCCACCGAGGTGCGGTTCGAGAGCTGTCAGCTTTGCAGCCGGGAAAACTGCCCCCTCCGCCGGGCGCCCCGCCGGAAGATCCACACCGACGAGACGAGTACGGCGGATCACTAGAGGAAAGGACAGGGAGGAAGCTGTCATGGCGGGAATCGGTGCGGAGTTCATAACCAGAACGAAATACGAGTTCCTCCAGCCGTCGCAGCAGAGCAGGGGCCTGCCTCAGCCGCCTCTGGAGCTGGAAACATACCGCGACCGCGAGCTCATCGAGCTGCCCCGGCCGGCGGCCTGCAAGGTGCCGGGCATCGATCTGCGACAGGCCATAGAGAGGCGCAGCAGCGCACGCCGCTACTCGCGGACGCCGCTCGCCCGGGAGGAGCTTTCCTTTCTGCTGTGGTGCACCCAGGGCGTGAAGGAGGTGCTGCCCGGATCGGCCACCCTGAGGACCGTACCTTCGGCCGGGGCGCGCCATGCACTGGAAACGTACCTCCTGATCAACTCCGTGCAGGAACTCGAGACGGGGCTGTATTGGTACAGCGCCCTGCGTCACGGTCTCGTCCTTCTGGACGCCTCTCCCACGCTCGGGGATCAGCTGGTCGCCGCCTGCCTCGGCCAGCGCTTCGTGGCTGAAAGCGCCGTCACCTTCATCTGGAGCGCCCTGACTACCCGGATGCTATGGCGCTACGGCGAGCGGGGTTACCGCTACCTGTTCCTCGACGCCGGTCACGTGTGTCAGAACCTCTACCTGGCCGCCGAGGCGGTCGGCAGCGGTGCCTGCGGTGTTGCGGCGTTCTCCGATGACGGAGTGAACGGGCTGCTCGGCATCGACGGCGAACAACAGTTCGCCCTGTATCTGGCCGCAGTGGGAAAACGATGAACGGGATCTGCAGCGTAACCTACGACGTCCATACCTACGAGCTGGATCCCCAGCAGCAGCTGTCGATCAAGGGGGTCTGCGGCTTCATAATCGATGCAGCCGGTCACAATGCCCACGAGCTAGGTCTCTCCATTACCCAGCTTCTCGAGCACAACAGGACCTGGTTCCTCAATCGCTTTCTGTTACGCATCCAGGAGTATCCCGGCTGGAGGCAGAAGATCACGGTCCAGACCTGGCCTTCAGGGACCCAGAGGCTCCTGGCCCTGCGGGACTGGCACCTGTTCTGCGGCCAGCGGTTGATCGGGGCCGCCACCAGCGGCTGGCTCATGATCGACAACCGCAGCCGCCGCCCCTTGCGCTCCGAATCGTACGCCGACTGGCGCAGCCTGGTCCACCCGCAGAGGGCCATTGCGCACTCCTTCGTGAAGCTTCCCCCCCTGCAGGAAGGGCGAGAACCTTCTGCCGAGCCGGAGTTTGTCGTCCGCTACGGGGACGTGGACATCAACAACCATGCCAACTACTTGAGCTACATCGACTGGATCCTGGAGAGCATCCCCCCCGAGGTGCGCTCCGGCGGCGACCTGGCCGAAATGGAGATTCATTTCCTGCTGGAAGCCAACTTCGCCGATGCCGTGGTCTCCCGCTCCCAAGAGCTGGGTCCGACCGACATAGCGCCACTGGCCGGAATGCAGGCCGCAGCACAGAGCGGAACCGGCTTCCTGCACAGCCTGACACGCACACGCGACTCCGCCGAGCTGGCCAGGGCCCGTACCTTGTGGAGGCCTGCGGTGCGGCCGGGCGGCTGACCTAAGGGTTTTCGCGTTGACTTCTCCACCGGTGGTGATATACTGCGTGCCTGATATACGCCGAACAGGAGGAATGAAATGGTAGATTTCACAATCTTGTTGGGTCTCTACCTGGTGATCGGAACGGTCATCGTCATTGTAGTGCATCGGGCCAGGCAGTCGCAGGAAGAGTATTTTGTCGGCGGGCGGGCGATCGGCGGAGCCGTGTCCGCTCTCACCTATGCCGCGACTACCTATTCCGCTTTCATGATGGTCGGCCTGGTAGGCCTGGCCTTTTCGACCGGCGTAGGTGCGCTGATCTTTGAATTGTGTTACCTGGCCGCCACCATCTTGCTGCTAGCCATCTACGGCAGTAAAATCTGGCAGCTCGCGCGCAGCCAGGGGCTGATCTCTCCGATGGAGCTGTTTTCCAGCCGTTTCGGACGCCTTACCAGTACGATCGGGACCCTGGTGGCCATAATCGCCCTGATCCCTTACACCTCGACGCAGATCATCGGCCTGGCGCTGATCTTCGAAAGCGCCGGAGAATTCAGCTTCGCAGTCGGCGCGGCTTTCGCCGCCGCGATCATCGCCCTCTGGGCGATGTTGGGCGGGCTGCGGGGAGTCGCGTTGACCGACGCGCTGCAGGGGGTTTTTATGCTGGTCGTGGCCGTGATAGCGGTGATCTGGGCGGGAAACCGCTTCAAGGGCTTCGACCTGTCCTCCTTCCCCAACGCCTTCTGGACTCCCGCACGCTTTGTCAACCTGACCCTGCCCTGGATATTCTTTGCGGTCACCAATCCACAGGTCGTGCAGCGGCTGTTCATTCCTCGAGACCGCCAGGCCTTCCGCCGCATGATCGTCTATTTCGGGATTTTCGGCCTCCTCTATACGCTGATCGTCACCCTGGTCGGGTTTTCCGCCCGCTTCGGCATGATCCAGGGTTTGTTTCCCGAGGTGGCCGATCGGGACACCGTCATCATAGAAGTTATGCGCCTGATGGGCCGCTGGCTGGCCGTACCGCTGGCGCTGAGCATAATATTCGCGGCGGTGTCGACGGCCAACTCCATCGTGCTGACCCTTTCTTCCATGATCGTACGAGACCTCTTTCGTCAAAAAACCAGGGTGTGGTTGGGCAGAGGAATGATACTGGCCCTGACGGTGTTGGTCTTCCTGTTCTCCCTCAGCCGTCCGAGCTACATCGTGGAGCTGGCCGTGACCTCATCCTCGATCCTGCTGTGCTTCCTTCCCCTCATATTCGGCATCTTCCACTGGAAGCGCGGCGCACGGGCGACGGGCGCGGTCACGATCGTGGGAGGCGCAGCCTGCGCCATTGTTCTCGGTGCTCTACGGGTGCCACTGAGCTCCCTGTACACCTTAGTTGTTTCTTTCGGCTTGTTCTTTCTAGGCGGGCTGTTCGAGGGACGCCGGGCGTAGATCATCCCCCCTCGAGCACCTGCTGCTCGACCGGCCCTCCGGCGGGCGGCAGGGGGATCTGGAGATAGAAGCGCGCTCCCGCTCCGGACTTGCTGTCCGCCCAGATCTGTCCTTCATGCTCGCTGACGATTCCATGGCAGACCGACAGCCCCAGCCCGGTGCCTCTGCCCGGAGACTTGGTGGTGAAAAAGGGATCGAATATCCGGGGCAGAACTTCGGCAGGAATGCCGGGTCCGTCATCCTCGACGGCGACTCGCAAGAACTGCTGATGGGAATGGCCGCCGTCCTCGGCCGACACGACCAGCTCCGATGATATGAAAAGGGTCCCGCCTCCGTTCGCCTCGACCATTGCCTCGCTGGCGTTGGTGATCAGGTTGACGAATACCTGCTGGAGCTGGTCGGCGTCGGCCCAGACGGGAGGCAGCTGCCCGGCCAGCTCCGTACGGCAGTTGATGTTGTTGGCTTTCAGCTCATAGGATAGGATGTTCAAGGTACTGCGTATCACATCATTTATCAGCACGGGCTTGCGTTCGGGACGTTGTTGACGGGAAAAATCCAGGAGGCTGCGCACGATCTTACCGGCTCGATGTGCCTCGCCCACCAGCCGCTCCAGAGCCTGCCTTACCGCCTCGCCGGCTTCCCCGCTCTGAAGAAGCTGGGCGATGCCGATGATCGCGGTCAACGGATTGTTCAACTCGTGCGCCACTCCGGCCACCAGCTTGCCGATGGCGGCCAGTTTTTCACTCTGGACCAGCTTGGAGTGGGAAGCCTGCAGCGCCTCGAGCTGGTCCTTTACGCTTTGGTGAAGCTGGGCGTTTTCCACGGCGATAGCGGCTTGATGGGCGAAGCTCATGGCCAGTTCTGCCTGTTCCTGGGAGTAGGCACCGAGCTGGCGGCTGTCGATCGCCAGGCAGCCGATCATCCCCTTGGCCCCCAGCAGGGGTACGCTCATCCAGCCTCGCACATAATGGCTGTCCCCCCAACCTTTGAAGCGATCGTCCCTCGAAGCGTCTACCAGCAGGAAAGGTCGTCCCGTCTTCTCGATCTCCCGCTCGATCTCGGTGATCGGGTAACGGTCGCCGATCGCCCCGCCGCCCGGCAGATCCCTCCCCGCCACAACCCGCAGGTTTTCTCCCTCCATGAGCATCACGGAAGCGCTGTCGTAGGGTATGACCTTACGCAGCTCGGTGAGGATGCGGTCAAGCACCTCGCTCAGCTCCAGACTCTGGCTCAGGGTTGCAACGGCCGAGCGCAGGGCTTCGAGACGCTGGCGCTGGGTACGCTCGATCTGATACAGACGGGCGTTTTCCACGGCGATGGCGGCCTGGTCGGCCAGCATCTCCAGAATCCGAAGGTGCTCTTCGTTAAACGGCCGCCGCTCCAAACTGGAGATGTTCATCACTCCCACAACCCGCTGCTTGATCTTCAGAGGCAGGCTCACCAGGCTGCCTTGCCAGTGCTTGGGTGCCTCCCGGTAAAGGGGATGGGTGCGAATGTCCTCCACCACGATCGGTTCTCCCGTCCTGGCAACCCTGTAAGTGACTCCCTCGGGACGGGGCTCCGCATACGGCATTTCCCAGCGTCCGTCCGCCCCCGAAGCGGCCCCGAATACCAGCTTCTGGTCGGCGTATAGAAAGATGTGAGCCAGATCGGCCGGCACCAGCTCATGGGCCGTGACCAGAATGGAATCCAAGACTTTGGGCAGCTCCAGGGAAGCGCTCAGCGCCGAGCTGGCTCGCTGCACGGTCTGCATCTCGTCCTTGAACATCCGGCCGAGGCGTGTAAGCCGTAGGTTCTCCAGGCGTAGAGAGACGACCGCCGCTATAGCCCGAACCAGCTCCGCGTCCCGCTTGGTGAACAGCTTCCCGGAGCCGAGAGCGAAAAGGATGAGCAGGCCGCAGATGCCTCCTTCCCCGGACAAAATGGCGGAGGCGACCAGGGATTTCACCCCGAGCTCTACCAGAGAGGAATGGACGAACACATAGTGATCGTAGTCGTTGATGACCACCGGTGTGCTGTCCTGCAGACCCAGGCTGACCAGAAGCTCTGTGACCAGAGACCTGTTGCGAAGCGCCTGTTCCGGAAGGTTCCAGGCAACGACTTCGGCCGGAGACCCCGATGCGGGCTGCCGCTGGACCAGCGCCCCGGCCTGGGCGCCGAGCGCTTCGGCCGCCGTGGCCACGACCTCGATCAACGCCTCGCTGACGTTCTGCCGCTGGAAAAGTAACGATGATATCTCGTAAAGCGTCTTGACTTTGTCTCGAGCCAAACCCCTACCCTGAATGAGCCGGACCGCGGCGCTCGCCTGCCGGACCGGCCGGATCGAGTCTGGACGGCGAAGCCGCCGTTGCCCCTATATATATCTTTCGGCTTCCCGCTCACCTAGGCTAAACAGCCGGCAGAGAAAGCCGAAGATTCAGATTGACGGCGAATATCAAAAAATCGTATTTTCTTCCCCTGAGAAGCGGATGAGAAGCCTGACCAAAGGCAACGAGGCTGCCTGCATAATCACTTTCGCCCTGCCCATGCTGATCGGCAATGTGTTCCAGCAGCTATACATGATGGTGGACAGCGTTGTCGTCGGCAGGGGGGTGGGCAAAGAAGCCCTGGCGGCGGTCGGAGCCTCCTTTCCGATTATCTTTCTGATGGTCTCCCTGATCATCGGCGTGACCATGGGAGGCGGCATCATGCTTTCCCAGTACTTCGGAGCCAGGGATTTTCGAAAGCTGAGAGCGACCATCGAGACAACGGTTATCTTCCTCTTTTTCGCAGCCGTCCTGGTAACCGTCCTCGGCCTGCTCCTCAGCGGATCCATCCTGCGGGCCCTGCAGATTCCACCGGCCGTCTTTCCCCTGGCCAGGCAGTATCTGATCGTGATGTTCGTCGGAATGCTGTTCATCTTCGGCTACAACACGGTCAGCGCCATTTTACGCGGCCTGGGGGATTCGAAGAACCCTCTCTACTTTCTGATGATCGCTACGGCCGTAAACATCCTGCTCGATCTACTTTTCGTTATCGTATTCCGTTGGGGCGTGGCCGGGGCCGCCTGGGCCACGGTCATCGCGCAGGGATTTTCGTTTCTAGTAGGCATCATCTACCTCCGGCGTTCCCCTTACGAGTTCCTGCACCTGAGAATCGGATCGATCCGCTTCGATCCGCAGATCTTCCGCACGATACTCAAGATAGGACTTCCGACCGGAATCCAGCAATCGCTGGTAGCCCTGGGATTCATCGCCCTGACCCGAATCGTCAATCCCTTCGGTACCAATGTAATAGCCGGCTACACCGCAGCCTCGCGGCTCGATACCTTTGCCTCCATGCCGGCCATGAACCTCTCCATGGCGATTTCCACCTTCACAGGACAGAACCTGGGAGCCCGGAAGCCCGAACGGGTTCGCAAGGGCTATCTCTACACTCTGCTGATGGCCGGCGCCATCTCCCTGGTGATGAGCGCAATCATGATCGGCTTCAGGAGGACGCTGATCGGGCTGTTCTCCCGGGACCCGTCCGTGGTGGCGATCGGGGGCGAGTATCTCCTGATCGTGTCCCTGTTCTACGTCGTGTTCTCGGGCATGTTCGTCACCGGAGGCGTGCTGAGGGGAGCCGGGGACACGATGACCCAGATGGTTCTTACCCTACTGGCCCTCTGGGTGGTACGAATACCGGTCTCCGCCCTGCTTTCCTCGCTCGTCGGCAGCACCGGCATCTGGTGGGGCATCCCGGCCGGCTGGGTGGTGGGGTTCACCGCCACCTTTATCTACTTCCTGGGCGGCAGGTGGAACCGCAAAGTCCTGGTCAAACCGGCCGCCGCTTGATCCGTTCGGGCGGCTGCCCCGGTCCGGCGCGGAGAACGCCCCCGGCAGACCGACGCCGAAGAGCTGCCGGGGTCCGTTCCCGGGTTTCCCGGCTGCCGCCGCTCATCGCAGCGGGGGCTTCAGGACAACTCCAGGCCGAGCTGCCGCAGCGTGGCGACCGTTTCGGTTACAACGTCGACGTCGTTGCAGCCCTGCCACTCGCTGCATTGATATTCCAGGCAGATCACCCCCGTATAACCGGCCGCAACCAGAGCGGCAATGATTGCCTTTGCCGGGATGGCGCCTTCTTCGGCCCTGCTCTGCAGCCGGCCGGCGCGCGCCTGCCGCAGATGGAAATGAGAAGTATAGGGATGCAATAGCTGCACCGTCTTCGGCTCGCAACCCCGGGCAATGAAATGGGAGTAGTCCAGAGTGATTCGCAAGCCGTCTACGGCCTCTACCAATCGCAGGGCACGTTCCGGCTCCTCGATAATCGAATCCAGGTGGGGCTCCACGGACAGGCGCAGGCCCTTTTCTCCGGCTAGGGAACAGAAATCGCCCAGAACCTCCACGCATGTCCCCCAACCCAGCTCCCGGCTCGCAGGCTGGGGTATTCCAGGTTTCAAGGTAAGACCCGGCGATCCGGCTTCCGCGGCCAGGGCTATGAGCCTGGTAAACTGCCTTCTGTTCCGTTTTCTGTGATCGCGGTCCGGATCGTTCGTTTCAAAGGGCAGAGCGGGAAACAGGTCGCTCGGCTTGAGGTCTTCGGAAGCCAGAGCTGCTTTCAAGATCCGCCCCTGCCGTACGGAAGACAGAGATGGATCCAGGCTCAGGTGGGAAAACCCGACATCCACGCGATCGAAACCGAGCGCTCGGACGATTTTCAACGCCCTGGGCAGAGGAAGGGCGGCGAAGGACCAGGAGGAGCAGGCCAGCGGAAGCTCCAGTCCGTTTACTCGAAGCAGCACTTCGCTATTCCTTTACCGCTCCCCGGGTGAATCCTTGAACGATAAACCGCTGCAAAAGGGTAAATACAAGAATCGGCGGGATACAGGCCAGAAACGAACCGGCCATGATCTGCCCCCAGCTGATTCTGCCGTGCTGGCCCTGCATCATGGCCAGACCGATCGTCAATGTCCTCATGTGAGAGCTGCGGGTAAAGGCCAGAGCGTAGATGTATTCCTGCCAGGCCAGGATGAAGGCGAACATGGCCACCGCCACCAGGCCGGGCGCGGCCAGCGGCAGCACGATCCTATACAACACCTGAAGCCGGCTGCAGCCGTCGATGATGGCGGCTTCCTCGAGGGAGACGGGTATGGTGTCGAAGTATCCTTTGAGCATCCAGGCTGAGAACGGCAGGGCGAAGGTCCCGTAGGCGATGATCAAGGAAATGTGGGTGTCGATCAGGCCCACCGCACGCATCACCGTGAACAGGGGTATCACCAACAGCACATAGGGAAACATCTGCACGGCGATGATGAGCACCCCCAGGTACGCCCGCCCCTTGAAGTTAAATCTGGACAGGCTGTAGCCGGCGAAAACCGCTACTACCAGGGCGGCCATGGTGGTGATGAGGCTGATCTTGCTCGAGTTCTTGAAAAACACCGGATAGTCGGTGTTGAACAGCAGGACCGCATAGTTGCTCAAGGTCGGGTTCTTCGGTATCCAGCGCGGGACCTTGGTGAATATCTCGTCCATTGGCTTGAACGAGGTGGAGATCATCCAGAGAAGCGGAAAAATCAAGGCCAGGGAGAAGGCCAGGAGACCAAGGTAGACTCCCGCGTTCCGTATCCTGGCTCTGCTCTTTCGGCTCAAACCCATCTTCTCCTCCACAACGCCGATCGCCCTAGATGATTCGCCTGATGTAGAAAGCGGTCAGCACCATCATGATCACCAGCATAACGGTGGCCACCGTGGCGGCGGCGCTGAACTGAAAGGCGGCGAAGAAAAGCTGATACGTATAGGTCGAGAGAATCTGAGTCAGGTTTCCCGGCCCGCCCCGGGTCAGGATATAGGTCAGCTCGAACTGGTTAATATTCCAGATTGTGGTCAAGATGATGACGATAAAGGAAATGTCTCTCAAGTGGGGCATGGTGATGTAGCGCAGCCTCTGCCAGGCGCTCGCCCCGTCCATCATGGCCGCTTCGTATTCTTCCCCTGGAATCGCCTGTAATCCGGCCAGAAGCACGATCGCTACGAAGGGGATTCCCTGCCAGATGCCCGCAGCGATGATCGACCACATGGCGGTGTTCGTGTTCGCCAGCCAGGCGACATTGTGCTCGATAATTCTGACCGATGTCAGCAGGTGATTGAGGATGCCGTACTGTTCGGCATATATCCACTTCCAGGCGATGGCCGCGATGGCCGGGGGTATCACCCAGGGAACGAGGATAAGCGAACGGAATATCACCCGCCCGCGTATTTTTTGATTCAGCAGCAGCGCTAGAACGAGGCCCAGAAGATACCGGCCTGCGAGCACCGACAGGGTCCACCAGATCGTGTGCCAGAGGGCGATGAAGAAGACCCGGTTCTCAGCAAGGAGGCGGAAATTTTTGAGGCCTACGAACGACGCCTCCAGGTTGTAGGCGTCCTTGTTGTAGAAACTCAGTACAACTCCGCTGACCAGGGGATAGAGAAGGAGCACGCCTATTAGCAGCAGGCACGGGAATATGAACAGGTAAGGAGTCAGCGTTTCCTTGAGTCGGTATTCGAGCACAGGCACGGCTCTCATCACGGATTAGAGCAAAATCGGTGCGGGAAGATCCCGCACCGCCTGTACGAATGATCTAATGTCCCTGCAGCTTGGTCAACTGCTCGTGAAGGAACTTCATCGTCTGCTCGACCTCCAGCTTCCCCTGAAGCATATCCTGTACGGTCGCTCTTCCGTATAGCTCGGCGAACTGCTGCCACTTGGGATCCATGGCCAGGGGCTTGGAATAGTCCACCGCATCCAGGAACGGCTGCAGCAGGGGCTCGTAGTTTCGTTTAGCCCACTCCAGGTAGTCTTTGGTGAAGTTCAATGCCCCCGCCCGGTAGGCATACTCGTCTGCGTAGGTCTTGCCGTCCTTGTATTCCGTCACGTACATCCAGTTCAAGAACTCAACGGCCGCTTCCTTGTTCTGGGAAGCTTTCAGGATATTGAAGGTGTTCGGGTGACCCATGGTGGCCGTCTCCTTTCCCGGGGCTACCGAGGGGGTGAGCCCCGTGCTCCACTTGCCATTCAGCTCCGGGGCCTTGGCTTTGACGGCGCCGACGACCCAGGCTCCGTTATACATGATGGCGAAATCGCCGAAGGCAAAGCCATTGGTGACGGCCTCCCAATCCATGTCCACGATAGTGGCCGGCATGACCTTGTGCTTCTGGACCAGGTCCACCATGAAGCGCGTCCCTTTCAGGGCTGCTGGTGAGTTCAAGTCGGAGTACCACTGCCCCTCCTGGTATTTCACCACCGGGGAGCCGGCCTGCCACATCCAGGTCTGCCAGAACTGCACCGCGTTTTCGGCTTGAACGGGATGCCCGTATCCCCACTGGTCGGTCACCCCGTCCCCGTTCTTATCCCTGGTCAGCTTTTGGGCGCTCGCCAGAAGCTCGTCCCAGGTCTTGGGATGTGCGGCTACCCCCGCGGCGCTGAATAGATCGTCCCTGAAAAAATAGGTCCAGGTGCAGCCCTCGGTGGGAAATCCGTCAATGCGCCCCTCCGGAGTCTGGATGATATTGAGCGCGCCGGGAAGCAGGTTGTTTTTCACTTTCGGCAGCAAGGCATCGGTTACGTCGGTATAGGCTCCCATGGCCCGAAACTGAGCGACCATGGTGGGATTCGCCTCGGATATGTCGGGAGACGCCCCGCCCATGATGGAGGTCAGCAGCTGGGCCGGGGCGTCCGTCCAGCTCACCCTGGTCTGTTCGATCTGGATGTTGGGGTTCCTGTTCATGAAGGCGTCGACAGCCAGATCCATGAGCTCGATCATCTCCGGAACCCAGGTCATGTGGAAGAAGTTGATCGTGGTCGGCGCCGCCGCCTCGGTGCTGGGGGCGGCTGGCCCGGCTTCCTGCTTCCCGCCGGAAAAGGCGAGCGGCGCAGCCGCGGCGAGCACGATCATGCTCACAACCGTTACAAGCTTGACTGTGATTTTCATATAACCCTCCTTGTGGTTATTGTTTTTTCTGAGGGGTATGGGCTTCCACCCCCTCTCCCGGTCCACCAAAGCAAACGCTGTTCATCATTTCGCCGTAGCGGTCCAGAATTCGCCTGTGGACATCCTCCAACGCGAAATCCGGCCGCCGGCAACCATCGAGCGTTATCACCCCCTTTCGCTTCAGAAAGTACTTTTCGGCCGCGAGGAACATCTCCGTCGACTGGTCGACGAAGGCCAGATAGGGCACAATGAGGTTGTGGAGCCTGAAGGCGGCGTCTCGGTCGCCTTTCAGGTAGCAGTCGTAGATGGCTATGAACTTGTCGGCCTGGCTGCAGCCGGGCATCACGCCCACCGCTCCCCGCTCGAGAGCCTCGAAAAAAGCCAGTCCGCCCTTCCCGGCCAGAACCTTCAGACCGCATTCTGTCAGCCGCGACACCAGCGGACCGGCGGGTTTCGATTCCACCTTTACGTACAGCTTTCCGTTGCCGCGCTCCGACAGCTTCAAGAACACCTCTGTAGGGATCGTTATCCCGGTCTCCTCCGGCGCGTACTGAACGATCACCGGGATGCCCGCCTCGCCGATGATCTGCTGAAGGTGCCGCAGTATCGATCCGGCGTCGGGAGCGGCGAAAAACGGCGGCAGGAGCATGAGGGCGTCGGCGCCGGCGCGAGCCGCCTCGGTTGCCTGCTCCAGGGCCGGTAAGGTGCCGTGCGCGGTGACCGAAACGATGGCCGCCGTTCTCCCGCCCACGGAATCGATAAAGAACTCGAGCAGGCGCTTGCGCTCCGCCTCGGTGAGCTTGTAGAACTCGCTCCCTACTCCGAAGATGGCCAGGCCGTGGACGCCGGCGGCGATCAACGCTTCGATCAAGCCCTTCATCTCCTCGAAGTGCATCCGTTCGCTGGAGTCGAACAGCGTGGGAACCACGGGACATATCCCTCGAATGACCGCCGGCATCCTCGCTCCTTAGCTCTCCAGCCAGCCGGTCAGCCCGGAGCGCTTCTGGGATTCCTTGTCCACGGCCTGGCCTTCCGGAATAAAGGGATACCGGGAGTCGATATCCTCGTCCAGGTGTACCCCGAGACCGATCGCGGCGGGCGGGCGGACCGCGCCATTGTCTACCTCCAGGGGCTCCGCCAGGATGCTGTCTCTCAGAGGGTTTACCGTCCGGTCGTGTTCCAGGACGATGCAGTTGGCGGTGGAAAGGACGAAATGGAGATTGGCCATTAATCCCACTGCGCTGCCGAATACGTGCGGTGCGCAGGGCAGCTGGAAGGCGGAAGCCAGGGCGGCGATTTTCTTGCACTCGCTGATCCCTCCGGCACGGGTTACGTCCGGCTGCACGATGTCCACCGCCCTGGGCCAGAGAAGCTGCTGAAATCCGAAACGGGTGAACTCGTTCTCTCCGGTGGCGATAGGGACGGTGGTGGCCGCGCACAACTTGCGGAACCCTTCGAGGTTATCCGGGTGCAGCGGCTCCTCCAGCCAGAACAGATCGAAGGGCTCCAGCTTGCGGGCCACTCGAATGGCCGTGAAATCCGTCCAGGGCCGGTCGGTATAGCACTGGCCCGCATCGGCCATGATATCCAAATCGCCGCCGAAGTTCTGCCGCAGCGCCCGGATGCGCTCCAGGTCTTGCTCCAGGTCCGAGCCGATGCGTATCTTCACGGCCGTGTAGCCCTGCTCCCGGTAGCGCCCGACGTCCTCGATCAGAGCATTCAGCGGCTGTTCCATCCCGGCGCTGGCATACAGCCGTACCCGTTCCCGGCAGGCACCGCCGAGAATCCGGTACAACGGCTGCTTCACGAACCTGGCGGCGATATCCCATAGGGCAATGTCCAATCCGCTGATAATGGGAATAACCACGCCCTTCCTGCCCCAGTGGCTGGAGCGCATGTACATCCTGTGCCACAGCCGCTCGATGTTCAGAGGGTCCTCGCCGACCAGCAGCGGGACAAACTGCTCCTCCACGATGCTCTTCACCGACTGGGGCAGGAAAGCCGTTTCGCCAATCTCGCCGTAGCCTTCGATCCCCTCGTCGGTGCCGACGCGGACGAACACCGCGTTCCTGCGCAGGGTCCTGCCGCCGGCCCAGGACCAGATCTCGTCGGGCTTGTATTCGTAGGTCAACAGATGGGTGCGGATCTGGGTAATCTTCATGCCGTTCCACCTTCCGTAATCTCCACAACGGTGCGCCGGCGGATCGATTCTTCCACCGCCAGCATGATCTTCAAGGCCAGGTAGGCGTCGTGCAGCGTGGACAGGGGCTCCCGCCCGTGCAGAATGCACTCGTTGACGAAAAAATCCACTTCGCGCTCGAACATCTCCTGGTAAAGGGGATACTCCCATGGCGGACCTTTGCCGGAGAGGCCGGTGACCGCATCCCGGCGGGAGAAATGGAAGCCCCCGTCCAGGCCCAACAGCTTGATCTTGAACGTCCAGGGATCGCTGGTCTGGTCTTCCCCCGCCCAGGACAGGAAAAGTTGAGCCAGGGCGCCGCCCTGCAGCTCCAGATTGACCGCCACCTGCTCCTCATCGCCGCCGGTCCGGCGGAAGCGGCCGGCGAATCCCTGCACCCTTCTGGGTATCCCCAGCAGGGCCAGCAGGACGTAGATCTGGTGGCAAAGCACCTCCCGCAGAGGCCCGTGGTACCTGGGTAGGTACTCCTCCGGCATCCTGTAGATCTCGCTCATGTATAGATACATGGGCGCTCCGGCGGCCTGCTCGGCGGCCAGGCGCGCCAGGCGGCGTATTTCGGGCAGGTACAGGTAGCTGTGCCCAGGCAGGCACTGCACGTGGAAGCGCCGGGCCAGCTTAGCGAGCTCCGTTATCTCCTCCGGCTGGTAGCTGACCGGCTTCTCCACCAGCACGTGCTTGCCTTTGCGTATCGCCATCTCCGCATAGGAAAAATGCGCTTCCACAGGGGTGAGCACGAACACGGCATCGATATCACCGGCGGCGAGCATCTGCTCCGGACTGCCAGCGATCTCCGCGCCCCATCCCGCCGCCCTGCTGCGGGCGCGCTCGACGCTGCGGCTGCTGACCGCCACCAGCCTGGCCTGCCGGCAGCGGCTCAGCGCGCGGTAATGGTTTTCCGCTACCCGGCCGCAGCCTATGAATCCCACCCGAACTATCTCACCACTCATGGCGAACCTGCTCCATCCTCTTGCTGAACAGAGAGCGTACGACGGCTAGGGCAATCACCGTAGCCCTGGCTCCGTCCACCGCAGCTGGTGAGGGGCTGCGATCCTCCAGGAAGCAGCGGATGAACTCCTCCTGCAGCCTCTTCACCCCTCCCTCGATCCGGGAATGCCACATGACATCGGGATAGGTCAGCCCCTTGACGAAATCCCCCGGGTTGGCCTCGATCCCCTTCTCGCTGTTGACGGTGAGGAAGTTGCGGAACTCGTCCACGTAGATACAGCCTTCGCTGCCTAGGATCTCGAAGCGCTTGTCCGTGGGCGTGTCTTTAGGCAGCGAGCCGCTCATGTCCACGCAAACCAGGGCGCCGCTGGCTATCCGGCCTACGGCCACGAAATTGTCCTCGAACTCCCGATCGGAAGTAGTGCTGTCCCTGGCCAGGCCCAGCACCTCCACCACCTCGCTTCCCGTAATCCAACGCACGGCGTCCCACAGATGAACGCTGCTCTCCAGGATCAAGCCTCCGCCGCTGCGGCGGTCGAACACCCAGCCCCCGTGAAGCTCGCCGTGCTTCTTCATGCTGAAACGAAAATTGGCCCTGAGATAGTCTATACCGCCTACCAGTCCCCGGGCCACCACAGCCTGGGCCTCCTGGAAGGATACGGTGAAGCGCTCGGGAAAACACATCATGAAGCGCACTGCGCCGCCCTCCACAACCTCCCGGATGGCGGCCAGCTCCTCCAGGCTGACGGCCAGGGGCTTTTCACATAGGATGCCCTTCTTCGCTTCGACGCAGTCCCTGATAATCGGCAGGCGCACCGTGGGAGGGGTGACGATGTAGACCGCATCGATGTCCTTTCGAGCCAGCAAGGCCCGGTGATCGGTGTACCCTTCGACGCCGAAGGTTTCCCGCGCTGCCTGAAGCCTGGTCTCATCCCGGTCACAGACGGCCAGCAGGCGGCAAGCATCCATGGAGGCGGCCAGCCCGGCGTGGATCTTACCCATCCAGCCCAGGCCGATGATGCCCACGCCGATCTTCATTCAGCATTCCTTTCGTCGCGGACAGCAGCCCTGTCCAGCATCTCCCGGTTGACCAACGCGAACTCGCCGGCCGGCCGGGCTGCCTCGCCCCTCAGAATACAGGCCACCGCCTGCGCAGTCAGGCGTTTCAGACGCTCGAGCGAACGCTCCGAGTAGTAGGCGGCGTGCGGGGTAACGACGACGTTCTCCAGGCCCAGCAGCGGATGATCCGCGACGGCGGGCTCTGATTCCAGCACGTCCAGGCCGGCGCCGCCCAGGCGCCCGTCCCGCAGCAACCGGTACAGGGCTTTCTCCTCCAGCAGGCGCCCCCGGCTGGTGTTGACGATAATCGCCCCCGGCCGGCAGGCTTCCAGCTCCCCGGCACCGAGGATGCGCTCGGTTTCCGCAGTCAGGGGCAGATGAAGGGACAGGATGTCCGCACGGCTCAACAGCTCCCTGAAGCCGACCGGTTGAACCCCAGACTCTGCAAAGACCTCCTCGGGGATAAACGGATCGCAGGCGATCAGCTCGACCCCGAATCCGCTCATCTTGGCGGCCACCTTGCGGGCAATCCTGCCGAAACCGAGCAATCCAAGCACCCTGTTCTGCAGGACGTGTACAGGGGCGGCGCGGCGCGCCTCCCAGCAGCCGCCTGCCACCGAGCGATGCAGCAGCGGGATTTTTCTGGCCAGGGAGAGGATCAGGGCGCAGGCGTGGTCCGAAACCTCCTCGCTGCAGTAATCGGGAACATTGGCGACATAAATACCCCGCTCCGAGGCCGCGTCCAGATCGATCATGTCGACTCCGACGCCGTAGCGTGAAATGACCTTGCATTTGCGCATACCGTTGATCACGGCCCTGGAGATCGGGGCATACTGCACCAGCACGCCGTCCGCCTCTCGCACCGCTTCGGCTACCTGGGCTTCGCTCCGACAGTGAGCCGCCTGTACCTCCGCGATGCCGGCCAGCTCCTGTTTCTCTACGCCGCAGTCCCCGAGATCGCTGTCCGTAATCACCACCTGGTAAAGCGCTTGCTCAGCCATCGCCGCATATGGTAAGATATTATAATATGTTTTGTCAATATGAAAACTGGACAACACGGCTCTTTGTCGATAAAACTCAAACTGCGCCTGCCGGCGGTCCGGTGAGGATATACACGGTATAAGACAGATATACGGTTTCTTCAATCGCCTGCTACGAATCGACCTAGTCCGCGGCGAATACTTCTACGAGAATATACCGGATTCGCTTCGGCTAATCCATGACCAGCCCGCCGTTCACGTCGATGGTTTCCCCGGTGATGTAGCAGGCTGACTCCGAGGCGAGGAAGCCCACCGTCTCGGCCACCTCTCGAGGCGCTGCGTAGCGTTTGAAGGGAATCATTTCGGCAAAGGAGGTGTTTATCTCCTCGCCCCACTCCTCGGTCATGGACGTATATACGGGCCCGGGGCAGACGCAGTTCACGTTTACCTTGAACGGCGCGGCGTAGAGGGCCAGAGACTTGGTCAGGCAAATCACAGCCGCCTTGGAGGCTGCGTAGTGCGCTCCGACCGCCACCCCGCCGATTTTACCCGACGCCGAGGCGATATTGATGATTTTGCCGGACCTGCGCTGGCACATGGTCTTCAATGCTTGCTGAGAGCAGAAGAAGGTGGACTTCAGGTTCACCGCCAGGATGCGGTCCCATTCAGCGGGTGTGATATCGGGGACACCGGTTAGACTGGAGACTCCAGCACAATTCACCAGTATGTCGAGCCTCTGGTGCACGGCGATCGTTTTCTCCATCAGCGCCCTGATGTCCTCTATTTCCGACACATCGGTCCTTAGAAAATCTATGCGGATGCACTCGGCCCTCAGCTTGCCCACGATATCGATGCATTCCTTCTCGCAGATGTCCCCGATCACTACGCTTGCGCCGCAGCTTCCCAGCAGGGCCGCCACCTCCCTGCCGATACCGCCGGCCCCTCCGGTAACGATCGCTACCTTGCCCGTAAAGTCCATGAATACGTCTCTCTTTCGCCGATTCCTTGTGCCGCGCTACCCCTTTAGCGGCAGCATTCGCGCTGCATCCCTGAGAACGGCGATTTCGGGATTCTTGTCCACCAGCTTCAGCGCCGCTGCAAATGCCGCTTGGGGGTCCGCTGCCCAGTAAAATCCGATTTTCTCCGCCTCCGCCGGGCCGATTCCGGAAGAAACCAGAATAAGCCTGGCTTTCTCTACAGCCGCCTTACTGACCTGGTACATGTGGACGCCCACCACCTTGTGTTTCAGCAGGCCGGAGTCGACGAGCTGCTTGATTCTGTCCACCGGCGGGTAGCCGAACTCGAAAATCTGCGCACCGTAGGTCTGGCTGATTCCCTCGTAGCAGGGAGAGACCAGGATGATCACGCCTCCCGCCGATACGACTTCTCCGGCCGTGTCGAGAGCCTTATTCGCCTGCCAGAACTCAATATCGAACGGATGGCTGTCGGCTATGACGACGTCGAACTCCCGCGGAAACCGCACGGTGTAAACCTGCTTCGCCAGCTTGCAACCGAGACGGTGGGCGGCGACCATGTCTCCGGCAAAGGCGCCCACGATCCGCCCTTCGGCATCCAGGACTACATTCACGATGAAATCCAAGCCGGCCCGCCTCGCCATGGTGTCGATGGCATCACGAATCGGATTGTCCTCCCGGCCGATCACCTCCTCGGTGGGAACGTTTACCCGTACCCAGTGCATCTGGTCGACGGTCTCCTCTCCGCTTAATCCGGGTACGACGATCTTTCCGCCTCCGGTGAATCCGCAGATGTCTATCGGCATGATCGCTCCGAGCCCCACCACTGTATCGAATCGCCGCAGGATCTTATTGACCCGGATGGCGACTCCCTGAGGGGTCTCACCAAGGTATTCCAGGTTATCCTTATCCCTCCAGTTGTGATTGTGCACCCGGTACCTGCGGGCGATGCCGGAGCCCAGCTTTTCGGCTATTTCTCTTCTCGACATGGGCCGGTGGGTTCCCAGCGACATGATGAACTCGATATCGGGCGCCGCAACACCGGCCTCGGCCAGCTCCTCGAGCACCAGAGGCAAAAAATCCCGCACCGGCGTGGGCCGGGTCTTGTCATCCGAAACGATCAACACCCGTCCCTTCCCTTTAGCCAGATCACGCAGCCGCGGCGATTCTATGGGATTTTCCAGCGCGGACTGCACGGCTGCCAACCCCGTCTCGGCGCGGCGGATCTGCGGAAGCGCCAGCTCCGTTACGCCGCAGCCGTCGGGAAGGACCAAGGGTTTGACATCCGGATATGGAAAGCGTATAGTCATAATCGGAATTGACTGTGCAATCTTTACATGCGCTAGTTATTATAATATCTTACCAAACATGAATCAGTCAATAGAAAACCTCTCACCCATAGGTGACAGCGATAAAATACGGCAGATCGTCAAGGCCCTTCAGGATTTCATTATCGAAGGGAATCTGGAGCACGGGACCCAGCTGCCTCCGGAACGAACGCTGGCGGCGCACCTGGGTGTTAGCCGTTTCAGCCTGCGGGAAGCTCTCCGGGTGGCGGAAGCGCAGGGGCTGATCGAGATCACGCGGGGCCGCCGGCCGAGGGTTGTCAGCCCGTCGCCGGAGGCAGCCGCCGCCGTCATCGCTCTAACCCTGCGAAGGACGAGGAAAACGCTGCTGGACCTGGTTGCGGCCAGGCAGGGTCTAGAGACACAGATAGCCCGCCTGGCCGCCCTGCACGCCGACGAGGGGCAGATCGCGGAGTTGCAGGAAACCATAGAAATGCTTGAGAAAAACCGGGCCGATGCGCAGATATGCGTAGAGCAGGATATCAAATTTCACGACAAGCTCGTTGAGGCAACGGACAACGTGGTGTTCGAGATCATGCTGTCGCCCTTGGGCGAGCTGCTCAGAGATTCCCGGGAAGAGACGATACGGCAGGGGGTTGACAGGGTTATCAGCGGCCACAAAGCGATTCTGTCGGCCATCAAGAAAAGGGACCCTGAAAAAGCGGCCCGTACCATGTACGAGCATTTGAAAATGGCGGAGGAAGACCTGAGGAAAATGCTCGATGACGCGCACGCCGCCCTGGAAGACCGTGCGGAAGGCGGCAGGAAGCGCCGCCGGCCTCATCCAAGCCTTTAAAGCGTGAAGAACTTCGCCATCGTAGGAGTCGGGTCGCGATCTTATCTCTATTCCGACGCCCTGCTGGGCGCTTTCAGGGACCGCGGGCGGCTCGCCGCGCTCTGCGATCTCAACACCGTACGCCTCGAGCATGCCAACCGGCGCTTCAAGCAGCACTACGGGGCCGGCCCGCTGCCTGCCTACCGTCCCGCCGACTTCGAGCGCATGATCGAAGAGCAGTCCGTGGACACGGTCATCGTGACCACCATAGACCGCACGCATCACCACTTCATCATCCGCGCCCTGGAGGCAGGCTGCGACGTGATCACGGAAAAGCCCCTGACCGTGGACGAGCACAGGTGCCGGGCGATCCTCTCGGCCCTCGAGCGTACCGGCAGGCGGCTACGGGTGGCCTTCAACTACCGTTACGCTCCCCGCAACAGCAGGGTCAAAGAGCTGCTCCTCGACGGCGCGGTGGGACAGGTAAAGTCGGTGCATTTCGAATGGCTGCTGGACACCAGGCATGGCGCCGACTATTTCCGCCGCTGGCACCGGGACAAGAAAAACTCGGGGGGATTGATGGTGCACAAGGCGAGCCATCACTTCGATCTGGTCAACTGGTGGCTCGACAGCACTCCGGAAACGGTCTACGGTCTGGGAGATCTCGTATTCTACGGCCGGGAGAATGCCGAGAGTCGGGGGCTGACTGCTTTCTACGACCGCTCTACGGGCCACCCCAACGCCGCAGGCGACCCCTTCGCCCTGGACCTGGCCAGCGACCCCGAGCTGCAAGGCATGTATCTCGAGGCCGAGGGGGAGGACGGCTATCGCCGCGATGAGAGCGTGTTCGGGCACTACATCTCTATCGAGGATGACATGGCCGTGCTGGTGCGTTACAAAAGCGGCGCCACCATGAGCTACCACCTCACCGCCTATGCCCCCTGGGAGGGCTTCCGGATCGCCTTCAACTGTACAGGGGGCAGGCTGGAGTACGAGGTGGCGGAGCAATCCTATGTTTCCGGTACGCTGAAGGATATCAACCGGCCTACGGCCGGCGAGCAGGCGACCGGGGAAATCGTGGAACCGGTCCGGATTCTGCTCAGACCGCACTGGCGGGAGCCTGTCTTCATTCCCTTCGAGCCCTCCTCCGAGGGGGGACACGGCGGCGGGGATCGGCGGATGCTGCAGGACCTGTTCGGGGAACAGCAGAACGATCCGCTTGCCAGAGCGGCCGATCATCGAGCGGGAGCCCTGGCCGCCCTGACTGGAATCGCCGCCAACCGCAGCTTCGCGACGGGGCTTCCGGTTCGGTTGGATGACCTGCTGCGGATATAAGGGGAGGTAACCGCAGGAGGTAGCCCGTCTGAGTCTGCCGCCCGGAACCGCCCAGATCAACCGCCCGACCGGCTGATCTGGACTTCGCCTTTGCGTTTGAATACCCGCACCGGGAAGCCTTCCTTCTCGATGTCGCCGTAGTTGTGCCCGGCCTCTCCCGGATAGACGAAAAAGGTCAGAAGCGGCTCGTCACCGGTGTTCACGCTGCGATGCCCCCAGTACGGCGGCACGTAGACCAGGCGGCCGGGAAGGAACCGTTCCCACGCACTCTCGCCCGAGGGAAGCTTCATGAGCATGTACCCCTCTCCCCGCAGGCAGATATAGATCTCCGCCGTGTTCGCCACCTGGTGATAGTGGCCCTTGGTCATGAAGCATTCCTCTCCGACCAGGCCGGGCATGGTCTTGCTGATCCCGAACTGGAGCTGCCCGCTGACCTGAGGAACGGTCTTCTCGAAGACCTCGTAGTGCACGGGATCACCGCCTTCGATCAGCACCTCCAGTGCCTGGTCATCGAGATAATGACCGCGCATGCTCGAAGCAAGACGGACGGTATGGGTGTCCGGCTCCTTCATGATTCCCCAGATGAGGTCGAAGTCTGCAGCAAACGGCTTCATGGTCTCTTTCACCGGTCAATCCTCGATTCCTAGAATGTACCGGACTATAGCATTGCTTGATGTTTCCTGTCTATTGGTAATTTACATTATCATTTCTTATTATTTCGAGCCCTCCAGCCAATCAACCCAGGCACGACAACAGCGTCGATTGAACGTTACCCCCCGGCTGGAGTAAAGTAGCCGGAAGAGAAAACCTTCCTCTGTCGACAGGAACATCGGAGAAGCCAAGATGAGAAAAGATACGGCGCAGTACGTAGGAGCCGTCGACCAGGGAACCACCTCGAGCCGCTTCATTCTCTTCGACCGGAAAAGCCGTGTAGTCGGTTCCCACCAGCTCGAGCACCGCCAGCTCTATCCCAGGCCCGGCTGGGTCGAGCACGATCCGCAGGAGATCTGGCAACGCACGCGACAGGCCATCGAGCAAACGCTGAAGCAGACGAAGATCGAGGCGGAGCGGATCGCCGCCGTCGGTATTACCAACCAGCGGGAAACCACCCTGATCTGGAACCGCGCTACCGGCGAGCCCTACGGAAACGCCGTGGTCTGGCAGGATACCCGCACCGCAGACATCGTGGCCAGGCTGGCCCAAGGCGGGAGCGAACGGGGAGGGATCGATCGTTTTCGAAAAAAGACCGGCCTTCCCCTGTCCACCTACTTCTCCGGGCCCAAGCTTAGCTGGATACTGCAGAATAACCCGGCCGCCCGGGAGGCTGCCTCGCGCGGGGAGGCGCTGTTCGGGACCATGGACAGCTGGCTGATCTGGAACCTCACGGGAGGCGCGGAAGGGGGGCGGCATCTCACCGATGTCAGCAATGCCAGCCGCACCCTGCTGATGGACCTGGAGACCCTGAGCTGGGACGAGCGGATGCTGGAGATTCTGGAGGTCCCCGAACGCGTTCTTCCGGAAATCGTCCCCTCCGTGCCCGGGCGGCCGTTCGGATACACCAGTGCCGACGGCCCCTTCGGCAGGCGGATCCCGGTGGCCGGCGCCCTGGGGGATCAGCAGGCCGCCCTGTTCGGACAGGCCTGCTTCGAAGCCGGGTCGGCGAAGAATACCTACGGCACAGGCTGTTTCCTCCTGGTCAACACGGGGGAGCAGATCGTTCACTCCGGCAGCGGGCTGATCACCACGGTGGGCTACCGGCTGGCAGACGCCCCGCCCGTGTACGCCCTGGAGGGCTCGATCGCGGTCACCGGCGCCCTGGTGCAGTGGCTGAGGGACAACCTGGGCCTGATCGCCGCCTCGGAGGAAATCGAATCCCTGGCTGGAGAGGTGGAGGACTCGGGAGGGGTGTACTTCGTACCCGCCTTCTCCGGTCTGTTCGCCCCCTACTGGCGCAGTGACGCCCGGGGCGTGATCGTGGGCCTGAGCGGCTATGCGAACAAAGGGCACTTGGCCCGCGCCGCCCTGGAAGCGACGGCCTTCCAGACCCAGGAGATCTTCACGGCCATGGAGCGGGACATCGGCGTACCCATCCCTTCATTGAGAGTCGACGGCGGCATGGTTCGAAACGAGCTGTTGATGCAGTTCCAGGCCGATCTCCTCGGTATACCTGTGATCCGGCCCGAGATTACCGAGACCACGGCCCTGGGCGCGGCTTTCGCCGCCGGTCTGTCCGCCGGCTTCTGGAGCACCAGAGAGGAACTGGCTTCGCTCTGGAAGGAGGAGCGCCGCTGGAAGCCGCAGATGGCCCCGGTGGAGCGGGAAAGAAGGATGCGCCTGTGGAAGAAAGCGGTACACCGGAGCCTGGGCTGGCTGGAAAGAGAATGAGGCGCTGTACGATGCAGCTGCTGCGGACTGTTTAACCCGTTCTCACCCGCCGGAGCTTGCTCGTGTCGCCCCGCCGCAGCTTGTGGCGGAAGTTGGTGGTGCTGTCGGCAATGACATTGTCCAGATAGCTCATCTGGCGGTCGATGGCCACGATATAGAGGTTGCGATTGACCTCGTAGCGTTCTCGAAAGTGGAGGTGGGCCAGCTCGAACATATGCAGGTAGGTGTCTCGCAGCCTCTGCTTGATCGCCGTGTAGAAATCCCGGGTCTTTCTCAGGATGTCAAACTCGGTCCGGTAACCCGGTATGCCCGCCTCCCGAAACTCGTAGTAGAGGAACAGCAGTTTCTCCAGATAAGCCCGATCGGACATCTGGCCGAGAAGGTCGGCGCTGCCCAGCATGGCGCCAGCGCTCCGCTCCTGAGCGGAGGCGAAGGGGATCGCCGAGAAGTCCATCTTGAGGTCGGTGCTTTGGATAAAGCGGATGATCGGTTCCAGCTCCCGCTCCTCGACCTCAAAGATTTCATGGTGATGTCGCAGGAATACGATACTCCGCTCCTCGTGCTGACGGCTGTACTTGGCGCCGGTACCCTCGGTGTCCCACTCTTCCTGTATATACCCGGTGTCGTGAAGCAGGGCCGCCAGCAGTAGCTGGACTGCCAGATCCTCCGGAAGAAAAACATTCTCGATGTTGTAGCCGTCGAGAAGCCGCGCCGAGGCCAGCAGGACGTCCAGGGTGTGCTGGAAATCGTGGTATTCGGAAAGGCACTCCCGGTAACCCGGGAACTCCCCGGCAAAAAGAGATTTTACCTGCTCGAAGGCCAGCCTGATCCGCAGAGATGCATCTTCGGCGTAATGGAAGTAAAATATCCTCAGGACTTCTTCGATTATCCGCTCCGGATCCTTGCTGTCGAGGATTTGGGCGAGCTGGATGTCTTTTTTGCGGGGCATAGCGGCTCCCTTACGAATAATACATCCATTAGCAGCACAATTCAATTTAATGTGCTTTTTTTATATCTCTGATGGCAAATCTCAGGAAGGAGAAGCGTTTCTCGCGCCAAGCATGTTCAGCACGACCTCCACGATCAGCTCCACCGTCGCCGGGTCGACCTGCGCTGCCGCCCTACCGCCCCATCCCCGCAGCTCCCTCACCCGCAGCAGCTCCTCGACCTGTTCACCGCTCAACGCCCTAGGACCGCCTAGCTGGAGCGTCACCAGGCGGACGCGCGCGTACATCTCCAGGGTCTCCATGCGGTAGTAGGCCTGCATCACCGAAGAGCCTACGGTCAGGGCGCCGTGGTTGGCCAGCAGCAGGGCGTCGCAGTCGTGGATCTCGCGGCCCACGGTCTCGGGCACCTCCACGGTCGTGGGCGTTCCGTATTCGGACAGCCCGATCCTGCCCAGTCCGAACACGACCTCAGGCAGGATGACGTCCTGGTCCAGACGGAGTCGGGAAGCGGCGAACCCGGTGGCGGTAGGCGGATGCGCGTGCACCACGGCCTCGATATCCGGACGTTCCCGATAGACCGCCAGGTGCATTTTCATTTCCGAGGTGGGCTCGAGGCTGCCGGCGAGCACTTTGCCTTCGGCGTCCACGGTTAGAAGCATCTCGGGGCTCAAATCCCCTTTGTTCACCCCCGTCGGAGTGATCAGGAAGCGTCCCGGAGCCAGGCGGGCGCTGATGTTGCCGTCGTTGGCGGCTACGAAGAAGCGGTCTCGCAGCCGCCGGCCGGCCTCCAGGATCTCCCGGCAGACCCGGTTTTCCTCCGCCATTTTCGCGCTCTCCCCCGGATCAGTACTTGGACTGGCTCTTGGCCCCGGTCACGATGGCCACGCTGGCGCTGGTGCCGAGCCGGCTGGCCCCAGCCTGGATCATGGCCAGGGCGTCTTCGTAGCTGCGAATCCCGCCGGCCGCCTTGACTCCCATTTCCAGGCCTACGGTCCTGCGCATCAGGGCCACATCCTCCACCGTGGCTCCCGAAGCAGCGAAGCCCGTAGAGGTCTTTACGAAGTGGGCACCGCAGCGCTTGGCGATCTGGCAGGCCAGGACCTTCTCCTCGTCGCTGAGCAGGGCACATTCGATAATCACCTTGAGCACCGTATTCTGCCGGCAGGAGCGCAACACCGAACGGATGTCTTCCTCCACGGTCTTGAGATCTCCCGATTTCATGGCCCCTACGTTCATCACCATGTCGATCTCGTCGCTGCCGTGCTCCAGGGCGCTGCGGGTCTCGAAGCTCTTGCTGCGGCTGTCCATGGCGCCCAGGGGAAAGCCCACTACCGTAGCGACCCTGACACCCTTGCCGCGCAGCCTGCGGGCGCAGTAAGCAGTCCAGGCGGTATTTACGCACACGGAGTAAAAGCCATACTCTACCGCCTCGTCGCAGAGCCGGTCGATCTGCTCTCCGCTAGCCTCCGGCTTTAGCAGGGTATGATCGATGTAGCGGGCCACCTCGGCGGGACGCAGGCCCCGATACTGCTGGGGCTCCGCGGCCGGCTTGCCCCAGCTTCGCTCCAGGGGAGCACCTTGAGCAGAAGCGGCGCCCTGCCCGGAAGGTTCCGGCCGATCTGAGGCAGCCCCTCCGCCGGCGGCAGCCGATCCTGCCCGAGCTTTACCGTTTCCGCCGCTCGTTTCCCGCAGCCTGGCCAGAATCTGGCCGGTGATCTTGTCTACCAGTTCTTTCGTTTCCATATCCTTTTCCTCACAGGCTGGTGCGCCGTTCCACGGCCATCATCTTGTTGATCCGGGGCCAGTGCCGTCCACCCGCAAAGCGGGTCGCCAGCCACACCCTGGCCATCTCGCACAGCTCGTCCGCGCCGTGCAGGGGTCCGCCCAGGGTGAGCACGTTGGCGTTGTTGTGCTCCCGGCTGTTGACCACGGTTTTCAGGTCGTAGCACAGGGCGGCCCGGATACCCCGGACCTTGTTGCAGACCATGCTGGAGCCGATGCCGGCTCCATCGATCATGATCCCCCGCTCGCACTCCCCGCCGGCCACCTTGCGAGCCACAGCCAGGGCGTAGTCCGGATAGTCCACTCGCTCGGGGCTGTGGCAGCCCACATCCGTAATCCGGTACCCCAGGCCGGCGAGATAGCGCTTGAGCAGCTCCTTGGCCTCGAAGCCGCCGTGGTCCGAGCCTATCGCCACCCGCAGGACCTTGTCCCGGGCGTTGTACTCCTCCGCGGAGGCCTGAGACTCCGCCTCCGGGTTGCCGGAGGGACCCGGCACTTCCCCCTCCCGGTCCTGTGTCCAGCGGGGCGGCCGCTGCGCCCCCGAGACGGTGTTGTAGAGGATCCTGCCCGCAGTGCTCATTGCTCGCCTCCCACATGTACTTCATCCACGATGCCCACGATCATGGTGCGGATCGGCGCCATGGAATCCCCGACGATGAGGCGGCTGGAGTTCCCCTCATCCAGGACCAATACCGTGTCCCCCAGCCCGGCCTGGACCGAGTCCAGGGCCAGCAGCGTTCCGCTCTTCTCATTTCCCTCCGGATCCACGGGCTGGACCAGGAGGATCTTGAAGCCCTCCAGCACCTTCAGCTTGACCGTGGAAACCACGGTTCCTGCCACCCTGGCCAGAGTCATGGCTCGCCCCGGTGGACCCGATCCACGATGCCCATGATTGTGGCGTCCGAAGGATTGAACCAGTTCTCCAGCCCCAGGGCGGCCTCCCGTCCACCTTCCCACATCACCAGATCCCCGGGTCCGGCCTGAACCGGGTCGCAGGCGATGATCGGATCTCCCTTCGCCTTTCCGGCGTCGTCCACCGGCTGCAGCAACAGCAGCTTGACTCCGGTGAAGGAGTCAACCTTCTGAGTGCACATCACCGAGCCGATGATCGTTCCCAGCTTCATCTTCTGTAAGCCCTCCCTACACGATCCGGAAATAGTCGATCAGGGCGCAGCGACGCTCCCGGCTGAAGGTGCTGGCCCGGGTCATCCCTTCCCCGGTGGGGCTGGCGATGGTCCAGGAGGTAAAACCGGCCCCTCCGAAGCCCACGCCGTTGTAGGCCGATCCGTTCTTTACGAACAGGGAGCAGTTCATCACCCTGGCCATCCTGGACAGCTTGGCGACGTTCAGGGAATGCATCACCGCCGTGTGGCGGAAGCCGTGCTCGCAGGCGAAAGCCAGGTCTATGGCCTCGTCCACATCCTTGAGACGCACCAGGGGTATCACCGGCATGAGCTGCTCCGTCCAAACCAGGGGATGATCGGCCTCCACCTCGCAGAGCAGGATGCGGCTCTGCTCCGGCGCCTGCACTCCGGCGGCCCTGGCGATATGGCCGGCGTTCTTACCCACGAACTCCTTGTTGGGCGCCCCTTCGTGGCCCGGTCCTCCCGGATCGGCAATGACCAGGCGGGTGACCGACTCGGTCTGAGCGCGGCTCAGCTCGTAGGCCCCGTTCTTGACCAGCTCCGCCTTGAGGGCGTCGGCGATCGAGGCAACCGCCAGGATCTCCTTCTCGTCGAGGCAGATGATATTGTTGTCCAGTCCTGCTCCGCTGACAATGTCCCGGCCCGCCTTGACCAAATCGGCGGTCTCGTCCACCACGCAGGGAGGATTTCCGGGACCGGCGGCGATGACCTTCTTGGCGCTCTTCATGGCCGCCCGCACCACAGCGGGACCGCCGGTAACCACCAGGAGGTCGACCTCGGGGTGCTCGAAGAGGCTCTGGGCGCTCTGGATGGTGGGCTCGGCAAGCGTACAGAGCAGGTCGGCCGGGCCTCCGGCCGCGGTGACGGCCCGGTTGAGGAAATCGATGGTGAAGCCGGACACTCCTCGGGCCGCCGGATGCGGATTGAAGACCACGGAATTGCCCGCCGAAATCATGGCAATGGCGTTGTTGATGATGGTTTCGGTGGGGTTGGTGCTGGGGGTGATCGAGCCCACCACCCCGTAGGGCGCCCTTTCCACCAACGTCAGGCCGTGATCGTCGCTGAAGCAAACCGGTTTCAGATCCTCCACCCCTGGAGTCATCTCCGCCGCCACCCGGTTCTTGAGCACCTTGTCCTCGGCCCTGCCCATACCGGTCTCCTCCACAGCCAGGCGGCCGAGCTGTTCCAGGTTCTGCAGAGCGGCCCGACGCATGGCGGCGATCAACCCTCTCCGGCATTCCAGGGTCCTCGCGCCCAGCTCGAGATACGCCGTACGGGCGGCCTTGACCGCCGTCTCGATATCCGGGAATACTCCGGCCCGCGCTCCGCTCGCCTGCGGTGCGACGGGGCTTTGCGCGGCGCTGCGCAGGATCTTTCCATCCAGGCCGCGGAGGACCTGCTCGACCAGCTCGCGAACTCCTGCTTCGGTTATCTCCATATCTCATCTACCTCCCGTTCTGCCTTCAACAGGTGGCCCCGGATGTCCGGATGGGGCCTGGGAATAACTACCTTCCGGCAGAGAAGACCCTTGCCCTCCACACAGCCCGCTCCAGCGGTCAGCGAGGCCTCCACGTCCTCGATCCGTCCCATGATCTTGATCGTGGACTTACCCCCCATTCCTCCGGCCAGGCGGATCTCCGGGATCTCGATTTCCGCTTCCTTGGCGGCCAGGTCCGCCGCTTCGATCCCGGCGGCGACCGAATAGCTTTCGATGATTCCCAGAGCGTCCCACTCCGCCACGTTCACCGGACCGCGGATGGCCGGAATGACTTTGCGATCCAGGTTGGGGATGAACAGCTCGTCGAGCAGGCTGTCCGCCGCGCTGCCTCTTCCCGCCGTGAGGGAAGCATCCACCGAGGCTACGTCGCCGGTGAACAGAACCACCAGCTTGCCGGGTGTGACGATGCGGGAGGCCAGGATGCTCACCGGGGCCGCCTTGACTATAGCATCCAGGGCCAGGTACCCGGCGGCGATGCTCGAGAACTCCTGCACGCCGATGACGTCCACATCCATCAGGCACTCTCCGCCGCCTCAGGAAGCCCGCCTCTTCGGGCGGGTCCGCGCCGCGCCACCCTATTTACGGAAAGCGACCCGGCCCTGCTCATCCACCAGGTCCACGATCCCGCAGATCAGGGCGTCCACCGGTTTTCTATCGCTGACGGCGGTCTGCCGGCAGGAGGAGCCCTGGGAGATCATGACCAGCTCTCCGATCCCGGCGTCCACCACATCGAGAGCCACCAGGTACCTCTCCCGCCTCTCGCCCCGGTGGCTGCACTGCTCCACCAGCAGATACCTGGCCCCGGCTATGGCGTCGGCCCTGCGGGTGGCCACCACGGTGCCTGCAACCCTGGCGAAGATCATACCCGATCCTTCTGATAGACCAGCGCTCCCTCCAGCTCGATGGAATCCACGATGGCTATGATGGCTGCGTCGCTGGGCTTGCCGTCGGTTACCGCGGTCATGCGGGAGCTGGACCCGGCGGCGTAGAATACGATCTCCCCCGGTCCGGCTCCCACACTGTCCATGGCCACCAGGTACTCGCCGTTGCCCTTCATGGAGGAAGCATCGATTTTCTCCAGCAGGAGGAATTTGATACCCTCTATCTTGGGCTCCTTGCGGGTGGAAACCACCGTGCCCTTTACCCTGGCTAACAGCATCTTCGCCTACCCTCTCCCGTATCAGCGGCCGCGCTGTGGTTCAAGCAGCCGTACCCCTGCCGGCTTTCTTTTTCTGCTCCGGTCCTCTGCCCAGAGGAAGCACCTCATCCACGTTGCCGTGCGGCCTGGGGATGATATGTACGGAGATCACTTCCCCGACCCGCTCGGCCGCCCGGCCGCCGGCATCCAGGGCCGCCCGCACCGCGGCTACGTCTCCCCGAACAATCGCCGTAACGTATCCGCCGCCGGTCCTCTCGTAGCCGGTAAGCTCGACCTTGGCAGCCTTGACCATGGCGTCCGAGGCCTCGACCATGGCAGCGAAGCCCCGGCATTCGATCATGCCCAGGGCATCGGAAAAAACCTCATCCATTGCTCTCTCCTCTCAACCGATTATTAACCGTCAATCCGCCTGTCCCCCCGGCTCGCGGCCGGACAGGGAAAGCAGGCGCGACTCCACGATATCCTTGCTGACCAGGACCTCCGCCTCTTCTCCTGCGATATACACCCGGCCGAAGCGCCCGACCCCCTGCACATTGATAATGTTGATATGGGAAGCCTTCTCCGCCTCGTTGGCGGCGAAGTAGGCGTATCCGGAGGGCTCGATCTCCAGCACGTACAGGGTGTCACCCCGCAAAACCATATTGCCGTAGCGCACCTTGTTGATAAGCTGGGCATGGTGGTCCGAGATGTTCTTGATAAGCTGGCTGGTAAGGATGCGGGGCCGCATGCGCTCTTCTTCCCTGCGATCCAGCTCCTTCAAGATCGCCGCTCCGGCCTGCCGGGCGTCGGCTTGACTGTCCGAGTGCACCTCCAGCAGCCCGAAAAGACGTTCGACGAACTGGATGCCCGGGGTGACGTTGGTAGCCTTGAGGGCTATATCGGTGAAGCGGTTGATCTCGATTCCGGGAGAGATCTCCACGATCATGCAGGCCTGCAGCGCCACCGGGTAGTAGCCGCGGGAGGTCGTGGCCATGAAGGAGGCCATCTGGTACTGCAGAGAGTCGAGGAAGATATAAGTCCTAAGATCGATACGCTCATCGGCCATATCTGTACGCCTCCTGGCCCGCTATCGGGCGGCTTCCTGAAAGCCCAAGGGCAGTGCTGTATCCACGTTGCCGTGGGGACGCGGAATAATATGCACTGAGATCACTTCCCCGACCCGCTCGGCCGCCCGGCTGCCGGCATCCAGGGCCGCCCGTACCGCGGCTACGTCTCCCCGAACGATGGCGGTTACGTAGCCTCCGCCTGTCTTCTCGTAGCCTCTGAGCTCCACCTTGGCGGCCTTGACCATGGCGTCGGAAGCTTCGACCATGGAGGCGAAGCCCCGGCACTCGATCATGCCCAGTGCATTTGCGTATACCTCAGCCATGTTTCCTCCTGCACGGTTGTATCTGTCTTTTGTTATTATCGGAACAGTAATTCATAATTTAGTTAAAAATAATTACCAAATATCAATTATTATGTATATTTTTTCTCATTTGTCAAGGTATAAAGTCTCATTTTATACTTTTTTTTCGATTATGTCTTGATTATCACAGATTGTCTGTTATAATGAGAGAATAAAGCCAACCAGAGGTTGATAATCAACCTCGACGGCGGGTAGCCGCGGCGGGCTCCGTACCCCACGGGGGCCCTGAAAAGCGAGGCGGAATGAACAGGCGGCGTGAACGCATCGCCACGATAATCCAATTGCTGCAGGTGCAGAATGCGGCCAGCGTACGGGAGCTGGCCGAGAGGCTCTCTGTTTCGGAAATGACCATCCGGCGGGACCTGAACCTGCTCGCCCGGGACAACATAGTCAAGGTGCTGCACTCCGGGGCGGTCCTCAACCCGGGGAGCCTGGGAGGCTACCAGCCCCGCTATTCCCTGGCCGAGGCCGGCTCCCAGAGGGTGGAGGAGAAGATGAGGATCGGGCGCAGGGCGGCGTCCCTGCTGGGGGAGGGGGACATCGTAATCATCGATTCCGGTTCCACCACCGAGTGCCTGGCCAAGAACATTCCGGAGGAGCTGGCTCTTACGGTTCTCTGCTACGCCCTGAATATCCTGGTAGAGGTGCACCGCAGGGAGAAGTGCTCGGTGGTCTTCGCAGGGGGCTCCCTGCACGAAAACAGCCTGATGTTCGAATGCGCCGAGGGGGTGAGGCTGATCCGCCGCTACCGGGCCAACAAGGCCTTCATCTCGGCCAGCGGGGTCAGCGACAAGCTGGGAGTAACCTGCACGAATCTATACGAGACCGAAGCGAAGAAGGCTTCGATCCACTCTTCCCTGCAGAGGATACTGCTGGTCGATTCGAGCAAGTTCGGCAAGATACAGCCCGCCTACTTCGCCGAGCTCGACGCCTTCACATCGGTGATCACGGACTCCGGCATCCCGGAGGAATATGAGGAGCTTGTTCGCAGCCTGGGCATCGATCTGCAGGTTGTCTGATTTCCCCCGTACCCGACCTTCAGGCGGTCGGGCGCACCAAAAAGAGTGCGGGCTGCCTCCGGCGCCGCCCCTTGGGACGGTTTGACATCTTTTAACGCCTTATATATATTAGAATTATCGATCGACAAGTACAGGTATCCCCTATTGCAGCGGCAGTCTTGACTGAACCTGGAATCCATCTAGACTTGTTTATTGAAGATGTCAAAGCTGATCCTGGTATCCAACCGCCTCTCCGTATCCGTCCATAAGAGAAAAGAAGGCCTGGAGTTCAGGCCCAGCATGGGGGGACTGGCCACCGGCTTGAGCGCCCTGCAGCAGAAGGAACAGGTCCGCTGGATAGGCTGGTGCGGACTGGCTTCAGAGGATCTGAGCCTGGAGGAGCAAGCACAGATAGCGCAGACGCTGCGCGAGCGCCACCACAGCCTGGCGGTCACCCTGAGCGAAGAGGATCTCAAGAGCTTCTACTACGGTTTCTGCAATAACGTAATCTGGCCCCTGTTCCATTACTTTCCGAGCTACGCTTTCTACGATAATTACCTGTGGGAATCCTACCAGAGGGTCAACGGCCTGTACCTGGACAGGGTGCTCGAGGTAGCCGGTCCGGAAGACACGATCTGGGTTCACGATTATCAGCTTATGCTGCTGCCCATGCTGATCCGCCGCCATCTGAAGGACGCCCGGATCGGCTTCTTCCTGCACATTCCTTTTCCCTCCTTCGAGGTTTTCCGGCTGCTGCCCTGGCGCAGCGAGCTGCTGACCGGCTTATTGGGGGCGGACCTGATCGGCTTCCATTCCTACGACTACGCCAGGCATTTTATCTCCAGCGTTCGCCGCCTTCTCGGGGTAGAGAACAACATGGGCTACGTGCAGTTCGAGCATCGCTTGAGCAGCGTCGACGTGTTTCCCATGGGTATCGATTATAAGAAGTACTCCACGGCCCTCGACAACCCGAAAGTCGAACGGGAAATCGAGCGGGCCACAGAGGAGCTTCAAGGCGTCAAGGTCATCCTGTCCGTGGACCGGCTGGACTACACCAAGGGAATCCCCCAGCGTCTGCGGGCTTACGAGCAGCTGCTCGAATATAACCCCCATTACCGTGAGAAAGTGGTGCTGCTGCTCATCGTGGTTCCCTCCCGGACCAAGGTTCACCGCTACCGGACCCTCAAGCGCGAGGTGGACGAGCTGATCAGCACCATCAACGGCAGGTTCGGCACCATCGGCTGGGTCCCCATCCATTACTTCTACAGAGGCTTCGCCTTCGACCGCCTGGCCGCCTTCTACGGGCTGGCCGATGTGCTTCTCGTAACCCCCCTTCGCGACGGCATGAACCTGGTGGCCAAGGAGTTCGTAGCCATTCACAGGGAAAGGGGGGGTGTGCTGATCCTGAGCGAGACCGCCGGCTCGGCGCGCGAGATGGGAGAGGCCCTGCGGATCAACCCCAACAACAGCGAAGAGATCGCTTCGGCCCTGAAGAGCGCGCTGGAAATGGAAGAAGGTGAGCAGATCGAGCGGAACAAAGTGATGAACGAACGCTTACGCCGCTACGACATCGAGGCCTGGACTCAAGACTTCCTGACCAAGCTGTCTCAAGTCCGCGAAATCCAGGAGAAGAACCTGGTCAGGAAGCTCGGCGAGCGCGGGATCGAGGAAATCGTGGCCGCCTACAGGCGCACTCACCGGCGGCTGATAGTTCTCGATTACGACGGCACCCTGGTGCCGATCGTGGACAGGCCGGGAAAAGCCGCCCCGGATCTGGAGCTGACCGAGCTGCTGAAAGAGCTGGCCGCCGACAGGGCTAACGAAGTGCTCATCGCCAGCGGCCGAAGCCGGGACACCATGAGCAGTTGGTTCGAGCAGACCGGAACCAGCCTGATCGCCGGCCATGGGGTGTGGATCAAGCCCAGGGAGGAGACGTGGAGGTTGATCGAGCCCATCGGCGACGAGTGGAAAGAACAGCTGCTGCCCATCTTCGAGCTGTTCAAGGACAGGACCCCCGGATCCATCGTGGAGGAGAAGGAATACTCCCTGGCCTGGCATTACCGGGGCGCCGAGCCGGAGCTGGCGGCCCTGCGGGTCAGCGAGCTCAAGGACATCCTGTTCAGCATGATAGGGGATCTCGGGCTCGATGTGCTGGAAAGCGAGAAGGCTGTGGAAGTGATGAACGCCAATATCAGCAAGGGCAGGGCCGCCTCGCTGTGGCTGGCTCGCGAACCCTGGGATTTTATCCTGGCAGCCGGCGACGATCCCACCGACGAGGCGATGTTCAGCCTGCTCCCCGAGTCGGCCTTCTCCATCAGGATAGGTCTGGACATCTCCGCGGCCCGCTTCTACCTGGAGTCCAGCCAGCTGCTCAGGCAGCTTCTGAAGGAGCTCATAAAATGAGATATCGCTCTCCGGGCCCGATCCTGGAGTTCCACATCGCCCGCCGAGTTCGCGACCTGTACGGCTTCGAGCAGTCCCTGTTCTCCCTGAGCGGGAACGTGATCCTGGCCAACTTCCACGGGGCCCGGCTGTTCGCCGCCAAGCTAAACGCCAGGCGGGATCTGATCCGCTTTCCCGAGACCGCGGTGAAAGCCGGCCAGATCAACGCCATGGGATTGATCGATGAAATCCTGCACTATGTGGTAAGAGTCTTTGAAAAACAGAAGAACTCACGGGTGACCTCCGAAGCGATTCGCTGGCTGGAGCGGAAAATAGGCCGGGATGAGCTGGATCGCACCCTGCTTCGTTTCGTCGACGAGTTCCCTCCCCTGGCCGTGTACCGCGGTCAGGCGGAACCGGCCGGCTGGCTGGCAGGGCGAAGCGCCGACGTTTCCCACCGCCGGCTGGCCCTGGAGGAGCTGCTGATGCTGTGGCTGGCCAACTCCAATCCGGCCTTCTCCCCGTATCAGGAGCTGTTCGACGACGCCGACCTGGAAAAGACCACCGGATACAGGAGGATCGTGGCCGCCCTGGATGAGTTCTTCGCTTCCCAGCCCACCTTCGGTCCGGACAGCCAGAGCCTGCTGCGGATGCTGCGCAGCCCGGCCGTCGCCCATCCCCATTCGCTTACCGACCAATTGGAGTTCATCCGCCGCCGTTGGGGATATCTGATCGGGGACTACCTGTTCCGCCTGCTGAGCAGTCTCGACTTGATCCGGGAAGAGCAGAAGATGGCCTTCCTCGGAGCAGGACCGGCCCGAGTGTACGATTTTCGAGGCCTGGAGCTGGAAATCGAGGCCTTCAGCCCCGATCAGGACTGGATGCCCCGGGTGGTTATGATCGCCAAGAACGCCTACGTGTGGCTCGATCAGCTATCCAAGCGCCACGGGACCAACCTGCACCGGCTCGATCAGGTCCCCGACCAGGAGCTGGACCGCCTGGCCGGCTGGGGGTTCACGGGATTATGGCTGATAGGACTCTGGGAGCGCAGCCGGGCCTCGAAGCGTATCAAGCAGATGTGCGGCAATCCCGAAGCGGAAGCCTCGGCCTACAGCTTGCTCGCCTACGACATTGCTTCCGACCTGGGAGGCTGGGAGGCCTTCAACAACCTGAGATCCAGGGCCTGGCAGCGGGGGATACGCATGGCCGGAGACATGGTACCCAACCACATGGGAATCGATTCCCAATGGGTGGTGGAGCACGCCTACTGGTTCGTCTCTCTGCCCTACAGTCCATTTCCTTCCTACAGCTTCAACGGTCCCGACCTGTCGCGGGAGCAGGGAGTAGGCATCTACCTGGAGGACCACTACTACGAGCGCAGCGACGCCGCCGTGGTTTTCAAGAGACGGGACCATAACAGCGGCGAGGAACGTTTCATCTACCACGGCAACGACGGCACCAGCATGCCCTGGAACGATACGGCCCAGCTCGATTTTCTCAACCCGGAAGTGAGGGAGGCGGTGATCCGGACGATTCTCCACGTGGCCCACTCCTTTCCCATCATTCGCTTCGATGCGGCCATGACCCTGACCAAGAAGCACTACCAGCGTCTCTGGTTCCCGGAGCCTGGAAGCGGGGGGGACATCCCCTCACGGGCTGATCACGGCCTGTCCCGACAGCGCTTCGACGAGCTGATGCCGAAAGAGTTCTGGCGGGAAGTGGTGGATCGGGTGGCCGAGGAAGCCCCGGATACCCTGCTTCTAGCCGAGGCTTTCTGGCTGCTGGAGGGCTATTTTGTACGCACCCTGGGCATGCACAGGGTGTACA
>CAYMEK010000003.1:0-115315 GCA_964389305.1 uncultured Spirochaetaceae bacterium
GGATTGAGGAAATCGTCCGGAACGTCCAGGAAGCCTATAATCGAATCGGTGGAGCACAGCCCGCAGGGAGGCGAGACCTCATGGCTGGTGTACAACCCGATCGGCATCTCCACCTCGATAATAGCGTCTTCCGGTTTTTTCATCTGGGGAAACTGTATCACTATCTCCTGACATACACTGTGGCAGATCTTCTGGCTTCCCTTTTTCGCCTTCACCGTCTCGGTGCGAATGAGTCCTGCCTTCTCAAGGGTTTGCACATTGGTAGCGACTGTAGACTGCGGCAGGCACAGCGCACGCGCAAGCTCGTTTACGTTAAGACTCTGCTCGCGCAGCAGCTCGAGGATTTTCATTCTCAGCTCGGATGCCAGACCCTTTAGAATCCCGATGTCATGGACCGCGTCGACGATCAATATGCTTTGTCCGGTCATTTGTGCGCCTTCCTGTCCTATGTATATTACAATTCCTGATATATTGCAATAGTCAAAGTGACAATTATTTTCTTATTTGTACTCGATAGATATCAATCATTCCGATTTACATAGCATTTTAGGTCGGCCAGCACCCCACTTACAGCAGAAAATGACTCCGGATTGGCTACAGCAGGGCCGATAAGTCAATGTTTTCCCGATTTTCTGTTATTTATCAGTTTTATGTTGACAAATTCCCTTTTCTCACCCATAATCATCTTCAGGGCGTTGCCCTTGCACCGGCGAAACCAGGTTTCGGCGGCGCAATCACTAAAACTGTTCCAAAGGAACAGAAATAGAAAAAGGAGTGAGAGATGCGTAGATTAGTGTGTGCTTTCTGCCTGTTTGCCTTGCTTCCTGCACTGGCGTTGTTCGCCACCGGAGGCCAGGAGCAAAAAGAGGCTGAAGGGCCGACGGAGCTTTCGCTCTGGACCTTTCAGGAGCTCCACGCGCAATTCTACCAGAGCATGGTGCCGAAATGGAATGCCGAGAACCCGGGCGAGCAGATCACGCTGAAACCGGAGGTGTTCCCCTACGACGATCTGCACAACAAGCTGCTGGTGGCTCTCCAGTCCGGCGTCGGCGCTCCCGACATTGCGGACATCGAAGTAAGCAAGTTTGCCAACTATCTGAAAGGCGACATCCAGCTCGCCCCCCTCAACGATCTGCTCGATCCCATCAAGGACAAATTTGTGCAGGCGCGGCTGGCCCTTTACGAGAAGGACGGGAAGTACTACGGCCTTGATTTCCACGTGGGTGCGGAAGTCATGTACTACAACAACGAAATTCTGAAAGCGGCGGGAGTGAACGTCGATGACATCAAAGACTGGAAGGACTATATCGAAGCGGGCAAGCAGGTCGTGGCCAAAACCGGCAAGCCGATGGCGACGATCGAGACCACCGAGCACTGGTCCTTCTATCCCCTGCTCTCCCAGGCCGGCTCGGATGTCCTTGACAGCAACAACAAGGTGATCCTGGACAACGACACCAATATCCGGGTCCTGCAGATGCTGTACGACATGATTTATACCTATAAGATCGCTATCGGCACACCCGGCGGATTCCACCATTCAGAGGAATACTACGGGTTCATGAACGGCGGCGGCGCGGCCTCCATCTGGATGCCCCTGTGGTACATGGGAAGATTCACCGACTACATGCCCGATCTGAAACAAAAGATGATCATCCGACCGATGCCGATCTTCGACGGTTCGGTCACCGGCATCAAATCTCCCTATTTGTCTGCCGGTATGGGCGGCACCGGCACTGCGGTCACCCTGCAGAGCAAGGACGTCGAGCTGGCCAAGAAATTCGTCATGTGGGTCAAGGGCTCCAGGGAAGGCAATATCGCCATCTGGAAGCAGCTCGGCTTCGACCCGATGCGCTGGGACGTGTGGGACGATCCGGCCATGAACGAGCCGAACAAGTTCACCCAGTATTTTCAGAACAAGGATATCTTTGGTATGATGCTGGCGGTCAAGGACGGGTTCAACACCACGAACGTGAGCGGGATATATCCGGAGATCATCGATGTGGTCAAGCGCAACGTCTCCTATCAAGCTCTGGTGGAAAGGTCCAAGACACCGGAACAGGCACTGAAGGACGCCGCCGACCAGCTACGGAAGTAAGGTGCATCGCAAAGTGACACGAAACGCTGCCCGCGGAGGGATTTCTCCTGCGGGCAGCAATTTCCGTTCCGGTATCGGGGTCTCACAGCGCAGCGGCGGTCGCTGGAGAAGAGGTGCCCTTCCATGAAGAAGAGTCACTCCTTCGGGTCCATGCAGGTTGCGCCGTATGTATTCGTCCTTCCCTTTATCATCTCTTTCCTAGTCTTTTATCTCTACCCCATCACCGCGACCATCATTATGAGCTTTCAGGAAGTAGTGCCCGGACAGACGCACTTCATCGGAACGGCGAACTACAACCGGATGATCTCCGAGGAGTTCTTCAAGGCGCTCAAGAACAGCTTCATCTACACCGCCCTGACCATCCTCATTCTGATCCCGGGGCCCGTTATTCTCGCCGTTGCGCTCAACAGCCGCCGCATTCGCCTGAACGCTGTGTACCGGTCTATGTTCTTCCTCCCCGCTCTCGTTTCCGTCGTGGTGGCGGGTACTATATTCCGCCTGATGTTCGCCAGCGACCCCAGCGCGCTGGCTAACGCCCTGACCGCCCTTTTCGGTGCGCAGCCCATGGACTGGAGATTGAGCGGCGCGCCCCAGGCCATGTTCCTCATGGTGTCGGTGGCTGTGTGGCGATGGAGCGGGGTGAATATCGTCTACTTCCTTTCCGGCCTGCAGACCATCCCCGGCGAACTCTACGAGGCTGCGGACATCGATGGAGTCGGGACGATCGCCCGCTTCCGCTACATCACCCTGCCCCTGCTAAAGCCTACGATCATCTTCGTCACTACAATCAGTATCTTCGGCGGATTCGCCATGTTCGAGGAAAGCTACATTTTCTGGCAAGGTCAATCGCCGAACAACATAGGTTTGACCATGGTGGGCCTGGTCTACAAGAAGGGCTTCCAGACCGGAAGTATGGGGCTGGCCTCCGCCATCGGCATCGTCCTCATGCTGGTTGTCTTCGCTACCAGCATCGTGGCCCTCAAGCTCTTCGGCTTCTTCAAGCGGGAGGCCTGACATGGCGGTAATAAGCTCACGCGCCCGGATCGAGGAAGCGACCAAGTATTTTATTCTGGCCGTACTAGCATTCCTGTTCCTCTTTCCTATCTACGCGATCGTCCTAGCCTCTTTCCGCCCCGGCCGGGATCTGATGCGTTTCGGCGTTACCTTCACCACTCTGATCCCAAAAGATTTGAACCCGAACAATTTCGTAGGGCTGGTCACCTCGCGCGAAGGGATTTACCTGGTATGGTATCGCAACAGCGTTCTTCTGACCCTCTCGCAAACAGTGCTCACTCTGGCCTTCTCCTCTTTCGTGGGCTACGGTCTCGGCACCTACCGTTTCCGGGGCAGGAACGCTCTGACGATCCTAGTACTGTTCCTGATGATCGTGCCGCTGCAGATATTGATTCTGCCTCTGTACAAGCTCACGACGACTATGGGCACCATGAACACCTACCCGGGGGTCTTTCTTCCCTTTATCGTTTCCCCTTTCGCCATCTTTTTCTTCCGGCAGTTTGCATCGGGCATCCCCAAAGACTACCTCGACGCGGGACGGATCGACGGTCTCAGCGAGTATGCGATCTTCTTCAAGCTCATAAGTCCCTTGATGGCTCCCGCCTACGGAGCCATGGCCATCCTGGTAGCTCACCAGAGCTGGAACAACTTCCTCTGGCCGCTGATCGTCATGCGCACCGGGAACATGTTTCCTCTCACCATCGGCCTGAACAGCCTGCTCACGCCGTATGGCAATAACTACGACATGCTCATCGCCGGTTCCTGTGCCGCCACTGTCCCGCTCATGATTGTTTTTTTCTTCTTCCAGCGCTACTTCATGTCTGGCCTAACAGCCGGCGGGATAAAAGGATAACAGATGAAAACCTCCGCCGTATGCTCCACCTGGTATTTTGCCCGTACCTTCGCCGCCTGCCTATGCCCGCTCATTCTCTTCGCTACGGTCGCCCCGGCGGCGGTCGCCGAGCCGCCGAACTATGTAAACCCCATCATCCGCCAGCGCGCCGACCCCTGGGTCTACCGTCACACAGACGGCTGGTATTACTTTACCGCTTCGGTGCCCGAATACGACCGCATCGAGCTGCGCCGGGCAGCCAGCATCCAGGATCTCGGATCCGCCGCTCCGGTGGTAGTGTGGAAAAAGCGCGACAGCGGTCCCCTGAGCGCCAACATCTGGGCACCGGAGATCCACTTCATCGAGGGGAAGTGGTATATATACTTCGCGGCGGCGCAGGTCGAGGCGAGGTTCAACCACCGGATCTACGTGCTGGAGAGCCAGTCCGCGAATCCGCTACGCGGAGACTGGAAAGAAAAGGGAGAGCTCGAGACCAACTGGAGCTCCTTCTCGCTGGACGCCACCCACTTCGAGCACAGAGGAGTCCACTATCTGGTATGGGCGCAGAGGGAGCGTGGAATCCGCGGCAACAGCAACCTGTATATCGCCGCGATGAAGAATCCCTGGACAATCGAGGGAAAGCAGGTGCGTATCTCGAACCCCGAGTTCGATTGGGAGACGCAGGGGTTCTGGGTCAACGAGGGACCAGCGGTGATCAAGAGGAACGGCAGGATCTTTATCACCTACTCGGCGAGCGCCACCGATGACCGGTACTGCATGGGGATGCTGACCGCAGAGGACACCGCCGACCTCCTGGAAGCAAGCTCCTGGAGCAAATCCGCAACGCCGGTCTTTCGGAGCTCCAACGAGGCGGGGATCTTCGGCCCCGGGCACAACAGTTTCACCAGCGAGGCCGGGTACGACATCCTGGTATACCATGCGAGATCCTACCGGGATATCGTGGGCGATCCGCTGTACGATCCCAACCGCGATACCCGGGCGCAGGTGCTGGGCTGGAAAGACGACGGAACTCCGGACTTCGGGACTCCGCGTTGAACGCCTCCCGTGAAGATCCTAACCGCCTGCGGGGCGCGTTTATTGCGCCGTATATTCTGTAAAGGGGAAAGTCCATGATCAACGCGAGAATCACTCTCGATCGAGAACTGGTCAAAAGCAACGTCGACGACCGGCTGTTCGGATCGTTCATCGAACACCTCGGACGAGCGGTTTACGGCGGCATCTACGAGCCCGGACATCCGAGCGCAGACGAGGACGGATTCCGTTCCGATGTGCTCGAAATGGTGCGGGAGCTGCGTGTTCCGATTATCCGATATCCCGGCGGCAACTATGTCTCCGCTTTCAAATGGGAGGACAGCGTCGGTCCGGTGGAGAGGCGCCCGCGCCGGCTCGACCTCGCCTGGCGGGCCGTGGAGCCCAACGCCGTGGGGCTCCAGGAGTTCGTACGCTGGTCCCGCAAGGCTGGCTCCGAAATTATGATGGCCCTGAACCTGGGCACGCGCGGCATCGAGGATGCCCGTAATCTCGTTGAGTACTGCAACCATCCCGCGGGCTCCTATTGGAGCGATTTACGCAAGTCCCATGGCGTGGCACAACCTTACGGATTCAAGGTCTGGTGCCTGGGGAACGAAATGGACGGACCCTGGGAAGTCGGCTACAAGACCGCCGACGAGTACGGAAGGCTGGCGTCGGAGGTGGGCAAAGCGTTGAAGCTCTTCGATCCCTCCATGGAGCTGGTAGCCTGCGGCAGCTCCAACAGCCGAATGCCGACCTATCCTCAGTGGGAGGCTACGGTCCTCGATCACTGTTACGACACGGTCGACTACATCTCGCTGCACAACTACTTCAAGAATCAAGACAACGACCTGGCCACCTTCCTGGCCGAATCGCTGGACATGGACCGCTTCATTCACACCGTGACCAGCACCGCTGATTTCATCAAGGCCAAGAAACGCAGCCGCAAGACGATCATGCTATCCTTCGACGAGTGGAACGTATGGTTCCATTCCCGCGATGCGGATACTCAGGTAGAGCCCTGGACTGTCGGTCCCCACCTGCTGGAAGACGTCTACACGTTTGAGGACGCCCTCGTGGTTGGCTGCTGCCTCATTACACTACTGCGGCACGCGAACAGGGTACGCATCGCCTGTCTCGCCCAGCTCGTGAACACTATCGCACCCATCATGACCGAAAACGGCGGTCCGGCCTGGAGGCAGACGATCTTCTACCCCTTCCTGCATGCCTCCTCCTTCGGACGCGGTGAGGTTCTGGAATCCGCGGTCCACTCGCCGGTATACGAGAACCGTACCCACGGCGAAGTTCCCTTTCTTGAATCAGTCGCAACCCTGAACCGCGACGAAAGGCAGCTCACCATATTCTGTGTAAACCGCAGCGCGGATGATGATATGCTCCTGCAGGGGCGACTGGGCGGATTCGGCGCCTGCCGCCTGATCGAGCACATCGTACTTGCGCACTCCGATCCCAAGGCCACCAACACCAGAGATGACCCCTTCAGGGTCGTCCCGCAATGTATCGAGAACACGCGTATCGCAGATGAGGTCGTCCAATCCGTTCTTCCCCGACTCTCGTGGAACGTAATACGGATTGGCTTGGGGGGCAAAGACTGAAGATGAAGAGACTCCTCCTGATAACGGCTGTTAGCATTGCCGCAGTGGTCGTTGTAACAGGGCTGGTTCTGTTTGGACTATACTTAGCCGCCCCGAAGCCTAAAGCTCCGCCTGCGCCTATCAGCAGCGTCGGCGACGTCGAACGATATCTCAAGACCTTAATCGATAATCAAACACCCCCGGGATTGGTTGTCACGATTCTAAAGGATGGCAATCCGGTATATGAAAAGGCTTTCGGGTACGCGGACTGGCCTCAGAGGAAACCAGTACGGATCGATACCATCTTTCCGTGGTGGTCGGTAACGAAGGCCTTTACAGCCACGGCGATCATACAATTATATGAGAGAGGCAAAATAAACCTGAAGGATCCGCTGGAGAAGTACATCCCGGATTTCGAAGTGATAGACAAGGCCGGAAACAGAAAAACCATCACAATCTACCAGTTACTAACCCACCGGTCCGGACTGAGGGATTTCATGCCCGAAGGTCTGACCTGGGTCCGGCTGGCCGGCCTGGCTAAGCCCAACCAGACCGCATTCTTCAAGGAAAAGATAACGGGAAAATACCGGATACTGAAATCCGAGCCTGGAGCTAAAGCCAGCTACTCGAATATAGGATACATGGCCTTGGGAGTCGTAGTAGAAGCGGTGACAGATCAGGAGTACGAGGACTTCATCAGCGAGAATATCCTCACACCTTTGAACATGATCGATACAGCGTTCATTCGCAGCGAAGAGCAGCAGAGAAAGACCGCTACCGGTTCGAATCCGGTTATCAACCTGTTTACGGGGCTGATGTGGGTTTTCGGGCCCAGGGGCTTCTTTGACACCTATGTTCGAGAAACCGTAAGCGGCCGTCTCTGGTTCCGCCCTCTGTACACCGACTATACGCCGTCAACCGGTTTAAGCGGGCCTTCGAGGGAGATGGCTCGTTTCGGACAGCTCTTTCTTCAGGGTGGAGTCTTTGATGATCGAAGGGTCTTGAAGCAAATCAGTGTCGACGAGATGCTCAAACTCCGTTCCCTCGATGAGTTGCCGGAATCCTACGGCAAGGCGGAATACGGGTTAGGGTGGCATGTGTGGAAAGTCAACGACAAAATCGTATACGGACACGGAGGAGGAGGTCCCGGATTTGGGGCACTGCTCGCCATCATTCCCGAAAGCGATCTGGTGATCGCCATAAATGCCAACGATACGAATATAGATCGTGATGGGTTATTAAACCTTTTTATGTCGATGATGGAACTATGAATATAGCGATATTCGGAGCCACCGGCTGGATAGGTGGAACGGTAGCACGCGAAGCTCTGCATCGCGGTCACGAGGTCACGGCGGTCGTCCGCGATCCGGGCCGTCTTGAGCTCGAACACTCAAGTCTGGCGGTCGTGATCGGCGATGCGACCGATACGGATGTCATTGCTACGGCGGTCGCGGGACATCAGGCCGTAGCGGCATCAATAGGCGGCAGCCGGGAAGGAAATCACAGCGTCGTGCCAGCGGCGGCACAGGCGTTGCTGGCGGGGCTATCTCAGGCTGGCGTCAAGCGTCTGGTATGGGTCGGAGGGGCCGGCAGCCTGGAGGTTGCACCCGGCGTACGCTTGATCGACACCCCGCAGTTTCCCGACGATTGGAAAGCGGGAGCATCGGCTCAGGTCGAGGCCCTCGAGGTTTTTCGTACCTATACCGGCAGCGTCGAATGGACCTATCTTAGTCCGGCTGCCAGGCTGGAACCGGGCACCCGCACCGGTAGCTACCGGACCGGCGGCGATCAACTCCTGACGAACGACGAGAAACAGAGCCGCATTTCGGTCGAGGACTATGCGGTCGCGTTCATCGACGAACTGGAGCGCCCCGCTCACCTCCGTCAACGTTTCACCGTGGCCTATTAGAAGCTCCGGACAGCACCTCTCCTCGATAAACATCCCTGTTTGATCCTGATTCATGGTCCGGATAGAGCCGGCGAAAGCGTATTGCTTGTGATTTCCAGCGAGCCGGGATACTATAAGAAGAAGCAATGACTTGCAGATCAGAATCAAGCCGCATCGACCGGATAATAGAGGCCGTTTCGAAAGCCGCCGCAGGAGACTGCTCGGTTCGACTCGACACCTCGAAGATGCGTGAAGAGCTCACCCCCCTTGCCGAGGCGGTCAACAACCTGGTTGAGTATATGGAGGGGCGGATCACCAGGCTGCAGAAGACCGAGGAGGCGCTCCAGGAAATTGAAGAGAGGTACCGGCGCTTGGAAGCCAATATTCCCGGCATGGTGTACCAGTATGTGGAACATCCGGACGGCAGCCACTCGTTTCCCTACACCAACGAGGCATCGCGAGAGCTGTTCGACATCGAGCCGGAAGAGCTGATGCGCGATGGAACCCTTCTTTCCGGGCTGATTCATCCCGACGACAGGCAGAGGCGTGATGAGTCGATAAAACAATCGGCCGAAACGCTGCAACCCTGGAGGCAGGAACTACGCCACATCGTGAATGGTCGAGTACGCTGGTATGACTGTATGTCCCGACCGGAGCCGCAAGACAACGGCGATATCCTCTGGTACGGAATCATGCTGGAAATAACCGACCGCAAGAGCGCCGAGGAGGCCCTGCAGCGCAGCGAAGCCCGCCACCGGCAGGTGGTGGAAACGATGAATGAAGCGCTGAACCTGATCGATGCCGACGGCGTATTGACCTACGTGAACCGCCAGTTCTGCGGGATGTTGGGCAGCAGGGCGAAGGAAGTGGTAGGGCGTAAATTCATCGATCTGCTGGACGAGTCCAACCGACAGATATGGCTCAAACAGAATCGAAAGAGAAAGAAAGGCGCCTCCACCACCTACGAGCTGGAATTGACCAGAAAGGATGGACGTAAAATAGCCTGTGTCGCCTCCGGCGCTCCCTTTCTGGACCATGAGGGGCGATTCACCGGTTCGATCAACGTGTTCACCGACATCACGGCGCTCAAGCACGCCGAGGAAAAACTCAAAAAATATCAGGGTATGCTGGATGAATCGCAGCGTCTCGCCCTCATCGGAAGCTGGGATCTCGACTTGAACACAAATACCTTTATCTGGTCCGATGAGGCCTATCGCATTTTCGGACTCAAGCCCCAGGAGCGCCGGCTTTCGTTCGAGGATTTCTTGGGCACATTGCGGCCCGAGGACGAAAAAAAGCTCACGAGCCATCACAACGAAACGCTGCGAACACGGGTATTCGAAGATCTGGAATTCCGCATCGTGAGGCCTGATGGAACACTGCGCTGGATCTACGCCAGAGGCAAGGTATTTACCGATCGGAATGGCAAGCCGCAGCGAATCGTAGGCACCCTGCAAGACACCACCGAGCGCCGGCAGGAGGAGGAAGAGCTTCGCAAGCTTCAATTCTCCGTCGCCCAAGCCCCGGACGAAGTTTCCTGGATGAATCAAGACGGCGGATTCTCCTACGCCAACGAACAGACCTGCCAGTCGCTCGGATACACCTGCGAAGAACTGCTGGGCCTGCATGTGTGGGACATCGACCCGAACTTCTCCAAAGAACGCTGGGCCTTACAATGGGAAAGGCTACGGACGATCGGCAGCGAAACGTTCGAGACCAGCCACAGGCGCAAGGACGGCAGTGTTTACCCGGTCGAGGTTTCAGCCAAGCATATATTTTTCGGAGACAACGAGTTTCATGTCGTTTTCGTACGCGATATCTCCGAGCGCAAGCGCGCCGAAGAAGCCCTGCAGAGAAGCACCCGCCTGCTGATAGAATCGGAACGAGTCGCCCGGCTGGGTCACTTTACCTTTGATGCAGGTACAGGACAGTGGCACAGCTCGGAGTTCTTGAACGAATTACTCGGTATCGAGGCTGGTTTCCCGAAAGATCTGGACGGATGGCTGCAACTGGTGCATCCGGATTATCGTGATGAAATATCCTCGTACCTTTCCAAAAACGTATTCGAGGAGCATCAGTCCTTCGACAGAGAATATAAAATAGTACGTCCCGCAGACAATCAGGAACGCTGGGTTCATTGCCTGGGGAGGCTGGAGTTCGATGCCGAGGGAAAGATCCTGCGGATGATAGGCACTATCCAGGATGTCAACGACCGCAAGCGGCTGGAGGAACAACTCCTGCAATCGCAGAAGATCGAAGCCGTGGGCAAGCTGGCCGGCGGTGTGGCCCACGACTTCAACAACATGCTCGGCGTAATACTCGGATATACGGAATTGATCAAATCCCGACTGTCGTCGGGCGATGCCCTGTTGAAGGAGGTAGCGGAGATCGAAAAGGCAGCCGCCCATTCCCGGGACGTTACCCGCCAGCTCCTGGCCTTTTCCAGGAAGCAGATCATAGCGCCCAAGACCCTGAATCTCAACAAGCTGATCGCGGATACGAAAATAACACTATCCCGGCTCATCGGCGAAAACATCGACCTGCGCTTCTTCCCGTCGGAAGATCTCTGGAAGGTCAGATTCGATCCGTCTCAGATCGAGCAGATCCTGGTCAATCTGGCTGTGAACGCCCATGACGCCATGCCCGCAGGCGGAAAGCTGACCATCGAAACCGCCAATGTCGTGTTGAAGGAAGAGTATTGCCGCGTACATGTCGGCTTCAGACCCGGGGACTACATCCTGCTGGTGGTAAGCGATAACGGGGCCGGAATGGACAGGGAAACCCTATCACACATCTTCGAACCCTTCTTTACCACCAAAGAGGTCGACAAAGGCACAGGGCTCGGCTTGCCCACTGTGTACGGCATCGTCAAACAGAACGGCGGATCTGTCAACGTCTACAGCGAAGCTGGTAGAGGTACTACCTTCAAGATTTATATTCCACGCATCATGGAAGAGGGAGAGGCAACGGAAACAGCTTCCGAAGCCCCTCTGGCTTCAGGCTCGGGAACGATTCTCCTGGTAGAGGACGACGATATGGTGCGCAGAATGACATCGGCCATGCTCCAAGAGCTGGGCTACACGGTCGTAGTAGCTGCGACGCCTTCCGAGGCCGTATCGCTCTGCGAAAGGGAGGATACGCCCGTCGATCTTCTGCTGACCGATGTGGTGATGCCCGAGCTAAGCGGCACCACATTGCAGGACAAGATAAAAAAAATAAGGCCCGAAACCAAAGTGCTGTTCATGTCCGGATACACCGCTAATGTCATCGTTCACCACGGTGTTCTGAAAAAAGGGGTGAGCTTCATTCAAAAACCCTTCTGCATGAACGACCTAGCCCGTAAGATCCGTGACGTGCTGAAGGGCGAGTGAGCCGGGGAAGGCGAACGGCGTGAAGTGTCTCGTAGTGGACCTGAGCCCTCCTCGCGTCATCCTCACCCGGGCACTGGCCGCGTTCTGGAAAGGAGCCTACTTCGGGGCCTTTGCTCCCTTGCGGATCCTGGAAGTACCCCGCCAGAGGCTGCCGGGCCCGCGGTGGGTGCGCGTGCGCACGCACCTTGCCGGCATCTGTGGAAGTGACCTGCACCTGGTGTTCATTCAAGGCAGCCTCTCGGTCGCCCCTGCCGCCCTGCCGGGTATGTCACCCATGTTCCTCGGGCACGAGGCTGTAGGCGAGGTGGTGGAGATCGGCCCGGAGGTGCAAAGCGTGAAGATCGGCGACCGGGTGGTCATGGACGGATCCAACGACTGCTTCAGCGCGGGTATCGAGCCGCCCTGCGCTCCCTGCGCCGCCGGCAACAGGATCGTTTGTGAGAATGCCCCCGATCACAGCGGCCCTCGAGCCGCCGGCGGGGGGTGGAGCGAAGAGTTTATCCGCCACGAGTCGAACCTCTTCCGCGTTCCCGACACCCTCAGCGACGAGGAGGCGGTTCTGATCGAACCGGCGGCCAACGGAGTACGGGCCGCGCTGCGGAGCGGGCCGGAGACCGGTGAACGGATCCTGGTCATTGGTGCCGGTACCATCGGGCTGATGACCATACAGGCGCTGCGCGCCGCCGAGCCCCGGTGCGACATCACGGCGTCGGTTCTTTTTCAGCCTCAGGCCGATGAAGCCCTGGCGAGAGGCGCGGATCGGGCACTCGTACGCGAAGACCTGTACGAAGCCGCGGTCAAGCTGACCGGGGCGCGGCTGTACCGAGGTTTTCGAGGCAGCCGGACGACCACCGGGGGCTTCGATCTGATCTGTGACTGCGTGGGCAGCGCCCAAACCCTCGGCACATCCCTACGCATAACCCGCGCCGGTGGACGGGTCGTTTTGGTCGGCGCTGCGCTGGCGCCGATGAGGATAGACCTCACTCCCACCTGGCACCAGGAGGTGGATATCCTGGGAATGCGGTCCCACGGCGTTGAGGATTGGGAGGGCGTAGGCATGAGTTCCTACCAGCGGGTCGTGCGTTGGCTGGCCGACGGTCGGATCAAGCTCGCGGGCATGGTCACGCACCGCTTCCCCCTGACAGAGTACCGCAAGGCTTTCTCCCTGGCCGCCGCCAAAGACAAGCAGCGCAACTGGTCCCTTAAAGTCGCTTTCGAGTTCACCTGAGTTCATCTACTTAAGGAGGATAGCCGATGTCCGGCACTATTGTACTCATCCTGTTTTTGCTGGCCTTCCCCGCACTGGTCTTGTGGCTGGCCGAGAGGCGTATCGCCTTTGTACACAAAATCAGTCCGGTAGTGGTGTGCTACGCCGCCGGCCTGGCGGTCGGCAACCTGGGCATCCTGCCGCCTTCCGCGGCGGCGGTCCAGGAAAACGTCAACACCATCACCGTGGTGCTGGCTATCCCTCTACTGTTCTTTTCGCTTCACATACGGGGGCTGGCCCGCTCGGGCTCCCGGGCACTGCTGTCCTTCGGCCTGCAGATGGCAGCTGTCCTGGTGATCTCCGCGGCCGGTTTTCTGCTGTTCCACGGTGCTTTCGGGGGAGAAGCAGCCAAGGTGACCGGGATGCTGATCGGCGTCTATACGGGGGGTACGGTAAATCTCGCGGCCATCGGCACTGCGCTGCGTGTTGATCCCTCCTTGTACGTAGCGGCCAACGCCTCCGACATCCTGTTCTCCGGGCTTTACCTGCTGTTGCTCATGACCGTGGGCAAGCGGCTGGCCCGGTTGCTGCTGCGCCGCCCGGCGCCGGCCTACGGGCAGCCCTCTGGACCCGGTTTCGTCGCCGACTCCTCCTTCCGCGGCCTGCTCTCGCGGGGTGTAGCCGGGCCCCTGGTTGCCGCCCTCGCCCTGGCCGCCCCCAAAGCGGCGGCCGGCGCTGGACTCACACGCGTGGGTGCGGGGGCAAGGGGGCGTCGCGGGGCCGGGGGGGGCCCCCCGCCCCGGGCCGCCGGGGCGCGGGGGGCCCGGCGCTTCACTCACGCTGGTGCTTCCGGGCTCATCGGGCACGATCGCCGCTATTCTGGCGGTTACCACACTCGGTATAGGGGCTTCCTACATCAACGCCGTCAGGCGCATCCGCCTGACCTTCGCCCTCGGGCACTACTTCATCCTGGTCTTCAGCCTCTCGGTGGGAACCATGGCCAACCTGGCTACCCTGATCTCTTCGGTTCCGGCCGTAGGGGCCTGGGTGGCGCTGTGCATCTTCGGCTCGGTGATCCTGCACACAGCCCTGGCTGCTCTGTTCGGCATCGATGCGGACACCATGATCGTTACCTCGGTAGCCGGCATTTGCTCGCCCCCCTTTGTCCCTATGATCGCCGCCTCGCTCGGTGATCGGCGGGTGATCGCCCCCGGCCTGATCGCCGGGGTGGTCGGCTGGATCATCGGTACCTATCTCGGGATCGGGGTGGCCCTTCTGCTGGGAGCGGCTCGCTGAGCGGAAAGCACTCCGCGAAGCACCAGGCGGCCGTCTCGCAGCACGGTGCGGGTCCGTCTATCGGCAGGGCTTAACGTTTCTCCGACAGCTCGGCCCGGAAACGGGGCAGGCTGCCCGGATACTCTCTCTGGATAAAATCGATCAGCTTCTCGCGCACCTCGCAGCGCAGGTTCCACAGCAGGGAGGCGTCCGCGGCGCTCATCAGAGCCCGTACGGCCATGATTTTCTCAGTGGAATCGGTAACCTGTACCCCCGCCACCTGTCCGTCCCAATACTCGGATTGCTCGAGGATTCGCTGCAGCTCCTCCCTGACGGCCTGCACCGGAACGCTGTAGTCGCAGTACAGATACACGGTGCCCAGCAGGTCGGCAGAGACCCGGGTCCAGTTCTGAAAGGGTTTCTCGAGGAAGTAGGAAATGGGAACGATCAGCCGCCTCTTGTCCCAGATGCGCACGACTACGTAGGTCAGGGTTATCTCCTCGATCCTGCCCCACTCGCCCTCCACGATCACCACGTCGTCGATGCGGACCGGTTGGGTAATGGCCACCTGGAAGCCGGCGAACAGCAGGGCGATCGAACGCTGGGAGGCGAAGCCTAGGACGATGCCGATGATCCCGGCCGAGGCCAGGATGGTGGTTCCGAGCTGCCTGACCTTGTCGAAGTTCATCAGGATCAGGGCCAGGGCTATGATGCCGGCCACGACTGCGAACACCCGCTTGAGGTACAGCATCTGGGTGCGGATCTTGCGGGCCTTGAGGTTGTCCCCGGAATCGATCCTGTACCTGTCGAACAGGTAGTCTTCCAGCACAGAGGCCGAACGGACCGCCATCCAGGCCAGGGTCACGGTGGTGAGGATTCCAACCAGATGCCTCAAGATCCCGAGCAGCTCTTCGGGCAGGGTTACGAAGGGCAGCGCCGTCGATACCGCCAGCAGAGGCAGGCCCAGGCGCAGCGGCCCTCTGACGTGCCGGACCGTGGAGCGGAACACCAGGGACGCTTTCTCCCCCCGCCTGCGCAGCACGATCCTCAAGACGAGGAACAGCAGGAAGTGCAGAAGCAGGGCAGCAACGATCGCGGCGACTAGAAGCCCCCCGCTCAGGAGAACCTGCCGCCAGTTTTCCAGGAGATACCCCAGGTTCATGGGGGCTCAGTCGAGCTCGACCTGGCGGGCACGCTCCTTCAGGGAGCGGCCGAAGGAGATGCGCGGCGCCGCTTCCTCCGGCCTGGCCTTGATCGTCATCTCCTGCCCGGTGGCTGGATTGAGCACCACCCGGGCCTTGCGCGCCGCTCGTTTTTTGAGGAACAGCCGGCCGATCTTGCCGAGAGGCACCCGCTCCCCGAGCAGCATCCCCGACTCGATCATGGCCAGGTAGTCGGCTAGAAGCTGGCGCACCTGCTTTTGGGTCAATCCGTTCATACGAGCCAGGTAGGTCACGATGGCCTTGTTGTTGAACTGCTCCGGCAGGCTCTGGCCGGGTGGCAGCACCGTGCGGTTGATTTTCACGAAGCCGTTGGTCAGGAAGATGGTAGCTTCCCTGATGCGCTTCTCCTGCTCCTGGGCGCCGACATCGGGCCTGCACACGGCGATCTTGAGCAGGCTGGAGGTACGGCGGATCGGACCCTCCGTGAAAACGGCTTCTGCCTCGACGCCGATGTCTTCGGCCAGGCCGCTTCGCTCCATCACCGCCAGGTCGGGGACGTCTGCCCGCAGCGGGATGCTGGCGTACTCCACCCGCCGGACCTCCCCGGCCGGGGTCCCCAGGCTGATCAGGGAGCCGGAGTAGGACAGCAGCAAGGCTCCTCGGGGATCATTCCGGGCAAAGGTCCGGATTTCCTCCATATCCAGCGCCCGTATCTGTTCTTCGAACAGCCTCTTCTTTTCCAGCCAGATCCGAGCCATCTTCTCGAACGACTCCCTGGTGTCGGGAAGCCCCGAGCTGCGGGTGATCTTCTCCAAATGGGAGCGCACCCTGGCCGGCAGCCCGCTTAACTCATCACTCATCGCCCTCTCCTCTCTGTTCCGCATCATCTTCTGGAAAAACCTGCTCCTCCTCGCCCTTCGCCTCTCCGGCGGACGCCTGTTCCCGCTCCTCCTCGTCTCCTTCCTTTCCGTCCAGCCCCTGAGCCGCGAGCCATTCCTTCGCCTTCTCCCAAACGAAACGTACCTCGGTTTTGCCCAGGACCAGGATATAGCCGTTTTTGATGTTTTTCTGGATGTACTCCTTGCCCTTGACCCGGGTTTTGTTCAGGCTGCCGAGATCAACCACGGTGAAATGATCGCCCCGGAACACGATCTGGCAATGCTTGCGCGAAATATAGGGGTCGGGAAGGATCAGGTCGCAGTTGGGACCACGGCCGATGGTTACGGTCTTGTGGATTACGGGAAACATCTCTCCCTCCCGATCACCGTTCAGTATCTCCAGGTACACCTCGGTCGGCAGGCTCCGGTCCTCAACTTCCATGGCAGGACTCCTCTCCGGACTCAATGAACTCTACTGCCCAGTGTACTGCATCGGTGCCAAGAAACAAGCAAAAATCTTGCAGCCGGGCTGTCCTTTTTCTCCCTGTGAGCTATACTTGTAGCAAAACCATGCAAGGAGGCACTCATGGGCGAGTACTTGGATCAGATTCCTGAGGAAATCCGGGACCACATCCGGCAGATCACCAAATCCTCCGGCCTTCCAGACACCGAGGAGTCGGTTGAGACCATCGCCAAAGGGTGGCTGGAAAAGAAGGAGCTTTTCGAGAACCAGGTGGCGGAGATGAACATGGAGGAGGTGGAGGAACTGCAACAGGACGACGAGCAAGGCTGCCTGGCTATGACTTTTTCCGGATCGCTGCTCAACATCGGCCCGCTGCGGGAGGATGGAAGAACCGTCCAGTATGCCAGCATCGGTCTGCGCCAGGATGTGCCCGAGACCGCCAGCAAGGATAACTCCAGGCTGTCCAGCGATGTGCGAACCGGAGAACCGGTAAGTTTTGCCATTGGTCCCATCCAGAGCTCCTCGCCGATCTTCAAGATCGCCGTCACCAGCCCGGATCTGGAACCAGAAGAACAGGAAGAGCAAATCACCAAGGCAACCATGATCCTGGCGGAGGGCTTCGTCGAGGTCAACAAAGATCTCGATTTGGAGTAAACTCAAACTGGAACAGGAAAACACAAGCGAGCTCAGGCAAGCTCTGGCCGGCATCTACCGCAGAGAGTCTCCGCCGCTGCCCGATGAGCTGCTGCAACGGACCTTGGAGACCGGACAGGTGCTGGCGAGCGAGCCTGAAGAGATCCGGCCGTGGGACAAACACGGTCTGCCCGGAGGTCTGGTAATCCTCGATCCGGGGCTCTCTACCATACTGGTGCCCGACCTGCACGCCCGTATGGAGCTGGTTTTGAGCGTTCTGGCTTATCGCGATCAGGGGGGAAGCACGGTCCTGGAGAGGCTGGCGGCCGAGGAGCTTCAAATCGTCTGTCTGGGCGACGGGTTCCACGCCGAGGGTCGGGCAGTTCTGCGCTGGCAGGCCGCCCTGGAAGAGTTCAAAGACGGCTACCGGAAGCACGCCCACATGGATGCGGAGATGCGGGAGAGCCTCGGTGTGATGGAGATGGTCATGGAAGTGAAAAAGCGCTTCCCGGGGCATTTCCACTTTCTGAAGGGAAACCACGAGAACATCGCCAACGAGCAGGGAGACGGCAATTTTCCCTTTCTCAAGTTCGCCAATGAGGGCCTCATGGTGAGGATATACATGGAGCACTTTTACGGCCCGGAGGTGCTCGACGCTTACGCCTCGGTGGAGAAGAAGTTCCCGCTCCTGGCGGTAGGCAGGAACTTTCTTGCTTCCCACGCCGAGCCGGCCAGCAGCTTCAGCCGGCAGCAGATTATCGAGTATCGCCGGCGGCCGCAGGTGGTCTACGGGCTGACCTGGACGGACAACGGTGAGGCCGAGGAGGGAAGCGTGCAGAAAATGCTGGCCGAGTACCTCCAGCCGGAGGAGCAAGAGGGAGCGTACTACTTCGGCGGTCACCGGCCGGTGCGGGACGGGGTCGGCCTGCGGGCCGACGGGCGCTACGTGCAAATCCACGACCCCGAACGCTTCGTGGTGGCCCTGCTGCCCGCCTCGGGGCGGATCGACCTCGAGAGGGACATCATAGAGCTGGACCGAGAGTCTTTCAGAGAGCTGATCGATGAAGAAGGCGACCAGGATAGTCGGTAAATACGAGATTATCTCCAAGATCGCGCAGGGGGGGATGGGCGCAGTGTACAAGGCCAAGCACCCCACCCTGAACCGTTATGTTCTGCTCAAGAAGCTCACCCTGCGCGGCGGAACCCAGTTCACCGAGCGCTTCAAGCGGGAAGCCCGCATCATGATGGAGTTCAAGCACGACCACATCGTGCACGTCTACGATCACTTCAAGGAAGGTTCCTCCTACTATATCGTGGAGGAGTTCGTCGACGGGGTCTCCCTGGAGCAGCTTATCCGCAGAGAACGGTACCTGTCAAACGAGGCCGCGGCGCTGATCTTCTACGAGGTGTGCAAGGCCCTGCAGCACGCCCACGAGAAGGGAGTGATCCACCGTGACATGAAGCCCGGGAACATCCTGATCTCCAACCAGGGAGAGGTGAAGCTGGTGGACTTCGGCATCGCCACCTCCCTGGAGGACAGCGAAGAGGGACTGACCCGCGAAGGCATGACCCTGGGGACCCCCTCCTACATTCCCCCGGAGCAGATCGACAATGCCAAGAGCGTGGACAGAAGGGCCGATATCTACTCGCTGGGCGTGGTTCTCTACGAGATGCTCACCGGCAAGACCCCATTCCCCGGGACCTTCACGGCCGAGACAATCGCCCTGATTCACAAGGGCAAATACACCCCTCCTCACCGGCTCAATCCCAAGATAGCGCCGGCCTTGCGAAAGATAATCCACAAGGCCATGCTGCCCAAACGCAGCCGCCGATTCCAGGACCTGAGGCAGATCATCCGTCGCCTGGAGCGGCGCATCAAGCGCCGGGACCCTGCCAGCATCAAGCAGGCGTTGAAGCGTATCATCCAGGGCAGGGAGGTCCGGGACATCTACAGGAGAAAGCGTTCCTGGGTCTTCTGGGCCGCCCTGGCTGCCGTACTGGCGGTAGCAGCGGCAGCCGGTGGGTACGCGCTGTACCTTCAAGGCTATTACCACGAGCTGTTTCAGCCGGACCGTTGGGGCGCCCTGACCGCCTCGGCCCGGATTCCCGCCTCCTACAAAGACCCAGAGGATATCTATGTCGCCGCGGTCCTGTACCGGGAGGGGGACGGGGAGCTGCAGCGCCTCGAGGGGGTGGAGTTCCATTTCAAGGAGAACAAGAACCGCACGAGCGAAGACAGCTACTTCATCGAGTCGAGGAAGCTCTACCTGGAGACCGGGAAGTACAGGCTGAAGATAAATCTGGAAGGCCAGCTTTACTGGGATTCTTTCTTCCTCGCTCCCCGCTCGATCCAGCGCCAACTTCCGGGAACCTCGGCGGGACGTATGGTGCAGATCGATCTGGAGCCGGGCGCTGAGCTACCGCTTGAAGTCCACTATACCGTGACGGATATCCGCAGCGGCCGGGACTTGAAGGATACGTCCAGATTCTCCGTGTTTCTCGGCAGCCGCTGGGTCGGTTGGAACCGCCGGGTGGCCGAGAGCTTGAGGACCGGGACCAGTTACCGCTTTCGGGTCGACAAGGAGGGCTACTATCCCCAGACCTTCAACCTGCTCATCAAGCCATACCAGACCCTGCTGCAGGTCGACGTAAGCTTGATTCCCCATCCGGGCAGGCTCCTGATCTCCTGCGACGGCAGGGGCCTCGAGGTCTTGCTCAACGAATCGCAGACCTATCTCAGTGGAGGCAGGGAGAGGCTGTATCAGTACCTTGAGCCTCTAGAAGCGGAGACCAGGGAGCTGGTCCTGGATCCCGGCGAATACCTGTTGACCATCAAACGGAACGAACGGCTCACCCGCAGCCTATCTGTTCCCGTTGTTTCCGACGCGACTGTCCAGGTCAATGTGCGCTATGACCGTTCCGCAAAAACGCTGGGGGTCGCTATCGCAGACTAAGGGGGGTGCCAATGACCACATGGGTCCGCAGACTGATCCTTCTGATCCTCGGGGTACTCGGCGGAGCGGCGGCCTGGCCGCTCACCGAGCTGATCGTGGCGGGCCAGGCCCGCTTTCCCTCGTACCTGGTGTTTATCGCCGTGCTCGGCGGCGCCGTGGGACTGTTGATGGGGGCTTTTTTCGCAGCCGCGGCCGGACTGTTCGCCAGGATAAAGGCGAGGATCCTGAGCGGTATGCTGCTCGGCGCTCTGATAGGGCTTATCGGTGGAGTCGCGGGGCTGCTGGCCGGCCAGGCCGTTCTGTTTCTCCTCGGCGGGGTTTTCCTGCGCTCTTACCGCAGCTTTCAGCAGGTACTCCTGCCGGTGTCCCGGGCGGTGGGTTGGGCCTGCCTGGGTGTATTCGTCGGGATGGCTGAGGGCTTCCGGGCCGGCTCGCCGAAGAAAATCGCCATCGGCTTTTTAGGCGGGTTGATCGGCGGACTGGTCGGCGGCTTCGCTCTGGAATACTCCCGCCTGTTCCTTCCCGAACAGGTCCCTTCCCGCCTGATCGGTCTGGCGATCCTTGGTCTGGCCATCGGAGTGTTCTACGGTCTGGTAGAACGAGGCATGTCCTTCGGCGTGCTGCGCATACTGAACGGCCGGATGAAGGGCAAGGAGTTCATCCTCAACGAAAACAGGATCCGCATCGGCGGCTCGAAACGCAACGAGATAACCCTGGTCCCCTACGAAAAGCTGGCCGATCGCCAGGCGGAGATTCGCATCCGCAGGGGAGAAGCGGTGCTTACCAACCTCGAGCCCAAATATCCGGTCCTGGTAAATGACCGCCCTATTCAGGAACAGCGGTTGAAATACGAGGACGTGCTGAAGATCGGCTCGGCCAAGCTGTTCTATCGCTACGAATAATGAGGAGATACAGATGAGAAAGATCGAGACGTTACGTAGGGTCGCAGTGCTGGCATTTTCTCTGGTCTCCGCCTCCGCTTTCCCGCTCAACCTCAGGCTGTCTCAAATCGACGCCTCCAGGCTGCTGCTCACGCAAACGGTGAGGCTGTACGTGAGTGTCACCGACGAGGCGGGGCGCCCCGTGGAGGGGATCGATTCACAGGCTTTTGCGATATTCGAGTCCGCAGACGGCCAGGACTTCGAGCGCATCGACAGCACCCTCGAGTTCAAGCCCCAGGCCGCCTCAGCCGAGGGGATTCAGTTCCTGCTCCTGATCGACAACTCGGGAAGCATGTACGACACTCTGGCCGGAGGCCCAACCGAAGACGTTTCCCGCATGCGAATCACCCATGCCAAGGCGGCGGTGCGTACCTTCCTGGGCAGCATGACCAGCCCTGAAGACACGGTGGGCCTGGCATCGTACAACACCTTCTACAACCTGCTTTCCCCGCCGGCCAAGGAAAAGAGCCAGCTAGCCGGCTACCTGGAGAATATACGCAGGCCCGAACCGCAAGAGGCCTACACCGAGATGTACGCCGCCCTTACCTTGGCGGTCCGGAACTTCCAGGGTTTCGGCGGCCGCAAAGCCATCATAATTCTCTCCGATGGTGAGAACTACCCCTACGCCGAGCACTCGGGGGAAAGGCATCCGGAGTTCGGTGACAAGATCTACGCCTACACCGAGCCGATCCGCGCCTGCCAGGAGGAGGGAATCTCGGTATATGCCGTCAACTTCGCGGCCGCCAAAGATGCCAACCTGGAGCGCATTGCCCTGGAGACGGGAGGCACGGTTTTCAACGCCCGAAATCAGGAACAGCTTGCCGGCGTGTACGGGCGCATCCACCAGCAGGTGGCGGGCGAGTACCTGATTAGCTACCGGGCCACCATGGAGCCGGCCGAAAAAAAATACGTACGCGTGCAGGTGAGCCGGGGCGGACAGCAGGAGGAAGTCACCCGCTTCTACTTCTCCAGCACAGTGTTCGGGTTGCCTATCCAGCGGACCTGGGCACTTTTGATCGTGCCGTTCGTGCTGGCCTTCATCTGTCTCTGGCTTCTGTCCCTGCTGAAGTTCGAGAAGAAAAGGGGGCCGGCCACCCTGGAGGTTCTGCACACCAAGGTCGGCCGGGCCCAGACCCGCCTCCTGCCTCTCGGCGGCGCCAGAACCGTGATAGGCGGCAGCAGCGGCGCCGATCTGACCATCGCCGGCAATCCCCGGGTCCAGGAGAAACACGCCACCGTGGTGTACGACCGCAACAAGAAGGCCTATACCGTAGTGGGATCCGGCGACCTCACGGTCAACAACCGGCCGGTCAAGACCAAGGTGCTCGAGCCGGGAGACGTGATCGACGTGGGAGGCGCTACCATCGTATTCGACGACGGGGAGGTCTGAGGCGCCAGGAGGTTTGGGCAGCGCCAGGAAGGGATTGGTCCAGACCTGGGCCGCTCACTGGACTGTCTGCAGAAACAACGGAAATCTAACCTCTGAATAATCCCGATCTAAGAGGAACGTGTTCCTCCAGCGTGCTGCATCGCCAGTACCCGCTCTTGACCGTCTTGCGAGCTACCCCCTATAGTCATTAATGCCTGGACGCCTGGATCGGCGACGGCCGGGACGTTCCTGAGGCGTTCTTTTGCTCGACAACCCAGGTTTCCATAGCCCGACACGGGGCCGCAAATGGCCAGGCGGACCTTTGGTGCAAGGTACAGGAGGGAGGCGAGGCATGATTCTGACGGTAAATATCGGCAATTCCAGCACGGCCTTGGGAGTCTACAGCCAGGATGCCTGGTTGGGGCGCTGGCGTATTCGCACGGTCCACGAGCGTATGCCCGACGAATACAGCCTGATGTTCGAGCGTTTTCTCCAGAGACTCGGAATCCAACCCGGCAGCGTGCGGCGAATGATGGTGGCCAGCGTAGTGCCCCAGGTCACTGAAATGATTCTCCAGATGGCGCGCCATGATTTCGCCGGCGAGCCGTTGCTGGTAGGCCCTGGAGTGCGCACGGGACTGCGCATCAGCACCGAGAATCCGGCCGAGGTGGGCAGCGATCTGGTGGCCGACGCCGTTGCCGCCTACGAGCGTTTTAAGAGCAGCTGCATCGTCATCGACTTCGGCACCGCCCTGACCTTCACGGCTGTGGCCGCAGGGGCAAAAGCGGCCGGAGGAGGGGACTTGCTCGGGGTATCCATCGCCCCGGGTCTCACCTACGCGGTGCGTGCCCTGGCCCAGAACACCGCTCAGCTTCCCACCGTGCAACTTGTGCGTCCTCCAGCCGCCATTGGACGTAACACGATCCACTCAATTCAGTCCGGGATCATCTTCGGTTACGTGGGCATGGTGGAAGCGCTGATCGACCGGATCAAGTCCGAGCTGCCCGCTCCGGTCCGGGTAATTGCCACCGGAGGCCAGGTCGAGGTCATAGCGCCGCTGACCGACCGGGTCGATGAAATAGAGCCCTGGCTGACCCTGGAAGGGCTTCGCCTTATCTCGGAGAGAAACCCCCTGTAGACGGCGGCGTCCGGACCTTGACGGAGCCCGAAACCGCCCAGTTGAGGATGCGCCGGGGTCGGGACCGCGGCGGAGGGACCGGCCAGCTACGGCGTCTGGACCGCGGCGGAGTATCCCCGCAGCACCCGGCGTACGCTTTCCCGCAGAAGGCTGCGGGGGTCGGAGGCGATGTAACCGCTTCGCATGGCCTGGTAGTGAAGCGGCAGGTACTGGCTGAGCAGGGCAGGCGGTATCGGCTCCCTGCTCAGGTTGGCCACCAGGAGCTTCACAGCCTCCTGCACCATGGGCACGTTCCAGTAGTAGCGGCTGCGGTCCGACAGGCTGTACCGGCGAGCCAGCCGTTTTTGCTCCTCGGTGCCCGTGTAGTAATCCCGCCAGTGAACCGGATTGTCGGCCATCGCCTTCTCCAGGAAAGCGCTGAGCTGCGACAGCCGGGCTCGGTAGGAGCCGCCGAGAAGCTCCCTTTCGATCGCTTCCAGGGCGAAAAGACATTCCCGGAGCGCGAACGTCAGAGCGGGTCCCACCTTCAGGATCACCACCCCGTCTTCTACGAGCTGTCGCAGCGACTCGGAACGCTGATAATCGGTGGAATGCCCTTCCAGCAGCAGCTCGGGGAACTCCCGGGCCGCCGAGATCAGGGCCTTCGCCCTGCGGCGGTCGTACTCGCAGACCCGGTCATCGCCGAACTCAACTCCCGGCTGAACCACTACGGCGACCACCCGCCTCCAGGCCTCCTGAAGACCGCTGTCCAGGAACTCCTGCCTGGCCAGGGTCACGGTGCTGCGCAGTCCCTCGGCCCGGGTTACAGGCGCCGGCTCCTCGGCCGCCTGCATCCCTCCCGGAGCAGGGACCTCGGTGCCAACCACATAGACGGGGGCCGCAACACGTCCTCGGACTTCGCCACCAGTCAGCCAGCAGGCCGCCTCGGCGGCCGCAGCCATGGCCGCTTCGCGGCGGGCAATCAAGCCGGGATCCAACGCTCCGAAGCGATTCACCGGATCGCCGCCGAGGGGTGTGCTGGCGTCGAAGTGGATTTTGCCGTACCCGGCCCGTACACAGGCGCGGACCAGTTCGCAGGCCCGATCCATGGCCTGGGCGGCATTCTCCCTTCGCCAAGGATACGGGCCGAGGTGATAACCGCCTAAGATGATTCGCGCGGCGGGGAAGCCTTCCCGGCCGGCCACGGTATGGACGAAGCTGTGGAAATCCTCAGGCCGCATGCCTGTATAGCCGCCTGACTGGTTGACCTGATTCGCGGTCGATTCGACCAGCAGGGGGAGCCCGTCCTCCCGCGCCTGCTCCATCCCGGCAGCGATCACCTCGGGTTGGGCGCTGCAGATCGAGCAGACCCCCCGGACTACGCCGTTGGCCCGGTCTTCAACAAGACTGCGAAAAAAGTCAGCCGCCCTCATCGCTGTCGCCCCCGCTCAGCAGCCTGGCCACGGCCTGCGGGTTGATTTCCCCTTCCATGGGCCCGAAGGCCTTGGTATTGAGGGCCCCGACGGCCGCGGCCAGCCGGGCCGACTCCTCCAGGCTCCTTCCTTCCAGGAGGCCGCAGAGAAAACCGGCATCGAAGCAATCCCCGGCACCGGTAGGGTCCACCTCCTGGACGGAAAAAGCCGGAATGTCCTTCTTTCCCTCTGAACTGTACACGGTGCAACCGGCTCTTCCCCGCTTGAGCACGAGTACCTCGAGGGGATGGCGCTCGAAGAGGGTCCCCACAGCCGCTTCGATGTCCTCCCGCCCGCTCAGCAGCAGCAGCTCTTTGTCGCCTGGAAACAGGATCGAGCTGCAGCGGAGCACCGGTCCGGCTATCTCCTCCACTGTGCGTCCTCTGAGAAGCTCGAAGCGAATGTTGGGATCGAAGGTGATACGGGCTCCTTCGGCGGCGAACAACTCCATCGTCTCGTACACCCTTCGTCGGAACTCATCGTTGGCCATGAGCGAGCAACCCATGAGGTGGAAGAAGCTGGGCGGCGAGTTCTTTATTCTGTTTCGATCGGGCACCCCGGCCATTACCGCCGGCGTCCCGTCCCAGTGGAAGATATACTTCCGCGATCCGTCCTCGAAATAGGTGACGAAGGCTATTCCGGTCGCTTTATCAGGCAGGATTTCTATGAACTCGGTAGCCACTCCGTCCCGGTGGAAGCGGTCGATGATACACTGTCCGAACTCGTCTCCGCCCACCGCACCGATGATTGAAGCGGCGTGGCCAAGCCGCGCCACCGTATCGATGAAAATGCCGGGAGCACCGCTGGGGAAAGGCCCCAGGAAGGTTCCGATTTCGTAGAACGACATGCCCGCCCTGGGCCGCATTATCTCGACCAACAGCTCGCCCATGGTGACTACTTCGCTCATTTTGGTCTTGGGGAGGTATCGGCTCTAACTGCCGCGTCCGATCTACCTTTTTTTCCTCTTTCTTCCTCCGCCCGTTCTCTCCTGGGGCTTTTCTTCATCCACTTCCGGGCCGCTGACCGTCGCAGCTCCCTCGCGGGGCTGCTGTTTCACCTCTTCGATCCGCTCTTCCAGCTCCCTTTGCCTGTCGTTGAGCTCCTGCTCGCGGGCTTTGACCTGCTCATCCCGCTTCTGGGACCTCTTCTTACTGATCCTGCTCAGGTAGCGGCCCAGGTAATAGGCGAAGGAGTAAAGCACGCCGACCGCAAAGCTGACCAGAGCGACGGCGGTCACCGGGATCTGCTCGAACTTCCATCCGAATAAATTGAACGAGGTGGTGTAGGCGTCCCCCAGGTTGAGAACGATCAGTACGACCACAAGGACCAAAAGGACGATGCTCAGTATTACTCGAAACATGGCAGGGCCCCGCTCCCCTATCTAGAGGAAAAGGATGCGGGGGAATAGGAAGTGAAGCAGACCCACAACAATCCCGGCGATGCCGACCGGGATGCGGTAGGGCTTGATAGCCCGGGTCACCTTCTCAACGGATTTCTCCGCTCCTTTGGCCGCCTCAGGCCCTTTGCGCAAGGTTTCGCCGATCAGAATGATTCCCAGAATGATGCCGGCCGCGGCTGGAAGGAGATCTCCCACAACCGCTACGGTTTCACGGGGAGAACGAAAGATGAGCTTGAGCACTCCGATGAGCGCGGTGATCAGCCCGGTAGAGATCTGCAGGCTCCTGTTCTCCCGCCGCCGGCCGAAAGCAGCCAGAAAGACACTCTTCTTGCCAAGATAATCCGACGACAGAGCTAATCCGGCAACTATGAGTGATACTACCGAAAGCAGATACACTTGGGGCATGGCACCACCTCCCTATTTTTTGTCTATATTATACTGGTAAAGCGCTGCCGAGGCAATTGAAGCCGGGCGGGACGGGCTGGCGGTTCCGGCATTGCCACCCTTTACAGGTGGGATCGACGAGCACAGCCGGCTAAGCGGTGCTGGCGAGCCTTCCCCGCAGGCCCGTGAAGCGCTCCTGGGTGTCCGTGTTCTTCAGGGCCATGGCCAGGGCCCGGCGCGTACCTACCAGTATAACCAGCTCCTTACCCCGGGTCACCGCCGTGTAAATCAAATTGCGCTGCAGAAGCGGATAGTGCTCGGTGAGCACCGGGACGATCACGGCCGGAAACTCGGAGCCCTGGGCTTTGTGCACCGACACCGCGTAGGCCAGGGTGAGCTCGTCCAGCTCCGCAGGCTCGTAGATCACCCGCCTGTCTTCGTACCGCACCGCCAGCGAGCTCCCTTGCGAATCAACGGCTTCGAGCCTGCCGATGTCGCCGTTGAATACCTCCTTGTCGTAGTTGTTGCGTATCTGCATCACCTTGTCGCCCGGCTTCAAGATAATCTCCCCCTGGCGGAACGCCGTTCCGGCTGGGTTGAGAGCCTCCTGGAGGACCCGGTTCAAATTGCTTACCCCTACCGTGCCCCGGTGCATCGGGGAGAGAACCTGGATATCCGAGATCGGATCCAGATTGAAGCGGCGCGGAATCCTCTCTGTGCACAGTCTAAGTATTACGCTCAACACTTCCCGTGGATCCTCCCGCTTGATGAAGAAGAAATCCCTCTCTGCTTCACTCAACGGCATGAGCCCGACATTGATCCGGTGGGCGTTGACCACGATGTGACTGGCCCGAGCCTGGCGAAAAACCTCGTTCAACTCGACCACCGGCACCTTCCCGCTGGCAATTATGTCCCTTAAAACCGAGCCCGGACCTACCGAGGGAAGCTGATCCGCATCTCCCACCAGAACCAGGGAGCTGGAAGCCGGCAGGGCTTTCAGCAGGTGGTACATGAGAACCGCATCGATCATCGAGGCTTCGTCGAGAACGAGCCAGTCGCACCTGAGAGGATTCTCTCCGTTTCTATGAAAAGCCCCCTCATGGGGGGCGAATTCCAACAGCCGGTGAATGGTCCTGGCTTCGTAGCCGCTCGACTCCTGCATCCGCTTTGCCGCCCTGCCCGTGGGAGCGGCTAAAAGGGTCGTGGCTCCGGCCCCGGAGAGCACAGCCAGAAGAGAGCGGATGATGGTGGTTTTACCCGTACCCGGTCCGCCGGTAATGACCAAGACCTTGCTTTCGATAGCGCTGCGCAACGCCTGAACCTGCTTCGCGGCCAGGTCGATCTCCATACGTCTCTGAACCAAGCGCAGGGCCTTCTCTATATCGATCCCCGGGGAAGTCTTGGAGCTGTTCAGCAGCTCGATCAGCATCGAGGCAATCCCGGCTTCCGCGGTATGAAAGGCGGGCAAGTAGACCGCCGGGTCCGACTCCCCGGCCTGCAGGATTCCCTCCCCGGTTCCTTCGACAACCAACCTCCCTTCCTGGTGCAGCCGCTCGATCGCCCTCCCGATGATCTCCCGGTCCACCTGCAGGAGTTTCTGGCACCTCTGGATCAGAGGAATGCGCGGATAGTAAAGATGACCTTCGGCCGAGCATTCCTGGAGCACATGCAGCACCGCCGCTTCCGCCCGGCTCGGGGAGTCGGCCGGGATACCCAGATTGCGGGCCATGCGGTCGGCTGTAAAAAAACCTATGCCGAAGACGTCCAGGGCGAGGCGGTAGGGATTTTCCCGGACCACGGCGACAGCCTGGTCGCCGTAGCGCTTGTAGATCTTGGCGGCCAGGGCCGGGCCGGCGCCGTAGGACTGGAGGAAAATCATTACCCGCCTGATCTCCCTCTGCTCGCTCCAGGCTGCGCGCAGAGCCTCGATGCGCTTGCGCCCGATCCCCTCGACCCGAGCGAGCTTCTCGGGCTCCCGCTCCAGAACCTCCAGGGTCCGCTCTCCGAAAGCACCGACGATGCGGCGGGCCAAGCGCGGACCCAAGCCAGGTACCAGCCCGGAACCCAGGTAGCGCTCGATTCCCTCAACGGTTCCCGGGACCGAGGCTTCGTACGCCTCGACGGCGAACTGGCGCCCGAAACGAGGGTGCTCGCTCCACCGTCCCTTCAGACGTAGCCTTTCCCCCGGAACCGGCGAGGCCAGCTTCCCCACTGCGGTTACCCGGCTCCCAGCCGCCCGTAGTCTTAGAACCGTGAAGCCGCTTTCCTCGTTCGAGAACAGGATGTCCTCTACGACTCCCTCAAGCTCCTCCTGCATACCTCACCTGCCGCTGCCGCCGGAGCCGCACCGTTGCCCAAATGATCCCTCGAAGCACTCCGGCGAGGCTGCGGGTCATTTCCGCGCACAGCCGGTGTGCCGCCGGCAGCCCGCTTTGCAGCAGGTCGCGCGGTAGCGCCGCCTCCGGATCCTGCACCAGGCTCAATGAGAGTGTGATTGGGCTTGCCGGCCGGACTTCCCGGCGCCAGTCGCCGCACCCGCATCAAGAACCGATTCGACGTCCGGCTCGGCGGCGCTGATGATCAGCTTGCCGTGCTGTACACCCCGCGTGCCGATCAGAAAATCGGAGATCCTGTGGACTTCCTCGTTGCGGCCGCGTACCACCAGGACCTCCAGACATTTATGCACGTCGATATGCACATGCAGGGTGGAGATTATCCGGTGGTGATGCTTGTGCTGTAGATCCAGCAGGCGGTTGGTCAGATCGCCGTGATCGTGATCGTAGACCATGGTAATGGTACCGACCACCTCCTGATCCGGTTTCTCATCGACCCGGGTATCGAGCAGCCAGTCGCGAATCAGGTTGCGGATGGCTTCGGAGCGGTTGGCGTACCCTTTCTCTTCTATCAACGCATCAAAACCCTCCAGAAGATCCTCCTCGATGGAAACTCCAAACCGGACAACTTTGGCCATACGCTTCTCCTCCGGCGCTTTTGATACACCTCATTAAACAGACTCGTTCAGCAGGTACTTGGCTGCTACGGTCCGCAGTGATATGGGAGCCGGATGGCCCTGATGGATCAGGAGCAAGGCCTGAAGATCCGATTCCCACATTACATCACCGGGAGCAACTATGCACACGCTCCCCTCCTCGAATCTGGAAAACAGCCGGTCCTCTTTGAAGTAGAACAGTTCCGTGCTGTGCCGGGTCGGGTAGATGCGCATCAGGGGGGGGATTTCGTTCGGCTTGAACCAGAGCTTGATCTCGCGTTCCGCCTCCTCATCGCTGGCCGAGGCATGAATCAAGTTGTCCATTCGCTCGCCGATCTGTTTCCCCCGGTCGTTCTTAAGCGCGACGATGGTTCCGAGAGAGCGAATACAGCCGGGTTTCTGCTCTCTGGCCGCATGGGGATTGGTGGGGCCGGCGATGACGCGTACCTTGTCCACCGCTTCGGGTCCCTGATAAACGATGGCGATTACTCGCTGCCGGTGGGGCTTGTCCTGGTAGTGGACGGCGCCGGTAATGTAGTCGAGCAGGGAGTGATAAAAAACCTTTCCCTGGTGCTCCGCGTAGTGCTCTTCGGCCAGCATCCGGGTGACATGCACCACCTTGGCTCCGGCATAGATCAGGCCGGTGTGGAATTCGGACAGCTGTGAAAGAACATATCCGGTCAGCGAGTTCTTGAGCGCATCCGGCTTGATAAGCGCTAATGTCTGGTCCAGCTCCTTGTTGCGCACCATGAACCTCCTCGAGCGTTTGCATCCAGATCGCATATTCACACAAAATCGGTAAAATGGCAAATGCTCCTTCTCCTTTACATTTTTCCGTCCACGGGATAAGTTTCTGCCATCAAACCGATTCGAGAGGAAGGCCCGATGGCGACCTATAGAGTTCTGGTGACCGACGATCGTTACGGCAGCTACGAAGAGGAGAAATCGGTCTTGAAAGAGATCGGGGCTGCCGTGGAAGTGCACAACCTGGGGGACGAGTCAGAGACAGCCAGAGTGCTGCAGGATGCGGACGCGATACTGCTCAACCTGCACCCCCTGCCCGGCAGCGTGATAAGGCAGCTAGGCAAATGCCGGGTAATTTCCCGCTACGGGGTAGGCTACGACAATGTGGACGTGGACGCAGCCACTGCCGCCGGCATTTGGGTGGCCAGGGTCCCGGATTACTGCCTGGAGGACGTCTCGGACCAGGCCCTGGCGCTGCTAATGGGCTGCGTGCGCAAGGTGGCCTTCAAGGATCGCCGCATCCGGGAAGGAGGCTGGGACCTGCACAAGGAGCAGCCGAGCTACCGCATCGCCGGGAGGACCCTCGGGCTGGTCGGTTACGGCTCCATCGCCCGCACGCTGCACAGAAAGGTTTCGGGGCTGGGTCTCGCTAGGGTGCTGGCCTTCGATCCCTACGTGGAGCGCAAGGAAATCGAAGACGCCGGAGCCGAGGCAGTCAGCCTCAGGACCCTGCTCAAGGCGGCGGATTTCATCTCCGTGCACGCTCCCCTCAACAAGGAAACCAGAGGCCTGATCGGAGCCAGGGAGCTGGCCCAGATGAAGAAAGGCAGCATATTGATAAACACCTCACGAGGGCCGCTGCTCGATGAACAAGCGGTGGCGGATGCGCTGGCAGCCGGCAGGATCGCCTACGCCGGCCTCGATGTGTTCGAAAACGAGCCCCTGCCGGAGGACAGCCCGCTGCGCAAATTAGACAACGTGATTCTCTCGGACCACGCCGGCTGGTACAGCGAAGAATCCGTAGCCGAGCTCAAGACCAAGGCCGCTCAAAATGTCTTGGAAGTCCTCAAGGGCGGCCCGCCGCTTTACCCGGTGAATCATCCTTCCTGAAAGCTCGGTTGAGCGGCGGGGCGGTCCGGTCGAGCGGTGTCAATCGAGCGAATTCGCTCTTGACTTTCCTCTACCTATGGAATATAATCCTGTTATATCACTAAGATACTCCATTCAGGTTTAAGGAGGAAATAAAGAATGCGAAAGATGTTTCTGTGGGCAATGATCCTGGCCGTCATGGCATTGCTGATCGGCTGTGAGACCATGGACAAGGTGATGCACGGCGCCGACGTGGTTGGCGATGTGGCCCAGAAAGCGACCCCGGTGCAAGGGGCGGTGGGAGAGGTCGAGTTCCGGGACGGTGAGGTTCTCTGCGCCAGCTACGACAACGAATCCATGATGGACAACCGGTACTGGGTCTCGAAAATCCTGACGCAGCCTTCGGCAAGCACCAATAACCAGGCGGAGGTGCTTTTCATCAGAAGCGGGGACAAGATGTGGTCGCCCTTCGTCATCCCTTCCCACAAGGCCAGCAAGAGCGATATGGAGCTGGGCAAGATCGTTCTCTACAGTGATAAGTACGACTGGGAAGATCTCGACGCCGAGGCGTACAGGAAGGGTAGCTGGTATATGGGCCGGATCAGCTCCACCGAAGACCTGTTCAAGGACATGGTCGAGGTCAACGGGAGGAGTATGTATATCCAGTGGCTGAGGATCCCCGAGGTGCCCGTCGAGGAGTAAAAGTGTCCTCGAAGTGAGTATTTCGATGTAATGGTCAAAACCCGGGGCCCCTGCTCCGGGTTTTTTTATGCGAACCTCGGACTTCCAGGGGGTGGAGTGCAGGTGTTCCTGTCAGCTCGTCACCCGAAACGTCTACTAAGCAGCCCGGGCCAGCCTGGTGGCGATCGACCCTGCCAGGACGGCTACATCCTCGAGGGACAGGAAAGCGACGATCTTGCGGCTGAACAGGATACTGGCCTCCGCCGGGAACTCTTCATCCTCCAGGTTAAGGACAACCGTTCCTCTGATCTTGGGAAAGATGTCGAACCGAAAAGAAATGTCGCCTAGCTCCCCCTCCTGCCAGCCGAGGCGTCTGCCGGCCTCACGGAAGGCCTCGGAGTCGCCGCCGAAACGGCGGGCGATCCGTCTGGGTCCCCGTTTCTGATAGGTGGGATCGTAAAAGGAGGCGCCGGGCAGGTTCTTGAAGGCGACGAGGCGGTCCTGAGCGGTTCTATCCTGGGCGGCCCGGGTCCGGGCCGCTGCACTCTGAGCTGCGCTATCGTTTGCGGGAGCGGCTCCCTGGCCGATCAGATAGTGGAGAATGAGGATCTTTTCCACCAGGGGCAGGCCGGAGGGCGAGAATTCCACCTGCGGTTCGGACGCCGGCTGCAGTTCGGATCCCGGCTGGCCGGCCGCCTTCGGCTCGGGAACCCGCAGCTCTACCCGCTGCCCGAAGAATGTAATCCGAACGGTACGCCCGTTCAGGGCGGCCCCGCTGAGCCTGCAGATCTCCTCCAGATTGCTGCGCCCCAGCCGATCGCAAGCCTTCCTGTAAGCCGTCTCGTAGCTCGCTGTCATATCTACTTGAGCATAGTAGTACGGAACTCCCGCGACGTACAACCTTGATCTCACTCCTAATCCATACTACCTTAAAATGCTATGGATGATCCTCTCAGCGTCTATGTGGCGGCTACCAGGCAGAACGACGGCAAGACCACCACCGCCCTCGGGCTTCTGGAGGCGATCGGCGAGCTGTATCCGCGCATCGGTTATATCAAGCCGGTAGGACAGCAGGTCAGGCTGATCGGAGACTACGAGATCGATAAGGACGCCAGCCTGATGAAGGACGTGTTTCAGATCGGCAGCCCCCTCTACGACATGAGCCCGGTGGCCGTTCCCCGTGGCTTCACCGAGGAGTACATTCTGCACGGAGACATCCACCAGCTGACCGATAGGATACAGAAGGCCTACCGGAGGGAAATAACAGACAATACCTTCATGGTCATCGAAGGTACCGGACACGCCGGGGTCGGTTCGGTCCTCGACCTGTGCAACGCCGCCGTAGCCAGGATGCTCGACACTCCGGTGCTGATCGTAACCTGCGGCGGGATCGGGCGGCCCATCGACGAGGTGATGCTGAATAAGGCCGTGTTCGACAGCTACGGGGTGAAGGTGCTCGGCGTGATCGTCAACAAGGTCATCCCGGAGAAATACGAAAAGATCGACAAGCTGGTGCGGGTCGGCTTCGAGAAGAAGGGAATCGAGGTTTTCGGGGTGGTGCCCTTCTCTTCGATTCTGTCCAGTCCGACCCTGAGGCAGCTCCTCGAAGACATCCGGGGCGAGCTGATCAGCGGTGAAGAGGAGGCGATGGACGTTATCGTCAGCAAGATCCTGGTCGGGGCCATGGCCCCCCACGAGGCCTTTGACTTCTTCAAGGGCGATGTGCTGCTGATCACCCCGGGAAACCGGGAAGACCTGATCCTGGCCGCCGTCTCCTGCAACGTCCCCGGCGTGCAGGAGGACTACAATGTGCGGGGGATCATCCTGACCTGCGGCATCTGGCCCAATCCAACGGTGCTGAAGATCCTGAAGCAGGCCCGGGTTCCGGTGTTTCTGGTCCAGGAGGACACGTTCGCCACGGCGCAGGAGATCACCAATCTGATCGTCAAGATCCGGCCCCAGGACAAGGAGAAGATCGCCACGGTCAAGCAGATGATCAAGGCCTATGTGGATGTGGACGGACTGCTGGAACGTCTGAAGCACAACCGCAGGCAGCAAAGCTCATCCTGAGGTCGCCCCGGAACCGAACGGCAGCGCAGGTACAGCGCAGCAGCGCGCGGCTCGAGGCACGCGGACATACTTGACTTTGGCGACCGGTTATTCTGAAATTAACAACATGGACATCGAGAAAAAAATGTTCGGTAGTACGGGACACCGGAGCAGCCGGGTGATCTTCGGCGCGGCTGCCTTCTGGTCGGTCAGCCAGGAGGAGGCCGATCGTACCCTGGAGCTTCTCCTGGAGTACGGAGTAAACCACATAGACGTGGCGGCCAGCTACGGCGACGGGGAGGCGGAGAAACGCATCGGGCCCTGGATGGAGCGCCATCGAAAGGATTTCTTTCTGGCCACCAAAACGGGGATGCGCGGCTACGCAGAAGCCCGGGATGAGCTGCAATCATCCCTGGAACGACTGCGGGTAGACAGCGTCGATCTGATCCAGCTCCACAACCTGGTCGATCCGGCCGAGTGGGAGCAGGCCATGGGAGCGGGAGGCGCCCTGGAAGCCCTGGTGGAGGCCCGGGAGCAGGGACTCACCCGCTACATCGGGGTGACCGGACACGGACTCACCGTGGCCGACATGCACCTGCGCAGCCTGGAACGCTTTCCCTTTGACTCGGTGCTGGCACCCTATAACTACCTGCTCATGCAGGATCCGGATTACGCCCGCTCCTTCGAGCGGCTCCGAGAAACCTGCCGCAGCAGAAACGTCGCCCTGCAGACGATCAAATCTGTGGCCCGCCGGCCCTGGCAGGGCGAGCACGGCCGCACCACCTGGTACGAGCCGCTGGAGGAACAGGAGGACATCGATAAGGCCGTACACTGGGTCCTGGGCGATCCGGACGTTTTCCTGATCAGCACCGGGGATACCAACATCCTGCCCCGCGTGCTCCAAGCGGCCGGCCAGCCGGGACCCCGACCGGCGGAGTCGGTGATGGAAGAGCTGGCGCGCTCTCGGGATATCCAAATGATCTTCAAGGGAGCGGAGTTCATCGCCTGAGCAGCGCGCCGGCAGGCAGGCGGCAAGAGACTACTTCCGTCGGGGGCTGCTCTCGGCGCAGGCCGTCCTATGAGCCCGCCGCCGAAGCGGGCTGCCTCTCAGCTTCCCCCCTCGGCTTGCTCTCCGATTGACGGGAAAGCGAGCGTACATCCTTCCACAGCCACAGACCGGTCACAACAGTGGAGAGCAGATCCGCCAACGGATAGGCGGTAAACACGCCCCATAATCCGAGAATGAGTGGCAGGACGATCATCACCGGCAGCAAAAAGATGAACTGTCTGGAAAGCCCGAGAAGGAAGGCCGGTATCGCCTTTCCCACCGCCTGGAAATACGAAGCGCCGATCATCTGCACGCCGATGAAGGGAATAATGAGAATCACCACCCGGAGCACGGGGACGCCCGTACGAATGAGGTTCGGGTCGTCGGAGAAGACCCGGAAGATAGGACCCGGGATCAGCAGGAGAACCAGGAATCCGACTGCCGAGAGAGCCGTGGAGGCGGCTATCGCGAGGCGCACCGTACGCTTCACCCTGTCGAGATTTCCGGCTCCGTAGTTGTAACCGGTGATCGGCTGGAAACCCTGCACCAGCCCCATGAGGGGCATCATGATGAAATGCAGGATTCTGAAAACCACGCCGAACACGGAGATGTAGATATCTCCTCCGTAGTGAGCGAGGGAGTTGTTTACGATGATCAGGATCAGGCTGGCGCCGCCCTGGCGTATGAAGGCGGGCACCCCGAGAGCGAAGATCTCCCTCATAACAGCGCCTTCGAGCTTCAAGTGGCGGGGACGGATCTCCAGAGAGCTCCGCCGTCCGGCAAAAAAGTACAGCAGATACGTGAAGCTCAAGAATTGGGAGATCACCGTAGCCAGCGCCGCCCCCTTGATGCCCATCCTGAGGACGAATATGAACACCGGATCGAGGACGATGTTGGCTGTGGCGCCCAGCACCATGGTGGTCATCGCTACCGTAGCCCTACCTTCGGCCCGAACTATGTTATTCGCAGCCATGGAGAAGGTGATGAATACCGTGCCAGGCAGGATCATGGATAGGTAGTCGCGGGCATAACCGATGAGCACCGGCGTGGCACCGAAGAGCCTGAGGATCGGATCGAGCAGGAGATAGCCGACCGCCATTACCACGACGCCGAAGCCGATGGAGATCGTGAAGGCGTTTCCCGCCGCGGTGTAGGCCCGCTCCCGATTTCCGGCTCCCAGATTGCGGGAAACCACCGAAGCGGTCCCGAATCCGATCATACCCGCAAAGGCCATGACGATGATCTGGAACGGAAAAGCAATGGTCAGGCCGCCGATGGCTTCTGTTCCTACTCCCCTGCCGATGAAGATCGTGTCCACCAGGTTGTAGAGCGCCATGACCAGCATGGCGACGGCGGCGGGCAGCGACAGCTTGACCAGGAGCCTGCCGATACCTTCGCTGCCGAGCAGGCGGTCTCGATGTACATTATTCATGGGGGTCTTTTTCCTACAGCTTGAGCGTGATCTCGTGCAGATCGTGCACGGCTCGTTTGAACCGCTGGACTTCTTCTTTTGGAAGACGCGCCAGTTTCTTCAGGATGTGCTCATGAACCCTCTGCAGATTCGCAAGCACGAGCTCGGTCCCTTTATCCGTCAGAGACAGGTCGATCTTGCGGCGGTCGTTCGGATTGCGCCGGCGCTCGACCAGCCCTGATTCGATCAGGCTGTCGATCACCGGGGTCAGGGAACCCTTCTCCATATTCATGTGATAGCAGACCTTGGTCATGTGGGGCGAGCTTTCGATATGGATGATCATCAGCGCCTTCATCTGCGTCCGGTTCAATGCGAAGGGTTCGGTGTCCGGACGGTAATCGTGGAATACCTTGTGCATGAACAGCGGAAAGGTAGTAAGCACCCGGGCTTCCATCGAATGCTGTTTCATGATTGCTTCACTCCGTTAGAAAACCAATTATATTAAAATTAACTATCAGAAAACTAACTATTAATCTATAGCCTGTCAAGGCCCGATACAACCGGCGAACCCAATTTGTTCCAAGCTCTTCGGGGGCCAGGCAAACCGCTATCTGCCGGCCCTACCGCCCCGGCCGGCTTTCCGGGCAGCCCTGCTGGCCTCCTACCTTGCCATCCTTGGTACCTTAGATTATTATGCTTCCAGCAACAGGTGGAGGTAAAGAGGTGAGTGACAAAGGATATGCCGGCGAAATTCTCCGGGTAGACCTTTCCACCGGCTCGACCGAGGCCATTCCTACCCGGGAGTACGCGGGACGTTTTTTGGGCGGCAGAGGCCTGGCCGCCGGCATCTACTGGCAGGAGGTGCCCCCTGAGATCGGCGCCTTTGAGGCGGAAAACCGGCTCATCATCGCCCTGGGCCCCCTGGCCGGCGTCCCCTCCCTGGGCGGCTCCCGCTGGGGCATCTATGCCAAGTCCGCCCTGGAGCCACGCGAGCACTTCTGCTACGGCAACCTGGGCGGCGGCTTCGGCGCCGAACTTAAGTTTGCCGGCTACGACGGGATCATAATCCAGGGCCGGGCGAAGCGGCCCGCGGTCCTTTCGATCAAAAGTGACGGGGTCCGGATCCTGCCTGCGGACGACCTCAGCGGTCGGAGCACGGTGGACACCATGGCTGTCCTGAAAAAGCGGCTGGGCGACAGAGTTCGGATGCTCACCCTCGGGCCAGCCGCAGAGAAGCTGGTGCCCTTCGCCACCCTGCTGGCCGATGGAGATGCGAGCTGCTCAGGCGGGATGGCTGCGGTGATGGGCTCCAAAAACCTCAAGGCCGTCACCGTGCAGGGTGAACGGCGCAGGGTCGATACGGCCGACCCCGAGCGTCTGCGGGAAATCGCCCGCTACATCAGGAGTCTCGGCCGGGGAAACGTCAAGGTGTGGGGCTTCGATTTCATGGCCCGCGGACCGAACACGAAAAAGATGCCCTGCTACGGGTGCATGGCCAACTGCCTGCGGGTGAAATATACCGCCAGCAATGGCAAGAGCGGCAAGCACATGTGCCAATCCCGCTTCTTTTACCTACCTTACGCCCTGCTGTACTACGGAGAGGAAAACGAGGTCCCCTTCCTGGCCAACCGGGCTTGCGATGAGTACGGTCTGGATACCTGGGCGGTTCAGGACCTCGTGGACTGGCTCAATCGCTGTCATGAGGAGGGCCTACTGTCCGCCGAGCAGACCGGCCTTCCCCTGTCCGAGATCGGGAGCCTGGAGTTCATCGAAACGCTCGTCGAGCAGACCGCCCTGCGGCGCGGCTTCGGCGAGCTTTTGGCCAAAGGCGCCCGCGGGGCGGCGCGCGAGCTGGGCGAGAACGCCCTGGCCCTGACCCGTTACTATGATCCCTACGAACCTCGCTACTGTACGATCAACACCCTGCTCTTCCCGTTCGAGCCCCGCAAACCCATCCAGCAGCTTCACGAAGCCGGCCTGGTTCTGTCCCAGTGGTCGAGCTGGCTCCAGGGCGTGGAAGGCGCCCATATCTCCACCGATGTGTTGCGGGCCATTTCCAGAAAGTTCTGGGGAAGCGAGCAGGCCGCCGATTTCTCCACCCTCGAGGGCAAGGCCGAAGCCGCCAAGAGGATCCAGGACCGGCAGTACGCCAAGGAGTGCCTGATCGCCTGCGATTGGATGTATCCGGTCATCGACAAACCCAAGGGGGATGACCATGTCGGCGATCCATCCCTCGAGAGCCGTATCCTATCAGCCGTGATCGGGAAAAGCTGTTCGGAGCAGGCGCTGAACCGAATCGGCGAGCGAGTCTTCAACCTGCAGCGGGCCATTCTCCTGCGCGAGGGTCACCGGGCCCGGGACGACGACTATCTGCCCGAAGAGTGGCACCGCAAGCCCCTCGAAGGGCACATCGCCGACCCGGAGTGCAACGTGCCGGGAGCGGAGGGTCGGGTGGTCTCCCGGCTCGGAGCAAAGATCGACATACCCGAATACCTGCGTGTTCGGGAGGAGTACTACAAGCTCAGGGGCTGGGAAGCCTCAACCGGACTTCAAACCCGGGCCCTTCTGGAAGCCCTGGATCTCGGCGAGGTGGCCGCCGGGCTACAAGAGCGGGGCCTGCTGGTAGCGGGCAGTGTCTAGATCCTGTTCAGAGACTGCAGCTTCATCATGTCGGACATCGAGCATTTGAGCTTTATGCGCTTCTGCTGGTAGGCCTGCAGCCCGCTTATCTCCTTGCGGGTCATCGCCCGCAGCGTCTCGGTGTCCATCTCGTACTGGATGTCCGGCTTCTCCAAGGGCTCCGCCACCTGCTCCGGAGGCTGCGGCTGGCCATCCACCATCTTCAGCAGGTAGTACTCGTCCCGGTCTGTGAAGTGGTACTGCATGCTCTTGTTCCAGCCTTTGAAGTTGCGCGCCACCCGCTCGTCGGCGAACTTCATCCGCTGCTCCTCCAGCAGCTCCAGTAGCTGTTCTCGATCCATCATGTCTCGTATACCTCGTTTGTCTATGCCTTATAAGCCGCTGTCACACTACACGATCGACGCTCGAGAATCAACCGCCCCCGCTGTCTGTTCCCCCATAGTACTCGAGCACCTTGAGAGCAAAACGGCTGGAGACTGTGGCCGGACCGCCTCCCATCTCGATCCCCACCTCCACGGCCTCGATCACCTCATCCGGCGACGCGCCCGATTCCAGGGCCTGGCGGATGTGCCACTCCATGCAGGACTCGCAGTTGATGACCACCGAAATTCCTACTGCCACCAATTCCCTGTATTTTTTCGCCAGCTTGCCGTCCGAGAAGGCGGCCTTCTCCATTTCCAGGAAAGCTCTGTACACGGCGGACCCCCTGGCGACCAGGGCCGTATGGGCATGCTTCCTGTCCCGAATGATCTTCTCTATTTTTTCCCGATCCTGCTGTTCCATTAACGGACCTCGCTTTCTTCAGCCCCGGGCGCCGATGCGTACGGCTTGCTGCTGAGCCTGCAGACAAAGCTCCGCCGCCTTGAAGGTATGCGTTTGCGGCATAGCTGCATCCGTGCCTTTCAGGCAGTCTAGAATCAGCTCCCCGAAGTAAGGAAAACCGACTCTGCCGTGCACCGGGACGTGCTGCTCCCCTTCGGCGGTAACCAGATACACGTGATCTCCCTCGTCATCCCTGGCCACGTCGATGTACTTGCGCAGTTCGATGTAGCCGTCGGTTCCCAGGATGAAGGTGCGGCCGTCGCCCCAGGTGCCGAGCCCGTCGGGGGTGAACCAGTCGACCCGGAAGTAATTGGTCGCACCGTTCCCGGCGAGGAGATTGGCCTCACCGAAGTCGTCGAGCCCGGGATACTGCGGATGGCTGTAGTTAGCCACCCGGCTGAACACAACCGTGGCCTCGTCGCTGCCGGCGAAGGCGAGAAACTGCTCGATCTGGTGGCTGCCGATGTCGGTGAGTATGCCGCCGTATTTTTCCCGTTCGAAGAACCAGGCGGGACGCGAGGATGCGTTCAACCGGTGCGGTCCCAGCCCGATGACCTGGAGCACGCGGCCGATGACGCCGTCCCTGATCAGGCGGCCCGCATAGACAGCCGATTCGTTCTGGACCCGCTCGCTGTAGCAGACCGCCCACTTCAATCCGGTGCGCCGGACTGCTTTCCTGGCCAGGTCGAGCTGCTCCAGGGTGGTAAACGGGGGCTTGTCCGACATGAAGTGCTTGCCGACGCTCAGCACCCGCACCCCGAGTGCGCAGCGCTCCGAGGGCACCGCGGCGCTGGCAACTATTTTAATCCCGGCGTCCTGGAGGATTTCCTGCTCCGAGCGCGCCAGCTTCGCGCTTGGAAAGGTTTCCTTGAATTGAGCCGTCTTGGCCGGGTCGGGATCGTACACCCACCGAAGATCGGCGCCGGCGTCCAGCAGTCCCTGGCTCATTCCGTAGATGTGCCCGTGATCGAGACCGACCGCGGCAAAGGAGAACTCCCCAGGTTGAACCACCGGCGCCGGCCTGCCCTCCGGTACGTAGCGCATCCCATTGGACTTATTCGTAGCTTTCACGACCCTGCTTCCTCCTCGCTGTTGTTTAATCCCGCCGCAGCGGCTTGTCAATGAAATTTCAGCGGGTATTGCCAGTAGAATGTACAAGAACGGGAGGATATCGTACATTGCCGGATGGTGCAAACTCACCTAAAATGGGCAGCACATATGAGCCGATAGGAACAGACATTGTATGCTTAAAATAGCCGTCGTGGGAGCGGGCGGAATATCCGCTCTGCACATTCGCGCCTACCTCGGATTTCCCCAACGCTGCAGGATTGCAGCGCTCGTAGACATCGATATCGAGAAAGCGCAGGCCCGCAACCAGGAGTTTCAGTTGAACGCCAGGGTGTTTCCCGATCTGCAAAAGATGCTTGACTCGGAAGAGGTGGACCTGGTCTCGATCTGTACGCCGCCGTTTACCCACAAGGAAATTGCTGTTGCCTGCCTGCAAGCCGGTATTCACGTCCTCTGTGAAAAGCCAATGGCCTCCTCGCTTGCCGAGTGCGACGAGATGCTCGCCGCCCGGGAGTCTTCCGGGGCTTTGCTGTCCATTGTCGCCAATAACCGCTTCCGAACCGAAGTCATGGCGTTGAAACGGGTGATCGAGTCCGGTTTGGCCGGCAGGGTAGTCCACGCGCAGGTAGATTCGTTCTGGTGGCGCGCTCCGGCTTACTACGACTTGTGGTGGCGCGGCACCTGGGAGAAGGAGGGCGGCGGCTGCACCCTGAACCACGGCGTACATCATATCGACCTGTTCCTTTGGTTGATGGGAATGCCTGAATCGGTAAGCTCGACGATCGCCAACCTGGCGCACCCCAACTCCGAAGTGGAAGACTACTCCCTTTCCGTCCTCAAATATCCGTCGAATCGCATCGGGATCGTCTCCTGTTCGGTTGTCCATCACGGGGAAGAACAGAAGATCGTTTTTCAATGCGAAAAAGCCCGGGTGTCCTTTCCGTGGACCGTCTATGCCTCCGGCGCAACGGTCGCCGGTTTTCCCGTCGAGAATGCCGACCTGGCCGAACGGCTGAACGATCTGTACGCTTCCTATCCCGCTCTCGAGCACGAGCAGCATGACGGACAAGTCGACAACGTGCTCGGCGCCATCGAAGGCAGGACGGCTCTGCTGGTGGATGGTCGGGAGGGGCGGAAACCCCTCGAACTGGTTTCCGCGATCTATCAGTCAGGGGTGAGCGGAGCCGCAGTGCGGCTGCCCCTGTCCGCGGATCAACCCTTCTATACGCGGGAAGGCATCCTCAAGAATGCCATACGCTTCCACCGCAAGAGCGGCGCCACGGAGTTCAAGTCAAAAGCGGCGAAAAACTGAGATACGACGAGTACCGCCCGGGCGGCATCTCCTCTACCGCCGGGCTGCCGGTTCTTCAATAATAACCAGATAACCTTCCGGTATTTCTGTTGAATCGGCGGCAAAAGGGACCGCGGTTATCCGGAATTTATATTCCGGCTGGCTGCGGCTCCGAATCTCCAGCGTTTTTTCTGTGCCTTCAAGAGGAAACAGGGTGCTCAAGATATTCGGCTCTCGCCAGTGCAGGCCCGGCTCGTCCACGCTCTCTTCCAGAAGTGCCAGGCATTCCTCCCCCCGCCTGTTCATGTAGGTCAATCTTCCCTCAGTATCCAGGAAGAGAACGCCCACGTTCATGTTCTGCAGCACGGCTTCAAATCTCCTCGTCTGCGCTGCTACCAGGCGCCGCACCCTTCCCACTGCGGCCAATCCTTTCTCCAAAACGTCGCGAATCAGCCGCGCGTCATTGCCGGAATAGGCATTCGACTGGGAAGCTCCGAGGACTACAACCCCTACGAAGGTGTTTTCAGCCTGTAGAGGAATCGCCAGGTGAGAGCCGAATCTTTCCAAGACCGGGCCGCCCGGGTCCGCCACTCTCCACTCGCTGGACCCCCAGAGACCGTACAACACCTGCAGATGCTCGATCCCGGCCGACAGGCAGACCTCTTCCAGCCACTGACGGACCTCATCTCGAGCCGCCGACCCCACCGGGAGCTGACTCTGGACCCAAATACGCGCCTGCCCCGCTTCGACAACAAATTCCGCCGCCACGTCCCAAGCTACCACCCGATTCAGCAGCACCAACACCTCTTTTAGAAGATCCTGGTAGGCGCTGTGGTATCCGATGCGGCCGGAGAGGTAGTGCGCTACCTGCAGCTCAAAAGTCCGCTGGTGGAGCTCTTCTTCCAGCATCAGGCGGCTTTTTCGCAGACCTGCCAGCATCAGGTTTCTGGCCTGGAGTACCTCCCCGAGGTCGTCGTTTGGAATCAGCTCCGAGGGAATGATACCTGTGCTCTCGTTCTCGACGGAAAGCACCGTCTGAGAGCTCTGGACCAGCAACCGAAGGGGTTTCAATAGAATCCGCTCCAGGCCGAACCAGAACATCGCGGTCATCAGCCCGGCACCGAGCAGGAACAGCGGAATGGTGCGGTGGAACAGCGTATTCTGCAGCTCCAAGATCGCCTGCGGCGAGCGGACGGCAAAAAGGGTATCTCCGTTGCTGAGACGTGCGAACAGCTCGGTAATGGGGCCGCCACGGTAAGGAATCGTTCGTGCATTGACCGCCCCCTGCACAGCCAGCAGAGAGCTCATATCCGCAGGCAGCGGATAGGGGATGTCTCCCCAATTCCGTACCGCCTTCTCCCCAGCCGTGGAAGCAAGCACCTCCCCGGCAGGATCCAGTATGTAAAGTTGTTCTCCCGACGGCAGCCGGGCAAATACGGACTGCAGGAGCCCGCCCGCCCTGAGATCTCCCCAAAGCACCTCAATGGCAGGCACCAGGTTGGTGACGTCGTCGATAAATTCCTGCCGGGCTACCCGCTCCGACAACCAGCGGCTGGCCAGAAACTCCAGCGGCAGCGAAATAGCCAGAGAAAGCAGCAGAACGGCAATGCCCAGAAGAATGATCTTTGCTCTTATGGTGAGTACCATCCCCAAAACCCTCTTGCAGACGCTGTCTGAATCAAAAACGTGATTCTAGGGCAGGAGCCTTTCAGAATGCTTTCCCGAACATTACATTTTCATTACACTCTGTTTCTTCCTGCAGTTTTCCGCACCAGGGGAATGCGGACGGTGAAGGTGGTACCCTTTGCCACCTCGGAAGCAACCTCGATATACCAGCCCTGACCCTCGATGATGCTCTTCACGACGGCGAGTCCCAGCCCCATCCCCTGTTCCCGCCGTGAGTTGGTGGCCCGGAAAAAAGGATCGAAGATACGGTCGAAATCCTCCTGCGGTATCCCCATGCCCGTGTCCGAGATCCGCAGCATTGCCTCTTTCCCATCCGTGTCGGCGGTCATCTCGACCCTCCCGCCTTCATCGGTGTAGCGGATGGCATTGCCGATGAGATTTTCCAGGGCGCGGCCTACGAGCGCTTCGTCCATGGGAACAGTCAGCTCTTCCGGCAGCTCGATCACGGAACCGAACTCCCGCTTGAGAATGAAGGCGTCCTCCTTATACCTCTCGGCGATCTCCTGGAGAAAACGGCGCAAGTGCACTTCCCGGAAGGTCAGTCTCCATTCCCCCGTCTCCATCCTCACGAACTCGATGAGCTGGGACACCATCGTATCGAGGGCTCTGGCTTTATCGGATATGATCGAAAGGTAGCGTTTCTGTGCCTGCGGGTCGGAAGCGAAGCCGTCGGCAATGGCCTCGACGTAGCCCTGTATCAGGGCCAGAGGGGTTTTCAGGTCGTGGGAAATACCCATGATCAGGCGCGACCTGCGGGCCTGCTCTTCCTTCAGAGCCCTGCGCATAGTATCGAAGGAACGGGTGAGAGAGGAGATTTCGTCCTTGCCGGGGACGGAGAGCTGGAAATCCAGATCACCCCCGGCTATCTTCCGGGTGGCGCCCTCGAGCCTGAGGATGGCCAGATTGAAGCGCCTTACGATGAGGAAGGAGGTCAGAGAGGAGAAAACTAGGAGTGCCAGGGAGGTATAGACCACGGTTTCCACCGTGCGCCTGCGGAACCAGGGCGGCTGCTCGGGCTCCCGCGGTATACTCAGCAGGAGCACCAACTCGCCGCCCTCGCTGGCCCGGGACGACTCGATGTGGAAGAGGGAAGTGCGGGCATTTTCGCGGATGAAGCGCAAGATCTGATCCTGGCTCACAGGCTTGCCCGGAACAAAGAGCGGGACCGTGGAGAACAGGATGGTGTTGTTCGGCCCGAACACCACGAGGTCGGAGCCGGGCGGCAGCCGGCGGGTAAGATCCTCCAGGTCGTGAAGGCGGGTGATCGAGGGGCCGGTATGGGGTCCCCCCGAAGTGACCCCGGGCGGATTCCCGGACCGCCTGTCGAGCCGCATCTCCACGTACCGCAGCAGCAGCACGGAGGCGGTGACCAGAAACGGGACAACGATGATCCCGGCCACCAGGAGGATAAACTGGGTCCGCATCTTCATTGTTGCAGCGCCTCCGCGTTGAAGCGGTATCCCTTGCCGTGGACCGTTTCGATCAGAAGCGGATTGGCGGGATCAGCCTCGATCTTCTTGCGCAGCCTCTGGATGTAGACCGCTACGGCCGTGACATCGCCGTAGACGTTCTTCCAGATGTCGGCATAGATCGTCTCAGGCGAGAGGGCCTTGCCTGCGTGGGTGGCCAGATAGGCGAGCACCTCGAACTCCCGCGTAGAGAGTGGAACCTTATCCCGGCCTCTTTTAAGCAGGTAACCGTCGAGATCCAGGGTGAACTCTCCGAAACGAAGACGGCCGGGAACGCCACCCGTCCCGGAGGCCCGCCGCAGCAGGGCGCGTACCCGGGCGGTGAGCACCTTGGGAGAGAAGGGTTTGGCGACATACTCGTCCGCGCCGATGCCCAGCCCGAGGATCATGTCCTCGTCGGCGTCGCGGGCCGAGACGATAATCACCGGAATATCACTTTCCCGCCGCAGACGATGTAGAAACTCGAAGCCGTCGATTCCGGGCAGGTTGATGTCCAGCACCACCAGGTCGAACTGCTCCCCTCTAAAGGCCTTAAGTCCCTGTTCCGCGGTCTCGCACAGCAGCGTCTCCGCCCCCTCCTTCTCCAGGTACAGGCGGATGAGCTCGCTCATCTCCTTGACGTCTTCAATGATTAGGATCCTTGCTTTCATATCTCCCGTCGCTCAGGCATCCGCCAAGCCCAAAGTAGCGTCTTCGTCAGTCTACTTACTTTCATCCGGTACTGCCAAGTCACTCTGCTTCTCCCGGAACCTCATTGTCGCCAGGCCGTAAAAAGCAGCAGCAGCCGATTCCCCCGCTCATTCGAAACGCAGCGCCTGGATCGGGTCCATGCGCGAAGCTTTTCTGGCCGGGTAAATTCCGAAGAATATCCCTACAGCCACCGAGAATCCGAGGGCCAGGGCCACTGTTCCCACGTTGATCGAAACGGGCAGGCTGCCCACCTTGCTGATGATATTCGCCGCCAGCCATCCGAGAGCCCAACCTAGGAAACCTCCCGCGCCGGAGAGGATGACCGCCTCGGTGAGAAACTGCGCGAGGATATCCTGCCGGCGGGCGCCAAGAGCCTTGCGAACGCCGATCTCCCGGGTCCTTTCGGTCACGGAAACCAGCATGATATTCATGATGCCGATGCCGCCGACCAGCAGGCTGATTCCGGCAATGCTGGCCAGCAGCAGGGTCATGGTCTGCGACACGCCGGCAACGGTGCTGAGTATGTCCTCCTGGCTCACGATGGTAAAATCGGCTTCGGCGCCGGCGGCAATCCTGTGCCTGGCCCGCAGCAGGCTGTCGATCTCATCCCTGACCTGGTTCATGTGCTGCTTGTCCGTTACGGCTACGCCGATGCTGCGCACGTCGTTTTGCCGCCGGAAGCGTACATACATGGTGGTGAAAGGGATGACAGCGGTATCGTCCTGACTGAAAAAGCTGCTTCCGCCCCTGGCCTCCAGCACTCCGATCACCTTGAAGGAAGTGTCCCCGATTCTTATCGTTTTCCCGAGGGGGTCCTCTTCGCCGAAGAGATTGGTGACCAGCACGCGACCGAGAACGACCACCGTACGACCGGCCCGGTAGTCCGCTTCGCTGAAGAACGTCCCCTCCGCCAGCGGCCAGTTTCTCACCAGCGGATAATCGGTGCTCGTGCCCACGACGTTCGTGCTCCAGTTGTTCTTACGGTATCTGATCTGCTGTCGCGAGGAGGCCTCCGGGGCCACACCCGCCACCCAGGAAACACTCTGCTTGATGGCCTCGGCATCCTGATAGGTAAGAGTGGATACCGACCCGAAACCCTGCCTCACCCCCCTCTCACTGGCGCTTCCGGGAATGACGGTAAGGAGGTTGGATCCGAGAGCCTCTATACGCTGCTGCACCTGGACGGTGGCCCCCCGCCCCACCGAAACCATGGCGATCACCGCACCCACCCCGATGAGGATACCAAGGGCGGTCAAAAAGGCCCGCATCCTGTTCTGCCAGAGGGAGCGAGCCGCCGAGCGCAGGTTCTCCCACAGCTCGCCGGGGCTGAAGATGCCGTGACGCCTGCCGTTGCCCGCATCCGCGGCACTCCTGATCTTCCCCACTTCGATCTGGCTGCTGCCGGCCGCCCGCATTTCGGGCACCGTCTCGTCGGCGATCACCTTCCCGTCCCGAAAGCGGATGCGCCGGCGGGCGTAGGAGGCGATATCTTCATCATGGGTGACCATGAGAATGGTGATGCCACCCCTGTTGAGGCTGCGAAAGATCTCCATGATCTCCTGGCTGGTGCGGGTGTCGAGGTTGCCAGTAGGCTCGTCGGCGAGGATCAGGGAAGGAGAGTTCACCAGGGCGCGAGCGATGGCTACCCGCTGCTGCTCGCCGCCGGAAAGCTCGTTCGGATTATGGCTTCCGCGATCGGGAAGGCCTACGGCCTCCAGCAGAAACCGGGAAGGTTTTTCCCTGCTCCGCTGCCCCCTGTAGATCAAGGGCAGCTCGATGTTCTGTTGGGCGCTGGTGCGGGCCAGGAGGTTGAAGCCCTGGAACACGAAACCGATCTCCCGGCTGCGCACGGCGGCCAGCTCGTCGTCGGTCATGGTTGACACATCCGTTCCGTTCAGGAGGTAGGAACCCGAAGTAGGGCGATCGAGACAGCCGAGCAGGTTCAGAAGGGTAGATTTTCCCGAGCCCGAAGGTCCCATCACGGCCACGAACTCCCCCCTGTCCACGGTTATGGACACGCCCTGCAGCGCTGGAACCTCTACCTTTCCCGTCTTGTAGGTCTTGGTTAGGTTTTCGGTTGCTATGAGAGCTGCGCCCACTTGCCTTTCGTCCTTTCTAGTGCAGAGCCCGGAACATGGTGCCCGGGTTGAGCCCCCCTCGACCTTGCGGACCCGGCGCCGAGCCCTGGCTCGGTCTTTGGCCCCTGGGCATGACAGCCACCTCCTGGCCCTGTTCCAGCCCGGAGACGATTTCGGTGTGCACGCCGTCGCTGGGCCCGACCTGAATATCCAGCGGGATGAGCTTGCCCTGGTTCGGGACGAGGACCTGGGTAGAGCCGCCCCGTATCTGCAGGGCAGTATTGGGCAGGGTCAGAACGTTCATCAGGTTGAGCACCTGTATGTCCGCATCCGCGCTCATCCCCCAGAGAAGCTGTCCATCCCCGTTCGCTACCTCAATGGCCGCGTTGAAGACCGACACGTTGCCCTCGACCTCTGCCGTGAGATCGAGCCCGGTGACCCGGCCTTTCAACTGCAGGTCGGGATAGCCGGCCGGCGTAACCAGGGCGGTCTGTCCGATCTTGACCTGCCCCACGTCGGCTTCGTTTACCTGCGCCTGCAGGACCATGCGCCCCATATCGGCCACGCTCATGATCGCCGTGCTCGGATCTACCAGGTCTCCCGCCTGCACCAGGATGTTCGTCACCCGGCCGGCTGCAGGGGAGCGGATGACCGTGGAATCCAGGATGAGCTTCGCTTTCTGCAGGGTGTTTTCGGCCTGGGTCACCTCGGCCTCTTGAGCTTGGATCACGTCCTCCGTAGACCCCGCCTGCACCGTCTGGTAAGACTGCTCGGCCGCGCTGAGTTGCGCCCTGGCCACGGTAAGCTGCCGCTCGGCATCGGCAAGCTGATTTTTAGAGGCCAGGTTCTTGTCCGCCAGGCTCTTCGCGCTTTCATAGCTCTCCTGGGCGCTGGCCACCTCCTGCCGGGCCTGCTCGAGACCAGCCTTAGACTGGGCGAGCTGTTCCGCCGTGGGCATGGCCTTGAGGCTGGCCAGCTTGAGCTTCTGGGCTTCGTAGTTCGCTCTGGCGCTTTGCAGGTCCAGATCGAGACCCGAGGGATCTATCTCGGCCAGGGCCTGGCCGGCCTTCACCCGCTGGCCCTCGGATACCAGAACACGTACAAGCCGCCGCGTAGGCAAATTGGGGTCCGGACGGATCGTGGCATAGGAGATCGGTTCCAGCTTGCCGGAGGCTGAGACGGTCATGGAGATATCGCCCCGCGTCACCGTGACGGTGGTGTAACCTGGATTCTTTCCGTTTGCCCCAGAAGTAGAGCCGGAGAAAATCCGACCGCGAAAGGCGTACAAGGCCACCGCGGCGACAGCGATCACGAGGATCGTGATTAAAAAGATCTTCGTTCCCTTTTTCACCGTTTTTTCCTTTTATTCTCCCTATTCACCCATGGCGTCCTTCAAGCTGAGGACGCCGAGCTGCACCTCCGCCCGGGCCTGCTCGAGTGCTACGCGCGCACTGCCGAGCGTGACAGAGGCGTCGAGTAAATCCACGGGCGAGATTGAGCCGCTTTCGAATTGCAGCTCCGCCATGTCGTATTGGGCCTGGGCCAAGTCCAGGCTCTGCTTGGCCAGCTCCGCCTTGCTGACCAGACTGCGCAGGTTCGTGACTGCATCCCGCACCTCGGCGGTGATGCTGGCCGCCTGCTGCTGCTCCTGGACGCGCAGGGACTCGTTCTGCGATTCGGCTTGACGGATCTGCGCCTTCGCCAGGCCGGCGTCCGCAACGGGGACGCTCACCGACAGCTTGGCGCTCCAGGTGGCGTAGTCCGTAACCTCGGTCCAATCATGGGTCCACCCCACGCTGCCGCCGGCCGAGACTGTAGGGGAGCGCTGGGCTCGCTTGACGGCCAGGTCGACCTCGCCCGACTTCCTGGATAGCTGAAGCTGCCTGAGCTCGGCGCGCTGTTCGAGAGCCCTGGCCACGGCCGCGGCAGCCTCGATCTCCGGAACGGGCAGGTCGGTGATCTCGGCGACCGAATACACCCTGTCCGCCGGCCAGCCGACCAGCAGCGAGAGCTTCTCCCGGTCGCTTACGGTTCCGTCCCGCGCCGAGGCCAGGTCGATCTCCGCGCTCTTGAGGTTGACTTGGGCCTGCTTCAGGTCCACGACATTGGCGCTCCCGGAGTCGAACAGAGCCTGGATCCGGGCAAGCTCGCTGCGCCTCTGTGAGAGTATCTGGTCCTGCAGTACTTCGGTGCGCTGAGCGGACAGCAGAGTGAAATAGGCTTGCCTGACTTGCGAGCCGAGGCTGCGGCGAGTCTCCTGAGCGGCAATGCGCTCGGACTGCAGGGTTATTCCGGCCTCTTGCACCGCAGCCGTAGCCCCGGCCGCCGGAGTAGCCGTCCCAGAGCGTCTGGCTGGCGGACAGCGAGACACTGCCAGAATGATCGAGAGGATCGGTTTCCACGATATCGTAGTTGGCGGAAAGGTCGACCTCCGTGGAAGGCCCGGCCAGCTTGAGGCCCGCCTGTAGAGTGTTCGAGGAAGCCTTGGCGGTTGTATCGGGTTTCACCAACCGGCTGTCGACGGCAACGTCGGAGCGGCCGGCAGCGGCGTTGGTCGTAAGCCCGAGGGAGTTGCGCGCCTTTGCCTCGGCGTACTGCCCCTCGGAGAGTGCCAGATCGGCCTGGGCGCGGCGCGCCTGCGGGCCGGAGGAGAGTGCGGTTTGGAGGCACTGTTCCAATGTCAGCACCTCCGCGGTATCCGCAGCCGTCAAAACTAGAGAGGAAGTCATGAAGACAAGAACAAGGACGGCGAGTTTCCCCCAGGCCCGAAGCGTCCGCTTTCTATTCATAATTTGCACCTTTTCTTCTATATATGGAAAAGAATACCCACGGATGCCGGCTCGAACCATAAACAGGCGATTAAGGGAAGATAATTTTCTGTTATTGCCTGGCGGCGGACGCGATCTCTCTTCCCCGGAGCTACCGTTTTCTGTATAGTATGCAGCACCATATGAAGCGACAGAATGGCTCGACCCTCCGACGATTGCTGACCATTGCCCTGCCTATGGTGGTGTCCCAGGCTTCGGACACGATCATGATGTTCGTGGACCGTCTGTTTCTCTCCCGTCTGGGCGAGCAGTACCTGGCCGCAGCCATGGGCGGCGGGCTGACCTCCTTCATGACCGGCTCTTTCTTCATCGGTACGGTGAGCTACGTTACCGCCATCGTGGCCCAATACTACGGCGCCAGGCGCCACGAACGGTGCGCAGAAGCCACCTTCCAGGCGGCGTTGCTGGCGCTGATGTGCTACCCCCTGCTGCTGGGGATAGCACCCCTGGTCCGCTACCTGTTCGTGGCGGCGGGCCAGAGCCCGGAGCAGATCAGGCTCGGCTATACCTACTTCCGCATCCTGATCTTCGGAGGGGTTTTTCTGGTGCTGCGATTCGCCCTGGCAGGTTTTTTCCTCGGCATCGGCCGCACCACCGTGGTGATGCTCGCCAACGTCGCCGGCATGCTGGTGAACGTGCCGGCCAACTACGTGCTCATCTTCGGCAAGCTCGGCTTTCCCGCCCTCGGGCTGCAGGGAGCCGCCATAGGTACTGTGTTTGGAAATGCCACTATCTTCGCGCTGCTTCTGCTTTTCTACCTGCGCGGAGCCAACCGCCGGCGCTTCAACACCCATAAATCGCTCATCTTCCGTCCGCAGATCATGGGCAGGCTGTTGCGATTCGGTGTTCCCGCCGGTTTCGAGATGTTTCTGAGCACGGCGGCCTTCAACCTCTTCGTTCAGTTCATGTATTCCTACGGCACCGATGTGGCAGCAGCGGTAACCATTACCTTTAACTGGGACATCGTGGCTTTCATCCCCATGCTGGGAATGAGCCACGCCACTACCGCCCTGGTGGGGCAGAACATTGGCGCCAACGACTACGGGGAGGCCAGACACTCGGCTTACGTGGCCCTGCGGGTCGCCTGGATCTACTCGTTTAGCATGGTACTGCTGTTCGTGTTCGGAACACGCTACCTGGTAGGGGCCTTCGCCGCCGGTCTGGGCGGCAGCGCCGAGCAAATCATCGCCCTGGCCACGGTGATGCTGCGTCTGGCTGCGCTGTACACGCTGGCGGACTCGGCTCAGCTTGTGTTCACGGGGGCCCTGAGGGCCGCCGGGGACACCCGCTGGGTCATGAGGATGTCGATCGGGCTGCATTGGGCCTTCTCGGCAATGGCGATCTTTCTAATCCGTGTGGTCCGGGCCGATCCGGTCGCGGTCTGGGCGCTGTTCATCGGCTTCGTGATCGGGCTGGGCCTGGTCATGTACTTGCGCTTCCGCAGCGGAAAATGGGAGCGGATCGAGCTGATCCAGCGCGAGGTGCGCGCGGCCCGGGCTTCCGGCTGAGTGCGAGAACACACTCCGGCCGCCGGAGTGTCTTTGTCAATCAGGCTACCGGTACGGGCTTTTTCGTGCGGGCCGACTCCCTCATCGCCAGGGCCGCCGCCAGGGAGTGGCGGGCGCCGGCCAGCGAGTTGGGGCTCTTCTTCCCTTCCCTGATGCAGTCAAAAAAGTGATCCAGACCCCCGCCGGGCCGTTTCTGGTCGCGGACGGCCAGCAGCTCCGGCTCGGCCTTTCCCTCCCGCTGCAGCCGGCAGACCGTCTGTTCGTTTTCTCCCGTCATTACCAGGGAGGCTTTCGAACCGATAATCCGGGTGTAGTGGTTGCGGATGCCGCATACCGAATCTGCAACGGAGCCGATCGCACCGCTGTCGAACTCGACCAGGGCCAGCACGATCTCCTCTGAATCCTTGCGCGCAGAGGTGCTTTGAAACAGGGCGTAAGCGCTGCGCCTGTTCGCCGACCCTACCTCCGTGACCAGCTGGGGAGCCATGTTCGCGGTCGCTACCGTGTCCCTGATTCCGGTTATCCTGGTATTCGTGTTCCTGCAGCGCCACATCGTCGAAGGTATCAGCTCAACCGGCCTGAAGGGCTGAATCGAAAAGAGCCGTCAGCCTATCGCCATGCCCCCGGTTTCCCCGGTGCGGATGCGGATGCACTCCGGTAGATCGAGAATAAAGATCTTCCCGTCACCGATCTCTCCAGTGCGGGCACCATGAATGATGCCCTCGATGGTGCGGGTCACAAAATCTTCGTTCACCGCGATCTCCAGGCGCACTTTTTTCAGCAGATTCACCTCTTCGTCCACCCCGCGGTAGGACTCGTGATAGCCCTTCTGCTGGCCGCAGCCCATGGCATTGGTGACCGAGATTTTGTAGACCGCCCGCTTATACAGCTCCTGCTTGACGTCGTTCAGCTTGAAAGGCTGAATGTAGGCGATGATCAGTTTCACGTCCGTCCTCCTACATGTTGCTGAAGATCTGAAAGCCCGAATAGGCCTCCATACCGTGCTCGCCGATGTCCAGGCCGCGCATCTCCTCCTCCCGGCTCACGCGGATGCCCAGGGTGACCTTCAGGAGAAACCACACCAGCAGTGCAGCGCCCAGAATGTATCCGCCCACGGCGGCCGCCCCGAGCAGCTGTACCTTGAGCTGGCCGAGTCCCCCGCCCAGAAACAGGCCGTTGGACAGAGTCGCCACGTCGGTTCCAATTGCGGCGGCCACGGCCTTGTCGGCGAACAAACCCACTGCGAGAGTCCCGAATACGCCGTTCACCAGGTGCACGGAGAGGGCGCCGACCGGATCGTCGATCTTGAAGCGGTCGAACATCAGTACTCCAAGCACAACCAGCACCCCGGCGGCGGCCCCGATGATCAGGGAAGAGGGAACGCTCACGAAAGCGCAGGGAGCGGTGATGGCCACCAGGCCGGCCAGACAGCCGTTGAGTATCATGGACAGGTCGGGCTTGCCCGTCAGAAGCCAGGCGGTCAGGGTAGCCGTGGCCGCGGCCGCCGCCGCCGCGCTGTTGGTGCTTACCGCTATATGGGCAATGGCCGGGGCGTTCAAGGCCATGGTAGAACCGGGGTTGAACCCGAACCAACCGAACCAGAGCACGAACACACCCAGAGTGGCCGAGCTGAGATTGTGGCCGTAGATCGGTTTGGGCCGGCCGTCAGGCCTGTACTTGCCTATGCGCGGTCCGAGAAGCAGGATTCCCGCCAGTCCTGCCCAGCCGCCTACGGAATGCACTACCGTGGAGCCGGCGAAGTCCAGCATACCCAGGCTGCCCAGCCAGCCGCCGCCCCAGATCCAGTGTCCGGTGACGGGGTACATGATCGTGGCAATGACGAAGGTGAAGAGCACAAAGGAAATGAACCTGATCCTCTCCGCCACGCAGCCGGAAACGATGGTGGCCGCGGTGCCGCAGAACACCAGCTGGAAAAAGAACTTGGCCCACAGAGGCACCCCGGTCCAGCCGAGGGCGCTGTATACGCCCCGGTAGGCCTCGCCGGTCGCCGGACTGTTGTCGGGCCCGGCCACCCCCAGGAGACCCCTGCTTCCGAACAGCGGGCTTCCATCTCCGAACATGAGGCCGAAGCCGAGGAAGTAGAAGGCCAGGCTGGAAATAGCAAACACGATGAAGTTCTTGGCCAGGATGTTGGCTGTGTTTTTCGCCCGGCACAGTCCGGACTCCACCATGCCGAATCCCAGGTTCATGAAAAAAACCAGGAAGGCGGCGACAAGCACCCAAAGCGTATCCATCATGACTCTCAACGTAGCTGCATCCATGTTTTCATCTCCTTCTTCGTGCCGGGTATACGAGCCTTGCAGATACAGGAGCAATATACATGCCAAACGGAAGGTATGTATCTGTAATTTCTTTGAATGAAAAGAATTGACAGTCGTCAAAGCGCCGCCAGCAGGCCTCCTACCGGTCGTATTTCTACCTACAGGTAGCTTTTTGAACGGAAAACCACAAAGATGTAGATAAATTTCCCCGGTGCAACCGACGGTAGGCTTCCGCCTCACGAACCTGCCGCTAACTCGGGTTTCTGCCTGAATTGCGGGAGGTGAATCCTACATTCCCGTAGGAGGACTTCCGGGGGCTGCCGCGGGCCCCCCCGGGCGGCGGAGCAGAAGATGCCGGTCTGGTTTCAGACAAATAACTTGAGCAGCGAGAAGCCCGCCACTGCCACGGTAAAGCCGCCAATGGTGAAGCGAAGGGCCCTGGAATTGATTTTCTTGACCGTGTAGGTGGACAGAGGCACTGAAAGCACGGCCCCGATCAGCAGGTAGGGGGCCAGCGTCCAGTCAATAGGAGTGGAAGCGAACCAATACAGAGCAACGCCGACCAGGCAGGTCAATCCTTCTGAGAAAGAGGTAATGGCTACCGCGTTCTTGCCGTTTACGCCGGACAGCAATTGCCCGCTGGTTACCACCGGACCGTATCCGCCCCCACTGAGGCCCTTATTGAAGGCGGCGATCAATCCAAGGGTAGCGATTTTTTTCCAGGAAAACGGGTAGCTTTTATTGACGGTCAGGAGGGAAACGATACCGATTACGAAGATCAGGATGATGATATACAGCTTTAAATAGATCTGGGGAATGCTCAGGGCAAGAAATACGGCGGCCACGGTCCCCGCCAAGCTGCAGGAGACCAGGACCAGCACGATGCGCAAATGAAGCGTGAGGCCGCGTTGAATGGTGCCGGCGATACCCAGTTGTGCGATGCGGTTCGGCAGCCGGGCAATGTTAACTCTCGGCAGGCGAAAGTCTGCGTTCCCCATCGTGTGATGCAAAACCGCAGCCATCAAGCCGCTGACCAGCTCGGAGAGGAGCACGGCCGGCACGACTTGAAGAGGCTCGAAACCCATCAGCAGGAGCACCGGGGTGAGGCTGGTACCGTAGCCCATGCCGACGGAGGAATCGATATATTCGGCAAGAAAGGCTATGAAAACAATAAAAATCCCGAAAGAAACAGGCAGTGTAAACATATCCTTCTCTTCCCTATCGAGCTATGAATATCGATTCACCGTTTCGGCAGACCCTGATGCCTCTATGCGCGAGGGACTGCAGTTGCGAAGCCAGACGGAGATTCGCCCTGGCTATATGCTTCTGTTTCTTCTTTTCACTATCAGTAGAGAAATAGACGCCGTATATCCGGCGGCAGGCTACGGTACGGCCGGGAAACTCCCAGGTATAACAGCCGATCAAGTAATAAAGCACATTGAAATCCAGCAAGCTTTCCTCCCGGTCCAGTTCGACGGTGGTTTTTTCCGGCCTTTCCTTGTGGCATAAGTCCAGGCAATCGTCGAGCGAGCGGGGCTGTCTCGCTATCAGGTACCGCAGCGATTTCACAATAGAATCCCTTTTATTTATTTATAATATATATTCTATTATATTAGTCGACTTATGTCCAATAAAAATTACTGCAACGGTAAAAGCTGATCGAAGGTAGTTTTTTCCAGCTTGGCCGCGACATAGTCCCGTATCTCCTTGAAGATCTTGATCAGCTGTTCACTCCTTTCAATCGGCGTATGCTCGTAAAAATACTCGCTGACCGAATACACAGGAGCCAGGGCTCCGTCCATCAGCCGGATAATCTCGGCTACGGATATGCTCCCGGGCGCCTTGGCGAGCCTGTACCCCCCCTCCGCACCCTTACGGCTGGTTACATAGCCGCCTCGATTCAGCGTAAGCAGGATCTGCTCCAGGTATTTTTTCGGTATCTTTTTACGCGAGGCAATGTCGGAGATCGTGCAGAGTCCCCGATTGTAGTGCTCGGTCAGGTCGATCAGGGCCAGACAGGCATATTCGCTTTTCACCGTAAGTCGCATGAAACCGCTTTTATTCCGTCCCCTAAACCTAGTAAATTAATAGACATACTATTTTATTGCTACTTTTGCGTCAACCTTTCGTCATCGCCTATTTCGTCTGGCAAGAATAGATAACGTCCTTCAACGGCTTTCTCTCCTCGTCGGCGAAACGAAAAAAGAAGCCCCATGAACGATCGTTCCATTCCCGGTGGGCATCCTGCGTACATTTAAGAAGAACGCGATTGCTGCCTTTTCGCAGCCGAACCGGGTACTCGACCGGCCTGGCGCCGCATTCGGAGACGACCGCCAAAAGCCTTCCGTTTATCCACACCTTGAAGCGGTCCTCGCCCATTAGCTGCAGAAGGCACTCCTGCTGCTCGGGGGACTCGGCCGAACAGCTCGCGTAGCAGAGCTTGTATTCTGCGGCTGCCGCTACCATTTCGGTGATGTCTCTGGGCGCGAAGATCTTTTCCAGGTTCACATACCCGAAACACTCGAATCCCCGGAAGAAAACAGCTTCCGTACCCGGCTCCAGGTTCTCCTGGCTGACATCCCCGCTGCGCTCCGGAGCGTATACCGTATCGAAGCCTTCCGGGCCGTCTGTCCGGTAGGGACCGGCCAGTGTCCACCAGGTGGCCCATCCGCTTCCCAACCTGATTTTCCTGCTCTCCTGCCCTCGAGGCGAGCGAATCCCGACGCTCGCCATACTCTCCGCAGTAAAGCACTCGCCCCCCGCGGTCAACCTGAAGCGCTGGATCGATCGTTCACCGGCTGCCAGGTTGAACTGCCTTCCGTCGAGAGCCTCGCAGCTCCAGCCGAGGGGCATCCGAACCAAGGTCTTTCCACCTGCGCCCTCTTTGCCGCCCGTATTATCCAGGTAAACCCGCAGGATGTGGCCCGCCGCCTGCGGATCGAGGCCCTCCAGGTCACAACCGGCGAAGACCGGGGCGCCGCTCGGGGGCCCCCCGTCATCCCTGCTGTGCTCCTCACCCTGCAGCTCCACCACCAGCCTCTCAGCAGCAGCTCTCCGATCGACACGGATCTCCAGCCGGCGGCCTGCCCGCACATACCTCCAGGCCCCGGGATCGAGAGTCTTCTGGTTCACCCTCACCGTCTCCGGGCACGCACAGTCGTGAACGATCAGCTCGACGGACCTCCCGGCCGGAAAGCCGCTAAACTCGCCCCGGGCGGCGGAGATCTCTACCGTCCTGCTTTCCTCAGCGTAGGAGATCTCGGTAAGCGTCCGGGCGCCCTTCTCATAAGAATAGGTCAGCCCGTCATCCTCGTAGAGGCTGAAGCGGGCATCCCTTCCCGGGTAGATATGCAGAATCAGGGGATCGAGCGGACCTTCACCTGTGTGCAACGCCGCCCGTCCCATGGGAATGATCGAGCCTCCCCGCACGAACAGCGGTATCTTCCACAGCGGTGCGGGCTCGGAGACCTCCCGTGGTCCCACGTATTTCCGGTCGTCGTAATAGCCGTACCAGCGTCCGGCGGGAAGCCAGACCTTCTTCTCCCGTACTCCTTTTCCGGTCACCGGCGCCACCAGAATGAAAGGCCCGAACATAAACTGGTGATCTCTCACAGCCGCTTCCCTGTCCTCAGGAAACTCCACCATCATGGCCCGCATCATGGAAAGCCCGCTTTGCGAGGTCTCGTAGGCCAGAGAGTAGATGTAGGGCATCAGCCGATAGCGTCGGCGGATGCACTCGGCGGTGATCTGCTCGGCCTCGGGGCCGAAGCTCCAGGGCTCGTTTTCCGGCCTGGTACCGTGGGTCCTGAAAACGGGGCAGAAGGCCCCCCATTGCAGCCAGCGCACGTACAGCTCCGGCTGGTAGAGCTCGGTGGTCATGAAGCCGCCGATATCGGTTGTCCAGTAAGGCTGGCCGGAGAGGCAGACCTGCTGCCCGATCACCACCTGGTCCTCCAGGACCTCCCAGCTCGGATCGATGTCTCCCGACCACAGCGCGGCCCCGTAGCGCTGAATGCCCGCGTAAGCTGTTCGGGCCAGACAGAAAACCCGCCTGTCGGACATCGAGCGCTGGCCTTCGTACAGCGCCTTGGTCCAGAGCGTGGAGTAGATGTTGTGGACCTTCTCCCGGGGACCCCCGTGATGGGGAGAGCAGCCGGGTGGATGGGTCTCCAGCTCTCCCATATCGGTCCAATACCCCTCGATCCCCTGGCGGAACAGGGGCTCTATCTTCCGCCACCAGAGCCGTCTCGCTTCGGGGTTGGAGAAATCAACCGCATGCCGGATCCCATCGGGGGGCCAGTTGTCCGGCACCTCGGCGGGGTCCCAAGAAATCAGATATCCGTGGTCATTGAACTCCTTGAAATGCGGCGAAGCGGGATGCATGTAGGGATGCTGCGCCTGCAGGATATGAAAACCCGAGGCGTTCAACTCCCGGGCCATACCGGCCGGATCCGGCCAGTACCTTCTCACCCACTCCAGAGAGCCGAAGAGCTCGAACCAGCACCAATCGATGACCAGCGCATCACAGGGGATGTTCCTCCTGCGGTACTCGCGGCCGACCTGCAGGAGCTGCTCCTGGCTCTTATACCTGTTCTTGCTCTGTATCCACCCCAGGGCCCATTTAGGAGGCAGGGGAGGCAGGCCCGTAAGCCAGGCGTATCCCTCTATGATGCGCCGGTAATCCGGGCCGCGGATGACGAACAGATCCAGATCTCCCCCTTCGGTGAGAACGGCGAAGCGCTGCGGGTGGCCCTCCCCGCTCGGCTGATCGGCCTTCCAGGGCCCCTGCGGTTTGGCGCGCACCGTGCTTTCCGCGGGCCTGGCCCTGCCGATGGCGAACCTGCTCGCCCAGGAGGAATTGAGCAGAAGGCCGTAGCCCTGGGAGCTCACCATAAAGGGAATGCCGCCGTTGCCGTTGTAGCGAAACCCGTCCCACTGCTGCCACATCCGGCGCTCCCGGTCCCTCAGGTCGAGAGCGCGCTCCGTACCCTGGCCCAGCCCGTACACCCTGACTCCGTTCGGTAGATCGAACCGCTGCGTTGCCTTCTCCCCGCTCCATTCCAGGCTCTCTCCCGCCGGAGTGGAGAGAAAGCTGCCGGCCGCGCCGTCTCCCACTTCGAGCCAAAACGGATCGAGATGTACGGTTACGGCGAGCTCCGCCCCCGACATCCTGACCGCGTCTTCCATCTGTTCGGCCTCGACGGCAACGGTGGGAAACTCTATCCTGTCGACAACAAAGGTCTCTTCAGGGGCAAAATCCCCCCGCACGGTGGAGCAGAGTCGCAGCACGTTCTCCCGCACCAGTGCGATTCGGATGTTGATGCCGTCGCCGGAGGCCTCGATCCCATTTTTGAAGATTTTGTACCCGTCAATGGATTTCAATCTCATAGTAGGACCTCTTGTACCTCCACAGGGGCCGTTCGATAATGACGGCCCCTGTGGAACTCATACCCGGCGGAAATCCGGTTCTCTTCGCCGCTAACCGGTGATCTCCTTCACCCGCGCGGCCGCATCTTTCAGCGCCTGCTGCGGGGTTTTTACTCCTGTCAAGGCTTCCTGCAGGGCGGTGTAGATCGCCGCCGAGATTTGGGGCCATTTCGGATGAGGGCCCCTGGGGGCGGCGTACTTCATTTGCTCCAGCAGCACGTCGAACACCGGGTCCCCCTGCCAGTAGGGGGCGCTTTCGGCTATCTTGGGCATGAGCGGCAGGGTGCCGAAGGCCTGCCAGAAATCGGCGACCCTCTCAGGGCTGTACAGCCATTCTATGAAGGTCCAGGCCGCCTGCACATTCCCCCCCTTGATGATGCCGATATCGACTCCCCCCATGGCCGAAGCCTGTTTCTTGCGCCCGGGAAGGACCGCCACCTTCCAGTTCAGATTCGGTACCTCGTCCCTGATGGGCTTCACGCACCAGGGACCGTTGATCATCATGGCCGCCTGCTCGTTCTGGAACTGCGGCCGCACGCCGGACCACTGGTCCATGTTGACGATTTCCTTCGACACATAGCCTTTTTTCATCCAATCGACCCAAAGCTGCAACGCCTCTACCGCTTCTGGGCTGTCCAGGTGGAAGATATCCCCGCCGTTTTGCTGCAGGAAGGGCAGCCATTGGAAGGTTCCTTCCTCGGAAGCCACCGCACAGACGGACAGGCCGAACACACCGCCCTTGGTGAGCCTGGCGGCGTAGTCGGTTAGCTGCTCCCAGGTCTTCGGCGGCTTATTGGGATCGAGACCGGCGGCGTTGAACAGGTCCACGTTGTAGAAGAGCACCAGCGTGTTGGTTTCGAAAGGAATGCCGTACTGCTTTCCCTCCCATCTGCAGGACTGCCAGGGTCCGGGATAGAAGTCTTTTTCCCCGTATTCCCACCCCGCGATTCGGTCATCCAGGACTTCGAAGGCGCCCATGTCGATGTAGGCGGCGTAGTCCGGGTTGTCCACCAGCACGCAGTCCGGCGGGGTCCCCCCGGCCATGGCTACTGTGAGCTGTCTTTTCAGCTCGGCGAAGGGGATGAACTTCGCCTCGATCTTGATCTTGTCCTGAGCCTGGTTGAACTTGTCGATGTACGGATACAAGCCCGGATTGTCGAGGGGCACATAGGACCAGAACTCCACGGTGCCCGCTGCCTCCCCTGCTTCCTGCTCGCCTGTGGCGAACAGGCTGGCAGCGGAGCCGAGGACGAGAAACACAGCCAGCAGCAGCAACAGAACCTTTCTGTTTTTCATGATAACCCTCCTTAGGTTTGGTTTAATGAATCGGGTGAGCCAATCTACCCGATTGATTCCTCGATCCGGCCGTTCACCTGCTCTCGGACGGCCCACGCCCAAGCACCTCAATCCTTCACCCCGCCGACCGTCAGCCCCCATTTGATGTATCTCTGGAAGAATATAAAGACCACCACCACCGGCACAATGGCGAATACGGAGCTGGCCATCAGGCTGTTGTAGCGGATGCCGTACTGCCCGATGGCGTTGTAGATGCCGATAGTCACAGGCTGCATCTCGTTTCTGGACAGAAAGGTCAGGGCGTAGACAAACTCCCCCCAGGAAAAAAGAAAGCTCAATATGGCGGCGGATATGATTCCCGGCAGTGCGAGAGGAAGGATGATGCGCACCATGGCGGTTCGAAAGGAGCAGCCGTCGATGCGGGCGGCGTCTTCCAGGGTCTTGGGTATCTTTACAAAGTACGGCCTGAGTATCAACACCACGAAGGGAAGCCACTGCATCACGTTGGCGAAGATCACGCTCAAGAAGGTGTCGAGAAGGCCGATTTTCCCGAAGATGATGAACAGGGGAAGCACCAGCGATACGTCCGGCAGCAACTGGGAGACCAGCAGGATGAGAAGAAAGAACTTCAAGCCCCTGATCTTGAAGCGGGCCAGTCCGTATCCGGCTAAAACTCCCAGGACCACCGTTATGCTCATGGCGGAAAAGGCAATCACCAGGCTGTTTCGCAGGTACTTGCCCATGGCCAGCTTGGTCAGCACTTCATGGTAGGCGGTGAAGGTAGGATGTCGGCTCATCAGGATGGGCGGGGAGGTCATGACCTCGGAAGGGGGCTTGATCGAGGTCATCAGCATCCAGTAGAAGGGGAAAAGCAGCAAGGCCATGATGAGCAGGCTGGCTGCGGTGAGTGCCGCCTTTTTCACCTCCTCATCCCTCCATCAGCTCTTCCCCGCTCACCAGGACCAGGTATACCGATATGACGGCGAGCAGGATCAACAGCAACAGCACGTTCGCAGCCGCACCCTGGCCGAACTCGAAGAAGGAGAACGAGAGCTTGTAGGCCTGGATCGGCAGCACCGTGGTGGCGTTCACAGGCCCTCCGCCGGTCATGGCATAGATGAGCCCGAATATCTTGAAAGTGTAGATGAATCCTAAAAGCAGCACGATCATGATCGTAGAGCTGAGCAGGGGCAGGGTAAGATAGCGGAACCTTTTCAGGGGACCGGCACCGTCAATGGCCGCCGCCTCATACAAAGAGGGGGATATGGCGGCGATTCCCGGCGCCAGGAGCATGGTATTGAAGGAGATGCCGATCCAGATATTGGCAAACATCACACCCGCCAGGGCCGTCTTCGGCTCCGCCAGCCAGGCGATCCCTTTATCCAGCACGTGCAGCCGTATCAGCAGCTCGTTGATCAAGCCGAAATCACCGCTCAACAGCCACTTGAACAGGACGCTCACCACCACCGTCGGAATCATGAGGGTGACCAGCAGCAGGCCCCGGAAGAATCCGGCCAGGGGAAACCTGAGATTGAAAAACAGGGCCAGGGCGAAGCCGATGGTGAACTGGAAGAAGATGCAGCCCAGAGTGAAAACGAAAGAGTTTTTCAATACCTGAAGGAAGACCGGATCTTTCACCACCCTGATATAGTTTTTCAGACCGAGGAACTCCTTGGACCGCGCCAGGAGCGTGGCCGAGCTTACCTCCTGAAAGCTCAACACCAGGTTAAAGACCAGCGGATAGCCGACCATTACGATGAGATAGAGAAAAGCAGGAGCGAGCCACAGGTAGCCCACCGCCTGCTCCTTCTGTAGGAGCTTCAGCTTCACTGCCACTGTCCTCCTGCCGCTGGCCTCCCGCCACTGTCCGGCTCGTCACGAAAACGCCGGCTTCTTCCCGGTGGCATCCTGGAACCACGCGGCTACGGAGATGAAATGGATAGCCCGTGACCTTTCACATGATATGATAAACGTTTATCATATATTACAGGCCATGTCAACACCCGCGGAACAGGTTCAGTACTTTCCCCTTGAAGACCAGGTAAATCGAGGTACAATTAGGGGGATGCAGGTATGAGGGTAACCCAAAAGCATATCGCAAGAGCGTTGAACGTATCTTCCATTACCGTGCACCGGGCCCTGAACAACTCCGGATACGTGTCCAAGGCGCTCAAAGAAAAAATATTGGACTACGCCAAAAGGGTTAACTACATCCCCCACAAGGCTTCCCAGGTCCTGGTACGGAACAGGATACGCAAGATCGCCGTCTTCTCTTCCGAAGAGCCGAAATATTTCTGGAACGACGTGAGGACGGGAATACGCATCGCCTCGCAACAGATACAGCCCTTCGATTTCCAGGTGCGCTACTGCATGATACCGGGGGCCGATTCCGGACTGTATCTGTCCAGGCTGGAGGAGGTAATCGCGGACGGAGTCGACGCGATGGCCGTGGTCAACCAGTGGATCTATGATATGAACAGCATTATCGGTTGCCTGGAAAGCCGGGATGTTCCCTACATCACCGTAAATATCGACGCCCCGGAGAGCGGGAGACTCTGTTTCATCGGCCCCGACTACCCGGCTGGCGGCAGATTGGCGGCGGAGTTCATAGGGAAAGCCCTGACCTTCAAGGAGAATCCCCGTGTGCTGGTGATCAATAAAACTGCGGACATGCGGATGCGCTCGAACGCTCCCGATATCAACCGCCAGAGACTACACGGGTTCTTGAACGAGCTGGGAGAGCAGTTCGGCCGGATCGACTGCCGGGTCAGGATAGTGGGCGCGGTGAGCGGATCGGAGTCGATCGAGCGAGACATAGAGGAAATCGTACGGCCGGCAGTGGGCGCAGTCGATGCCATCTATTTGATCCCACCCTTTAACAGGCAGTTCGTACGCGTGATGGAGAAGTTGAAGTTGGCGGGGAAATTGATCGTCGTTCTCCACGATCTGGATCCTCATACGAACCACTATCTGGCCGAGAAATGGGTTACGGCGGTGATCTATCAAAATCCGATATTGCAGGGTTACTACGCGGTGAAAGTTCTCGAAGACATCCTGGAGTCGGGTCGCCCGCCCGAAAACGTACATATTCCTATCGTTCACAGCCTGATCTTGAACGAGAACAGGGACCTGTACCGCAACCACTATCTGTTCACCCAAATGAGCGAAAAAAGGTAGCAGGCAGGGTGCCCAGAAAGCAGACTTCAACTTAGCGAGTTTTGTTATTTGTTATTGACTTTTACCCCACAAGCATGATAACCAGAGATAAACAAAAGGAATGGATAGAATATACAGGCGGTATTAGATGGGGAATGAGAAGATCGGTGTTTGCGTGATAGGAGCCGGCCGTGCCGGCATGCTCCATGCGAACAACTTCGCCCGCAGGATTTCCGGAGCCAGGCTGGAAGCCGTGGCCGATCCTCGCGAGTCTATCGCGAAAAAAGCGCACAGGGAGCTGGAAATCAATACCCACTATCTCGACTACCGCCGGGCTTTGGAGCAAAAGAGCATAGACGCAGTGGTGATCGCAACCCCCACCACCTACCACCGGGAAATCGCAGTTGCGGCCGCTCAGGCCAAGAAGCACATACTGTGCGAAAAGCCTATGGCTATGAGCGTGGGGGAATGCGAGGAAATGATCGCCGCTGCTAGGCACAACCGTGTGCTGCTGCAAATCGGATTCATGAGACGTTTCGATCCCAGCTTTCAGGAGGCCTGGGAAAGCGCTCGACGGGGGGACATCGGGGACATTGTCCTTATCAAGTCCCTGACCCACGGGCCCAGCGTACCGCAGCAGTGGCAATACGACATTCGGGCAAGCAACGGAGCGCTGGCGGAGGTGAACAGCCATGATATCGACACGTTGCGCTGGTTCACAGGAAGTGAGTTCAAGGAGGTATACGCCCTGGCCGGCAACTACCGCTGCCCCGAGGTACGGACCGAGTATCCCGATTTCTACGACAATGTTTCCATGATCGCCTCATTTGCCAACAACATGCAGGGGTTCATAGATGGAGCCGTGTCTGTAGGCTATGGATACGACTCCCGGGTGGAAATACTCGGTACTGCCGGAGTCCTTTTCATTGGCCGGATCGAGCAGAGCGCCACGCTCACCTGCTCGAAAAAAAGGGGAATAACCCGGCCTTTCGTGAAAAGCTGGCGGGAGCTGTTCAGACAGGCCTATACCGCCGAAGACGGGGAGTTCGTCCGGGCGATCCTCGAAAACCGGGCTCCCCGCGTGACCGGACAGGACGGCAGGGCGGCGGTGCAGGTCGTCCAGGCCGGAAACATGTCCATCAGCGAGAAGAGGCCGGTGAAGATAACCGAGATCGGAGATCACTAGAGAAACGGAGTTGCAGTTGCGTGCAGTCATATTGTATGGAAAAAACGACCTGCGGGTCGAAGAAACCGAAGTTCCGAAGATCGGGCCGCAGGAAATACTTGTCAGGGTAGAGGCGGCGGCCATCTGCGGCTCCGACCTGAGAATGTTCAGGAACGGCTACGAGGGGGTGTCTCCCAACTCGCCCTTGATTCTAGGCCACGAGCTGAGCGGCATAATAGAGAAGGCCGGCAGGGAGGTCCGCGGCTACCGCAAGGGCCTGCCTGTTACGGTTGCTCCGAATTTCGGCTGCGGGATCTGCGACGCCTGCGTCAGCGGTAACACGCAGCTCTGCGATCGCTACCAGGCTCTGGGAATACACGTAGACGGAGCCTTTGCCGAATACGTACGCATCCCGGGGGCAGCCGTACAGCAGGGAAACGTAGTCGGCATTCCTGAGGGAGTTTCCTTTGCAGCGGCCGCCCTGATAGAGCCTCTGTCCTGCGTATTCAACGGATCCAGCCGCTGCAAAATCGGCCCCGGCGACGTAGTCCTCATTATAGGGGCAGGCCCCATAGGATTGATGCACGCCAAGCTGGCTAGAATGGCCGGAGCCTCCCGGATCATTCTCAACGATCTGAACGAGAGCCGACTCGAAACGGCCGTCAAGATAGTCAGCGGTCTCCTGGCGAGCCCGGGTGCGCTGACCGCCGAGAAGCTCCGCGGGCTCACAGGCGGACACGGGGTGGACGTATGCATCACGGCCTGCCCCTCCGGCCAGGCGCAGATCACGGCGCTGGAAGTGACGAATATAGGCGGTCGGGTCTTGTTCTTCGGAGGTCTGCCCAAGGACAAATCCCATGTTCCTCTAGATACCAATCTGATACACTACAAGCAGCTCGTAGTTACAGGAACGACCCGCTCGAGCCTGATCCAATACCGAAAAACCCTGAGGTTCGTGTCCGAGCGCCTGGTGGAAGTGGAAGACCTTATTACCGCCAGGCACGGTATCGAACAGGCTCTGGAGGCCTTTGTCCAAGCCGTTGAGGGAAAGGGCCTGAAGAACCTGATTACGTTCCGATGATGCTTATAGGGATCGACATAGGCACCCAGGGTACCAAGACTGCCCTGTTCGATCGGGAAGGCGCCTGCCTGGCTACGGCCTTCCAGGAGTCCAGGCTGATGCGTCCGGCGCCGGGGGTCGTGGAGGAAGACCCGGAGGTACAGCTTCGCTCGGTGCTCGCAACCATCAAGGAATGCCTCCTCAAAGCCCAGGCGGACCCATCCTCGATAGCTGCTCTGGCCATCGACGGCCAGATGGCGGGGATCATCGGGGTGGACCGGGAGGGCCGAAACGTAACCCCCTACGATTCCTGGCTGGACACGCGCTGCGCCCCCTACATCGATCTCATGGACAGAGAAGCCGGAGAGGAGGTCATTCGCAAGGCAGGGGCGGCGCCCAGCTTCAATCACGGTCCGAAGATTCTCTGGTGGATGAAGGAACGTCCTCAGGTGTTCCGCTCGATCCGGGCCTTCGTCACTCCAGCCGGGTATGCCGCCATGAGACTGTGCGGCTTGAAGGCGAAGCAGGCGTTCATGGACAAGAGCTATCTGCACTTCTCAGGATTTGCGGACAATGCCCGCGGAAACTGGGATTCCGGACTCTGCCGCCACTTCGGCCTCGACAGCGGGATTCTGCCCCGCATCGTGGATTCGCACAGGCCGGTGGGAGAGCTTACCGCCGAGATGGCCGGGAAGTGCGGTCTGAGAGCTGGCACCACCGTGGTCGCAGGCTGCGGGGATACGGCGGCCAGCTTCCTGGCCTGCGGAGCCACCCAGGAGGGGATCTGCGTAGACGTGGCCGGAACCGCCTCTGTATTCGCTTCCACGACCGCAGGGATGAGCCCCGATCTGGAAAACAGGACCCTGGCCTGCGGCCAATCCGCCACCCCCGGCCTGTGGCACCCTTACGCTTATATCAACGGCGGCGGGATGAATCTGGAGTGGTTCCGCAGCGAAATCGCCGGTCTCAATCAGAATCAATCGAAGGAAGAGAGCTTCGAGGCGCTCAACCGGGCGCTGGAACGCATCAGCCCGCGCAGCGACGATCCCCTGTTTATTCCTCACCTGGGCGGCCGGGTCTGCCCGAGCCGGCCGTCTCTGCGAGGCGCCTGGCTCGGGTTGACTTGGTCCCACACGCAAGGGCACCTGTATCGAGCGGTACTGGAAGGGGTCGCTCTGGAATATGGCATCTACCTCGAAATCCTTGGCTCGCTTTACTCTGGATTCAAGCCCAAAGAAGTACGCATCACCGGGGGCGGAGGCAAGAGTTCGGCCTGGAATCACCTCAAGGCCGATGTTCTCGGGGTGCCCGTCGTGCGGCTAACCAGGGACGAGGGGGCTCCTCTGGGAGCCGCGCTGCTGGCCGGCTTCGGAGCGGGAGTCTTCCGGGACCTGGCAGCAGCGGCGGGATCATGGGTCGAAACGGGTGAGGTGGTCCAACCGCAAGGGCAAAACCACGAGCTGTACCGGCGGCGCATCCGGCAGTACCGGACGTTCATGGACGGCCTGGCCGCTTTGCATCAATCGATGGATAGGAAGGAGTAAGATCCATGCTGGACGGCGGTTATACCGGCAAGCTGCTGCGCATCAATCTCTCCAGGCGGGCATCCACGGTCGAGCCGCTCGACGGCGGCCTGGTCAGGCAGCTCCTGGGAGGCCGGGGCATGGCGGCCAAATATTATCACCGAGAGATTGCTCCGGGGATCGGCCCCCTGGACGAGGCCAACAAGCTGATTTTCTTCACCGGTCCTCTCACCGGCACTCCTCTCCCCTCCACCACCAAGCTTCAGCTGGCAACCAAGTCTCCGGAGACCGGACGGTACCTGTGCTCCAATTGTGGAGGGAATTTCGGGCCCCGGTTGAAGCAGGCCGGTTTCGACGCTCTGATCGTGGAAGGCAGGGCCAGCCGGTGGACTTACGTTACGGTGATAGACGGTGAGGTGGGGTTCGGCGACGCCCGACCCTGGCTCGGTTTCGGCTCCGGAGAGACACTGCAGGCCCTGCTCGCGACCGTCAACGGCAAGAAGGGGGCGGCGCTTTCCATCGGTCCGGCGGCAGAGCGGCTGGTGCGGCTGGCTTACGTAAACGTCGACAGCCGGGCCTTCGGCAGGGGCGGCGCCGGCGCCGTCTTAGGCTCCAAGAAGCTAAAGGGAATCGCGGTGGCCGGCAGCGCGAAAATCTCCCTGGCCGACAAGGCGAGAGTGGATGAAATCCGCCGCCGGGCGATCGAAGAGCTGAAAACCTCAAGAGCCAACCATACCCGTTTCGGTACGCCCCAATACATCGAGATCATCAACGAGCTGGGCTGCATGCCTACCAGGAATTTCCAGACCGCCCAATTCGAAGCTTCCGAGCAGGTAGATGCCCACGCCATGCGCGACCGCTACTGGCACAGCAACTACGCCTGCTTTCGCTGTCCGGTGGCCTGCGGCAAGGTATGCGTGGTGCCGGACGGCCCATACGCCGGCGCCCGAGCCCGCACCGAGTACGAGAGCATCGCGCTGCTGGGCCCGAACTGCGGGATTTCCGATTTCGGGGCCATAGTAAAGGCTAATCAGCTCTGCGACCAGATCGGCTTGGACACCATGTCCACCGGCAATGCCGTGGCCCTGGTCATGGAGCTGTTCGAGAGAGGGCTGATCGGCAAAGAGGAAACCGGCGGCATCGAAGCCCGCTTCGGGGAGCCGGAAGCCCTGCTCGGCTTGATCGAGCTCATCGGGCAACGGAAGGCGATCGGCGACCTTCTGGCCGAAGGAATGCTGACGGTGGCTCGCCAGAAACCGGAATGGAAGCCTTACATACTGGCCGTCAAGGGGCTGCCCTTCGCCGCCTACGATCCTCGGGGCTTTTTCGGCAACGCCCTTACCTACGGAACCTCCAGCCGGGGCGCCTGCCACAACGTGGGCGGTTGGACGATCCGCGCCGAGCTTCAAAGCGGCAAGTACGACCGTTTCGCCCTGGCAGGCAAGGGAGCGCTGGTGAAGAGCATCCAGGACAACAGGGCTTATGTGGACAGCCTGGGAATATGCACCGTGGTCCGGGGCTCGCTGGGCTACTCCGACCACCCGGACGGTGATGCGCTGGAAGCGATCACCGGATACCCCTTCACGCCCGAGCTGATGAGAATCGGAGAACGCATCTACAACCTGGAACGGGTTATACTGAACCGGGAGGGGGTGCGCCGAAAAGACGATCTGATGCCGCAGCGGATCACCCGGGAAGCCATCCCTTCCGGCCCCACGGCCGGCCGCATCCTGACCGAGGAGATGTACGCGCAAATGCTGGCGGAATACTACCGTGAGCGGGGATGGGATGAGGACGGCGTACCGACCAGGCAAACATTGGAGGCTCTGGGCCTCGGACAGCTGGCAAGCGCCCCTTGAGCAGGAGGAAAGAAGAGGTAAGGGTCCAGATCAAGTATCTGGCCTCGGTAAGGGAAAGGACCGGCCGACGGTTGGAGGAGGCCCGCTTCACCCGCGGCAGCACCCTGACCGATGTCGCCGCCTGGCTGGCGGCCCGTTACGGTTTACGGCTGCCCGATCCCAATTTAATAGCCACCCTGAACGGTAAGGGATGGAACCAGCTTCCTGATAAACTTGACGGCCGAATCCGCAACGGGGATGTGATATGCCTGTTTCCGATAGTATCTGGAGGTTGAATGCTTCGGAAGCGAATGGCCGGGCAGCGCAATAGCCTGATTTTTTGCACTTTCCATGGGCTTGACTTTGTACCGGCGTAGGCGTTCAAATAGATTCGTGGCCGATGAGATGATGTTCGTCGAAGAACGAAAAATGAAAATTCTCGAGTTCATCGAGGAGAATAAAAAAGCCACGGTGAACCAGCTCCGCGACTTCTTTAAAGTATCGCCGGCAACGATTCGCAATGACCTGCGGGATCTGGAAAAGGCCAACCTGCTCATCCGCACCCACGGCGGGGCTATGGTCAAGTCTAAAACAGGATTCGAGCTCAAATCAAACCAGAAACAGATCACAAACCTAGCGGAGAAGAAAAGAATCGCCGCTGCGGCCCTGGAGCTGATAGAAGACGGAGATACGATTATCCTGGATACCGGAACCACGACCATCGAGCTGGCCAGGCTGCTGCCGGCGAAAAAGAACCTCACCGTCGTGACCAATGATCTGGAGATCGCCATGCTCCTGGAGATGTTCGACGAGATCAACCAGGTTTTTCTGGGCGGCATCCTCAGAAAAGGATTCCACTGCACCGTAACCTACGGCTCGGCGGGAAAGGAGATGTTCGCAGGCCTCACCGTAGACAAGGCCTTCATGGGCGTCAACAGCCTGTCCTTCTCACGGGGTGCGACCACACCGGACATCAGCCAAGCGGAAACCAAGAAGCTCATGATCTCCATAGCAGTCAAGGTTATTCTCTTGTGCGATTCCAGCAAGATCGGCAAGAGCTCTTTTGCCCAATTCGCTACCCTGGACCAGGTCGACGCCATAGTTACGGACGCGGTCAAAGAGGCCGATCGCAAGAAACTGGAAGAATGCGGCATCGACGTTCTGGTGGCCGATTCTTCTTGAGCCTGTCCGTAGGCCTCTCCGCACTCCATAACACCGTTTTTTTTCTGTACCACCTGTCCCGGAAGACGTCACGAGATTTACTGCAAGCGTTCTTCCGGCGCCGTGATTCATGAAATTGTTTGTTTTAATTATCAAAATTTAGCAATCGATGTATATTTCATATTGACTACAAGCCTGCACACCGCTATAATCGATAGCGAATGAGAACTACTGCCAGAACTGGAAATAAAGGCGATATCGGCGCATACACGCCGATCAAGAATAACAAACCAATAGGAGGTAGTGACATGAGAAGGAGGAGGCTTTCGGTATCCCTCATCGCCGCGCTGCTCTTGCTGGCGGGCGCTGTGGCTTTTGCCACCGGAGAGAAAGAAGCGGCCGAAGCCGGTAAGCGCTGGGAGAGGCCGATTACGATCGGCTGGACACCGCCCGACATCACCGGTGTGTTCAAGACGGCCACTAATTTCTTCGAAGCTGCGGCCGAGGATGGAAACAAGCACGGCTTCCAGATCGAGGTCATTTCCCAATCACCGGCGACCCACATCGCCTTTGCCGACCAGGTAGCGATCATTGAAGATTACATCCAGAGAGAGGTGGACGTAATCGCCATTTCGCCGATCGAGGTCGAGGTGATCAAGCCCGCCATAGCCGAGGCCAACGCAAGAGGCATTCCCGTGATCATCGTGAACCTGCTGGAGCCCATTGCAGGGGTGGAGGTCGCCTCGTATATCGGGTTCGACAATACGGTGGCCGCCGAAGTGACCGCCTATTCGCTGCTGGACTACTTCGGAGGTCCCGGCGTTTTAGGCGAGGGAAGGAAGGTGGATGTAGCCCGCGACGAGTACCTGGACATCGACTTTTGGAAGGCCCTGTACGAAGGACTGCCCGCCTCCGAAAAAGCAGCCATAAAGGCCAGGGGCGCCATCATCGAGGGTGTGGCGGGCGGTTTCTTCTCCACGGCCCGCCTTAACGGCTTCCACAACGTGGTCGATCAGTACCCGGGCATTCAGATCGCAGGAGTACCCTGTGCGGCGGACTGGAACCGCGAGAAGGGCATCAAGTGCACGGAGGACTTCCTGCAGGCGAATCCCACCAACCTGGACTTCATCTGGGCCGCCTCCAATGAAATGGGTTTGGGAGCGATGCTCGCCAGCGAGGCAGTGGGACGCCTGGAGCTGGCCGGCCAGGGCCCGGTCCTCGGAGACAACAAGGTAGCGATCTTCACCAACGACGTGACGCCTGAGTCCGTGGCCCGCATCGGCGAGGGCAAGATCGTGGCCGAGACAACTCACGGCTTTGCGGACTGGGGCTGGTTCGGAACAGAGTTCGCGGTTCGACTGGTCTGCGGATTGGACGTGCCGAAAACCTTCGATATCCGTCCGCGCACGGCCTACCAGCAGAACGCTACCCTGTTCTACCCGAACCCCGCTTTACCACCCATCGACTGGGAGGAAATAAAAGCGCAAAGCAAATAGAATCAAAAGCAGACGAGTCTCACGCAAGCTTGGGAGCTGTAGATACAGCTCCCAAGTTTGCAATAACCATAGTAATAAGTAGCTTCAGATCATATAATACGACAGAAACGAGGGTAATATTGCGATCCGAATCGCCGCCTGGACTTGGCGGCCGGGAAGGCGTAGCCGTTGCGGCCGGTTTTTGATATGAACAGGACAGGGACGCCGAGGGCGGTAAAAGGGAAGGTATGAACACACTTCTGCGCATGGAGCGAGTGGACAAGAGTTTCCCCGGTGTCCACGCCCTCGATCACGTGGACTTCGATCTGACAGAAGGGGAGGTCCACGTTCTCCTCGGCGAGAACGGCGCCGGCAAGTCTACCCTGATGAAGATCCTTAGCGGTTCGCTTCAAGCCGACAGCGGCCGGATCTTCATACAGGGACAGGAGGTTCATCACCTTAATCCCGAATCGGCCAAAGAGCTGGGCATCGGCATGGTGTACCAGGAACTGAGCCTGATCCCGGCTCTAAGCGTCGCGGAAAACATCTTCCTGGGCAAGCTTCCCCGCAACCGCCTGAAAGCGGTTGACTGGCCAGGGATCTACACCGGGGCTGAACAGAGCCTGGCCGATCTGGGCGTCTACCTCGAACCGAGAAAAGAGGTGCGCAAGCTCGAGGTAGCCGAACAGCAGCTCACCGAAATCGCCCGGGTACTCACCGCCCAGCCAAAAATCGTGCTGCTCGATGAGCCCACCTCCGCCCTCTCAGACGCCGAGCGAGAGCGCCTGTTCGACTCCATACGGCGAATGCGCGAGCGAGGAGTGGGAGTCGTGTACATTTCTCACCGCCTCGCCGAGGTGCCACTGATCGGGCAGCGGGTGACCGTCCTGCGGGACGGCAAGGTCATGGGCACCCTGGCCGTGGAGGAAGCCGACGAAGACACGCTGGTGAGCATGATGGTGGGCCGCAGTCTGACCGAGCAGTTTCCCAGGCACAGCGCCCGTCCCGGGAAACGGCTTCTGAAAATCGAGGAGCTTTCCGTAAAGGGCAAGCTTCACAACATCTCCCTCGATCTCCGAAAGGGAGAGATCCTGGGCATCTTCGGCTTGATGGGCGCCGGGCAGGCGGAGCTCACCCGGGCCATTTTCGGTCTGGAGCCCCTCAGCTCTGGCCGTATGTGGATAGAGGGAAAGGAAACGCACATCCACAGCCCCACCGATGCCATCCGCCACGGCATCGGACTGTTGACCCGGGACCGGCGGCACAGCCTGGTGCCGGCCCTGCCGGTTCCGCCGAATATCACCCTGGCGAACCTGAGCCAGATGGCCATGTACGAACTCCTGAAACTCAAGTCGGAAGCGAAGCGGGCCTCCGAGTACGTGGACAGCCTGAGGATACAGCCTCGGGCCCTGGACCGGCCGGTCATGTTCCTGAGCGGCGGCAACCAGCAGAAGGTCGTGCTGGCCCGCTGGCTGTTCAGCGAGTCCAAGGTATTGATCTTTGACGAACCGACCCGGGGCATCGACGTGGGCGCGAAAGCCGAGGTCTTCGCCTTGATGAACCAGCTAATCGCCAACAGAGTCGGCATCATCATGGTCTCCTCGGAAATGCCGGAGATTCTGGCCATGGCCGACCGGATCAAAGTCATGCGCGACGGCGAGTTCACGACCGAGCTCAAAGCCGGGGAAGCGACCCAAGAAAAACTGCTTAGAAGCGCCAGTTGATACGACGGAGGAGGAGCAGCAGATGAGCGAAGCCCAAAAAGGCCCGGACAATAGAAATCAGGAACAGGTGTCCGCCGAGACCCGCAGCCTGCCTCAGACCATTCGGGAGCTGGTATCGCGGTTGGGCCCAATTATCGCCCTGTTTTTGCTGTGCGCCTACCTGGCCATCGCTTCGCCCCATTTCTTGAAGACGGGAAACCTGGTGAATATCACCCGGCAGTCCGCCATCACCGCCATTCTGGCCGTAGGCCAGACACTGGTTATTCTTTCGGCCGGAATCGACCTTTCCGTCGGAGCCATAACGGCGATCTCTGCCTCGGCGGCGGCCGTGTTGATGACCCAGCGGATCGAGATTCTGGGAATCGCCATTGGTCCGGTAAACTTCGTCCTCGGCCTGTTCATCGCCCTGGTCGTCGGCGCCCTGGCCGGAGCATTCAACGGTCTGATCATCACCAGGGGCCGGATTCCCGACTTCATAGCCACCCTCGGCTCGCTGACCATCCTGCGGGGAATCGCGCTGCTGATCACCGGCGGGCTGCCTGTTCCCTCACACATCACCGCCACCGAACTCAAAGGCTACCTTCCCAAACAGGTGATCTGGCTGGGAGCGGGCAGCATTCTCGGCATACCGGTGGCGGGCCTGATCGCCGTGGTCATCGTGGTCATCGGCTGGCTGCTGCTGCGTTACACGGTATTGGGAAGGGCTATTTTCGCCGTGGGCGGCAACAGGGAGGCAGCCCGGGTGTCGGGGATAAGCATCGACAAGACCAAGATGACCGTCTACCTGCTTTCCGGCCTCATGGCGGCTGTGGCCGGCGTCGTGCTGGCCGGCCGCCTGAACTCGGCGAACGCCCTGATGGCCGACGGGGAAAACCTGAACTCCATCGCCGCAGTGGTAATCGGCGGCACCAACCTCTTCGGAGGCGAGGGGGGGGTGATCGGGTCGCTGATCGGCGCTCTGATCATGGGGGTGCTGGGAAACGGCCTCAACCTCCTCAACGTGAGCGCCTTCTGGCAGCGGATCGTGCAAGGGATGGTCATCATTCTGGTCGTGATGTTCGACCAGTGGCGGAGGAGGAAATTCTCCCCTCTGGGCGGCTGAGCCGCGCACGGCGCCGCTTATCCAAACGGTGCTACTTCTGTCCCTCTTCTCTCTGCAGGGAACGCTCGTAGGCCGCAATGACCCGGTCCATTTGCCCGTCTACCTCGCCGTCCGTCGTTTTCCTGCGCTCGTCGGCATCGAACCAGGCTATCGAAGCCCGTACGCCCCTGGCGAAGGGAACGGTGGCCGCGAAGTCCGGAACAACGCGCTTGATCTTGCTGTTGTCGAACACCATGCTGCAGGCCTTGTCGCCGAATAGGAAATCCCCCCATTGAGGGACCAGTGCGCCGATGAACTCCGAGGAGATGTGCACGAGATGCGGCTCCACACCGGCAGCCTCCCCGATGGTCCGATAGATCTGGTCCCAGGTCAGCACTTCGTCCGAAGTAATGTGGAAGCTCTCGCCTATCGCCTGAATGTTGCCCAGAAGTCCCACCAGGCCCTTGGCGAAATCGCTGTTGTGAGTTAAGGTCCACAGCGATTGACCGTCTCCGTGCACGATCACCTTCTTGCCCCGGCGCATTCTGTCGACCACGGTGTAGTCCCGGCCGCCCACGGCTGCCGGGATCCAGGTCTCGCCGTAGGTGTAGGAAGGGCGCACTACGGTTGCCGGGAAGCCTTCCTCCCGGTAGGCCTGCATGAGACGCAGCTCGCAGGCGATTTTCTTGCGGGAATACTCCCAAAAAGGATTGCATAGAGGTGTGGACTCCGTTATGAGGTAGTGAACCGGAGGCTTTTGATAGGCCGAAGCCGTGCTGATCATGAGATACTGCCGGGTCTTGCCTCTGAAAATCTCCAGATCCTGCTCCACCTGGCCCGGTTCGTAGGCCAGAAATTGCACCACGGCGTCGAAGCTGTGCCCTTTGATCGCCGCCAGCACCGCTTGCGGATTCCGGATGTCCCCTTTGAGGACCTGGGCCCCCTCCGGCACCTCGGCATAGGGATTCTTGCTCCTGTTCAACAGAAAAACCTCGTATCCCCGCAGTACCGCCAGCCGGGTGCAGGCGCTGCTGATGTTTCCCGTGCCGCCGATAAATAGAACCTTCATAATTTTGCTCCTTCCATCTGGATTTACTAACGGTCGGGTTGCTTCACTGCGATGTGCATCTTCAAGGGGAACGTAATTATTCTGCTGCCGACGTGGCTCAACCGGGCAGCTTCGAACATAGACCGGTACTCCCTGGTGCTGTAGAACCTGACATGCTCGCGTTCCTTCTTTCTCACGCGGCCGTCGATGAACCTCATTAAAGGGCCCTCGGCGGTCAGATCCACTATGTACACACGCCCACCATCCTTAAGGACACGGCGCATCTCGGCTAAAGCCCCGGCAGGATTCAGGTAATGATGAAAAGAGTTGGTGCAAAGCACGCAGTCGAAGATGTTACTGTCCAGGGGGAGGAGTTCCGCATTCCCCACGAGAAAATGCACGTTGTTGTAACCGCCGGAGCCGGCCATAGCCGTTTCTATCATACGGGGGGAGATGTCTACTCCATAGAATTGACCCCTGTCCCCAAGCCGGCCGGCAACGTAGCGCACTGCCCAGCCGGTCCCGCAGCCGATATCCAGGAAATGCAGGCCCGGCCTGAGCTCCACGAGCCGTATGGCCATCCTCTGCATCAATCGGAAGTAATCAAAGCGCTTTTTGTCGTAGGTTGCCGCTCGCGAGTTCCACTTGCGCCGGTTTAACGCTTCATGCTCGCGCTCTCTATCCATGATCGCCGGTTGTTGTTCGCCCGAGCAACGATGAAAACCTAACTAACCGGAGCGCCGGGTAGCGCCGATCCGCCTGCGCCGGGTAGCGAACGCGGCCCCTCCGGCGCGAACGATCCGTTCCATCGATTGCCTTGCCTGTTCATGGCTCTGAAATCCGTTACTTCACTATGGTTCGGATGAGTTTTCCGCGTTCGGTCGTGGCGATGGACATGATTATGGCGATGATGCCTAAGACCACGACCTGTATGTCCCGCCCGGCTCCTATCATGAGCAATCCGGACTGGATCCAGGTGATAATGATCACGCCCAAAAGGGTCCTTTGCGGACCGCCGACGCCCCCCTTTAAAGCCGTACCGCCGGCTACCACGCTGGCGAAAAGCGGTATCATCATGTGGGACCCGATCTTCACCGAACCGCCGCCTAGCTGCGACATGTACAAGACGCCGGCTATACCGGCCAGCAGGCTGCTGAGCATGAACACGATAATCCTGTGCCTGTCCACATTGACTCCCGAAATGGCCACAGCCTTCGGATTTCCCCCGATCGCATAGGTCCGCCTTCCGAAGGGCGTGATGAGCGCCATCAGAGTGCACAGAATCCAGATACCGATCGCCCAATAGAATATCGAGGGCATTCCCGCAATAAAGGTGACCGCGATGCTCCTGAACCCCTCATGATCCATCATGAGGAGAAATCCCTTGGAGATCAAAAGCGCGAGGCCGTCGATGACCACAGAAATGCCGAGGGTGGCCATAAAGGACGGGACCTTCAGCTTGGCGAACAGCACCCCGTTGATGAGCCCTACACCAATGCAGATCGCTAAAGCAAAGGGGATGACCAGCAGCCCCATCTCGTCGATATACAGCACGCACAGGAGTGCGGAAAGCTTCATCACGCTTACAACGGAGAAGTCGAAAGAGCCCATCATGATCACCAGCGTCAACCCGCAGGCCGCGATCAGGAAGTAGGACATGGAATAAGCTATGGTGACGATACCCTGGTAACTGAGAAAGGTTGGATTGAGTATTTGAAAAACAAGGATTACCACGATGGTTGCCACAATCGGCATGATTGTGTTGGTGGTCGCATATTGTCTCAAATCCACAAAAAAACGCCGTTCGTTCATCGTGTTGCTCGTCATGTGACCTCCACCCCTTTCGTCCTCGTACCCTTCGAGCTCAGTATGATAGCCACAATCAGCACGAGTCCCACCACGAGGTCTATCAGCTCCGGCCGCAGCGGAGAAAGATGCAGCCCGCGGTACAGCACGGAGAAGGTCAGGACCCCTAGTATCGTTCTCTGAGGACCTCCGCTGCCGCCCACCAGAGGCGTACCCCCCAGGATAATCGCTACCAGAGGCCTGACCACGTTGTTCAAATTGAACTCCACCGAGGCCGAACCGCCGAGATGCTGGAACAGAATGACCGAACCGACTCCCGTAAACACCCCGCTCAGGGCGAATGCCAATATCTTGTACCTGTCGACATTGATACCGGCCAATCGAGCTCCTTCCTCGTTCGACCCGATGGCACAGAAATAAACCCCGAGCCTGGTCCGGAGCACGATAAAGACCGCGACCAGGATAATCGGGATGGACAGGAGAAAGGGAGTCGGAATGCGGGGGATCAGCCGCGCGGTTATGAACCCATATCCGGGAACGCTTCTCGGGTACCCGCCAGCCAGCACCACGGTTATTCCCCAGTAGGTTATCAGCAGGCTCAGGGTAAGAATAAACGAAGGTATTCTGCCTTTCGTATGTATCACACCTACGAGGAAGCCGGTCGCCAATCCCACCAGCGGAATGACCAGCAAGGCCGCCGGTCCGATTATCGGGGAGAGCAGCCAGAGAAAAATACTGCCCAGCATCCAAATCCCGATAAAGGATAGGTCCATCGACCCGAGGATCATCACGATGGAGGGACCGATGGAAAACAGCATGAGCGTTACGAACTGCCTCAAGGATGCCGTCAGGTTTATGGCCGACAAGAACTGCTGTGAGTACAGGGCCGAGAAAATCACGAACAGGCCGATAAAAATAAGCAGTACGGGATAGTTCTTGGCGACCTGAGATACATTCCTCACTATCGACTTCCGATTCACTGGGCTGTTCATGCTTCCATTACCTCTTTGAGTTGTTCTGCACTTATGATTTCCTGAACTTTTCCCTGCTTCATCAGCATTATCCGGTCGCACAGGGTCGAGTACTCTCTAACATCGTCGCTTACCAGGATCATCGATATACCTCTACTCTTCATGTCAAGGATTGTCTCGAAGATGTCCTCCCTCGATCCCACGTCTATGCCTATTGTGGGATCTTCTAGGAGCATAATCTCAGGGCTCTTTTCGAACCATTTCCCCACGGTGACTTTCTGCTTGCTGCCGCCGCTCAAGGTGCTGACGGGAGTATTGACATCCGGCGTCCGTATTTTCAGCTTTCGAACAATCCTCTCGGCCATCCTTTTTTCGACGTTGAAGCGTATGATCCTGATAATCTTCCCAACCACCTTGGCGATGTTCAATATCGATATGTTCTTGGCTATCGACCAATCGTGCAGCAACTCGTTGCCCGTGTCCCCGGAAAAGTATCCCACCCCTCTGGTCAATCTGACATGAGCAGGTTCCCGGTTTTTCACCTCCTTTTTCATGACCGAGAGGGTTCCTTTTTCGAAGTTGTCGAGACCGGCGATTGTCCTTATCAGTTCGCTCTTGCCGGAGCCGGCCGGACCGAACACACCGACACATTCACCGCGATGAAGGTCGAAGGTGATGTCGTAGTAGCTACCCTGCTTGGTCAGCCTGTCAGCCGACAGCACCACCCCGCCTGTCTGGCCTTTCCTGGACGCCACTTCGTGACGGTGTTCCAGGGTGTCCCTGCCCACAATCACCTTGGTGAGATCCTCTTCCGTGACCTGGTCGGTTGCCATGTTGTAATGTCCGACCAGTTTCCCGTCGCGCAGCACGACCACGCGGTCCATACATTCCATGACCTCCTGCATGATGTGTGTAACAAAGATGAAGGAGGTATTCTTTTTCAGTCTCGAGATCTCATCCAGTAGATCCTTGCGCTCCTCGATGGTGAGCGGGGCGGTAGGCTCGTCGAGGATGATGACGGACTGCGTCGTATCATCGTCCTGCTCCATTCTCACACTCAGGATAGCCTTCGCTATTTCGACCATTTTTTGCGTGGATAGGGGCAGCTCGTGCATGAAGTTATCGACATCGCATTGTACATGAAACTCTTTTAGTATCTCCCGTGCATGTGCTTTGATCCGGTCTATCTGCAATCCGACTTTTCCGACGTACCTGTCCTCGTTACCGAGGAACAGAAATTGATACACTTTCAGGCTGGGGACGACTCCTTTTTCCTGGTAGACGATTGAAATACCCTTTCTGGCCGCCTCCTTGGGACTCTTGGGGAAGGGAACGTTCACCCCCCTGTAGGCCCATTCCCCCTTGTCAGGAGGATACACGCCCACCAGAATCTTCATAAGCGTGGTCTTGCCGGCTCCATTCTCACCAACCACGCCTACGATTTCATTTGGGTGGACTTCCAGGCTCACCTCATCAAGGGCACGTACGACTCCTCCGAACGTCTTGGAGACATTATACACATTCAAAATCGGCGCGCCTGATTGCTTCATCCTGTTCATACGCCTGCACCTCTATTAATCCATCCTTCGGTAATGGAGATCAACACCATGACACTTGCATTATAGGCACTTGCTTTAAGGTTGTCACACTCGGAGTCTGCAGATTAGTGTAGTGACCGGGTTTCGGGCTCAAGGTCTCCTTCCAAAAAACGCAGCCTTCCTCTCTTGAAAAAGAAAGGCTGCGCTGCTTGGCAAACGGCCGGAGCGTGCTCATCGCACATCTCCGGCCAGAACATTGATACCGCTCTTTATTCCCAGACCGGCTCCAGCTTGATTTCAGGCGGCAGTTTTTTGGCGTATTCCTGCGCCGCTTTCAGATCAGTCATCCAGCTTATGTCGAGGAAGTATTCGTGGAGAGCCGCTACGTGCTTCCTGAGGGCTTCCTTGCTTCCGAATTTCTTCATCTTGGCGGGGAAATAGAAGTCGTGGGAGCCCAGGTACGTTCCACCTCCGGCATGCCGGTCGTATTCCAGTCCGAGCTCTTTGCATTTCGATATAGACAGCAGCCTGAAGTCGTAGGGATACTCCGGATCGTCTTCCTCCATCTGCATGAGGATCTGCTCCAGGTTCTCCTTCAGCGGCCCGGTATTGAAGCTCGGATGATCCGCTATGCCCGCCGACTCAGCAAGCTTTTCCAGCTCTCCCGGTCTCCCGTACAGGTCCAGCGTTCCGGTCTGCAGCATCTCATCGGGCTGCGGATACCAGGCACCCACGCACATATCGTACAGCATCGGAACGAGTCTCCCGCCGAAGTAAGGGATGGCGAAGCCGGAGGTACAAAGGAAGTTGCCCTTCAGGATTTCCTGGGCCGTAGTCATCTCCATGTCTCGAGAAGCTGTGAACGGACCGACCTTGAGTCCCCGGTCCTCCAGGGCCCGGAGGGCTCCCATGGTCTGAGAGTCGTTGGCGCCCCAAATACCCTGGTAGTCGGTTCGGACCGCCAGCGACGCCTCCGCTGCCGTCCGACCGCCTTCGAAGCCCCATTCCCCGTACTGGAAGCCCATCAACTGCATCTCGGGATAGTTCTGAAGAGCCTGAAAGATTCCGAGGTTGATGTAGACGGTCGATACGGTAGCGGCGGACTTGCTGGCCTGGTGGATCAACAGCTTGGTCCTGCCGGCTTGTTTCATTTTCTCCATCAAACAGGTCAACGGGATAAAGGTCTGCTCGTCCGAGAACGGCGTATTGTCTATTACCCACCGGGGACCGAAGTCTCCCGGCATGAGATCGCCGGTATACCCGAAATAGGTCGCCAGGAACACGTTGTTCTCATTGGCGATCTGGGCCAGCTGCGGCATCACGGACACGTCGGGAACATTGTAGATAATCGCCTTGGCCCCTGCTGCTATCATACTCTCGGTGATCTCGATCCAATCGGCCTGTGTGTCGGCCACCGCGCCCCTGAACTTCAATCCCAGTTGTTTGGCGGCCTGCTCGATTGCCTGATAGACCATGATCGCGTACTCCTGTCCCAGGTGCCAGGTAATATGGCCTACCAGGAAGCTTTCGCCCGGCTCAGCGTTTTTATATTTCTGAGCAAGGTTTCCGGCGGCGGGCATTCCTTCGGCTTCCTCCTGACCGCCTGCGAATGCCATACCGGTAACGAGCAGGATCAGGATCATCACGACCGATACTGCCAATACCCTTTTCCTCATTTTCTCACCTCCTGTTTATTTTAATGCCCCTTGCCGGGGCATTTCTCCCACCATACGGCTTTTCTTCATTCCTGTCGTAGCAGCTAACAGCCAAATAACAGTATTGAAATCACTTTGTTACTTTACCATCAAATCGTGTTGGGATTATATCAGCGCATTATGGGTTTGTCAAGCTATAATTATGCAGCTTTTGGAGCCCTGCTCCATCTTTTTCAACATCTGTACGTATAATTCTACTATTCAGAAAGGGTTGACAAGCATGACCGCAGATGTATAATGAATAATCAATCGAATTTAATGTATAAATTGTAACTAAAAATGTTAGGTAACAAACATAGGTTCCGGGCAATGCCAGAGGCCGGAAAAGCTGAGGCTTCAAGGATCAATACTCTAAAAACCGGTTTATTACTATAAAGATCTTCAGGAGGTGTCGTTATGCGGATGCAGAACAGGATTGCCATAGTCACCGGAGGCGCACAGGGAATCGGCAAAGAATATTGCCTTGGAATCGCACGTGAAGGTGGCGCCGTCGTCATTGCAGACGTAGACGAGCAAAACGGTGAAAAACTGGCGCAATCCATCAAAGACTCGGGTGGAAAGGCTCTATTCGTACGAACCGATGTGAGTAGCAAAGCCGATGTAGAGGCCATGGTTAAAAAGACCGTCGAGCAATTCGGCGGGTTGGATGTCCTGGTAAACAATGCGGCGATTCTCGAAGCGCAACCCGTCGGCGAGATCAGCGAAGAGCTGTGGGATAAGCAGATGGCGGTGAACGCGAAAGGCACCCTGTTCTGTGCCCAGGCGGCGGCCGAGGTCATGAAGAAGCAAAAAAGAGGGAAAATAGTCAACATCTCGTCGATCGGCGCCCTGGCGGCACAGCCGGGTTTGTGCGCCTATCACTCGACAAAGGCGGTCGTACTCACAATTACCAGATCTTTTGCCCTGGAACTGATCAAATGGAACATCCAGGTGAACGCGGTGGTACCCGGAACTACCAACACGGGAATGGCCGAGCGCGCGATGAAAGATCCGGAGTTCAAGAAAAAAGTGGTGGATCCGATTCCCGCGGGCCGGCTCGGCGATCCGAAAGAGTTATTGGGCGCCGTCCTCTATTTCGCGACGGACGATTCCAATTACTGCACAGGCCAGACTTTGATAGTCGACGGCGGTGTACTGGCAATAATCTAGCGCACGTCGGAAGCTCTCGGCTTTTCCGGCGCGGCTGCCGGGCGAATGCCTGTGCCTCAGTCTCTCAACGGACCTCCTGAAAGCGACCGCTGTCCGCGTTCCAATCATAAACAGCCTCGAAGGTCTCGAGAACAGGGCCTTCGCGGCAGAGACACTCGTCCCCGCAGTCGACGAGCTTTCCCCGGCGAATGATCTCCAGGTCTCCATCTCCGTCCACATCGGAGAACTCGACCGAGGCGATACGCGACTGCGTTTCGCTCGCTTCCCAGGTGGTTCCCCGCCAGACCTCCTCCAGCGCTCCGTCTTCGCCAAGGGCCAGAATCCTCACGACCTCTAGACCCACGCAGCTCCCGGTGAGCGGGCTGAAACGGGTTACGACGAACTCCTCCCGGCCCCCGACAAGCTCGACGGCTTGCGCCTGGACGTCGAAGCAGTAGCAGGGATCGCTTTCGAAGCTGATGAGTTGGAGCAATCCACCGGTCACTCGAACCACCCCCCGCCGGGCCATCATGTCCGGATGCGAGGTAAAAAACACGATCCTCTCAACATCGTTCCTGATTTGCAGGCGGGCGAATGTGAATCCGGTCTCTTCCGGCAGCTCCAGCATATTCGGTAACAACGAGGAGAGCTGTACGTCGGTGGTGCCGCCGGGGCCGACCTGCACAGAGGGAATACGAGCAGCGGTGTCCTCGGCCGGCTGGGGCGCCGGCAACCCGGTCTCTGCAAGCGGCCCGGGCGAATCCGCCGCCAACGGCGGCTGCAGGCTCGGTTCCATCGGCTGCGGAGCCTTCGGGGTGTCCCGGGAGCATCCTGTACAACCGGCGAGGAACGTCGCAAGAAAAACGGCGGCTACCGCAGTAAATCGGCTCAAAGTTTTCACCGTACCGTGCTCATGGGGTTACCGCCGGAAGCGCCTTCGCGGGGTCCTTTCAGGAACGGAAAGCGTCGATGTAGCCGTCCGCATAGATCTGTTTGTTCATCACCAGCTCTGCAGTCAGGACGGCGTTTACCAGATCTTCGTCGGTAACGTCGCAGATCACCGCATCCATGCCGTTGGCCACCATCATGACCGCAAAGGTGCGGTTGATCAGCTTCTTCTGCTTCGTTCCATTGGCGATATTGGAAAGCCCGCAGACGATGTGAGGCGGCGGATTGCTGAACAGCTTGAACTGGTTGGCCGCCCCCAGGATCTCCTGGGCCTGCTCCTGCATATACTTCAGGGGCATGACGATGGGATCCAGGAAAAGCTGCTCCGTGGAGATGCCGAACTCCATGGCCTTGGCCAGGAGCTTGCCGGCGTTTTCCACCCGCTGGTCCGCGCTTTTGGGGCTGCCCGACTCGTCCATGACCAGGCCGATGATCGAGGCGCCGGACTCGGCCACGATCGGGAACATGGCGTCCATCTTTTCATCCACCGCCGTGGTAGAGTTTATCAGAGGAGGTTTCTTGCATAGAGGCACCGCCTCTTTCAACATGGAAGGCTTGTTGGTGTCGATGGAGATGGGCAGATCGCTGGCTGCCTGCACCTGCTCGATCATCCAGCAAAGGTCTTCCGGCTTGCTCGAGACCGCTCCCAGGTTTACGTCGAGGTAGCTGGCTCCCGCCTTGGTCTGCTTGACCGCCCAACTTTTGAGCACGTCTCCGTCCTTGTTCAACACCGCCTCCTTGATCTCCTTGAATCCGGTGTTTATTCGTTCACCGATAAAAATCATAAGCTCCCATCCTCCTTAGGTTTATAGTAGATCGAGTCGGGTTCGCTCAGCCGCAAAACTGCGCGATGGTGGTCTGGACGTTCTTGATGGCGTCGGGGTGAGCCATGATCAAGATGTCGGCGCCCGCCTGCAGGTAGACGGACGCGCAGGTGGCTTCCCACATCGGGCCTCGTTTGGCCAGCTTTCCCCAGCCAGGAAGCACGTCCTCGTCCACCACCGCCTCTTTGATGCGCCAGACCTCACCGCCCACATCACAGATCTGCGGGCAGGCCATCAGCTTGTCTCCTTTCAGGCCGGCGATCCGGGCCCGCTCGAGAATCGTGTACACGTAGTCGAAACCGTAGCCCAGGGCGGCGGTGGTCTGAAACATCACCACGTCCTTTAGATCAAAGCCCGCATCCTGGAGCAGGATGTTGACTTGCTTGCCGATATTGATATCAACCGGCGCCTCGGCGATGATCTTGTGCTTGTCGGCCTTGCAAATGGCCACCACGGTCTTGTAGTTCTTTTCCTTGGCAGATCCGATCAGGCAGTTCTCTCCTTTAGCGGCCTGGGAGCACTCGGGCAGCACTAGGTTGTCCTTTTCGTCGTCTCCACAGCCCCAAATAATCAATGGCACGTCCACCGCCTTCAGCACGTCCTGCACCACCTTGGCGCAGTCATCGGGAGCGGCGTCTTTCCCGGCCGGATCGGCACCGACCAGCTTCAGGCTGATCAGATCCACTCCGTATTCCTTGACGGATTTTTGCGCCCACTCCACCGGCGAGTCGATCTCCTTGCCAATGGCTGCCTTGAGAACATCCGGCCAGGCAGGAGGAGTATCGGCCACAAAACCGGCGATCACCGGCTTGTTGGGCAGTTGTCCCTCGAAGGTGAGAAAGGGGAGAGTCGTCTGGCCCCCTACGGTCACCGTACCGGCTCGTGTTCCCCCCTGATCCTTGGTCGCACCGATGACAACCGTGTTTATAGGGGCCGTCCATTTCTCAATTACATCAGGTACTTGCATCTTCACCTCCTGCAGTCTCAATGATGGTCTGAATAATTTTCATAATAGGCGAGCCGTCAAGATTTATCAAAGGCTCTCCCCGGTAGATGGTCTCCTCCAGCCTGGGATCGTAGGGGATGTCAATCAAATGGGGGATGCTGAAACGCTCCAGACGCCCTTTCACTACCTGCATCCTTTCGGCCGGGATCATGTTGGTGATCAGGTATTTCCTGCGGATCCTGCTGTCCAGGTTCGCGGTAACGGCGTCGATCTTTTCCGCTGAACGCAGGGAGAGCGGATTGTCGCTGACCACGACCAGCAGAGCGTCGATATCCCGTGTAGTCCTCCGGCTCAGGTGCTCTAGGCCGGCCTCGTTGTCGAACACCACCCACCTGTACGAGGGGGCCAGGTCATCGGAAAATTTGCGAATCATATTGTTTAGGGCGCAGTAGCAGCCGGGCCCCTCTCCCCGCCCCATAGTGATCAGGTCGAAGCCCTCGGTCTCTTCTATTATCTGGTGCAGCCCCGCTTCCACGTAGCTGGCCTTGGTCATCCCGGCAGGCAGCGTCTTGAATGCCTGCAGCACCTCCTCGCGCAGATCGCCTATGGACTGCTGAGGCTCAACGCCGAGCAGATCACCCAAATTGGAGTCCGGGTCCGCATCCACGGCCAGCACCGGTCCCTCACCCCGGAGCACCAACTGGGTAACGAGCAGCGCCGCGATCGTGGTCTTTCCGGTGCCGCCTTTCCCGGCTACGGCGATGCTCTTAGGCATGGTGAGTACTCCGGTGGAAAATCTCAATATCCGTATGGGGAAGAAACATCGCTTTCTGAAACTGTTCAACATAGTCCTTGGCGCCCATCAGGTCGTAGTAGGTAGTGTCCTCCCGGATCTTTTCGATCTTATAGAGCGCCTCCTTGTAGAAGGCCACCATTTTGGCCCCCTTGATGGAAGTGTTGCCCGCGAACTCTATCCTTGTTCTGTCTATATCGGGGATCAGGCCGATGGTGATTGCATTCTCTACGTTGATATAGGCCCCGAAGGCTCCCGCTATGAAGAAACGCTGGATGTCACCGAAGCTCAGATCCAGCCGCTGTAGCAGGATCTTCATGGCCGCGAAGATCGCGGCTTTGGCCGTGACCACGTTCTCGACGTCGGATTCACTGATATACACCGGGCGTCCCGTACCGGTTTCGGTCCCATCGGCCAGGATGAAGCGCTTCAGGCCCTCCACTTCCACCATCCGGGGTTTTTCTTCCTGGACGAAGCTGCCGGAACGGTCGATATAGCCCTCGCGGAGAAGCACCGCCACGGCATCGATGATCCCCGAGCCGCAGATCCCTTTCGGGGGTCTGCCATCGATGGTCCCATATCTGATTTCACCGTTTTCGGTATAGACCTTTTCGATGGCCCCGGCTTCGGCGCGCATTCCGCAGTCCACGCTAGCCCCCTCGAGAGCCGGACCGGCGGAAGCGGAAGTAGCCACCAGCCACTCACGGTTTCCGATTACGATTTCGCCGTTGGTCCCGATGTCCATCAGCAGGCTCAGCTCCGAACGCTCATTGATGCGGGTCGCCAGGATGCCGGCGGTGATGTCGCTGCCTACCCAGCCGCTGATGGCGGGCAGGCTGTACAGCAGACCTCGGGGATTGATGTTCAACCCCACCTCCACCGCCCGCAGCGGCGGGGCGGATACCGTGGTGGGCACGTAGGGATTGCGGCGGATATTCCTCGTGCACAGACCGAGCAGGAAGTGCCCCATGGCCGTGTTTCCCGAACACACCACCGCCAGGATATCCTTGAGCTTGATGTTGTTCGCATCGGCAAGCTGGTCGATCAGACCGTTGATGTCATCCACCAGCAGCTTCTGCAGCTCCTCGATTCCCTTCTGCTCGGCTGTGATCATGCGCCGGGTTACCTCGCGGCCGTAAATCCCCTGGGAGTTGAAACAGGCGCGGGCATCGATCGTTTCCATGGTGTCGGCGTTCACCAGATGGGCCACGATAGTGGTGGTTCCCATATCCACCACGGCCATGTAGTTGCGCTCGGCCGTGTTCCCGCCTTCGATGTTCATCACCTCGGCGATATCCCTCCTCAGACCCACGGTGGCGGTGATCCGGTAGTCGTGCCGGCGGAGGATCTCCGGTATGCTCTTGATAATCTTCAGCCCCATCTGCATGGATCGATACTTCAGGGCCTTGCGGATCGCGTCGTCGACCCGCTGGTGGTCGGCCGCATTATCGGCCAGGTCGGGCTTGTCCAGCTCCAGGTACACCTTGGTAACCAATGGCGCCGGTTTGAGGTCCCTCTCGTACTCCCAGCCTTCGGTTAGGTCCCTGAAGCGGGTCGCATCCTGGGCGGCGACCACCTTCTCCTTGGCCCAGGTCTCCTCGGGTATCTCGACCACCAGGTTGTCGGTGACCGGCGTCTGGCAGGCTAGAACAAAACCCTGGCGGATCTCCTCGCGGGTCAGCTTGGCCGAGACCTTTCCGGTGACCTCCCCCTGTTTGACGATCATCTTACAGCGGCCGCAGATGCCGTCCCCTCCGCAGAGATTATTGATCGTAATCCCGGCCCGGTAGGCCGCTTCAAGCAGACTGGTGTCCGCCTGGACCCGTACGGACTTGTTTTGGGGTTTGAAGGTTACCGAGTAACTGGACATTCGAAAACTATTCTCAACCTTGTTTGCCGTGCTCTTCTATTCGCGGCTTTCCGCCTACCTGCACAGGGTTAAAAGTTGGGCCATTTCTGCAAGAAGGCCGGAATTTCCCGGGCGCTTTCCGGCCCGATAATCACTTCCTTCCACTCCGAGGTGTCCTCTATCTCCGCCCGGAAAATGGGCAACAGCCCCGGTATGATCAGCTTGCGGTGCTTGACTTTGTCGGCCACCTTCTGCCCGGCAATGGTCTTGACCACCGCCTCCGCCGAGATCTTGTCTCCGGCGTAAGCGTTCAGCACGCCCAGTCCTTCCGTGTCCACCACGCAGATATAGGCCGGCACCTTGCTGCGCTCCACCTCCCCGGCCACGCTGAAGTAGGTCAGCGAGAAGTTGGTGGTGAACATTACGGGCGCCTGGTCGCCCGGGCCCCCGATCTCGTAAAGCTTGGCCTCCACGGTGTTGGGAACCTGCGGATCCGTATATACATCCTGTACCGTGACCATTATGGGCAGAAGCTCCCAGGGTTCCAGCCCGTTGATCAGGACGATCCCGGCATACTTGGCGGCAAACACCCCACCCAGGATACCCTCCAGGTCCGCAGACCCGCCGTCCAGCTCGACCATAGCCGGATAGCCCAGGGGCCGGAACTGTTTCTTCAATGCGGCGCGGCGTGCGACGGTCAGAGTGCGGATCGTGTCGCCGCCGTTATCCGTAAAGGCCAACATCAGGTCCTCGGCGCCCTTGTCCTTGGCTTTGGTGGTCAGCTCCGCCATCTCCTCGAGCGTCCCGCCAGCCACGGCCAAGGGCACCTTGGCTGCCGCCGCGACCGCGGCCAGGGATTCCACGTTCGAGGCATCCGCCTTGTAGATCAGGGGCTTCAGTTCCTTGATCGCTTCCACCGCCGTCTTCAGGGCGTCAGCCTTCGAGCCCACCAGGATCAAGGGCAGCTCGCTCTTTTCGGCGGCCAGCCTGGCCCGGGACGCCGGATCCGAAGTCTCCACCTCGACGGCGCAGAGCCGCACTTTGAGCACCGCACCGACCCGAGGATACACCCGCTTGTTGGCCTCTTCTATCCTTGCCGCCGCCTCCTGGTCCGACAGGGAGGCGGGAATCCGGACCGCAATCCCGGTGGGGCGGTGGAACTTTTCCTCGTGGCGGAACATGACGGTTTCCTGTCCGATCTCGAAAGTCTTCCCATCGGGACCGATCTTGATCAAACGCATGGGCGGGGAGGAAGCTTCGGATAAGCTGGCTTTGCCTTCCTCCGATATATGGGGACAATCTGTGACGGCTCTCTGCTTGGCTGCCACCTGCATGGCGAAGGCCATACAGGTCGGCAGCCCGCAGTCCTTGCAGTTGGTTTTGGGCAGACTTTTATAGATCTGCATTCCCGTTAAGGCCATAAATCACTCCTTGTGTTTCACATGTTTTAGAACAGGGACTCCATCTCGAGCGCCGGGTGTCCCACTTTGCCGAGGTACTCTACCAGTTGGTCCGGCATCTCCGCGTCTTCCTCGGTGGCGATCTTGTCCCACAGCTCGGAGAGCCCTTCCTTTTCCAGCTGGGGCTTGAGCCTCTCCTGCACCTCCTCCTTGAGCTGCTTGGTCATCCAGACGATACGCTGGTGCCCGCCCTCGCCGGAGATGAACTTCGGGCTGGAGATATACAGCTTGCCGATTCCGGTAAAGCCCGGTATCTGCTGACCGCCCCCGACCTGTCCCGCCAGGGTGGAAAAGGTCATCCCGATAGGCGTCATGCCCGTAAAGTCCCGGTCCACGATCATGATCCCGTTAGCCTCGGGCACCACGGCGGCAATGCACTCGAAACAGCCGCAGGAGGTCATGGGCTCCTCCATTATGGCGTAGGCATTGAACTTCTTCAAGTTGCCGTTGGATTTCACATCGATATAGGCGTTGATGTTGGTCCACTGTCCCTTGACCGGATCGATCACCTCGCCTTTCTTCACCGGCTCGTTGGGACCATGCTCATCGATCTGATGCGAGGCCTTGCAGTCCAGCCAGGTGTAGGCGCCGCAGAGCCCAAGACGCTGAGGAGTGACAATGCAGACGTGGTTGGGGGCGTAGGACTGGCAGAGGGTGCAGGAGTAGTACTCGTCCACATCCTCGTCGGTCATGGCACCGACCTTGTCGTCCCGCTGGCTGTAGACCGCCTTGGCCTGATCCACCAGCTCGGCCACCTTGTCCTTGTCGGTGTAGATCCTGACCTGCACCCGGTCTACGATTTTCGTAAAATCCTCGTGCATCTTGGCGACCAGGATCTCGCCGAGGTCCTTGACCTTGAAGCCCTTGGAAAACGCCTCTTTGGAGATCCGCACCCAGACAATTGCGCGCTGCCCCATGTGGAAAATGCCGTGAGCGCAGGAAATGAACTCATGTATCCGCCGCTCCAACACGCTTTCGAAATCTTCCTGAAACTCCCTGCCGGCCACATCAACCGTGATCCCCAGCGGATAGGCCTGGCCCTCTTTCATCTCCTCGATCTCCGGGCCGACCACCTCGATCTTGCCGTCCTCCACCTCGTCCATGGGCTTCATGCGCAGCAGCTCGAAAGCCTGCGTATACTTGCCGCCGAACTGTACGTGCATGTCTTCCTTGCGCACCCTCTCGCCTTCGAAGCCGGCTCCGTAGGGGACGGGAATCGGTATTTCTTCGATTTTTATGGTCAGGCCGCGCAGCTCGATGGCCCGGCTGATTATCTCTTCCAGCTTGATACCGGAGATGACATGCTCGTAGGTGCAGATGCCGGTGGGGTGAATTTCGGGGATCGGCACGTCGGCGATCACGGGAAAGCCGAAGTTTATCGCCCCTGCGGCCGTGGCGTACTTCTCGTCGGTGATGAGCTGTCCGTCATCCAGCCCCTTGGCCTTGCTGTCGGCTCCGAGGGCCATGACGAAGGCATGCACCCGCTCCTTGTTGTACAGAAGAATTTCCCGGGCTGCCTTCATGTCCCCAGGCTCCACGCCTCCGAACGTCATGGCCGAGCGGGCCGCGAAGTTCAGGGCATGAACGGCGGCGGTGATCTCCTTACCGTAGGGAACCGTGAAGGTGTCCCAGTTCATCTCCACGTTCTCCTCGGCCAGCTGCTCGGCAATGGCCCGGCCGTTGCTGTGACCGGCCATGAACACCAGGATGTTGCGGGCCTGAAAGCCCTGGATGAGCTTGACCGCCTCCTCATTCTTCTTGGTGCAGCCGGCGATGGCCACGAATCCGGGCATGCGGCCGTCCACCAGCTTGATCCCCTGCTGGCGCAGCACGTTGTCGGGCGTAAATCCCAGCCAGATGCCGTTCACGGGATTGCCGTTGACGTACTTGAGGGATTCAATGATCTCTTCGGCGATCAGAGTCGCCACCCCCGAATCGAGAGTCTCGCCGAGATAGGGCAGCCAGAGCTCGTTGACGGGTATGCGGCCGAGAAGCTTCCTGGCTTCCTGGAGACTCTCTTCCAGGTCCCCTAGCTTTTGCACCTTCTGTCCCAGAAACAAAAGCATGATGGGAAGGTAGTAGGCTGTGTTCGGATAGGCAACCGGTACATCCTTTCCCTTGGCCTTGATTGTCTTTTGGAGATCTTCTTCGGCCCGGGAGACCATCTCGTGGGCCCCGCGGATCGCTGCAGTGGCAATAATCTTTGACATCTCTTAAAGACTCCTTTCTCGATCTAATTCTTAGCAATTAACTGCTCGAGGGGAGTTACCTGGCCTTCGCTCGCCCCGATTCCCAGAGCCCTGGCCGTATGCTTTCTGCGGCACACGGGACAGAGGCGGGCCAGCTTCCGGTACTCCTCCCAATCTATCTTGACCCTGTCGCCGATGGCCTGAGACAGGGGAACGCTGACGGTGCGTACACCGCATTCCTCGCAGAGCAGCAGTTTAGCGCGGCTCTTGAACGGGGAAATTTCCGCCTCCGCGGTATCGGCGTGGATGCGAATCTGGATCGTGCCTACGGGACAGACAGCCGCACAGGCGCCGCAGGCGATGCAGCTCTCCGAGGGCTGGCGAAAGGGGGCCGCTACTGCCCGATCCACCCCGCGACCGGCGAAACCGATGGCGGAAGCCCCGATAACCTCCTCGCAGACCGCCACGCACAGCCCGCACAAGATGCAGTTGCGCTGGCTCTCCGTGACCTTCGGATAGGGAGTTCCCCGCACTCCCATCCTGGCTGCCAGATCCTGCAGCTCTCTGGAATCCGGCGCCCGGGCCAGAAGGAGCTGCATCACGCCGTTTCGAACCCGGACCGCCCTTTGGCTGGAAACGCTTACGGTGATATCCCGGCGCACCGGGTAGTTGCAGGAGGTAACCAGGCGGCCGGGCCGGTCGTGAACCTGTTCACGTCCATTCCACACCTCCACCATGCAGATCCGGCAAATACCCAGGGCGGGAACCGCCGGGCTGTAGCACAACGTCGGGATCCAGATTCGAGCTTTACGGGCCGCCTCGAGGATGGTCGACCCGGCGGCCACGTCTATCGATTTTCCTTCTATATTAATGACAGGCACTTTTCTATAGCCTCCTCATACTTTCAGTACGGCCCCGAAGGGGCATTTCTCGAAGCAGATGTTGCACTTGGTGCAGATCGTCTGATCGATCACGTGGGGCTGCTTGCGCTCGCCCGTTATCGCCTCCACCGGGCAGTTCTTGCGGCAGATGCCGCAGCCGGTGCAGGTTTCGGGGTCTATCCGGTACAGGAAAAGACCCTTGCACTCCTTGGCCGGGCAGCGCTTGTTGATGATGTGCTCCTCGTACTCCTCCCTGAAGTAACGAAGCGTGGAAAGGATCGGATTGGCCGCCGTCTTGCCCAGGGCGCAGAGGGAGCCCTCCGATAACAGCCCCGCCAGCTCCTCCAGCCTGTCCAGGTCCGCCGGCTCCCCCTTGCCGCCGGTGATCCGGTCCAGGATGTGGAGCATCTGGGCCAGGCCCTCCCGGCAGGGGGTGCATTTGCCGCAGGATTCGCTTTTCAGGAAGCCGAGGAAGTATCTGGCCAGGTTGACCATGCAGGTATCCTCGTCCATGACGATCATGCCGCCCGAACCCATCATGGACCCCAGGCGGGTCAGCTCGTCGAAATCCACCGGCGCATCCAGGTACTCGGCGGGGATGCAGCCTCCGGAGGGACCGCCGGTCTGTACGGCCTTGAAGGCTTTGCCGTTCCTGACGCCCCCGCCGATCTCTTCGATGATCTGGCGCAGGGTGATGCCCATGGGTACCTCTACCAACCCGGTATTGATAATCTTGCCGACCAGGCTGAAAACCTTGGTGCCCTTGGAGCTCTCGGTGCCTATGCCGGAAAACCAGGCGCCGCCGCGGTTGATAATGGCGGGAACGTTGGCCCAGGTCTCCACATTGTTCAATACCGTGGGCCGGCCGTTCAAACCGCTTTCCACCGTGTGTATGTATTTGGCCCTGGGCTCCCCTACACGTCCCTCCAGGGAGGCCATCAGGGCGGTTGACTCGCCGCAGACGAAGGCGCCGCCGCCCCGGTTGATGCGGACATCGAAACAAAAGCCGCTTCCCAGGATGTCCTCGCCCAAAAAACCCAGCCGGCGGGCGTCTGCAATGGCTTTTTGAAGATGTCCCACCGCCAGGGGGTATTCGTTGCGCACGTAGATGTAGCCCTGCCCGGCGCCAACGGCGTAGGCCCCGATGATCATGCCTTCGAGGACCGCGTGGGGGTTTCCCTCCATGACCGAGCGGTCCATGAAGGCGCCAGGGTCGCCCTCGTCGCCGTTGCAGATGACGTACCTGTCCTCGCCCGGAGCTTCGATGCAGCTACGCCACTTGCGCGCGGTGGGAAAGCCTCCGCCCCCCCGGCCTCTCAGTCCGGAAGTCTCGACCTCGGTGATGATCGCCTGCCTGTCCATCCCGGAAAGCGCCTTGGCCAGGGCGGAATAGCCGCCGACGAGCAGATAGTCGTCGATGTCGGTCGGATCGATCCGGCCGTTCTGCTCCAGCACGATCCTCTTCTGCACACTGTAAAAAGGTATCTCTCCCGGGCTTTTCACTCTCTTGCCCGTCCTCGAGTCCTGGTACAGAAGCCGCTCCACCAACCTGCCTCCCAGAACAGTTTCGCGGAAAATCTCCGCCACATCGGGTTCCTCCACGCTGTGGTAGAGAATGTCGCCGGGCTCTATGACCACGATCGGACCCAGCTCGCAGAGCCCGTGGCAGCCCACGTGCTTGGCCTCGACAACCGCGACGGCGCCCGGCGCCCCGCCTTTCCCGCCGTTGCCCCCGCTGGCCTGCTCGGCGGCCTGGCGAAAAAGCTCGTACAGCCGGCGGGAACCCTTGGCGGCGCAGCCGGTGCCGATGCAGACCCGTACGGTCGTGGTCTGGGACTTTTGGGCGGCTTTAAGCTTTCCACGGTAGGATTCGAGATCCTGCGGATTGCGGATCGTTTTCTCAAGCGCAGCGGTCGCCACCTTAGCTACCCTTCCCTTCTTTACCGCGCCCGGGAGCGCTTTTTTTCGCAGCGCTTTTCCCGGCGCTTCCGGCCGCCGTTCGGCCGCTTTTCTTGGCCACAGCGGCGGCGGCCGGGCCGGCCGCTGCCGGCGGGGCTGCTTCCTCCTGCCTGGAAAGGCCTTTCAGGATCTGCAAGGCCGAATCCGGGTTGACTCCGTCGTAATACTTGCCGTCCACGATCATCACCGGCGCCAAAGCGCATGCACCTACGCAGTTCACGGCTTGAAGGGTGAACAGTCTGTCCGAAGTAGTGCCTCCGGGCTCGATCCCATATTCCTCGCAGATGGCCTCGGAGATCCGCGGCGCCCCCTTGAGATGACAGACCGTGCCCATGCAGAGGGTGACTTCGTGCTGGCCCTTGGGAGCCAGCCGGAAGGAGGAGTAGAACATGGCCACGCCGTATACCCGGGTCAGAGGTACCTCCAGCTCGGCGGCCAGGCTGCGAAGCTGTTCTGCGGGCAGATACCCGTACTCGGCCTGCAGGTCTTGCATCATCGGAATCAGCATCCCCGCGTCTCGCCCGTTGCGCTCCACAATATCCTTTACAATCTCTCGATCCATGATCAAATCACCTCAAACGTCACTTCTTTGCCCCGACGGCGCAACTCCTCGCCGATCTCGCGCACCACCGTCACCCGAATACCGAGCTGGTGGGGCAGGTCAGGATTCTGATGCGCCGGGTTTACGGCCTGTCCCACGATGAAGTGGGTATGGTCCACTTCCAGCAGGGCCCGCAGCAGGCTGGCCGCGCCGTCGTTGCGGTACTCAACGTCTCTGCGCTCTACCGCCCGATACAGCATGTCCCGCACCTGGGTGAGCGTCAGGATCCCCTCGGTCACCAGGTCCAATCCTTCGACGTGGCCCAGCGGCGGCACATCGGCGGTGATGGTGCTCAGATCCACCTCGAGAGGCTGTCCCAGGTGCCGGGCCACGATCTTGGCCGTGGTCCCGCCGCACACCACCAGCCTGCCCGTACGGCTGACGAAACGGTGGATGATCTGCCCGTCGGCCGCCATATCGGCCGGGGGACCGGTCAATACCGTGGCCACCTGCTTGTGCCGCACCTTGATGACCACAATGCTGACATCGTCGCCCGGCCGTCCCAGATACAGCTCGCTGACCGCTTCGGCCACCTTTTCGGCCAGCTCTTCGGCGCGGAGTTCCCGATGGGCGTGTTTCTCCAGGAACCGGGACGCCTGCTCCCAGCCCCAGCCCAGAGGGTACGCTCCGCCGATGCCGGCGTTCAGCACTCCGTCCGATACGAACACCACCCAGTCGCCCTCCTGGAGCTCCAGGACCGTCTCGTGAATGGTCTTGCCGTCCAGGTTGCGCTCCTCATAAGCCACCGGCTGGACCTTGCGGTCGCGGAGCAGGATCGCATGGGGAGAATCGAACTCCACCACCCGGGCGTAGCCCTGGCTGAAGAACTGGGCGATCGCGAAGGTGCTGTACGCTACCTTGCGGATGGCACAGACCGGCAGAGTGCTGCTGAGGGTCTGCACCACCTCGCCCAGCGGCAGGTTGTCCTCCAGCATGCGGATGGCGATCTGGGTAGTCAGGGTGGCCAGGATGTTAGCCTTCACCCCGCTGCCCAGACCGTCCGAAAGAGCCAGGGTGACTTTATCCGCCTGGCGGGAGGTGGCGATGTTGTCCCCGCAGAGCTCCTCGCCGTGCTTGTTGACCTGTCTCGTCCCCCACTCGTAGTACAGCCTCATTTCGTCTGTTCTTCTTCAAAGAGCGACATGAGCTTGACCAGCAGGATCTTGGTCTCTGCCGTGGTCTCTCCCAGCAGGCGGGCTATCTCCTGGGCCGTCTTCATCTGCCGGGAGATCACCTCCTGGGCCCTTTCTAAGGTCTGCGCTCGCAAGTCCCTCAGGTGTTTCTTGGCCTTCTCCTCTTCGGAGATGTCGATGAAGATCCCGCAGTACAGGTCTTCGCCTTCAAGGGGAAACAACCCCACCCTGAAGCTCACCTCATGGTCCGGAATGCTCTCCTTGACCATGAGGTTTCCCCCGGCCTGGATGCACCGCTCGAAGCAATCGCAGTGAACGAACTTTGCGGCCGGCTCGCCGAGCAGCTTCTCGTCGCTGCAGTGAAACATGACCCGAAAGGCGGGATTGACGAACTGGATCCTGGTTTCCCGGTCCACCAGCAGTACCCCGTTCGGAGTGTGCTGGAGAATGGCCGCGATGTAGGGAGAGGTCTCCCGTCCGTCCTGCGGATCGTCCTCCGGGCCCCGCCCGCCTGCGTTGCTTCGAACCTCACCTCCGCCGGCACGCCGCAATGTGGAATCGTCCTCGGCCATCGCTACCTTCCTTTGCTCACGGCGCCGCGCCTTTTCCGCCCGCTTTGATCAGCGGCCTCAGCACCTTCTCGTTGAACGTCTGTATGGCCTCCTCGACGTTCTTGCTGGTGATCGGCTGCTCGTCGATCTGCCAGTTCAGCCCCTCACCGCAGCGCTCCATGCAGAACGAGCCTTTCAGCTCGACCCTGTCTTCCAGACCGTGCTCCTTGAGCAGCTCGTTGAAGCGCACGATAACCTGGCGCGCTCCCTTGATGTGACAGGAGCTGCCTACGCACACGGTCACCGTAACCATCAGGCTTCTATTCCTCCTCGGCTTCGCCCGCCTCTAGGGCTACGGCCAGCCTCTGGGCGGCCAGCTTGCGCTTATCCCCGGTAGACTTTCGCTGCTCCTCGAAAACCAGGGCATGGGTCGGGCAGGAGGACACGCAGGCCGGTTCCAGCCCTTGGGCCAGCCTCTGAATGCAGAGGTCGCACTTGAGAATACCCTTTCCTTGGCTGCTCATGGTGATGGCTCCGAAAGGACAGGCCTGGACACACATGCTGCAGCCGATGCAGCGCTCCTCGTCGAACAGTACAGGCTTGCCGGGGGCCTTGCGGTGAACCGCCCCGGTGGGGCAGGCCAGCGCGCAGGCCGGCTCCTCGCAGTGCTGGCAGTTCAGGGGAATCGATCGAGGTCCGTAGGACTCGACGTGGATGCGATAGCCCGGCTTCTCGCCGGCCAGCATCATCGCTTCGATATCCTTGCTCTCGGAATGGGCGATGGCACAGGCCAGCTCGCAGGTATGACAGCCCAGACACTTCTCGATTCTTATCGTAATTCTCTTAGCCATGTTTACCTCACACCGCCGGCTTCAAGGCCTGCTCGTACATCATGGGTTTCAGCTTCAGGGCCCGGCGCTTCTTGTCGATGTGCCGGATCATCTTGCGGGCCGCCTCTACGGGGTCCAGCTCGAAGGCCCACTTGCCGCCGACCTCCTGCTCGATCTCCTCGGTCAGGTACTTGTGAAGGTTCCTGCTGCCCATCATGGGCAGAGGATGCCCGATCATAGTGTAGACCCCGGAGGCTACGAAGTACATACCTATGGAGACGGCTTTCTCGCTCATCCACTCCGGCGCCGCCCCGGCCACGGGCAGATCGGAGATATCTTCGCCCAGGCCGCCCTCGGCCACCACGTTGGCCAGCACCCTCAAGATCCGGCTGTTGTCGACGCAGGAACCGAGGTGCAGAACCGGTGGAATCCCCACAGCCCGGCAAACCTCCTGCAGGCCCTGGCCGGAAAACTTGAAAGCCGCTTCCGGTCTCATCAGCCCATGCTTGGCGCAGGAGATGGCATTGCAGCCGGTGGTGACAACGAGAACGTCGTTCTTCAGCAACTCCTTGACCATCCTGATGTGGCCTTCTTCGTATTCCACATTGGGATTGGAGCAGCCGACCACTCCCGCCGCCCCCCTGATCCTGCCGGCGATAACCGCATCATTAAGGGGCCGGTAGGTGGAGCGGTAGGTCCCGCCGAGGAAGTGAAACACGCTCTCCGTGGTAAACCCGGCCACGATCCCCTCGTTGAACCTGGGGATGTCGGCTTTCTGGCCGTCCCGGTTGGGAAAGTTGTCGATCGCCGCCTCGATGATCCTGGTGGCGATCTCCACGGCCTTTTCCTCTTCGAACTCGATATGGTTAAAGCCGGGAATCTTGGCCTTCGGCGAGGTGGTTACCAGCTTGGTGTGGAAATGCTTGGCCGTGTGCGCCACCCCCGGCATCAGGCACTGGACATCCACGACCATCAGGTCCACGGTCCCGGTCAGCACGGCCAGCTCCTGCTGCATAAAACTGCCGGCCAGCGGAATGCCGTGGCGCATCAGAACCTCGTTGGCTGTGCAGCAGATTCCGGCCAGGTTGATGCCCTTGGCCCCCTTCTCCTTCGCCTTGTTTACCAGCTCCTCTTTCTGGCTCACGATGGCGATGATATCGGAAAGTGTGGGCTCGTGCCCGTGGACCACGAGATTTACCTGGTCCCTCTTCAGCACTCCCAGGTTGGCGGCGGACTGCTGGATGCGCGGCAAATCGAAGATCACGTCGGAAAGCTCGGTCGCGATCATGGATCCGCCCCAGCCGTCGCTGATGGCCGCCCTCATTCCCTGCTTCATGAGATTCTTGTAGTCTGCATCCACGCCTATGTGCGTGCGGTGCATGATCTCCACGATCTCCCGGTCGACGGCCCTCGGCATAATGCCCAGCTCCTTCCAGAGCTTGATCCGGGCCGGCGGGGCGGTGGTGGCCATGCGCAGAGTCCCCTCGGGCTGTCCGAACTCATGTAAAGAAGCCTCGGCAACCGCCTTGGCGATCTCTTTGATCTCCTTGCCCTTGGTCTCGATGCCGTACAGCTCGGCGATGGCCTTCAACTTCCCAACGTCCTTGACCTTGTAGTCGCAGTTGGGGTCCTTGGAGATCAACAGCAGGGTATGGGCGATATCGCGGCCGTGATCGGAGTGAGCGGCGGCCCCTCCGGCGATCATCCTGGCTATGTTTCTGGCGGCAATGGTGTCGGCATCGGCCCCGCAAATTCCGTGCTTGGGCCCGTCGCCGAATGGATCTATGCGGCAGGGACCCATGCTGCAATTTCTACAGCACAGACCGAGGGTGCCGAATCCGCATTGGGGCTGCATCGCCTCGTAGCGGTCCCAAACGGTTTCTATCTTCTCCTCCTGGGCTTTCCTGAACATTTGCTGCGAGGCTTTGTCTGCATACTTCAGTTCTTTGGCCATCAGGCACCTCCAAAAATTGTTTACAAGGAATCGCAATCGTTGCGTGCGTTAAGAGGAATAAGGGTAAGAACCGGTGTCGATCTCCTTCCGAGCCGGTTAATCGTTCCCGTCTTTGTCGCCTTCCTGCTGTTTGTACTCACCGGACAGGCCGCAACGCCTGTGCCGGATGCACCGCTTTGGATACCGACGACTCGAGGTTGAAAACATGGATGGGAAGATTATATGAAAAGAGGACCGGAAGGTAGCGGATCATGCTCCTTACCTCTGTAACCGCATTACTATCGACCGAATTATACAGCCCTTATGATTATTTCGCAATAGTTTCATTGAATTTTGTATTACTACCAAATAGAACACGAAATTACCTAAATATCCCAGGCCGAATCCTAAGTCAGGCGATCCAGCAACCGGTCGACCTGGACCAGCGGTTCTCCATCCACCTGCTCCAGGGTGATCTCTCCTGTGCTGAGCCGGCGGATCTGCTCGGACATAGCCACAAAGCCGAGGACTTCAAGCCCCTCGCAGTTCCGGCGAATAAACTCCTCCGCCGCCGGCTTCTCGACCTTGTTGCCAACTACCCGTACGCTCCTGATGCCGATATCGGCGGCCAGCCTCCGGATGCGCTGGGCCGTTTCGGCGCTGGTCCGGTTCGGTTCGACCACCACCAGCATGTCGTCCACGCCCAGGGCGGTGCCTCGGCCCAGGTGCTCGATACCGGCTTCCATGTCCAGGATCACCCACTCCTGGCGGGCAACCATCAGGTGGCCGAGAAGGCTCTTGAGGAAGGCATTTTCCGGGCAGGCACAGCCGCCTCCGCCCTTCTGCACCGTGCCCATGACCAGTAGCTTGATGCCGCTGCGGTCTATCCAGAACCGTTCGGGAAGATCGCTTACCTTGGGATTCATGGTGAAAAAAGGCGCGGGCTCGCCGACCCTGGTGCCTGTACGCTCGGCGATGAGCTCCTTCATCTCCACGATCGGGGTGATCCGGACGTCCCGAGGCACGTCGAACAGAGTCGCCAGATTCATGTCGGGATCGGCGTCGATGACTACAACCTCGTTGTCCCGCTCCCGTGCCGCCCGGGCGATCAAGGCGGCCAGGGTGCTTTTCCCTACGCCTCCTTTGCCTGTCAGTGCAATCTTCATGTTTTCTCTCTTCCGGCTTTTCGCTGTTCAGCACGTTCCTGCAACAGCGATACCATTATAGCCTAAGTGTATCAAAATAGTCAAATATATTCTGTTCACTATGTTTTGACCCGCTCTGGGATGCTGTACAGGTTCATGCGGTCGCCGCGGGCGAAGCCGATCAGGGTGATTCCCCGTTCCCGGGCCAGGGCCACACTGCGGTCCGTGGGAGCGCCGCGCGAGACCACGATCGGCAGGCCGCAGCGGTCCGCCTTATGAACGATCTCTGAGGACAACCGCCCGCTGGAGAGCAGTATCTTGTCGGCGAACGGGACACCCTGGAGGAGGCAGGCGCCGATCACCTTGTCCACCGCGTTGTGCCTGCCGATGTCTTCCCGGAATACGAGCAAGCCCGAAACCGCAGCCAAAGCGGCCGCATGAACACCGCCGGTGCGGCGGTGGATCTGCGAGCGCTTCCGCAGCTCTTCCATGAAAGCGCTGATCGACCGAGAAGGCACCGTAAAGGGCGCCGCGGAAGCGGCCGGACCCGGATCCGCCGGGGGCCGGCTGGACCCGTTGCCGCTCCCGCCGGGGGCCGCTCCAGCAGCCCCGCCGGCGACCGTCCTGTTGCCTGTTGCAGCGGGATTTGCAGCCACTGGATCGGCGGAACCTTCCGCCCCGTCGAGATTTGCGGCCGCCGAGGCGGAGCCGCAAGCGGAGCCGATAACGAGACTCAAACGCAGGCTGTCGGGATCGATCTCCGGCGCCAGCTCGATGAATGCGGTCCAAGTAGCCCGGTTGACCAACACCCGCCGGATCTGCCCGGAGCTCTCGATCATGCCGCTGGTATAGAGGAAGCCCCGCACTAGGTCCTCCAGATCCTGGGGCGAGCACATCAGCACGGCCATCCGCCTATGCCCCGCAAGCAGACTAAGGGACACTTCCTCGGTGATCAGATCGTCTCGGGCTTGCCTCTGCCCACCGTCGATCCGAACAATCTTAAGGCTGCGCATGAAACCCTACCTCCTCGGCAACTCCCCGCCGAGATGATACCTGAGGTCCTTGGGAGTGTTGAGATTCGCAAAGACGCTGCGGCTGTCCGGGGTGTCCTCCAGGTCCCAGTAACAGCTGCGGACGGCGGCGAGCAGGGTGCGCACCGAGCAGCCCGCCTGGCGAGTAAGAATCCGCCGGGCCAGTGACTCCAGTGAGGTCCTGTAGAGTGCGTGCAGAGGCTCGATCAATTCTCCGATGCGGGGAATAAGCGCCTCGCAGCTGCCCGCGATTCGGGTGTGAAAGACCTCGATCTGCCGTTCGATCATGTCCTGTCGGAGTCCGGGCATGTCGCAGGCCACGCAGAACACCACCGCCCCGCTGGCGCAGGCCATACCCGCCTGTATCCCGGCCAAAGGGCCGCGTCCCGGGAAGATGTCCTCGGCGAGCAGCAACCGCCCGACTAGGTCCCGATGCGGCTCCGGGTTGTTGGTCACCAGGATTACCTCCTCGAACAGGTTGCCCAGCAGGTCGGCAATCCAGCGCACCAGCGGTTCGCCGTTCACCGCGATCCGGCTCTTGTCCAACCCGCCCATGCGGCTGTTCCTTCCGCCGGCAAGGATCAATCCAGTAATGTCGGAATAAGAGCAGGCCATAGGCCACAATGTAGCATCTTTAGAGCCGAAAAGGCCAGCGCCGCAGGGTAAACGCATATATCAATCAACATGTGTCGAGTGGGAAGACATCGAAGCTTTCGAGAAAGCCAAAGAGAAAGGTTACAGCGGATTTCTGGAATTCCTCATGGGATTGCTTCCCATGATATGATCTCGTGTGTTTTTTGCCGCCCTGGACGCTGAGCAGCTCAACAGGTGTTTCCTTCGGTAGATCAAAGCCTGAGAGGCCTCCAGGAACCAGAAGCTCATCACGATCGATGACAAATTTGCCGGATTTGAAGCAGATAGTGGTGGGGGCGGCTCTAGATGAAGAAGACCGCCCGGGGTCTGTGAGCTTCTGCCGGTAAATACTGCCGATGTCAAGCTGCTGATTCCGGTAACCAAGAGAATCCAAGCCCGTTTTGAAGCAGGTCCGTTCTGCGTGGTGGCCGACCGCGGCATGATCAGTGAGAAAACGATCGAGGCGCTGGAAGCTCCGGGCAGCGGAATGTGGTCGTGTAAGTCCTTATGCCATAGATATTTCATTTTTCAAATTGTAGAAGGGTGGGAATTCGATAATCGGCACCCCCCCTTGACTCTTCATGCTGCAAGTGTCCAGCTCTGTGGTTTGGGAACAAAATAGCTGGAGAGAAGTCCGTTTAGCTTGGCAAGTCGGACCTTCAACGTCTTCTCGTTGTCTGCTTTCTTCCAGCGCATCCCGCTGCCTTTGAAGCGTTTCCCGATAACGAATTTGCAGGCCCCTTCCACGATTCCGCTACCAATAGGGTAGCCTTTGTCTTTGTATTCCTTGTATCTCATCCGATCCCGGTTGTTCAGATAGTAGTTGATCTCTTTGACCCCTTCACTACGGCCGGTCATCCATGCGCGCTCCGGTAGCCTCGGTGTTGCGTTGAATCGCGGTGGCACTTACCGCAAACCCCATACTGCTGCTCAGCAGTTCCTCCGAGCGTTCAAAGGATTCACAGGCCCCAAACAAGGCTTGCAGATAGGTCATTAACGGAGGAAACCCTCCACACCCCTCGATGCCCAACTTCTCGTCCAGAGGGTAAGAACCGCCCTTGTGATTCAGGTACTTATAGCAGCGCCGGGGTTTCACCGTCACCCCTCCAAACCGATTGATGAACCGCAGATTCCTCACCCCGTCAAAGACCGCTACCTTCTCACCCACGACAACCCGGTTTTCACCTATCGGCTCTTTCACCCCTTCAACCACTTCATCCATCATGATCTGTCCGATCCGGTTGATGTGCTCTAAAATCCTCTCCTCGGCTTGTTTCAAGCTGATCTGCGAGTGGTTGATTCCCTCTCGCAAGTGCTTGATGATTTCTTCGTTTTGGAGTAAGAATTCTCTTAACTGCATATGGTCTATCCTCCCAGTTTTGGATTTTTTGTTACTTGCTGGATAGACCATTTTTTCAAAAATTCGATGACAAAAAACCGATCCGTGAACTCCCACCCTTGTAAAGGAAACGCTTGACTGGAATTAAAAAATCCACTATGATCTGTTGCAATGAAGTGTAACACTGATTTAATCTAACATCTTCTATGACCGTTGTGCTTTAATTTAATTTTTCGTGCCATTTAATCAGTTATGGCGGAAGCGGTTCGCAAAGAGAATCACCGAGCAAGAAATTTTCTTTATCTGTTTATCCTACTGCTGTTGGTATGGCTTGCTCTTACCTCTACTGTTCGATGGCAAGAGCTCACCGTAGGGATTGTAATCAGTCTTATCCTCTCTTTCTTCTTAAGCAAAACGTTTCTTAAATTGGGTTTACCGGCTCTGAGCATAAAAAGAATAGTGTTTTTCTTTGTCTACCTGGGTGTGCTCTTCAAGGAGATAATCAAGGCGAATGTTGATGTTGCCTATAGAATTATTCACCCTAAAATGCCCATAAAGCCAGGAATTGTAGTAATAAAAACCTCATTGAAGCAGGACATAGCAAAAATGATTCTGGCCAATTCTATTACTTTGACACCCGGGACATTTACATTAGACATAGTCGATGACACCTTTCTCATCCACTGGATAAATGTGAAAACGGAAAATGTAGAAGAAGCAACCAAAATGATTGGGGAGAGGTTTGAGAAGTACCTGAGAATCATATTCGGGTAGGAAGGTTATTGAAAAAAGGAAAGAATATGAGCGTCGCGACCATCGTGTTTCTCATATTGATAGGCGCGGGTATTGTTTTTAGTTTCTTACGTATGTTGATTGGGCCAACTGCTTCGGACCGAGCTGTAGCAGTTGATACCATTACTACGACTGTGGTTGCTTTACTTGTCCTGTTGAGCCTTATCTTCGAACGATATGTTTACCTGGATGTATCTTTGGTTTATTCCGTATTATCTTTTGTCGGATTGGTTGCTCTAGCTAGATTTTTGGAGAGGGGAATTTAGATGAATTGGTGGGGGGCTACAATAACTGGAATCGGAGCGTTGTTTCTCTTCTTGGGGAACCTTGGAATACTCAGACTTCCAGATGTGTATAACCGGGTTCAGGCAGGAACAAAATGCACTACTCTTGGGGCTTTTCTCACAATTATCGGGGTAGGGATAATGCAGCCGGCTTGGTTCTGGAAAACGCTACTTATTGCATTGTTTATTCTGGTATCCAATCCTATTTCCAGCCACGCCATAGCCAGAGCTTCTCTTAAGAGCGGGGTTTCTCTATGTGATAGAACTGTAGTGGATAAGACAAAGGAGTTTGAAGGGTATAGGGAGAGGGCATGATTTTCGTTGTTTCTTTATTGGTTGCAGTGATGCTCATTGGAGCAATTGCAGCTTCTGTTTTTAAGGATTTAATAAACGCTGTTATCGCTTCCTGTTTGGTTAGTTTGATAGCCGCAATCCTATTTTATTTCCTACAGGCACCGGACGTAGCAATGGCGGAGGCTGCCATTGGAGCAGCATTGGTTACTGCGGTATTTATTATTGCCATACGAAGAACAAACAGGTATGAAGAATGAGAGCTATTATTAGCTTTGTTTTATTGGCCATAGTTGCTCTGGGAATTTTCCTCTCTCTTCTGTACATTCCTTTCGGTATTCCCAAAACAAAAGTAGGTGAGCACTATATAAAAAATGGTAAACAGGATACGGGTGCCACCAATATTGTTACATCGGTGGTGGTAAATTACAGGGGATTCGATACTTTGGGTGAGGTTACTATACTCTTTGTTTCTGCGATGGGCTTGAGTGCGGTTCTTGCAACCCAAAAAAAGAGAATTAAAAAAGAATTGGAACCGGCCAGTTTGATTTTGTTTACAGGCTGCCGTTTTTTATTTCCGTTAATACTCTTTTTCGGGGCTTATATTTTTATTCATGGCCATCTTACTCCCGGAGGAGGCTTCCAGGGTGGAGCGATTATCGCATCAGCTTTCCTTTTAATTTATCTGGGTTGTCGGGGGAGAAGGATTTCAGAAAAAAGGACTAAAGCAGTAGAGTCTTTGGCTGGATTGGTCTTTGTAGTAGTAGGATTAATAGGTTTAGCTGTAGGCGGGGGTTATTTTCTTTCGAATTACTTACCCAAGGGGACTTTGTTTTCTCTATTTAGTGCTGGTACTATCCCCATAATTTACATTGCAATTGGTTTTAAAGTCGGCTCGGAGTTAGCCGCAATAATCGATAGATTAGTAGAGAAAAATGAATGAATTTTTTAAATAATTATAGCTATTATATAGGAGCCTTTGGGCTTATATTTATCGGGCTCTATATTATCCTGGTCAAGCGAAATCTTATCAAAGTGATCATCGGCCTTAGTATCCTTGACACAGGAATTAATCTGTTTCTTATCTCTATCGGTTATATCAGCGAAGGAACTGCTCCCATCTTTGAAAAAATCAATGCAAAAATCGCTCGTATGGTTGACCCTGTGCCGCAAGCGCTGGTTCTAACAGCTATTGTTATTGGGGTGGCAGTCCTGGCTTTGGCTCTTTCTCTGGCTATAAGGCTATATCAGCATTATGGTACACTTAACCTCCGCAAAATAAGAGAACAAAGATGGTAAATCCTGTACTTCTGATTGCTGTCCCTTTAGGGCTTTCTTTTGCCATACCTCTTTTTAGCTTGATTTCAAGAAAAATAGAAAAATATATTCCAATAGCTGCTCTCATTTTTAACCTTGTTTTTTCCTCATTGCTCCTTCCGAAAGTAATAAAAGAGCCCATTATTGTCTTTATTGGCGGCTTTAGGCCGCCTTTCTGTATCAATCTGGTCGCAGGTCCGTTGGGGATTCTGTTTTCAGCGCTTATCGCCTTGGTGGGACTTTTGGTCTCCATTTATGCGCTGGTTTACATAAGAGAAGGTGCCAAACAATTATACCATATGTTGTATCTGTTGCTCCTTACTGGAGCTACTGGAGTTGTCCTCACCGGAGATATATTTAACCTGTTTGTTTTTTTTGAGATTCTGTGTATATCCTCATATGCTCTGGTCGCTTATTCGGGAGACAGGGGAGGGATTGAATCAGCAGTAAAATACCTAATTCAAGGGGCTCTTGGCTCGAGTCTTATGCTTATAGGCATCGGGTTGCTCTACGGTCTTTTCGGGACACTAAATATGGCAGATATCGCCAGAAATATTGATTCAGTTAGCTCCATGCCGGTATTCGTGCCCTTGGTCTTGTTAATTACCGGTTTAGGAGTAGAGGCGGCTCTATTCCCCCTTAATGGTTGGCTGCCGGATGCTCACTCATCTGCTCCATCATCTATTAGCGCCATTCTATCCGGAATAGCCATAGAAGTAGGTGTCTATGCGGTGGCAAGAGTAATATTTACCATATTTAGCGCTTCCAGTATTTTCAACTTTCTGGTATTCCTGGGTCTTTTAACCCTTCTTGTTGGCGAGCTCTCTGCGTTCAGCCAAAACAATATCAAGAGGCTTCTAGCTTATTCCAGCATAGGGCAGATAGGATTGATCGTTTTTGCTCTTGGGATAGGAATTTCATATGGAGTTGTTGGTGGCCTGTTTCAGCTTATTTCACATGCCTTAAGTAAGGCATTACTCTTCCTGGCAGTGGGATACATGATTTATCGCAGTGGCTCTATGGATATTTCTAGCCTGGAGGGTATGGGCAAGAGGATGCCTCTTGCTTCGTTAGCTTTTGCCATCGGTGCGTTTTCGCTAGTCGGATTACCGCCTTTTATGGGATTTGCCAGTAAGTTTCTCATTATCCGTGCCGCACTATCCAAGCAAGAGGTGCTGTTCACCGTGCTCGTTTCATTTGTCCTACTGGGAACGGTAATTGAAGGGGCCTATTTTTTCCGCGTTATACAAGTTTTGTATTTTAAAGGCGAACAGACAAATATCAAAAGAGAGCAAGCCCCTGTGCCAGCTTTGATACCTATGTTCATCTTGATGGCATTAATAGTGATTATTGGAATATATCCAAAACCTATGACCAATATATTGGACTCGGCCTCTTCTGAACTTTTAGATAGGATTGAATACATCAGGAGTGTTCTGGGATGAGTGTAGAGCTGTTGCTCATAATAGCCTTTGGAGGTGCATTCTTAACCTATTTCCTGGGAAAGATCTCCAACCTGTTGCGAGATGTTTTTGCTGTTTTGGTCTCCTGTGCTTTGGCAGCTTTGATTGCTTACCTCTATGGTAAGTCTTTGGAAAAAGCGTTTTACTTAGGATTTCTTGGATTGCCGCTCCTGTTGAGATTAAATACGCTGTCCTGGTTTTTTGCCATTACTGTTTCAGCAGTAGGAACCCTTTCCATCATTTTTTCATTAAGCTATATAAGAGGAAGAGAAAGAACCAACTTCTATTATCTCATGATGCTTCTGGTAAATGCCGGTATGCTGGGAGTCGTTTTAAGTGGGGATTTGGTTTCTTTCTATATCTTCTGGGAAATAATGTCATGGAGCGCATTTCTATTAATCAGTTATAATCGAGGAGCTGCCCTAGCTGCGGGGATGAAATATATAATCATGTCCATAGTTGGCTCCATCGGTATACTTATTGGGGTATTATCCCTTTATACAACTTACGGAACTTTAAATATAGCTGAAATCACCACACATTTGGCGACTGCTTCATCAGGATACGTCATATTTATTTTGATTATTTTTGGTATCGGATTTGGAATCAAGAGTGCCATGGTCCCTCTACACACGTGGCTTCCTGATGCGCATTCGGAGGCCCCATCTCCATTTTCCGCGGTCCTTTCTGGAATATTGATTAAGATGGGTACGTATGGGTTCTTGCTGATTATGTATGTGATAGTAGGTATGAAACTTTTCTTAGGATTGGGTTCTGGCTTGTTCAGCTTTAATTATATCCTTTGTTTCCTTGGTGCAATTACTGCTGTTATTCCCACCTTTATCGCATTACTCCAAAACGATGCCAAAAGGCTGTTGGCATGGCATTCGATCGGGCAGATAGGGTATATAATAATGGGAATTACCCTTGGAACAAGCCTGAGCATTTCGGGAGGGATATTTCATCTCTTTAACCACGCTATGTTTAAAGCTTTATTATTCTTAACTGTGGGTGCCGTGGAGTATCGAACAGGAGGGGTAAGAGACTTGAACTCCCTGGGCGGCCTTATAAAAAGAATGCCCGTCACTTTCATGGGAGCATTAGTAGGAGCTTTAGGTATAATAGGAATTCCTTTAACTAATGGCTTTGTCTCTAAGTGGCTGATTTACAAGACGTTGATTTTGCAGCAGCATCCATTTTTTGCTTTTGCTGCCTTTATTGGAACCTGGGGCACACTGCTTTCCTTTTACAAATTCCTTCATAATATGTTCTTAGGGCAACTTCCAGAGAAGTATAAAGATGTAGAAAAAGCACCTTTTAACATGCAACTCCCAATGATCGTATTTAGCCTGATCATTATTTTATTCGGTATTCTTCCCGGTATTCCTTTAAAAGTTATCAATACTATTGTAACCTCTTTTGGGTTTGAGTCTTTAAATATAGCCATCTGGGGGATTGTATCGGAAACCGGTGCTATAAATACAGTAAACATTTTTGCTGCTATTATTGTTGCCTGCATCGTTGTCTGGCTTATTTTTAGAGTCGGACCAAAGACAAAGAGGATTGCTCAGGATGACAATTATGCCGCCGGAGCTGCTATTCCTAAGGATAGGTACCATTACACGGTTGATTTCTACAATCCTCTGTATCGGATGATTACCCCATATTTGAGAGATTTTGTAAATGAGTTCTACATGAAGCTGGCGCATTGGACACGAGGACTGGCTAATGGAGTACGACGTGTCTATACAGGGGATGTGGGCTATTACGTGATATACATAGTGCTTTTCCTAGCATTGTCAATTTTTGTTCAGGTGGTATGGGGCACATGGTAATAAAGATACTTGAAATAATCATATCACCTCTTATGGCGTTGATTATTGGGATTTTCTTTCTGGGACTATCGAGGAAAATATTGGCACGAATCCACTGGCGGTACGGCCCACCTCTTACTCAGCCTGTAATCGACATAATCAAGCTATTCAGTCAAACGAGTATGAGCCATGGGAGCATATTTACCTTGGGGATAATCCTTTCCTTGGGTGGTTCCTTAGTGGTGGTTCTGCTTCTACCAATTGGAGAGCTTCATCCTTTAAGCGGTTCAGGTGGTATGTTGGTAATTCTCTATGTAATGCTTTTTGGACCTTTGGGTATAGCTCTGAGTGGCGGTGAAGCGGCCAATCCTAATACTAGCATCGGGATATCCCGCAAATTTATCTTGGCCCTGGGGTATGAAGTACCGCTTATTCTTATACTTCTCGCGGTAATGACCCATTTCAGGACCATATCCATAGTGGAAATAGTAAAAGCGCAGCAGAATGCACGCTGGTCTCTATTCTCTTTCCCTCTAGTACTACCGGGCATTGCCTATCTTCTTATTCTCCCGGCGATGCTGGGTATAAGACCCTTTGAGCTGGTTGGAGCAGCACAGGAAATTTCATCGGGTCCCATGGTGGAATATGGTGGGAAATATCTGGCACTTGCAACTATACAGCATGCCTTCAGCCTGTTTGTCGGGATAGCTCTGTTTGTGGACCTGTTTTTGGGTGGTGCGAGTAATCCCGGTTACTTTATTATTAAGATGCTGGTGGTGTTTATAGTGGAGCTCTTCATCCATGCTGTTTTTCCACGCTTCAGGATTGAGCAGGCAGTCAAATACTTATGGCGGTGGCCTACACTGGTCGCTTTAGTGGGATTAGTTCTAATTTTTATAATAGAGAGATAAGAATGGACCGAAATAAGCTCATAAAATGGCTAAAAGAACCTGCAAAAATGGGCCATAAATATTCACTCCATGCGATTTATTTTTGTACTGGTTGCGGAATTATCGAAATACCCCCCTCAATAACAGCCCGCTGGGACGCGGAAAGATTCGGAGTCATACCGGTAGCTACTCCCAGGCAGGCAAATCTGTTCTTAATTACGGGCTATGTTTCCGTTAAAACCTTGAAGCCTATTATAAGGACATATGAACAGATGCCGGAGCCGAAGTTTACAGTTGGTTTCGGTTCCTGCCCTATAAACGGAGGAATGTACTGGGATTCGTATAATACCATAAAACACCTAGATAAATACATTCCCATTGACGGCTGGATCGCCGGGTGCATGCCCCGGCCTGAAGCAGTGTTTGTCGCTGTAACCCATCTTTGGACATTAATCGATAAAGAAATGGCAAATGGTTACAAGAAATATAGGGAAAAGTACAAATATTATCGGGCCAACCAGGAACAGCTTTATGGGAAACTTGAGTGGCCTCCATTGTTTCCAATAGGCGGCAGGAATGAACAACTCGTTGAAAAAAAATCTTGAATCGGCTTTCAAGGAAATCCGGGTAGGAATTCCCGAAAAAGACAGGCTGATTATAACCGCTAGCAGAGAGGTGGTTTCATCTATTTTGATGTTTCTCAAAGAAAAAGGATACGAGCACCTGGGGCTTGTATCCTGTGTGGACTGGATAGAAGAAAAGGAGTTTGAGCTGGTTTACATCCTCTCTGCCTATATGCAGGAGGACGATGAGTATACGGACAGAGAAAAAATAAACATCATTTTAAAAACAAGAATCCCCAGGGACAACCCGGACTTCTTTACAGTGATCCCTATATTTAAGAATGCCGAACCTTACGAACGTGAACTCCATGAGCTTTATGGAATACACTTTGAAGGTCATCCAAGGCAGATACCCCTTCTGCTGGAGAGGGATTACAAAATACCTCCTTTCAGGAAGGATTTTGATACTAGAGAATACGTTGAAGAGGTTTTCGACAATATACCTTTAATTGAAGATAGAGCCGAAAAGAATGAGAGAGCTTGAACTATACTTTGGACCCCAACATTTGGGAATGGTAGGAAATTTCAGTATAACCTTAAAGGTTCAAGGCGATCGGATATCAGAGGCTACCTCCAATCCGGGCTTTCTGCACAGGGGTTTCGAAAAACTCATGGAATTGAGAAAGTGGATACAGAATTTCCCCATGGTATGCAGAATAAATGTGGTTGAGCCCGACTCAATGGAGATGGTCTATTCCATGGCAGTGGAAAGACTGGCAGGGATTGAAGTCCCTGAAAGAGCTCATTACGTAAGGAGCATTTATCTCGAGCTTTCCCGGGTTGCCTCCCATCTGTTTGGTCTGTGGGCTTATGCGAATATGCTTGGTTTTGACACCGTTGCTCAGTGGGCTATGTACCATCGAGACCTAGTTCTAGATCTTTTTGAAGAGCTAACCGGAGGCAGGGTTTATCACATTTATATATGGCCTGGCGGCGTAAGGCGTGATTTCCCCCAAGGGTTTAAGGATAAGATTGTAAACACATTACATTCTATAGGCGGTTGTGTACCTGATTACGATGCGACGTTTTTCAATAACCGTATCTTTTGTAAAAGGTCTAAAGGCATAGGAACAGTTACCAGGGAAGAAGCCAAAGAAATGGGAGCCACGGGGCAGGTCCTACGGGCGACCGGGATGAAATACGATATCCGGAAGGTGGAACCATATGCTGCTTACGACCGGGTACCCTGGGATGTTCCTATAAGAGAAGCGGGAGATGCCTATTCAAGGATATGGGTTGTACGGGACGAGATGATCGAAAGCGTCCACATGATATTTAAACTGCTTGATGAAATGCCCCAGGGCGATGTTTATAACAAGGTGCCCAATCCGTTCAAGTGGAACATACCCAGCGGAGAGGCTTATGTGAGATGCGAGTCATCCCGTGGAGAGCTAGGGCTTTACCTGGTGAGCAATGGGGAAGATAAGCCTTATCGGGTGCATTTCAGAACGCCATCCTATCCTCACGGTCTGACGGTGCTGGAAAAAGCATTAATAGGTGCAAGTATAGCCGATGTAGGAAACATCATGATAAGCCTGTACGTGGTGGCCCCGGAGATAGATAGATAATAGATGAGTGATCACTGAAAAGGATTTAGATTATGGCTAAACGAAGTCTCTTAAGCCCGTTTAAAGCTACAAGGTATCTTTTCAAAAAGCCGAAGACGTTAAGATATCCTTTTGTGCTCAAAGAACCCGCAACCAGATACAGGGGCTTTCATCTCAATGATTGGGATAAGTGCACGGGGTGTGGGAACTGCTCTGATATATGCCCCAATGAAGCGATAACCATGGTTGAAATACCTGAGTTAAAACCTGAACCCGGTAAAAAAAACGAGCGGCCTAAACTGGATTATGGTAGGTGCTGCTTTTGCGGTTTGTGTGTGGATATTTGCCCTCCCGGTTCTTTAAGGCTTTCCAGGGATTATTTTCATATCCACTTTGACACCGATACCTTTATTTTCTTTCCCCATGACGAACAAACGGATAAAGAGAAATTTCTCTCTCCTGAGAAATATTCGGTGCTGAAGGCAAGCCTTTCTCACCGTAGACAGGATTATGAGGGATTTGTTTCCGATCTCAAGTATTCTCTATTTGAACCTGAGCGCGTGCCTATGCCCGAAGTGGCAGCTGATGAAAGGAAACTGTCCTTTATCGAACAGGTCATAGGATACAGCAATGAAGAGGCTAAAAGAGAAGCTTCCCGATGCCTGGAGTGCAAATTATGTGAAGA
>CAYMEK010000004.1:0-76933 GCA_964389305.1 uncultured Spirochaetaceae bacterium
CTTCCGGATTGTTCCTCCGGCTAACCGCTACCCGTGGCGGCTATTCCCAGCGGAACAGAAGGGCGGCGACTGCTGTGAATACGACCCCGATACCCGCCAGCACCAGGATGCTGGTCAGCTCACCCGCCAGGCTCCCCCGAATCCAGGACGCCCGCAGCAGCCTTACGACGTAAGTGAGAGGCAGGGCCTTCGCTACCGTGCTCACGCTTTCCGGGAACAGCTCGATCGGCAGCGTCGCCCCCGAAAGGAAAATCATCGGAAAGTACAGCAGGTTGGCGATGATGCCGGCCGAGCGGTTGCTGGGAGCGACGCTGGCAACCAGGAGCCCAACTGCGAATATGGCGAAGATTCCGAGTGCCAGGGCGGCGGCAAACGGCAGCAGGGATGGCGGCGGCTTGACCCCGTAGACGGCCATCCCAGCGGCAATCAGCGCCGCCACGCCGATCAAGGTCATGAGCAGATTCACCAGAAGCTGCGAGACGAGCAGAAGCGAGGGATCGGCCGGCGTGGCCCGGATCCGCTTGAGGATCTTCTTCTGCCGGTACTCCGAGAGAGTCAGAGGCAGACTCATCAGGCCGTTTACTCCGAGAGCGATGCCCATGTAGGAGGGGACCGAGACGTCCATGGCGCCTGATCCGCCGAAAAAAGGGTTTGGAGCATTGCCGTAGATCGAGCCGAACAACAGCAGCATCATCAGCGGAAACACCAGGGAGAAAAAGGGAGAATAGAAATTACGAATGAAAAGCTTCCCCTCGATCCAAGTGACGGTCAGGAATGCGCGCACGAATGAATCTCCTTTCCCTCGCAGGCTCTGTTATCGGGACGGAGCCGGGGGTCCATCCTCGGCGAACTGCTCACCCGTAAGCTCAAGAAACACGTCCTCCAGCCCCGGGTTCCGGGAGCACAGATTGTCATAGCGCACCGATTGATGCTCCAAATAAAGAACGATGCGGCTCAGGATCCTCTGAGATTCGGTACGCACATTCACCCGCCCGTTGTTGATCTCCACCTGCCGGACGCCCTCGATCTCTTCGAGCCCGCGCGCCTTGAGGTCGGTGCTGTCGAAGCTGACGATGTGGTCGAGGCGGCTGCGGTCGATCAGCGCGGCCACGGTGTCCAGGGCGATGAGCTTGCCCCGATTGACGATGGCAACCCGGTCGCAGAGGTACTCCGCCTCCTCCATGTAGTGGGTGGTCATGAACACAGTCTTGCCCTCCCCGCGAAGGCCCCGGACGGTTTCCCACATTTCCCTGCGGGCGTGAGGATCGAGCCCCGTGGTGAGCTCGTCGAGGAACAGCAGACGGGGATCGGCGATGAGGGCGAGGGCGATCGAGAGCTTCTGCCGCTGTCCCCCGGACAGGTCCGACACCCGAGATCCTGACTTGGAGATCAGAGAGAAGCGATCGAGCTGGGCGCGGTAGTCCAGGGGCTCCTCGTAAAAGGAGGCGATCATCCGGCAGATCTCCCACACCCTGATCTTGTCCGGGTAGGAGGTCTCCTGGAGCTGAACCCCGACGGATCGGTACAACTGTTTCCTCGCACCGGCTGGCTCCAGGCCGAAGACCCGAACGCTTCCCGCATCCGGCTTCCGCAGGCCGTTGCAGCATTCGATGGTGGTGGTCTTGCCCGCGCCGTTTGGACCGATCATCCCGAGGATCTCCCCGGCGCGGACCGACAGGCTGACTCCGTCCACCGCGAGAAGGTTGCCGTAGCGTTTGATCAGTCCCTGAACTTCCAGGACCGTTTCAACCTGCGACTCCAGCTCGCTCACCCGTCCAGTATACCCGCTGGCGCCGGGTGGGTCGAGCAAGGCAGGCTATGGTGAGCCGTTCTATTCCTCGATTCCCAGCAGATTCGTGATTTTCGACCAGGCGCTGTTCCGGAAGTCGTCATATACGGTTGCGTAGCGTTCCTCTCCCGTCTGTATGAAAGACCGGTAGCTTTGCGCCTCTCTGGAGAGAAGCCCGAGAGTGGCGACCATCTCGTTGAGAAATTAGAACCCATGATGAATCTCGCCGCTCAGGCTGTTTGCCCTATACTGTCCTCTAAGCTCGAGATTGTACTTCAGGGCCGCGGAAAAGCGCTCGAAATCCTTGAGCACCCGGCAGTCTCCGGTACATGGAAACCAGGAAACCTGAGAGGAATTGGTATACCATGGAGTATTGAGCTATCCGCCTTTCATCGGGCGGCGATACGCTCACATTTCCACATTACGAGGAGGCAATCATGAAGCGAGTTGTGGCGACCCTGGTCGGCACAGTACTGTTGAGTTTGTGCAGCTGCATGTCAATGCTACCAGTTGCTTCCAAACCCGAACCAGGGCAGCCGGTCGGAGAGGACGTGATCGTCGTGGCCGGTCGGGTTATCATGGAGCCGGAGCTGCAGCAGGAGTTCAAGGGGCCGATGGTCGGGGTGAAGGAGGAGTTCGAGAAGAAGTCTTTGATCTTCCTGAGCAAAAAGCCGAACAAGCCTGTGGGATCCGTTTTCTCGGCTGACCATATTATCTCCCAGCCCTGGGACGAGTATTTTCTTGCCGTTCTGCCCAGAGAATCTCTGTATTGGAGCACCGTCTACATTATGCTCAGTAAAGCGGGGACCTGGGAAACGAGCCTCTATCTCCATTCTTCTTTCGAGATATCCTACAGCCCGGACGATCGGTTTATTTATCTGGGCGACTTCGTTTACCACGTGCAACGTCCGGATCAATCCAATGAACTGATGGCCGGCATGGAGATCGTAAATGGCTTTGAGGCTGCCAGGACGCAATTAGAGGGAACCGTCGTCGGGCCAGATGGCCAGCCCTTGGCCCTGCAAAACCGAATACCTGCGGAGGTGGGGGAACTGAAAGCCGTTATCGAGCAGCTCCGCACCCATACGGCACCACCCGGTTTCTGATTTTCGTCTGCCGGAAGAGGCGGCACCCTCAGAGCGAATGCAGGTCGCGGCCGCCGCCCGGCCGTGGCTGCCAACCCGCCGGGGCTGCCCCTCTGCCCCCGGCCGCAGCTGTGAGCTCCATTGCTTTCTTGTGCGGGATTCTCGTGGCGCGGTAACTAACCGGGCCCAGCCGGTAGGCGCTAAAGAGCCCTTATCCCTATCTCCTCTGTTTCAGCCTGGGTTCGGGCTGCGGTATCTCCGAGATCAAGCTCGTTTCCTTGCTCGCTCCCTCTGAGGATGGTACCATCTTTACGATCGGCGTGAGAGTCATGGCATACATACGCCGCACCCTCCTAGTCTTGATAATTATCTCTTTCTGGATTGTATCGTGCCGGTCCGGCGACGAAGAGTTCAGGCAGCGATTCGACACGATCATGGATGAGCAGAGGGGAGTTGAGCTGTTCGATTCCTTGCTTGCTCTGGATCAGGAGTTCCCGGATCGATTGGTGTTGAAAGTCAATATCGGGGGCATGCTGCTGGCAGCCGGAGATCTCGTCAAGGCCGAAGCGTATCTCGAGCAAGGCCGGAAGTTGTGCCGCCGGAAGCTATTCCGTCGGGGAGGGGATCCCGAAACCGAGTACCTGCTGTTTACCAACCTTGCAGAGTTGTCTCTGAGAAAGGGAGAGTTCACCGAGGGTCTCCACCACGCCGGGCAGGCCAGGGCGCTGGGAGTGGAGGACAGGATCGGAGTGTTCCTGACCGAAGCGAAGTGCCGTCTGGGGCTGGGAGAGGCGGAGGAAGCACTGGAGCTGCTTCGAAACGGCTGGGAGGAGCGTAGAGAACAGTTTAGCGGGGAGGACCTGGACATATATGCAGGGCTTCTCGCCCGCCGGGAGGCCTGGACAGAGCTCCTGCAGGTCTTCCGACATTACGAGCAGACATACGGCTACCAGCTGGGTCTGGGCATCAACGAGTCCGCCGCCTATGAGCGTTTGGGCCGGATCAACGAAGGGATCCTGTCGGCATTCAAGGACCTCGAGTACCAGCGCTACCTGGGTTTGGTCGATGCCTCGGTTCAGACACAGAGGCTTAGAGCTCTGGAGGAGAAACTGGCGGATACCTCCTGGAATCCCGATCATCAGGGGGGAACACTCATCAAGGGCTTGAAGGCTTTTACCGCAGGACGTTGGTCGGAAGCGCACGCAGCCCTGGAAAGTGTGGAATTGGACGAAGAGATTCCCTTCTATCGATATTCTGTTGTCGCCTCCCGGCTGGAAAGCGGCCAAGCGAACCTGGAGGATCTCGTAAGATATATCGATCTGGAATCCGATTTCCGGCAGCTGCCGGGCTATTACTACCATCTATGGCGGGGAATGAAGAAAAACCGCGGCAACTACAATCTGGGCACCGCCCGAAAGGTGATGGAGAAGTGCATACTCCTGGCTCCAAAAACGGAGGCAGCCCTGGAAACCCGGGTCGAGCTGGGCCGCCTGCTCGGTCTTCCGGGTCAGGAGGGTTCCAAGATCCTCCTTGGCCCGGAGCTGGATGCGATCCTGGATCGTTTGCGCAGGGGGTCGGCGGCATCCGTTCTGGACCCGGTGATGGGGCTGCTGTCGACCCCCGAGAACGCCTATCAGCTTGCAGGAATGTTGATGCTGCGGCAAGCCCTCACTGTTCCCGCCGCCCGCTTCTATCTAGAGGAGAAGCGCAGGCTTGCCGGAGGCAGGCTGCGCGAGCGGCTCGATTTCATTCTAGGTCCCGGTGAGCTTTGATTCAGGAAGGCAGCGATAGAGGCCTGGCAGGGTAAGGAGGAGAAAGAGAATCGAGCCGGCTACCCCGGCGGAGATTGTCAAAGAGAGCGGCGCCAATACCCCATCACCCAGCGGACCTGTGAACAGGAGGGGAATCACACCCATCACGGTAGTCAGAGAGGCGATCAACATGGCCCTTATTTTCCGCCTCAAGGCTTCCAATACGGCTTTTCCCGTCGGCTGCCCCTGCTGGAGCTGGGCGAAGACCAGAATGCTGTTGTTCACCGAGATCCCCGCCGTTAGGATCAAGCCGATAATGACCGGAAGCGAGAGAGGCAAACCGATCAGCTCGATCAGCACCAGGGGGAGGATGAAGGAGAGGGGGATTTGCAGGAAAATGAACGCCGGAATGGACAACCGTTCGAATTGAAAAACCAGGATCAGGAATACAAGCGCCGCAGAAAATGCAAGGCTAAACAGGGCGGAGTAGGTAAGTCGGGCCGTTTCCGCTTCTTCTATCCCCGCTTCCGCCCGGTAGCCTTCAGGAAACGCGAAACGGTTTATCAGTCGCTTGGCGGCCTGAAGTGCTTCGGGCTTGCGCTCCCGAGGTACCCGTACGGAGAAGCTCAGGCTTCGCTGCTTGTTCCGGTGATAGATCCGGCCGGTGCCCTGTTCCTCTTTCAAGCTAGCGGCGTTCTTCACATGGATTGTGGAGCCGGGAGACAGAGGAACCGGCAGGTCCATGACTTCCTCCATGGAGCCCTCCTGCAGACGAGAGGAAAACAGGCGAATATCTGCGTAGTTCCCGGTGTCGCCGGCCCTTGCCGGCGGATTCCATTTAGCCGCCACAGGCCCTGAAAGCGACCAGAACAGGGTGGCATAGAGGTCCAAGGGTGAAATCCCCAGGGCTGCTGCCTGCCGAACGTCGATGCTGATGAGCCTGCCAGGCGGTACTTCCTTGAAATGATAGATTATCTCGGCCCCGGATACCCGGCTTCTGACCTCGGCAGCCAGGGTGGAGCAAATTGTACGCAGGCGGCGACAGCCCGGACCGGTTACCACAACCTCGAACTCGTCGTTTTCATCCACTATCTCCTCGGGGAAGTAGAGAAATCCTCCGGGAATGTCTGCGGCGCGGGTCTTGATCTGCTGAACAAGAAGGCGGCGTTCGGCCTTGGGGCGTAGGGCGAGATCGAAAGAGGCGCGCTCCTGTTCATACTTGCTGAGAAAGGTTGAGACTCCAGGAAGCGCGGCCAGGGTAGACTCCATCCGGTAAGCGGCTTGAACGACCGTATCTAGCGGTCTGCCGCTCGGGAACTCGATCCAGAAGGAGAGCGAGCGTTCCGCCGGAACGGTGAAGCTTTCTCGTCTGAGGGTGAGCAGCGAATGAACGGCCAGAGCCGCAAGCACGGCCACTGTGAGCATTGCCACGAAGCGAAAGCGCCCAATGAACATATATATCCTGGTAAGCCAGTCCCTACCCGGAGGAGGGGAGGAGGCTGCAGTGCCCGCTGAGCGGCCCCCGCGCTGTCTGTAGGCAACCGAAAGCAGGGGAGGAAGGAAGGCGAAGACGAATACGGTGGAGGCAAGGATCGATCCGCCCACCGCTACGGCCAGTCCCCCGAACAGGTCCAGGAAGGCCCGCTCCGCGAACAGTAGGGGAAGGAACACACACAGGGTGGTGGCCGTTGAAAAGACGATCGGGGGTGCCGTCTTTTTCGTGGCTTCGGCGGCCTGTCCCCCGACGGCTATGAACTCTTCGAGATAGATGACGCCGCTGTCGATGACCATGCCAACTCCAATCGCGATACCAGCCAGGGTCATCAGGTTCAGCTCGTGGCCGGTTGCCTTCAAGCAGGCGATGGAGACGAGTATGGAAAAAGGGAGGTTCAAGCTGATTAAAAGGGCAAAATAGACCCTTTTCAGGAAGATCAGCGTAAAGAGAACCACGAAGAAGATCCCAGCCAGGATAGCCAATCCGATCTCGGATAGGGAGCGCTCCATCTTTGCCCCGTGATTGTACAGGATTTCAGCGTTTCCCAGCCCGGCGATCAAGCGGGAGAGCCGGCGGCACAGAGTGATGGTATTCGCATCGCCGGCTTTATGGATGTAAACAACGATCCTGGCCTCGCCGTTGACTCTTCCCAGGCTATCTTTGGGGGCCTCTGTGAGGCGTATCTCCGCCAGCTCGCCGAGGGTAATCGCCCGGGTCACTCGAAGATCCTTCAAGGTTTGAGGGTTAGCCAGGCGGGCATCGACCAGATGGGAGCGTTCCCCAGGAGGGCCGAAGTCTCCGATTGAGTTATTTCCGCGCAGGCGGTTGATCAGCTCGTTGATGGTAACAGTGGCCTGAGCCGCCCGATCGGCGTCCAGGGCGATCTGGATTTCCTGCTTGGAGCCGCCGCCGATCTCTACCTCGCCGGCGCCTTCTACGTTTTCGAACAGGCTCTTTATGTAATCCTCGTTGAAGCGCTGATCGGCTCCAAGGGCGGCTATAAACACCGGACGGGAATCCCAGTCGCTTTTCCCCAGGATGGGCCTCTGCACTCCTTCGGGGAGGGCGGCATAGAGGCGGTCTACGGCTTCGCGTACCGCGAGGTAAGCCTGATCTAGATCGGTTTCGGGAAAGAAACGGATGTACAGGCGAGCCTTTTCCTGCTCTGAGACAGAGAAAAGCTCCTTGATACCGGGTATACGGGCTACTTCTTCTTCCAGAGGCCAGGTGATGAGCCGTTCGATCTGCTCCTCGAAGGCGCCCCGGTACTCGACGGTGACCGAGACGGTTTTGTGAGCGGAAGGCGGGAGATAGCCCAGTTCAATGCCGCGGCCGTAGAAAAGGAGCACGAGCGTCAGGATGATCAGAAGGAATAGGGCTCTTTTCGCCCCCCCTCGGTTTTGCTTGCTCACGCTTTTTTCCCTTTTTTGTCCCCGACGGTCAGGTAGTACAGGGCCGGGAAAAAGACCAAGGAGGTGAAGGTGCCGCTGAGCAGCCCGCCGATGATTGCGATAGCCGTATGGCTCTGTAGGATATTCTCGGGCCGGGGGTTGAGGGCAATCGGCAGCAGGGCGATGATCGTTGTAGCCGCCGTAGCAACTGCCGGAACCAACCTGGACAGAGAGCCGTTCAGGATTCCTTCTCTATCGTTGCCGGTGAAGGAGGCGGCCAGCAGGATGGCCGTGTTGATCGTCGTGCCCAAAAGGATCAGCATTCCCAGGATGCTGCTGATGTTCAGGCTGTACCCGAATAGATAGAGAAAGATCAAGCTCCCGGTGAGGGCGGGCGGGAGTGTGAGCAGCAGGAGGATCGGCAGCCGGAACGAGCCGAATTGGGCACCCAAGACCAGATACATGAGAAGAACGGCCAATCCGAATACCACGGCGATTTCCTTGAGGTTCGACTTCAGGGCGCTCTCTGCAACCAGAGTAGACTGCTCGTTTTGGCTGGAAGCGAGGTAGCTTTGCAGCGCTTCTCGGCGGTCGGGCGCGGGGTAAAAGACGATTTTGACTGCATTGTGACGGTTATAGCGATGTATCTCGCTGTATCCCTTGCGGCTTGATATCTCTCCGAGTGAGGCCAAATCCAGAAAACCGCTGCGGCTCATGATCTTGAGGCGCTTCAGGTCTTCCTGTCTATCGGTTTGATCCGGATGCAGGCGAACCCTTATATCCGTTTGAACCTCATCGGTCTCAAGCCGGGCAACCACTCGGCCCTTTACACTGCCTTCGAGGTCTCTCAAGACATCCGCCGGCAGCAGATCGCTGTAGGCCAGGGAATCCCGGGAAAGGAGCACAACCAGCTCGGGGCTTTCCCGATCCGTATCGATCTGATAGGCGGCCAGCAAGTACCGGGCTTCCGCCTCCTCTATAACAGATCTCGCTTGAGCCAGTAGTCTCGGGCGGACAGGACCGGACAAACGGAGCGTAAGCTGCTCCCCGCCGCCGAGGAGTTGTTTGAGGATACTTTCCGGCGCCTGAAGCCGAAAGCGTCCCCCTTCCGCCTGTAGAATGGAGCTGATCGCCCGCTGATGATCAGAAAGGCTCAGGCTTGAGCGTTGGGAGAGAAACATCCCCAACCGGAGAATGTGTATATCCCTCTGGCTGGCGGCCCGATCCTGCAGGGAGTTGCTGTCGAAGCCGGCTTCTCCGTAGACGGTGCTCACAGAGGCCAGTTCGACCAGCCGGCGCTCAAGCGCCTTGGAGCGCAGGGCAACCTGCTCGAGAGGGGTTCCCTTTTTGTAAGTCACTACGGCCCGGAGCCGCCCCCGGTCGATCTCCGGAAGGATTTCCTTAGGAAGAGCGAAAAAGAGAGCTGAACCGCCTGCCAGCAGAACGGCGAAGAGTATAGGCGCCAAATAGGCCCTGTCGAGTATCCAGGACAGAAAGCGGCGGTAGCAAGACGCGGCCCGGCTCGGCTTCCAAACGCTTATGTGAGAATCCGCAGCGGGGAAAAGCAGAAGACGGTAGAGAGCAGGGGTCAGGGTCATGGAGATGATGAAGGAGGCGATCAGCATGAGACAGATGGCCAAGGCCAGCTCTCGGAACAAGGCTCCTGTTATGCCTGGAATGAAGAGAATCGGCGAAAAAACGAGCAGGGTGGTGGCCGTGGATCCGAAGGTCGAAGAACCCATATGGAGGGTAGCCTCTGCGACATCCTTCGGGCTTCTGGCCTTCCTTCGATACAGGTTTTCCAGCACCACGATGGCATTGTCCACGACCATTCCTATTCCCAGGGCGATGCCGGTTAATGAGATGAGGTTCAGCGAAAGGTGGAAGAAATACAGTCCCGTCATGGCCCAGGCCATGGACAGGGGAATGGCTGCCACCACGATCGGAGGCAGTCTGCGGTTGCGGAAAAAGAGAAAAAGGACCGAGAAAGCGGCCGCAATACCCACCCCGATCGCCACGAGAAGACCGCTGATCGAGTTGCGGATCTCATCGGCGGCATCCTCTATAAGAACCAGTTCCAGCTCCCGGGCGAAAAGACGACTCAGGGGGGGCAGATTCTTTCTCAGGTTTCTAGAAGCGTTGTATGTGCCTGCTCCACCCGCCTTATAGATGAAAAGTCCGATTGCCTCCCGACCATTAAGATGAAAGAAGGAGACGCGTTTTTTAAGCCCGGCCTGGACCGAGGCCACATCCCCCAGAGTGAGGCCGGCACTGCCCTTCCCGGTCTGTAGAGGAACGCCCTCCAAATCCCGCAGGCTCTTGATCCCGGTATCGGCTTTAATCAAATATTCCCGCTCCTGTTCCACGATCCTGCCGACCGGGTATTCGAAAACCGCCGTACCAATGGATTCGGCCACTATCGACACGGGAATACCGGCTGTATAAAGCTTTTCGCCGTCCACATTCACCTGTATCTCGGGCTCCGGCGCACCGACCGTGCGGAGATAGCCCACCCCTTCGATTTGGAGCAGCCGGGTTTTCAGATCCTTTTGCACGATGCGGCTGACCTCGCTGAAGGTGGTGCCTGGCCGGGGGAAGACGGCCAGCCGCATGAACGGCTCGTTGGCGACCTCCTGGCTGAAGACCACTGGCTTTTTGACCTCATGGGGCAGGTAAGGATAGGCCGAATCGATTTTCTCTCTGATCTCCACCGTCGCCTGACCAATCTCAGTGCCCCACGCGAAGCGTAAGGAGATGGACGAAAGTCCCTGCTTACTCGTCGAGTGAATTTCCTTAACACCCTGGACTGAAGAAAGTACATTTTCCAGAGGTAGGGTGATAAGTTGCTCGACCTCGGTGGCCGGGATTTGACCGTATTCCGTGATGATCTGCGCTTGTGGTAGGGTAAGATCGGGGAGCAACTCGATATCCAGTTTGAGCAGGGAAACCGCCCCGAATAGAAGCACAGCCAGATGAATCATCAGCACCGAAACCGGGTGCTCGGCCACTTTGATCAGTAGCTTCACGGGTAATTGACCTGCATCTCGTAGTCCGCAGCCGGGGAATTATCGTAGCTGTCCTTCAGTTCCGTATCCAGCTTTACAGTAACAATCCCTGTGGACTGCTGCTCTTCCAGGAACCCCGCGATCCGGACAACGGTAATGTCTGGACCGGCCGGTGCCGGGTCCGGGGGCGGATCGGCGCCGTTCGCTGGATTCACGATGCCGGTAAAGGTTAGTTTCAGGGCGTTCGATTCGAAGGCGAAAGCCTGAAGGAAGGCGCCGGAATCAATTGCCGCGCCAGCGGCGTGGTGAATGTAGAAGTCGAAGCAGGCATCTGCGCTTTCGGTAATCGAGATCGAATCGTTGAGATGCAGTTCTACAAAGGCTGTGCTGCCGTCGCGCTTATAGGTAAGCCGGACCACCTCCGGAGGCAGTGACTGGGGACCGTTGATTCGTATTCGATAAGTGCTCTCCAGGACCTCCAACTCGTACACCTGGTTGTATGCCAGGTACTCTTCGAAGCGGACAGTACAGGAATCGCCGGTAACCGACCAGGCCAGTTCGGCGGGCACGGAGGGGGATAGGGATACTATCGACGAGCGTTGCTCATAGGGTACCGGAGCAGTGAAGGTGATGAGCAGCTCTTCATCTTTCTCGATTCCGCTGTTTACCGAGAGAACCTCGACCGCTTCGATCGTGATGCCGGAATCCACGACCTCTACTGAGACGATCTCGATATCCACGGCTGTGCCGGCCTTAAAGCGGAAGGAATGTTCCTCGGCCAGATGGTTTCCTGACAGATCTTCCAGCTCTCTCGTGATCTTCACGTTATACTCTTCGCCGGCCTCGTATTCCTCCAAGGGTGTAAATGTTACGGCGCTGTTGTCGGCATTCCACGAGAAACTGCCCTGTACTTGTGGAGAGAGCTGGAAGGCCGTATACAAGCTGGATGGGTCGACTGGTTCTGAGAAAGTAATCGTGATCGGTTCGAACAGGTTCGAAGGATTGGCGCCGTCGGCAGGTGAATGGCCAGCTATGGCCGGCCGGTTTTTTTCGGTACCGGTAAAGAAAGAAAAATGGAACTGCTCGGCCAGGCAATTCCCAAACAGGTCTTCGGCTTCGGTGGTCAGGACTGCCAGATAGGTCTTATTCTCCTTGAATCCGCTGAAAGGGGTGAAATACAGCGTTCGCCCTTTCCACCGGTAGCGTCCAGCCAGGTTCTTCTCTTCTTCGCCGAGGCTGAAAGCTTCCTCGGTTGCCGTCCGGTTCATATCCTGGGAAAAGGTAAGTCGGACATCGCTCACCTCCGCCGCCTCGATCCGCTCCCGGTCCGGTGAATACGAAACCACCTCAGGTGGGCTCATATGCATGAGCTCTTGCACAAATTTACAGCCGCCGAGAAAGGTCAATCCAGCGGCAAGAATCAATATAGGCTTTCTCATTCACAGGTCCTCAGCAGCTGCCGGATATCTTCCGTAAGATAGCTGCCGCCGGAGGTCTTAACGCCTTCCTGCCCGCCTTGTATCTCCAGCAGATAGTACCGCTCCTGGCCCGGCACCGAGGTAAATCCATCGAACTGCACCGAGAGGACATACTCCGACGGCCAGTCGTATCCGATCACATACGGGCTCCCCTGGGAGCCAAAGGGAACCGTGATGTTGATGCCGTTCTGGGCTACGAGCTTCTCCTCATCCGAAGAAAAGGGCTCGGAAAAGGTGAAGCGGAAGTAGTAGTCGTAAGGCTCAGAGTCCGGAGAGTCGTCGCCTTCCAGGGCTTGGGCTACAGCGGTTGTATAGGGAGGTTCGATAGTGAGGGTCGTAGATCGTATGGCTTCGATGGAGGCGATTTCAAGCTTCGGGATCTTCGCAGTGGTCGAGAATCTAACCTCCCAATCGCAGGTCAGAGGATTGCCCGAGGCGTCGGCTGCCGTTTTTTGAACAACCAGGGTGTATTCGGTTCCCATGTCGTATCCGGATTCCGGAACAAAAACCAGGTCATTGCGGCTTGGGTCCGAGATATTGGCAATCCACACCTTCACGCCGGTGACTGGGGGAGTAAGCGAAAAGGCCGATCCGGTCTTCTCCTCGTCCATGGGCTCGGAAAAGACAACCCGGATGGCGTCCAGGTAGGCGATCTCCTGGAGAGAATATCCTCGGGGAGCAAAGAGGCTGTCCCAGCTATTTTCGGCTGGGAAGGCTTCGACAATCGAGGGCGAATCGGCATCGTCTTCAACGATAAAGTGCTCCTCCACTGCCTCGATCAGCGGAATCCCATGATGGTCGGTAATCTCCGTTCCCAACCGAATGGTGTAATCTTGGAGGTTGGCCCAGCCCTCATCCGGCGTCAATGTCGCCACGGCCCCTTCCGGATTCCAGCTGGTCTGATAGTCGCTGGTTGGAGATAGGGAGAAACCGTCCCAAAAGCTTCCCTGGTCCATGGTCTTGGTGAAGCCGATCACCACCGGCGAATCGGAAGGGACTTTTTCACCCCCAGAGGGGGAGATGGAAAGTACCGCTGGCGGCAACTCGCTGTCGCTGCCGTAGTAGAACACGATTTCGTAGTCCAGATCGTAGGGCCTGTCCTTTTTGTCCTTGATGGTTCCCTGGCAGCGATACAGGTAGCGGCCCCCGTAGATCAGCTCACGATCTGGAACGAAGGTTAGCTTATTTCCGGTCCAGTCGTTGATTCCCTCGACCTGTCCTTGCGGGCCGCTTATCGAAAAGATCTTCTCCACCGAATAGCGGTCTACCTCGAAGTCGAAATCGATGAAAATTGTATCTTCAGCGCTTAAAACCTGCCTCTGTTCGGAAGGCGAGGTCCGAATTCCCGAAGTATCTGGAAGAAAAAACAGGCCGCAGCCCAGCAAGGCAACAGCAATTGAAAGCGGAATAAGGGCGGTCATCCTATTCATCCAGCACCTCAACTTGCATGCCGTTCCGGTAGGCTGGGGATGGCTCCAGAACCACCCGTTCTCCTTTTTCAAGCCCGGATCGTACCACCACCTTCTCCCCGTAGGCTGAGCCGACCTCGATCGAATGTCGAAACAGGCGACGATTCCGCACCAGGTAGACGTAGCTGCCCCCCTCTGGCTCCTCGAGTATTGCGCTCTCGGGAATCAGGAACTCCCTGGTCGGCTTGCCGGTTATGATGCGCAGGCGGACAAACATACCCGGAGAAAGCTCTTGTCCTAGGTTATTCAAAAGGATCCGCACCCGGGCGGTGCGGGTACTGGGATCGATATATGGAGAGATCAGCCGTACTTGTCCCTCCAGCTTGGCCTTGGAACTGTGCTCAGCCAGGACTATCGCCTTCTGGCCGGATTGGATGCGAGGCAGGTCTTTTTCACTCACGTCGACCTGGATATAAACCGCATCTGTATTGAAGATCGTAAACAGCGTTTGCTCCGGGGTAGCCTTTTCGCCCAGCTCTGCGTAGCGGACGGCGACTATCCCGGCTATCGGGGCCCGGATGGTGGTCTCCGCCAGCAGGAGTTCGATCGTTTGCAGGTTGGCCAGGGCGGCGTTCAGCTCAGCCTCCGCCACCTGCCTCTCTGCAGCCAGCATCCTGGTATTCAGCAGGATCAGCAGCTTTCTCCTTTCCTCCTCGCCGGACGGCACGGCATATCCGGCGTTACGCAGATCCCGGTCCCGGAATCCGATGCGCTGGATCTCCAGCTCTCCCTCTGCCTGCTCGACCTCGGTCCGGGCGCTCAGATACTGGGTCTTGATACGCTCCAGCTCTTCCCGGGACACGCCCTCCACTTCGAACAGGCGCTGTTTGCTTGCATAGGTTGTTTGTATATTCTCGAGCTCGATCCGTTTTTGCTCGAGCTCCGACTCGGCGTTGCGGATCGCGATCAGCTTGGCTTCTACTGCTTTTTCTCCTTCCTTCAGCTTTTCCTCGGCCAGCCGAAGCTGTGCTCTTTGAGACCCGATGTCCGCCTCCGCTTCCTTTTTCCGAATTAGGAGTCTCCGTCGATCTAGCTGCGCTAGAATCTGGCCCTTTTCTACTGCCATACCCTCTTCCGCATCCAGCTCTTCGATATTGCCCTCTGTGCTCGGATACACATCGGCCTTGTTCAAATGGGCAACCGTTCCGTAAGAGCGGTATTCAGGGCTGACCAGCTCCTCGTTGACCACGGCAACCCGGATTTGCTCTACATAGAATGATGCCGGTTCGGGAGATTTTTCCTGGCAAGAGACGAGAACCATCAGGAGAAGCGGCGGCAACCCGCATATCTTAATCTTCATCTGTATCCTCTCCCAAGACGAGATACGAATGTGTCTGGATCAGGCCTGTAATTCCAGCCCGGTGTAGAAGAGCGATTTCGCTGTTGTACAGCTCGACGGCTTTTTCTATGATTTCAATACGCCCTTGGGCAAGTTCTATTTGATCGCTGACCAGATCGACTCGCTTGAGCTCACCTAGCTCGACTCGGAGCTTCTCCACCTCTAAACGTGCTTTCCCTATGGTATACTTTTTACGCAGCAGCTCCAGTGTATTTTTCCTATTACGGATGGAGACGAGGCTCTCCTCCAGTTCAAAGGCCAGCTCTGTTTCGAGCTGTTGCAGCTCTGCTCCAGCTCTGGATAGTTCGAGCCGGGCGATTTTAATTGAATAGAGCGCTTCCAGGTTTTCCGCCGCTGCGGTATTTATCGAAATCCCCCGGGATCGCTCCTTGGGATTGTTCGTTCCTAACGTTGCAGAGCTGGAGATGGGAGTCACGGGCAGGTCGAAATCAAGATCCAATCCGAGGCTGAAACCGGGCTGGTAGAGAGGAAGACTTTCTCCGGCCATGCTGAGCTCCAGGTTGGCGGTTATTTCCGGCAACCAGGCCCGCTTGCTGGCTTGCCAGTTCTCGCGGCATTTCACCAGCTGGAGTCTTTTCTCCATGAAATCAACATTATTGCGTCTGGCACTCTGCAAATAACGTTCCGCCTGGTCTTCGACCGGTTCCCGGAGCGATATAAATCCTGCGTACTGCTCATTGAGTCGTCCGGCAGGACGTGGGGGACTGTGCCTCGGATATCCCAGAAGGCGGCAATAGTCGTACAGAAGCAATCGCTCCTGTTGGGCCGTCTCCTCCAGTTCGATTTCCAGATCGGCGATCTGTAAGCGGATGTCCAAGAGATCCAGCTCGGTGATTATTCCAAGCTGATACTCCTCTTCGGCGATGAGGAGTTGCTTCCTGGCATTGACGTACGTATCCTGCTGTATCTCCTTCTTCAACCTGAACTTCAAGATATCGGTGTATATTCCGATGACGGAAAAGATGAGATCTTCTTTTTCGACCTGTATAGCCATGGCGTTGATCTGGAGTTGATGCCGCTGATGGCGGTGGCTGCGAGCGAGCTTGCCGCCGTCGTAGAGAAGCTGCCTGAGACCTAGGGAGGCTTTCCTGAGCCTGGAGTCGGGGCTGTCATAGCTGACCGAATCGCTCTGGGTGTAGCCCAGGGTCAGGCTGGGTAAGAACCGACGGATCTCCAGCTTGTACCGTTCTCGTGCCAGTCGCTGATCGAAGCCAAGATAGCGTAGCTCTTTGCTCCGTTCGAGAGCAATGCGGATGGAGGTTTCGAGGTCGAGTGCCGGAGCCGGAGATTGCGGAGTGTTTGACTCCGGGATCGTGAGAACGGAACTCCCGCCCATCAAGAGCAGAACAAGGCAACACCTGAGCTTCATCGGTAGATTGTCTTATAAGCCTTCTCCAGAATTTGATACAGGTACTTGTAGGACGAGATCGAGTTGGCTGTCTCCTCTGCGAGAATGAAGATAAAGTCCGGGGTCTTTTCTGTAGGTTTACTCAAGGATACCTTCAGGCTTATCGAATTGAGGCTTTCGAAGTCCTTGATGATAGGGTTCTCTTTTAGGACTATGACAGCCTGATAAGGAGACGAGTCCGGGAGAGTGTCCTTTTGGTATTTGGAGTTCAGCAGCTCGAGAATCGACAGGGCATTGGACTTGACGAGCTCCGCATCCAGATCCCTTGATACTTCGAGACTCTTCAAAATGAGGGGGCTTGATCCTATCTGTTCTTTCGCTTCTTCATCATAATAGACATCGACGATTCTTGAGTCCTTGAGCAGTGCACAGGTACTCAACACGAACAGAAACAGCAACAGACCGACGTATTTCAAGGCTTCTCCTCCTCTTCTAATTGAATACGTAGAGAGCTCAGTGGCTCATAGAGGCTGCTATCCGGATCTAGATAGGACAGAGCAGTATCCAACTCCCCCTTGGCCTTGGTCACCATGCCGAATGTACGGTAGATCTCGAACAGCTCGAGATGAGCTTCGGCCATTCTGTCTTTGAAGAGGCCGGCCTTCTCCAGCAGCTCGATGGCCGTGGCGAAGTCCCCCGAGGCTCTCCGAACCTTCGCCAGCAGCAAGAGCAGCTCGGGATCATCCGAACTGAGGGAGAGAGCCTGCTCAAGCCACGGCTCTGCTTCTCCCGCCTGCGACTGCAGAAGGTAGAGGCGGGAGAGCCATTTAACGGAATCGATATGGCTGGGATTGGAAACCAGGACTTCCCGCCAGGCGCTCTCTGCCGAGGCATATTCCTCCTTAAAAAAATAGACCTTACCCAGCATGAAGGTGTTGTTCCAGAAGCGGGGGGCCTCCTCCCGGATTGCGCGCAATCGCTTTTCGGCCTGGTCAAGTTCCCCGGCAAGGTATAGGGATTTCGCCTCGGTGTAGCGGTCCAGAAGAACCTGGTCGACCTTGGCCGGCCTGCAGGCGGTCGGAAGCAGGGAACAAACACAAAGCAGGAGAAGCGGAAAATACCTCATGGTATTTTTGTACATTATATCATTGTAAGTCAAAATTAATAGTTAATATATTTATAGATATAAATGAAATTCTTAAAAAAATTTGACAACCGCCCTTCTGTACACCAGAATAGATAGAAAAAGCCCGCCGGCCGTATCGAAGAGGAGGAAGGGATGCGTTCGATATGCGTCGCCCTTACGGTCGTATTTACCCTTGGCTTTTGCCCCATTCTTGACGCTCAGGATGATCTACAGAGCTGGTCCAGCGGTTATGAAGACTGGCGAGCGGTGTTCGATCGGGCCGATCGCCGGGAAACTCTTGCCGAATGGATGCAGGTAGCCAGCGGTGCCCTGCCTGCCGTACCGGAGTGGGAACAGGAGGCCTTCGAGCAGCAGCTTCGAGAGAGGCTGGCGGCCTGGCTGGATCGGCATTTACGCCTGAGGTTGCCGGAAGCGGATCTCAGTGCCTTCTTTTCCGAACGCCGGGATGCCAATCTGCTTTATCTCTACGACACAGGGGAGACCGGAGCGATACGGCTGGATTCGGCCGGAGATCCCCTGATGAAGGGAACCGAGGCGTGGGAACAGGATCATGAGGCCTGGTCCGCGCAACTTGAAGCTCGGAACTCCGAGCTGATCGAGCAGTGGGAAACGGAGGGCCGGATCGTTTATCAAGAGATCCTGGGGCAGGTGGAAGCGCCGTATCGAGACTCAGCCGAGGCCAGGATGAGCGTTTCCCTGCAGCAATATCGGGAGGCAGTGGCAGGTGAGTTCGAGCGTTTGTTCCGCCAGGCGGAAAACTCCTTCCTGCGACGGCGGCTGCAGGATTCCTACTCTCTGCGGAAGAAGAGCGAGGAGCAGACCGCTGGGGAGCTGGCGGTCCGACTGGTAGAGGAGACGGAAGCGGATTTGGACCGGGCCACGAACAGCCTGGTCTCCGAGCTGAAGGCGTTAAACGATACGCCGGCAGAGGAGATTGAAGTAGCATTGCAGAACTGGGAGGAAAGCTTCAAGCAGGAATTCGAGCGAGGGCTGGAGCGTTGGAACCAGGCGGAGAAGCGGTTTCTACAGGAACGGATTCGGTGGGAGACAGAGGCCGGGCAGCAGTACCTGGAGGCTGAGCGCTCCTGGGATCAGGCCGTCGAGCTGTTCGGAGAAGCCCGCGAAAGGTGGGCCGAGCAGATCGGCAAGGTCATCGAGGAGGGACGCCGGAGCTGGGAGGCGCGGGAGTCGGAGTTCTTCACGGAATATCAGACCGTGGTCCGAGAGATGGAAGAGGCTTCCGATCAGGAGGTAGCCAAGCTGGCCAAGGAAGTGCACGCCTGCACCTCGCTGTACCGGCAAAGCGCCCAAGTGTTGGAGACGGCCCGGCTGAATATCGAGTTCCTGGAAGCGGAGCAGAACCGAATCGGGCAGTATCGGGCTGATAAGCAGCGGTTGATCGATGCAGTCGATGAGAATCTAGAAGAGAAAGAGTTATTTTTTGCGTTGGTCAAACACTTTTACTCGCTGCCTTTTCACTCCATCGGTAAAGAAGTGCTCCACCGTCTCAAGTCAGAGCTTCAAGAGCTGTATGCGACCCGCCAGGGGCTGGTTGAAGAGCGGGACCGCAAGAACGCCGAGTACCAGCTCTACCAGGAGGAGCTTACTTATTGGCGCGGGGTTGAGCTTGATTTTCGGCAGACCGGTTTGGAGGCCGAACAGGCGCTGCTGGCGATGAAAGAGCGGATCGACGGCTATGGAAGCGGGGTCCTGGGGGAGAGCAAGGGTGCGGGGGGCAGCTACGAGTTGGAGCTTCAGCGCCTGGAGGAACGGGTGGCCATGTTGGGGAGGCAGCTCGATATTGCCCGGGCCGTGGTGGAGTATGCCGCAGACCACAGCTCAGGGAGGGCCACGGAGGCGCAGACCAAGGAGCGCTACCGGGCGGCGCTCAGCCTGTTCGAGGGGAGGGAAGCCGAGTATGCGGAGGAAATAAGGCGGTTGGAAGAACTATCCGAGTGGTTGGCCGCGGCCGAGAGCCTGGCGGCCGAGCAGCAGGGGGAGTTGCAGGCCGCTGAGCAGGCTTTCCGCGAGGCCAGGGCCGATTTCGAGGAGAAATGGGCCTACTGGACCACAAATGATGCCGGCATCTTTCAGGCGATCATCGAGGATCTGGAGACCGAGATCGACCGGTACTTCCTGGAGGAGCGGAAGGTCCTTCATCTGAGCTATTTCCAGGCCGCCGAATCCTATCGGAGACAGGATCGAATCGAGCAAGCCGAACGGATGGTGCGCGACCTGCTGGGGATGGAGGCGGAGGGGGAAGAGGATGTGTTGCGAAACCGCGGCGAGCTCCTCGAGGCATTCCAGGCGGTCTCGGCGATCGAGCTGGATTGGGAGGGTATCCCCGTGGAGACCTTCCGGGCCGGTCTCGTGCTGGCCGGGATCGAGCAAGACGATCCGTGGCACCGGCGGCTTGTCGAAGCTTACAGCCGCGGGTTCGTCGCCGGGGCCTCGGGAGCTCTGGGCAGGAAGGAGGCGCAAGCGCTTCAGGCGGAACTGCAGGGGAAGTACGCGTTGGAGCTGGCCCGCTGCGATGAGCTTCTAGCCCTATTAGAGATGGAAAGTCCGTCTGGCGAATGGGAGTCGGTGGAGGCTCTGGCGGGCCTGGAGATGGAGGAGCAAGAGGCGCAGCTCGAATACCTGCTGGGAAAGGTCGAGCTGGAGAGCCAGGTCGTAGGGTATCTCACAGGTGCGGTGTCGGCGGCACAGCCGCAGATCGAAGAGCTCGCCTCGATTTTGGCCTTGCTGCACCCGGAGCGCAGCGACTGGTCCGGGGAGCTGGCAGTCCTGGAGGCAATCGCCGAGAGCCTGGAAGCGATTGCAGAGGGAGCGGATCGACTGGAGGTTATGGAAAGCCTCGAGCCTGTGCTCCAGGAGCGATTGCGGTCGTTTGTCACGGGGAAAGACAGCTTTTCGGTCTCGGATGTAAACCTGGCTGACCGGTACGTTCTCGCGTTAAAAGCGCAGAGCGAGGGAGCCCGGATCCGCCTGGAAGTATGGCGGGAGTACGGATCCTACGCTCCGGTATTGGGCACGGTGTATCGGCACGAGCGAGCTTCCCGGCTTGCCGAAATTCTCGGCTTCATCGATCCCGAGGCCTATGAGGATTGGGGCGGGGAAGAAGTCCCCGGATACTCGGTTCCGACCGTATCCCTGGAAACAGTGGAAGAAATCGTTACCCTCTACGAGCGGCTCTACTCGGCCGGAGATCTTCCGGAGTACCTGGTGGAAACCCTGGATCGCTGCCTGGCGGCCCGGCTGTGGGGTCAGGAGCTGGACGTCCCGGCGGTGAGCGAGGAGCTCGAGGCGTCCATCGCTGCTGCCGAGGAGCTGTTGGACGGGCTCGATGCAGGGATTGACTCGCTGCAGAAGGCAGCTCTTTTGTACGAACACGATTTCAGCGGTTCCCGCTCCTTGCTCCTCGAGTTGATCAGCGGCTATATCGAGAGGCAGGAGGAGAGCCGGGGCAGCGGGCCGGAAGCCCGATCGATGTATCTACTCGAAGCCTTGGAGCAAGCGGGCTTGGGCCCGAGCGCCTTTTCCCCGCAAGACATCAAGGCGTTCCGGAACGGGATGGACGATCCGGAGATCAGCTCGCCCTATTCCGCCTTCTTCGAGAGAGAGCTCTCGGGGTTTATCAGCGAACATTACGATCCGCAGGACCTCTACGAGAAGGTCCGCCTGGCCGCCCGGCTCCAGGGGATCGAGCCCGAAGCTCTGCGCTTTTCTTCAGCCCTCACTGCCTTGTTTTTTGAAGAGGCAACGAGGGAGCTGGTGGATTCACTCATTTCAGCCACCAGCCGTGCTCTGGCCCTGGAAAAGGTCGCCGCCCTCGACGGTCTCGAGGTGGAGAGACAAGAACTGGCGCTGGAAGAAATTGCCTTCCAGGAGCTGCTGAATGAAGCGATCCGGGTTTACGAGCAGGAGCAGTGGATACCGGATACCGACTACGAACAGTTCTATCAAGTCCGTCAGGATCTCTACGGTCGAGTAACCGAAATCAAGGACCTAGTGGCGACATTGGAGCTGAAACAGCGGCAGCTGGCTGCCTGGGAGACCTCCCAACAGGAATACTACGAGAGCGAGGTCGTGCTGGCTGAGGAGCGGATGAACGAGCTGAAGGATGTGATGGCCGGCGAACGCAGCGAGTACCGGAGACTGCTGGATGAGTTTTCCGCGCTGTCCGAACGCTACCTCCAGGGCCGGAAGGCGGTAGAGGCGGCTTTTCAGCTCTATCAGGAGGCTCGCTATGGGCTTCAGGAAGCGACGGAAATCCGTGATTATGCTCTGAGCGGATACGACCTCCAGCGACTCGATCCTCAGGACCTGTATCAAAGGCGTCTCGAGGAATACAACCGGAACCTGGAGATCTTGAACATACTGCGCCGGATCGATGCGGCAAAGGCGAGCCCCGAAGCGCTGGATTCTCAATACCTGAGCCTGAAGGAAGAGGAAAAGACTCTGACCGACGACACTACCTACCTGGTGAACGCCCGGCAAGCTCTGGAAGTCAAGATCAGGAAAACCGACGAAAAGATGGGCCGCTCCTTCTCCGTGATTCAGGACAAGGTAATAGACAGCTTCAGCTTTCAACGAGCCGCAGGGGGCGGGGTAGAGCAGACGCTCGCCTTTTGCCCCGATCTGCAGGCCGGCTCCGAGCGGTTGACCGATTTCTCTTCGCTGGCCAATGAGCAGATCGATGCCGAGCTGGAGCGCTATTTTGCCGCCGAACAAAGCGAAGAGGTCTACAGCACCGATATTGTGCTATGGATGAGCCGCCTGAGCGAGCTGGGGGCCGAGGGTCTGCTCAGGAGGTTCGGCCTGGCGTATTTCTACGAAAGCTTCGAGCTGGGAACGAAGAAGGACATCACCATCTACATCTATCAGGACCAGAACTACCGGAAGCTGATGGATGAGTATGTACGCGAACAAGTACCGAATCCCAACGGTATCTGGCCGCCTCTTATTAGTGTAAGAGTCGATATGGACCAGTACCTGAAGGACTATTGCCGGTCTTTTCACAGCAATATCGCCAGTAATGCCGAGCTGAACAAGCTGTACAGCTTCTTTAAGGTCATGATGAAAGCAGGCATGGTCGATTCCACCACCTTCATCGGCAAGGACCTCAGCGCCATCGCCCGTGCCTATGTCAACGCTAAAGCGAAGAGTGTAGAGAAAAGGAAGAAAAGGCGCTGGTTGAAGGATTTATTTACCCGTGAGAGCAAGAAAATAAAGCGGCTGCGGCACAACATGACCACCATAAACGGCAAAGGGGACAGGAAGGAGACAGCCGGCCTGGCCAGCTCCCTACACCGAGAATCGGCCTCCTACCGGGAGAACAAGGAGCTGCTTTCGCTCCTGCTGGGCAGTGACTCCTCCGAGGTGAGCACGGTGGATGCTCTGAAAAGGGCCATGGAGCAGGAGACCGACATAGAGGTGAGCGATCACCTGGAGCTGTTCCTGGCGCAGAGCTTCGGCCAGCTTTCGGCTGCGGATCTAGTATCCAGTCTGAAAGCCATCGACGGCCTTATTGATATCGCCGCCGGCGCCCTGCAGTCCAAGAGCGTCGAAATCAGGCAGCGCGTGGCGCAGCTCCGGCGGCAGCGGCAGGAAGCACTGGCCGGTTATATGGCCGAGGTGGCCGATCAGGATCCCGATCTGGCAGCCGTGGAGAGCCTGGCCCGCGCTTTGTACGAGCATCCCGCCTACACGGACGAGGGTTACTATGCGGCGCAGCTCGACTACGCCGGCCGGATCGAGAGCTACGGAAACATGGCCTGCCGGGCTCTCGTCCTGGATCGACTGGGGGAGGAGCTGGTCGGCTATTTCGGCAGTCGGCTCGAGCTGGCCAACCAGGCTCAATACAACCGGCTGCAACAGAGCTACGAAGAGCTGATCAGGCGGCGGAATCGCTGGGAGCAGCGAACCGCGGAGCTTTTCCGCACGGGCGCCGGGGAATGGGCCAGGGGTCTGGTAGTGCTGACCGGGCAGCGCAAGCGCTGGCAGGAAGAGTATGCGGAAGCCTATGGGCAGCAGGCGGCTCGCTGGCAAGACCAATACGCGCTGTTGCTGAGCGGGCGGGAGCGCTGGGTGCAGGACAGCGCGCAGAAAGGTGCGCGGGCCGGGAGCGTGGCTCTGGCCCGGGAGGTGGGCCTGGACGCCGAGCGCATGATCGCCGAAGTGGAAGAAATCACCATTCCCGACCTGAGGGTAAAGCATACGGATCTGAGCGGCTTGGTGGAGGAGGTGGTGGACGGGCGGAGCCTGGAAGCGATGGTGGCCCACGCCCGCTTTTTGACGGCCCAATCGGAACGGGGAGGGACTGTGGTAGCGGCCTTTTTACCGGAGCTGCGGAACCACACGGCGGTGCTGCTGGACATGGATGAAGTACAGGAGCAGTTGTGCGGGGAGATCCGCAAGCACGTGGCCCTGGCCGGGGCGCTCCAGATGCGCAAGGCGGTGGATGAGACCGAGGAGGGGATAGCCGAGAGCGTAGAGAAGGCGAACCGGAGCGTGGAGCGCGGCGTAGACACGCAGCTCATCGCGGTGGGCTACCGGCGGCAGGGCCATTTGTATACGCGCAGAGCGATCATCGACATGACGTTGCTGCAGGGCATCGAAGAGGAGACCCACCGGATCAGGGCCTACCGGTATTTCATCGCCCCGGCCTTTGACGTGGGGGTGGACCTGTCCCGGCGGGGCCTGGAGGGGCTGCCCGGGGAGGTGATCCAGGCTAAAGTGGAGAGTGCGGTGGAGAACCTGCAAAGCTACGTGGCGTTGATCTTCGGGGAAGAGGAGGAAAAAGGATTGCGGGAGGGGCTGGATGAGTGGTTTATCTCCTACCTGGAGAGGCAGGAGGCGCTGTTTGCCGCTTCGGCCCGCTATGGGGAGAAGGGAGAGGACGGTGAATACCTGTTCCGGGAGACGCGGGGGCTGTTCAACTTTCATGTGGGCTATGCGCCGAAGATGAAGGAAGACGATCCGGAGGAGGTGGAGAAGGCGGGCTACGGGGAAATGGGGCGGATCTACGAGCTGTTCCTGCGCAACGAGGCGCGGTTGGGCCGGGGGCTGGCCGCCCTGGATGTTGCCTGGTACAGCCAGAAGCTGTGGGATGACGATGCGGACAACGACGGGGAGTCGGATAGGCTGTTCGGGGCCCCGTCGGTGCGCTCGGTCGTGGACCTGGCCACCAGCGTGATCGCCACCGCCTGTCTGGGGCCCGGGGGAGCGCTGCTTCTGAACCTGGCCGATGATGCGCTGTTTACCATGGCGGATGTGAGCGGCGGAGTGATGAGCTGGGACGAAGGGCTGGTGGGGTTCACCAAGAAGGGGCTTAGCAGCGCGGTGGGAACGGGTATCGGCCAGGCCGGCGGGTATCTCAGCGGCCAGATCGGGGCGGCCTATGAAGGGGCAGGCGGGGTGATCGGTCAGACCATGGTCAAGGGAGCCGAGTTGGGGCTGAGCAATATGGCCACCGGGGCGCTCGAGGCGATCCAGTACCAGCACGGGGGCCTATGGGGCTATGACATCGACGCGTTCCGCAGCAGCCTGGTGGGCGCCGAGGCCCTGGCCGGGTATGCCGCGGGGATGACCGGGACCTTTGTCAGTAGCGGGCTCGGTACGGTTAATCTGAGCGATGTGGCCGGCTTCTCCAGTTACCATACGGGGCAGATCGGCTCGTTCAATACCCTGATTGGGGGGATCGCCTCGAGTGCGGTGGAATATGCCATGCTCGGGGAGACGACCCTGAACGTGGTGAACATGCAGGATATCGGGAACTTATTAGGATTCGAGTATACTGACTACCAAGGGAACGCTGCCACCCACGGGCTGCTGGAGCTGCACCTGGAAGGCGAGGGGCCGCTGTTTGGACTTGGTCAGGATGGAACGAACCTCAGTGCCTCGGCCATCGTGGATTCGATCGGCGGGATGGTAGTGATGAGCGAGAATCGGAAGATCAAACGATACTCTCGCGAGTACGCACAGATCCATGACGGCCAGATGACCGACATCATGCTGCGGGCAGCCTACTCCTTCGGGGATGAGCAGGGGCTTGCCACCTATCGCAACATACTTCGGGGCGCCGACCGGCTGCATGTCGGAATCGACGTTCTTGGAGAGGCAGAGACCGTCACCCGCACCGATGGGGGCAGGGATATTTACCTGCAGTCTTTCGGGAACGACTTGGGAAACCAGTTGGTAGCCGCAGCCTTGCTCCAGCATGAAGCCCACCGGGACGGGTATATTCCCGGCGATATACGCAGTGACGGCACCCTGGTCAGCTTGCTGGAAAACGAGCTGGAGACCAGGCAAGCAGTCACGGCTGAGATCGAAATGGCCATACGCATCGCCTCGGATTACGGTCAAGGCTTCGTAGCTGAGAACAACGATCTGCTGAAGAAGTACGTTGCCTATAAGCTGGCCGAAGAGCTGGGTCAGCCATCGATTTGGAGCTACTATATTGACTCGAGCTTCAGAAGCGATAGAGACTTTGCCAAACGAGTAGGGAGCAAAAACTGGGAGAAGATGGGTCTCGTCGGGGTTATTCCTACGCTGGACAGCGGCCGTCTGGAGGATTTCTACGAGAATGTGATCATGGGAGGACCGCATGCGCTATTTCGATTGGCCGGGCTCGAGGATCGAGAGGATGTGGTGCTGACCGGAGAGCGGCATACCGTAGAGCAAGACCAGCTTGATGCTTTATTGTTCGGTTCCAGCATGGCTGCTTCTGCCTACCTGTCATGGGTGGATGAAGGGGCGATAACTATTCAAGGCTTGATTTCTCATATGTATGGGATATCCAGCCCGGAGCAAATACTCAGCAAGCCAGGAGTGGTCGCCAGTATCGTGGCCGGAATCAACAGCGTCCAGACGGGCTACGGATATGCCCGGGGGATTCATGACTATTTCCTGAAAGACCTGCTCGTCGATCCCGAAAAAGCGTATGAGCACTGGCATTATAAGTGGGGAAGAGATAAAAAGATATTCGGAATGGCCGAAGCTATTGATATTGGGCTGAATGTAGCCTACGATCCCCAAACGATGCCGGAGTGGCAGGCCGAGATTATCGAACAACAGATGGTGGAGCGGTACCTGTTCTTGGGAAATAAGATGTTCAACGACAGGATCAGCAAACCGGATCAGATGAAGATCCTCTTCTACGGAGGATATACGTACGGACCGATGGCAGGGGTGGGTCAGGACCTCGAGCATCCCGGGGTGACCCTCTCCCAGTACCAACTGGTGCCGGGGTATCTGTTCAAGGAGTACCGGAAGCTCCATTTCGAGGGGGATCGCAGCGCTCTGGAGAGTGATGAGTACATGTTGTATCACAGAAACTTTGAGATTGCAAACTTTCTAAGACAGCACGAACAGCTCTGTGATGGGACGGGATTGTCGGCATTTCAAATCGGTCCGCATCACAAAGAAAGAATGGAATATTACTGGAAGCGTTATCGTGAAGAAAAAAGTTTATACGAGGACTATGCGACTTATTGGTCATGGCAGTTTGACAGCCTGCTGGTCCAGCAGGGGTATTAGTTTTAGAGCTTCTTCCATGAGGTATAAGCTACCTGCAATCATCCTCGTTTCTCTGGTCCTGTCGTTGACCGTATGCGGAAAGCCCAAGGCCGAGGAGTTTCCGCCCTGGATCTACACGGACTGGGAGGAGTACCTGGAGCGGGCTAGAAACGGCACCGGGTTTGTCGCCCACACCAGAGGGCTGTATTCCAGATATACGCTTCATACCGTGCTGCGGTACCTGGAAGAGAACCAGCGCAAGATCTACAGGGGTGACGATATTCAGTTTCTCTACGACCGGGCCATGATCCGCTTGATGAGCTCCGAGTTCATCGAGAGCTTTCAGCTATTCAAGGAGTACATGCGGAAAACCGGGGATGATGTTCGCCCCTGGCTCCACGTGGGTTTGCGCATCGGGATCAACGATATTATTCTGGAAGCGATCTATTTAGAAGAAGCCATCGACAATGCCCGCGAGCGGCTGGATGACTTGACGGCCGAGGAGATCCTGTTTTTCGCCGTACGGCATACCAGCCATCTCCTTGCCGTGATTCCCGAACAGGAGCTGCCCGAAGAGGTAAAGAGCCATCCCGATTATCAAGAACATACCAAGTATAATGAGACATTCGACGAGCTGAGCAAGCGTTATTCGGGTAGAGAATTGTTGGACCACATCTATTATCTGGAGGCGCCGGAGTGGTTCGCCCAGAGCTTGGAGAAGGATCCTGAAGATCATGAGGTCTTGTTTCTCTATAAATACTACGCCGGCAAGAAACAATACGGCAGGGCGTATGCCATTGCCAAACAGTATGATTACGGGGACAGGCTTCAATTGAGTACGCGTGTCAAAAAAAGAATACTCAGGAGCATCCTGGAGGTTCTCTATTACCTGGGCAAGTACGACGAGCTGATCGATGTCTATGAGCGCTATGGCGACGACCTAGACTTGATCGAATGGGAGCGCACCTTTTCCTCCGGCTACTTCTGGATAGCCTCGGCCTATGCACAGAAAGGAGAGTTCGATCGGGCATTAGAGTTTCTGCAAAAAGCCCTGGAAACGACCAAGCTCAGCACAAAATATGAGTGGGTCGACAGCATTCAGATGAACACACTTTCCTTGTGCTGGCATGTGATCCTGAGCGACGCCTTCGATCGGTTCAGAGCAGAAGGCCGGTATGAGGAAGTGCTTGGGCTCCTGGAACTGGGATTAAAGAAATATCAACACCTGGATTGGTTCAATTGATAATTTCTTATCAAACACGACGAAGAAACAGAACCTGCCGAATAAGGCTGTCCAGCGAGTGGCTGAGGTACTACACCTTGATCGGAGAGGCACAAGGCGTTGCCATCTGTTTCGCGTTCAAGGTAGGAGGGACCTATGTTGATCCCTATTCTTACTTATCCACACAGTACCCAAGCACGTTCCGGAGATAAGCAAAATGCGTATATATCTAGTGTCTCTAATCTTCATTCTGCTCTCGGCAGCAAGCGAAACATACCTCCATGCAGACGGGAGTTGCACCGAAAAAGACATATTCAGTCTTCAGGATTTCGCCATATCGAACATCGGAGAAGAGAAAAGCGTGTTCCTGCTTCAGCTATGGTCGGAAGCGGAGGCCATACTGGGTGAACCAGTTCGAGTGACGGTCTACCCGAAAACTGAGGGTTCCGTGTCCGACTGGGATATTCTGTATTACGAATATAACGGTATTGCGATTTCTCGGGGGAGAGGATGGGAAGACGTCTTTTCAATAGGAGTGACCGGGCACGATTTCAGAACGTGCAGAGGTATCCGAATCGGAGATCATAGAAGCACTGTACTCCAGAAATACGGCGAGAAGTATCTTTGGAAGGACGGGTCTAAAGATACGCTCAGTTATTATGCTGTGATCTCAAACGGGAGAATTGAGAAATACGACCCGTACACATACGATCCAGTCCTTTCTAACTCAAAGTTGTATTTGCTGGAGTTCGAAATGAACAGTGAGCAAAGGGTAGTGAAGATTTTACTATCTGTTCTAGGTGGAGTCTAAATGACTGCCTCAAGGAGCAGGATAAGCGCGACTCCTGAGTGCAACTAGACGGGATTTCAGGCTCAGTACGCTTCCCACTTGAGCGGAGGGATTTTGCTAGCGACGAACGAGGAGACAGGAAGTCGAGGAAGCGAGGAGCGTACCAAAACCGAACCCCCTTTTGAAGATCCCCCCTCTCGGATGTACAATAGGATACCTTAGCGGAGGGTAAGCCTGGGAGGAGAGCTTGAGAGGGGGCGGCAAGGGGGTGAGGGAAGGCCGGAGCGATTGCCGGCAGTTTGTAAGGACTGTCCACCGAGACAAGGCTGTTCGGAAAAGAGCCTTCAGTTTTACGGGCTCTCGCCTTTCAAGAACCCGCCGATGATCTGAAGAAGCCCTTTTGTTTGGAAGGCGGGAGAGTCTCGATTCGTTTCAGCCGTCGCACGATGCGGAGGGATTCTTTGTTTCACGATGATTATTGCTCTCTAGGCCAAGAATTCCATCGATGCTTACTTCCAGGGCTACAGCGAATCTACTGACCATATTGTCATAGAGTCTCAATTTCCCTCTCTCGGAGTCAGAGACAAGAGCATGAATGATGACGAATTTCTCTGCCAGCTCTTTTTGAGTATACCCGCGTTCCTTTCTGAGGCGAGCCAATCGCTGGATAACGTGAAAACGCAGGTCGGGTTCGATCCCCGCGCCGCCTAATATAAAGACCGAGGAAAGATGATTTCGGGAAGCTCCTGGGTTAACTATCCTGATCTATAATCATGCGGACGAAATTGAAGGAAATCCCATTCAGGATGGCGCCTTCGATTCGATTCCGGTTTCGTTTTATTATGTGTAGAGTTTGCGAATATCTGCTTCCAATCGGTACGAGCAGCTTTCCACCACTCGGCGATAGTTGTCTTATGAGGTTCTGAATGTGCTTTATGTGCGGAATCGATGCGGCGACGATTATTCCGTTATAAGGTGAGTACTCTTCCAGCCCATTCTGTCCGTTGCCCCAAAAGAGCCTTATTTTCCCCCTGTACGGGAATAACGACTTTATTTTCGTAAATCGTCTCATACATTCCTTTTTTATTTGCTCATTTGTTATCCGTTCGTCGATCTTGTAGCCCAGATCCACGAGAATTCTGTTTGCTTTTTCCGCTACCTGCCCGTCAATCTCTATTGTAAACACCTTTACGCCCATTTCGGCGAGAACCGCTGCTTCATAACCGGTTCCGGTTCCTATTTCAAGCAGCTTGTCACCGCTCCGGATACCGACATTGAAAATCATTTCAGCGATTACAGAGGGAGCGGAGGTCGTAAGTCCTCCACTGGTGGGAAAAGCATTATCGGTGTAGGCGAGTGCTTTGTAACTTTCATTCACAAAAAGGTGGCGGGGAATGTTTCTTATTGCCGAAATGATACTGGTATCTTTGTAGCTGTCCGGGAAATTTCCTATTACCCGCTCTTCAAGCAGAGAAATATTTTCTCTGTATAATCTGTAATCATCCTCTGAGAGGACATATTCCCAGGACAAAATAGCCCTCAGCTCGGGGGTTTGCCAAGTTGCATATGAAATCCAGCTCTATTATATACTTGCAGTCTTTTCCGGACCTCACCCGACAGACCGAATGCTTTCGGCCACGAAGCGGGCCGAGCGCAGCAGGCTCTCCCGCTCCTCTTCGGTCAGCTCTATTTCCAGCACCTGCTCGGCCCCGGCTTCGCCGAGGATGGTGGGAAAGCTGAACGCCGTTTCGCCGATACCGTGATAGTCGCGATGTACCGTGGAAACGGGGAGGATCCTCTTCTCGTCCCGAACGATGGCCTGGATGATGATCGAGGCCGCCTGGGCGATCGCGTAGTAGGTCGAGCCCTTTGCCTCGATGATTTTGTAGGCGGCCTCACGCACGTAGCGCACAGCCTCTTCGAAGAACTCGGCCTTGGCGCAGTCTTCTCTCCGGCAGAGAGTGCAGTAGTTCCGAATCTGCATCCCGCCAATCATGACCAGCGACCAGGCCGGAAAGGAGGTGTCCCCGTGCTCGCCCAGCACGTAGCCGTGAACGCTGTTGGAGCTGACGCCGCAGTGATCGGCCAGGAACCCGCGCAGCCTGGAGGAGTCCAGCACCGTTCCGGAGCCGATCACCCGGGAGGCCGGGAAGCCGCTTTCCTTCCAGGCCGCGTAGGTCAGCACGTCCACGGGATTGGTGATCACCAGGAAGATCCCGGCGAAATGGTGAGCCAGCACCGACTGGACAACGCTGCGGGTGACGGCTGCGTTTCTGGACAGTAGGTCGGTGCGGGACTCCCCCGGCTTCTGCTTGGCTCCGGCGGTGATCACCACCATTTCAGCGTCGCTGCAGTCGCTGTACTCACCCACCCGAAGATGCACCGGGGTTCCGTAAGGCATTCCCTGCTCGACGTCCAGCGTCTCGGCCTCGGCGCGCTTGCGGTCCAGATCGATCAGCACGATCTCATCCACCACCGCCTTCAGGGTGAGGTTGTACAGCAGAGTAGCGCCCACAGAGCCAGCGCCCACGATGACAAGTTTACCTTTGCGAACCGGCATGTCACACCTCTTTTTGAATATACACACCGGGAGTGAAGCGGGACAAATCTTTACTTCTCTTTGCGCCTGGAAATATCTACCTTTATATAGAGGCTGCCTCCGGTACGGGGAGCGTCGGGCGGAGGGGATGCGCCGGCCGTGCAGGTGAGCCAGGTTTTCGTCGGCGTACCGCAGAGCGCTGCGCCGGAGGGGGGCGGGGCCGGAAGCGGAGGATCCCCCGCGCCGCCTACCCGTGACACCTCTTGCCACGGCCGGCCAAAGACGATTAGGATAGATGGGAAATCCCGGAACAAAAAGTGTGAGAGCCCCGTTGTCCGATTCCTTTATCACTGTCGAAGGCGCCCGGCAGAACAACCTCAAGTCCCTCTCCCTACGCCTGCCGCTGAACAAGCTGATCGTGGTCACCGGGGTCAGCGGCTCGGGCAAGTCCTCCCTGGCCTTCGACACCCTGTACTCGGAAGGACAGCGGCGCTACGTGGAGACTTTCTCTCCCTACACCCGCCAGTTCCTCGACCGGATGGACAAACCCCAGGTCGACCGCATCGAGGGCATACCGCCGGCCATCGCCATCGACCAGGTCAACCCGGTGCGCACCTCCCGCTCCACCGTGGGCACCATGACCGAGCTCAATGACCACCTGAAGCTGCTCTACGCCAGGGCGGCGCGGCTGTACTGCCGGGGCTGCGGCAAGCCGGTGCAGCGGGACTCGCCGGAAAGCATCTGGAACGAGCTGCTGCGGCTCGGGGGCGGAGGGGAGCCCCGGGTGTTGATCGTGTTCCCGGTAACCGTTCCTCACAACTTCAGCGAGGAGGAGGTGAAGGCCCTGCTTCTCAAGCAGGGCTATACCCGCATCCACCGCCGGGAGCTCCGGGAGGGCCGGCAGGGGGAAATCTTGGAGGTCGTTCAGGACCGGGTCCGCCTGCAGGCGGAAAACCGCTCGCGGGTGATCGAGGACCTGGAGGCGGCTCTCCGATACGGCCAGGGCAGGGTGCTGGTGTATCCCCTCGACGAGCGGATGCGGGCCCTCCCTGCCTGGCGCTTCTCGAGTGACCTGCACTGCCCGGACTGCGACATCCACTACCGGGACCCGGTACCCAATCTGTTTTCCTTCAACTCACCGATCGGCGCCTGCGAGACCTGCCGCGGCTTCGGCCGGGTTATCGGCATCGATCCCGGCCTGGTGATCCCGGACGAAGGCAAGACCCTGGCTGAGGGGGCGATCAGGCCCTGGCAGAGCGAGAGCTTCCGGGAATGCCAGCGCGATCTGCGGCATTTCGCCCGTAAGCAGAACGTCCCCCTGGATGTTCCCTGGCGGGAGCTGAGCCAGGCCCAGCGCGAGTGGGTCATGGAGGGCCGGTGGACCGGGGAGGGCAGCTGGTACGGGATCAAGGGATTTTTCGACTGGCTGGAGACCAAGTCCTACAAGATGCACATCCGGGTGCTTCTGTCCAAGTACCGGGCCTACCACCCGTGCCCCGACTGCCGGGGCGCCCGGCTCAAGCCGGAAGCCCTGCTGTGGAGGATCGGACCGCCGCCGGGAGTGAACATCCACGAGCTGATGCTGCTGCCGATCGAGCGCTGCCATGCCTTTTTCCGGGATCTGAAGCTGGACGGGGAGCAGCCGCCGGTGCCTCAACCGCCGGGGGCTGCCCAGCCGCCCGGGGAAACCGGCAGTGGCAAGGCGAAGCCGGCGACGCCTTACCCCGGGCGGCGTCTTCCCGTATCGGCAGGGGCTGGCAGCCTCGACGAGGCGGCGGGGATGCTCCTGGAGGAGATTCGCTCCCGCCTTCGCTACCTGGCGGAGGTGGGGCTGGGCTACCTGACCCTCGACCGCCAGTCCCGGACCCTGAGCGGCGGCGAGGTGCAGCGCATAAACCTGACCACCGCGCTGGGCACCTCGCTGGTCAACGCCCTGTTCGTGCTCGACGAGCCGAGCATCGGGCTGCACTCCCGGGACATCCGCCGGCTCATCGGGGTGCTGCACCGCCTGCGGGACGCGGGGAATACGCTGGTGGTGGTGGAGCACGACCCGGAGGTGATCCGGGCGGCGGATACGGTTCTCGACCTGGGACCCGGCGCGGGAGAGAAGGGGGGAGAGGTCGTGTTCTTCGGCCCCAGGGAGAGGCTTTTGCAGGACGAGCGCTCCCTCACGGCTCGCTATCTGCGCGGGGAGCTGAGCGTCCGCGAGCAAGCGTTGCGCGGTAGCGAGCAGGCGCGGCGCGGCAAGGGCCAGCCCGGCCGGCTCGACCCTCCTTCGGCGGAGCAGGAGGGATCGGACGGGAAAGGCTATCTGGAGATCCTCGGCGCCGGGGAACACAACCTGAAAGATATCGACGTCAAGATTCCATGGAACCGCCTGGTCTGCATCACCGGGGTGAGCGGCTCGGGCAAATCCAGCCTGGTCCAGGACGTTCTGTATCGCGGGCTGCGCAAGCTGCAGGGCAAGCCCGTGGAGCAGCCCGGCAGCCACCGGGAGATCCGGGGGTACGAGCGCTTTTCCGAGGTGGTGCTGGTCGACCAGTCGCCCATCGGCAAGACCACCCGCTCCAATCCGGCCAGCTACGTGGGCGCCCTGGGCCCGATCCGCAAGCTCTTCGCCGCCGAGCCGCTGGCCCGGCAGCGGGGCTACACCGCCGGGACGTTCAGCTTCAACTCCGGCAAGGGGCGCTGCCCGACCTGCGGGGGAAACGGCTTTCAGCGCATCGAGATGCAGTTCTTGAGCGACGTGTACCTGCGCTGCCCCGACTGCGACGGCAAGCGCTACCGTCCCGACGTCCTGGAGGTCAAGATCCTGCCCCAGTGGATGGCCGGGGACACCGAGCCGGGCGACCCGGGACGGCTTCAGGGGCCCGAGGGTCGGCGCGGGCCCGCCGGGGCGAGGGCAAAAGAAAGCCGGGATGGCCATAACAGCCCGGACCGGCACGCCGCGAGGAGGGGAGGAAAGCGGTCTCTACCGGGGCTCACAGGTAAGTACCAGGCCAGGTCCATAGCCGGAGTGCTGGAGCTGACCGTGGCCGAGGCCTGCGAGTTCTTCGCCGGCGTTCCCGAAGTGCTGCGCCTGCTCGATCCCCTGGTGGCTGTCGGGCTGGGCTACCTGACCCTGGGCCAGCCGGTGCCCACCTTGAGCGGAGGCGAGGCCCAGCGCCTCAAGCTGGCCGGCCACCTGGCCAAGGCCAGGAACAAAGGCTCCCGCGGAGCAGGGCGGAATGGATCCCCGAGTCTGTTCCTGTTCGACGAGCCGACCACGGGACTGCATTTCCACGACATCGCCACCCTCCTCCAGGCCTTCCGCCGCCTGCAGGAGGCGGGACATTCCCTGGTGGTGATCGAGCACAACCTGGACGTGATCGCGGCCGCAGACTGGATCATCGATCTGGGACCCGAGGGGGGAGAGAGCGGCGGGGAGGTGGTCTGCACGGGGCCTCCCGGACAGGTCGTGAAGGTTCGGGGCAGTCACACCGGCAAGGCCCTGCTGGAGTATCTGCGCCAGAGGGCTGCAGAGCCGCGGGAGCCGGTCCCAAAGCCCGCCGGGGCCGGCCCGGACGCTGCAACCGCTGCGGGCGCTGCAGTCGGTGCGGACAGGCGGCTCCCCGCCGGTGCGGAGAGGAACCACCACATCCTTATTCGCCGCGCCCGGGAGCACAACCTGCAGGGGATCGACGTTCGTATCCCTCGGGACAGCTTCACCGTGGTCACCGGGGTGAGCGGCAGCGGCAAGAGCACGCTGGCCTTCGACATCCTTTTTTCCGAGGGCCAACGCCGCTACCTGGAATCCCTCAACGCCTACGCCCGGCAGTTCGTGCAGCCGGCCAGCCGTCCGGACGTTGACGGCGTGCTGGGCGTGCCGCCCACGGTGGCGATCGAGCAGAGAACCAGCCGGGGCGGCCGTAAGAGCACGGTAGCCACCCTGACCGAGATCTACCACTTCCTGCGCCTGCTGTTCGCCAAGCTGGGCACCCAGTACTGCCCGGCCTGCCAGGTGCCGATCGAGCCCCAGAGCAGGGAGCAGATCCTCGCCAGGATCCTGAGGCAGTTCCGGGGCAGGCGGGTGGTCCTTCTCGCCCCGCTGGTGACGGCTCGCAAGGGCTACTACACGGACCTGGCCCGGTGGGCGGCCGCCAAGGGGTACGGGTACCTGCGGGTCGACGGAAGGCGGACCCCGACGGCGCCCTGGCCCCGCCTCGACCGCTTCCAGGAGCACAGCATCGAGCTGCCCGTGGGAGCCCTGAAAGTATCGAACGCCAAGACCGCGGAGCTGCGCGGACTGCTCGATCTGGCCCTGGACCTGGGCAAAGAGGTGGTGTACGTGGCCCCGGAAGCGGAAGGGAGCGGCCCGGGCGGTGTGCGCGGCAAGGCAAGCGGCCCGGGGTCTCTACCCGGCGAAGCGGACAGGGGCCGTCCGCGAATCGCGGCGGGCGCCGAATCCGGTCCGGGTCTGAAAGAGGCGATCTTTTCCACCAGCCGGGCCTGTCCCCGCTGCGGGCGCAGCTTCGAAGAGCTCGATCCCCGGCTGTTTTCCTTCAACAGCAAGCACGGCTGGTGCTCCCGCTGCTACGGCACCGGGCTTCTTCTCTCCGGCTTCGACGACGAGCAAACCGGGGAGGAGATCTGGTGGAACGATTGGTGGGAAGGCCCCGAGCGCCTGTGTCCGGACTGCGGCGGGGCCCGGCTGCGCCCCGAAGCCCTGGCGGTGCGCTTCCGCGGCCGCAACATAGGCGATTTCACGGCCCTGACGGTGAGCGAGGCCCTGAAATATTTCGGGGAGCTGAAGCTGCGGGGCTCTCAGGCGGAAATAGCCCGGGACATCGCGGCGGAGCTGCTCTCCCGCCTCGATTTCCTCTCCCAGGTGGGCCTGTCCTACCTGTCTCTCGATCGGGCCGCTCCCACCTTGAGCGGGGGCGAAGCCCAGAGAATCCGCCTGGCTTCCCAGCTGGGATCGAACCTGCGAGGGGTCTGCTATATACTCGATGAGCCGACCATCGGGCTGCACGCCCGGGACAACCGCCTGCTCCTCGACACTCTCAACCGTCTCAGAGACAAGGGGAACACCGTGGTGGTTGTGGAGCATGACGAGCAGACGATCCGCCAGGCCGAGCACGTGATCGATCTCGGTCCCGGCGGCGGGGTCAACGGCGGCAGGCTGGTGTACGCCGGCCCGGTAGACCGGCTGCTGCGCAGGCGCTCCTCCCTTACGGCCAGGTTCCTGCGCCGGCCCCTGCGGCACCCTCTTTCGCCGCAGCGGCGGGCGAGCGGACCGCGGGACCGGCTAGAGACCGGCCGCCCTCGCGTCGAGCTGGAGGGGGCGAGGCTGCACAACCTGAAGAACCTGCGGGTCACCTTTCCGCTCGGCAGTCTGATCTGCGTGACCGGGGTGAGCGGCAGCGGCAAGAGCACCCTGGTCCGGGAGGTGCTCTACGATAATCTGCACGCCCTGCTCTCCCGCCGCCGTTCCCGGCGGCGCTCCGCCCGGGAGGGGACTTCCGCCGCGCTGGTAGGTTGTGCTGGAGTCCTGGGCTGGGAGCAGGTGCAGAGGGCTCTGGAGGTCGACCAGGCCCCGATCGGCAAGACCCCGCGCTCCTGTCCCGCCACCTACGTGGGCTTTTGGGACGAGGTGAGAAAGCTGTACACTCGCACCCCGGAGGCCAGAATGCGCGGCTACACGCCCAGCCGTTTCTCCTTCAACGTGGCCGGGGGCCGCTGCGATCAATGCGCCGGACAGGGGGTGCAGAAGATCGAGATGAGCTTTCTGCCCAATGTGTCGGTCCTCTGCGAGGCCTGCGGCGGAAAGCGCTTCAACTCCGAGACCCTGTCGGTGCGCTACCGGGACAAAAGCATCGCCGACGTGCTGGCCATGAGCGTGGACGAGGCGGTTGATTTCTTCTCCGCCCATCCGGCGATTCACCGGGCCCTGCACCTGCTGCGGGAGGTGGGCCTGGGCTACATCACCCTGGGGCAGCCCAGCCCCACCTTGAGCGGCGGCGAGGCCCAGCGAATCAAGCTGGTCACCGAGCTGGCCAAGGCCAGGCTGCCGGTTGAAAGCGGGAAGGTCCGGGGCCCGGCAGCCGAAGGAGGGATCGGCCGGAAGCGGATCGAGGAACACAGGAACGTCCCGGCGCGGTCCGCTGTAGCCGCTGAGGAGCCCGGCGGGCCGCCTGGGCGGGGCAGGGCCGGCTCTCCCGTCCACTCCCTCTACGTGCTGGACGAGCCCACTATAGGGCTGCACATGGCGGACGTGGAAAAGCTCATCCGGGTCCTTCACCGCCTGGTCGAGGCGGGAAACACCGTGGTGATCATCGAGCACAACCTGGATATCATCGCCGAGGCCGACTGGCTGATCGATCTGGGTCCGGAAGGCGGCGACGGGGGAGGGCGGATCGTGGCTCAGGGAAGCCCGGAGGCGGTGGCCGCTTCCGGGAACGGCTCCTATACGGCTCGCTACCTGGCTGAGTTCTTGCGGGAGCGCAGCTCGCTTTCCTGAGCGGCCCCGCTTCCGGAGGTCCCGTTTCTCAGGCCGCCCTCGCCTCTAAAGCGCCCCTACGTCCCGGAGACCCGCCGGAAGCACTGCTGGAGGTCAGGCCGCCCGCTTTCCGTTCTTTATGGTTTTCTGTAGATGTCGGCCCGCGCGGCCGCGCTTTTTTTCCCGCTCCAGGTCGCGGTACATGCGGCTGATGCTCCCCTCCAACCGCCTCTTGATCCGCATCCGCTCCTCCCCGTAGGGGGCCTGGGGATTGAAGCGGATCGGCTCCCCTATCCGGACTCCCCGGACGTGCTTGTTTACCGCCACCGGGTAGAAGGTCAGAACCTGGTGAGTCCTTTCGAAAAGCAGCGGAGCCAGGCGCATGAACCCGGTGTCCAGCAGGCAGGCCGAGTCCCTCTTCTTGCTTTCGTCGTTCTCCGGAAAGATGAGCAGGGTTTTGCCCGCTTTCAGGTAGGAGAGGCTGATCTCGAAGGTTCTGAAAATCTCGCTGCTCTTACTGTATACGGGGATCGCCTTGAGATAGCTCATCAGGTGCACGCAGATGCGGCCGATGATCCTGGCCAGCTCCCCGGCCAGGAAGGACCTGAGCTTCAGCTCCTTCTCCACGAAGTCTTTGCGAATGTAGGCGGCGCATTCCTTGAGCTCGGTAACCTCGTGGACAACCCAGGGGTAGATCCGGTGAATCAGGGAGGTCATCAGGGCAAGGGGGCCGAAGGAGCCAAGGTGGTTGGCCACCAGGATCGAGCCGGTCTTCTCCAGCGCTTCCTGCATGCCCTCGATGCGAACCTTCACGTAGAAGACTCTCAGTATCTTCGCCAGCAGCGTATACACAGCCCTGCTCATAGGCGTTTCCTCCGGCCATGTACCTCGTCTTTCTAAATACTAATACCAATTCCGCGCTCCGGCAACCCTGTAGTGTGGCGCAGCCTGTAAAGGCGCCCTGGCAATCCTGAAGTGCGGCGCTGCCCCGAAAGACGCTCCGGCAACCCTGGAGTGCGGCGGCGGGAATCCGCATGACGGCTGGCCGGCCGGCGGGCGGCGCCGAATACCGTAGCAGGCGAGAACCCCGGAACCGCCAGCCTGCGGCTTGACACGCCGAGGCGCTTCGGCCCTCAATAGAGACATGAATGTTGAAAAAACGAAAGCCGGCAGGCCGAGGCGCTACGCGCTGGAGCCCCCCGCCGGTTTCGTCGATATCGAGTTGGCCCACCGGGTGGCGATGCTCCGGGAGCTGGCCGAGCGGGTCTACGACCAGATCAGCGATCTTCCTGCGGAGGCGCTGGACTACACGCCGGGGGACACGAAACTTTCGATCTCCAGACTGGTTCTGCACCTGCTGTGGGCCGAAACAACCTGGGTGCGCAGGATCTCCGGCCTGCAGCTTCCCCAAACTCTGGCCGACAGCATCCAGCCGGGAGGCCTGGAACGGTTCGACGAGCAGCCTCCCACCGGGTACACGGCCGCCGAGCTGATCGATCTCTGCCGGGCAGTGCAGAACAGCTACTCGGAGCAGGCGCTTCGGGAGCTTCGAGATATCGACTCTGTCCGCAAGAGCGACGGCAGTACGTACTCGGTTCGTGGAGTCATGGGTCAGCTCGTCTGGCACTGGACCTATCACTCCGGGCAGATAGGTTTGCTGCGGCTGCTATGGGGATCGGACTACCAGTGGCGGAGTGAGGAAATCGTGGCGCTGCCGCCGCGTTGAAAGAAGCTGAAGGAGACGGTCATGGTCGATGTCAAGGAAGCGGTCGCCAGGGCCATGGAGTACCTCAAAGACATGTACGACACCGGGCAGTTCAAGGACGTACTTCTCGAGGAGGTGGACCTGTCGGAGGACAGCAAGTTCTGGAACGTGACCATAGGCTTCACCCGGCGCCAGGAAACCATCTCGGGAGGGCCGATGGCCACCCTGATCGGGCAGTCCTCCGAGTTCAAGCGCGAGTACAAGGTCTTCCAGATCGACGCGTCCAGCGGCGCCCTCCAATCCATGAGGAGCAGAAAAGGAGAGTAGTGAAGCGGCAACCGGTCAGTCTGCTTCGCCCGGGGGGAGGGGATGGGGAACAGCCGTCCCGGCTGCGGAGGCTGAGCGATCGCAGCGCTGCGGATCTGGATCTGGGGGCCGCGGTGCGGGCCCTCGCCGTGGATGCAGAGCGGCTCGAGGAGGTGGAGGGGATACTCGCCGGCCTGTGCCAGGAGGAGGATACGATCCGCTACCGCCAGGAGGTGCTGGCGGACCTGCTGGCGGACGGGGAGCTGGCCGCCGGCCTGCAAGCGCTCGCTTCCGAGATGTCCTGCCTGAAGCGCTACCGCCAGGCCAGGGAGCCGGCGGAGCTTCTCTACGAAGTAACCTGGCGTCTGGGCGAGCTGGAGAGCTACACGGATTGCATCGAGAAGCTGGCGGAACTCCTGCAGGCTCACCGGAACGGCCTGCGCAGCCGGGGCCTGCGGCGGCTGGGGGAGGCGGTAGCGGAAATCCGGGATCAGGAGACTTTCCGAAACCTGCGGCGGGAGCTTCCCGACCTTCTGGGCCGCGTGCGCGGCATCTCCAGCGTGACCGTCGGAATCAACCTGGATCAGGACCTCCGGCCTCAGGAGGCCACCCTGCTTTCGATAGGCCGCCGGCGCTTCAGGGGCCCTTCGGACTCGCTTCTGGGCAGGTTGTTCGGCCGGCTGAAGCGGGGCGACCGGGACGGGATCGCCCCCCTGCACTCCATGCCCGCGGCAGGCGCCGGGGAGGAGCGCTCCCCCTACCTGCGCCCCGCCATGGTGCCGCTCTTTCGGGACCTCTCCGAAGTTCTGGCCAGGAGCTGCCGGCCCGTGGCGGCCGCCCTGAAGCGCTACGTTCAGCTTGAAAGCTCCTTCCTGGTCGGGATTGCCGCCGAGCTTTCCTTCTACCTTGGCGCCCTGCGCCTCATTCGTCGGCTCGAGCAGCTCGGCCTGACCATGTGCCGTCCCGCGATCGTTCCGGCCCGGAAGGGGGTGTGCCGGGTCGGCAGGGCCTACAACCTGAACCTGGCCCTGCGCTTTGCCGAGGAGGATGCAAAGGACGTGGGCGCGAGGATCGTCCGCAACGATGTATCTTTCGGCCCTGAAGGGAACATCTTCATCCTCACCGGACCGAACCGGGGAGGCAAGACGACCTACATGCAGGGGGTGGGTCTGATCCAGGTGCTGGCCCAGGCCGGCTTGTACGTCCCGGCCGAGGAGGCCCGGATCAGCCCGGTGGACGGCATCTACACTCATTTCCCGGCCGGAGAGCATCCGGAGATGGATACCGGCAGGCTGGGAGAGGAGGCCGGTCGGCTGCGGGAGCTGTTCGCCTCGGCTACCCCTTCCAGCCTGATCCTGCTGAACGAGTCGCTTTCCACCACCAGTCCGGGGGAGAGCTACGTCCTGGCCCGGGAGCTGGCCCGCATACTGCGCCTGCTGGGCGCCAGGGCCATCTATACCACCCATATCCACGAGCTGGCCTCTCAGGTGGACAGGTTGAACCGGGACGGCCCGGGCGGCGGCAGGCTGGCCAGCCTGGTCTCCCTGGTCGAAGAGACCGGGGACTCCTCATCCGTGCGGCGCACCTTCAGGATCGTGCCGGCTCCGCCGACCGGCTCCAGCTATGCGGAGGAGATCGCCTCCAGCCACGGCGTCAGCTACGACCAGCTGCGGGAGCTGCTTCGCCAGCGGGGAATTCTGCCCTGAACGCCCCGCCCCAGCGGGCGGCGTCGTTGCGCCCGCTTCTTCTCAGAATCAAAAGCCTCGATCCCCTCCGGTGAGGCCGCTCAGGCCCTGTAGGAACCCTCCACGCCGGGTCTCGCCGCGGTTGATGCGGCTGGCGGCGATTACCCGGTCGGCCAGACGGGAGAAGGGAAGGGTCTGCATGTACACCGTGCCCGGTCCGGTCAAACTGGCATAGAACAGACCCTCCCCGCCGAACAGGGCCGTCTTGATGTCCCCTACGTAGTTGATATCGTAGTCGACCCGCTCTTCGAAGGCCACCAGGCAGCCGGTGTCCACCCGCAGCCGCTCTCGTTCCTGCAGCGTTTTCTTGAGCAGCGTGCCGCCGGCGTGGATGAAAGCCAGCCCGTCTCCGCTCAGGCGCTGCAGGATAAAACCCTCTCCGCCGAAGAAGCCGGCACCCAGGCGTTTGGTGAAGGCGACCGAGATGTCGATCCCGTAGGCCGAGCACAGATAAGCCTCCCGCTGGCAGAGCATGGGGCCGGTTTCGGTCAGGGGCAGGGACAGGATCTTTCCCGGGTAGGGAGCGGAGAAGGCGATCTTGCGCTTCTCCCCCGTCTCGTTGAAAAAGGTGGTGATGAAGAACGATTCCCCGACCAGCACCCTCTTCAAGCCCTTCATGAAGCCTCCTCCGGTTCCCGTGTTCACCCGGATTCCGTCCTCGATGAACATCATGGCTCCCGCCTCGGCTTGAACCGCCTCCCGTGGATCGAGGGTGACGATCACCGCCTGCATGTCGTCTCCGACGAGCTGATAGTCGACCTGGTGCGCTTCGGCCATACCTTCCTCCTTGCTCCGGAAGCTTTCCGGCTGCCGTATAGGATCTACTCTACCGGGATGGCGGCGGTTTTTCCACCCGTTCGCTCGCCGGCGGGTGGCCGGGTAGGCCTGGCTCCCGTTTGTTCTGCGATCTGCCGGAGGATGTCGCAGTTGTTTACCAGGGCGCAGCCGATCTCCCCGTGCTGCAGCGCCGTGGGATGCTCGCGAATGGCCCGCAGGAAAGGCGAGCGCAGGACGTCGTAGAAGGAGCAGAACTTGAGATTTTCCAGGGCAAAATGGGCGAACGGGCAGGGTTCGGCGAATCCCTGGGCGTTGATGTGGAGCGCTCCGCCGCCTACCGCGCTGCAGCGTCCCGTTCCGTCGTACTCGTCGTCGGGAAGGTGCACCAGGAGGATCGGGTAGCGGCGGCGGAGTGAAGGCAGGCGCCGGCGAAACTCGGCTCGCTGATCCCGGCTCGGCAGGTGCTCCAGGTCTTCCGGATCGACCGGGATGAGGTCGTTGTAGAAGCCGATGCTGCATCCCCTGCCCACCATGTGAGAGACGAAAGCATAGCTTGACAGCACCTCGGAGCTCAGCCTGGTGACGACCGCCGAGAAACCGAACAGCACGCCTTCGGCCCGCAGCCTGTCCATGCAGGCCAGGACCTTGCCGTACACGCCTGCGCCTCGGCGGGACTCGGTCTGCTCCTCGTCTCCCTCGATGCTGACCATAGGCACGACGTTCCCGGCCCGCGCGATTCGGGCGGCTGCGGATTCATCGATCAAGGTGCCGTTGGTTACGGTCAGGAACATTACGTCCCGGTAGCGGCTGTAGATCTCCATCATCTCCGGCCGGATATAGGGCTCTCCACCGGTGACCACGAACAGGAACACCCCGGCCTCCCTGGCCTCCCGCACGGTCCTGTCTACTGCCTCTATGGGCATCTCTTCTTTTTTCGAGTGAAAGCGCGAGTAACACCCCCGGCAGGAGAGGTTGCAGCGCATGGTGGGGCTCAACCCCAGCCCCATTGGCACCAGCAGCCCCTGCTTCCTGGCCAGCCAGCCTCGGGCCAGGGCGGAGCGCACGAATCCGCCGATCAGAAAACGGATCTTCCACAGGGTGCGCAGCGGGTTCTTCGACCACATCCGCACCATTCCCGTGAGCATCCCGGCCAGATCGAATTTCCTCTCCTGGTTGTTCATCTGAGCGAGCTTCTCCTTGATTCCGGCCACGGTATCAGAGCTTGAGGCCGGGATCAAGCTGCGAGATTACGACGCTAGGAGGCTGAGCCGGCGCTCGAGCCCGAGCCGGAGGCAGCAGGCTGCCGGTTTCCGCCCGCCTGCTGCTGCGGGCACAGAAGCCGGCCGGAGGCCGTACCGGCGCTCGAGCTCGAGCCGGAGGCCGGGGGACCGCCGGTTTCCGCCCGCCTGCTGCTGTGGACACAACGGCCGCCTTGAGGCTTCGCCGGGCAGCCCGGTCCAATTGCCCTCGCCCGGCAGCCGGTAGCAGAAATGCTTGCTCTTGCGTTATTCTGTCAATGAGGGAGGCCGATCGTGCAGAAGATCGATTTCAAGAAGAGGCTGAAACAGCTGTACAGCGCTCCGGCCAAGGTGCCGGTGATTGTGGAGGTCCCGCCGCTCAACTTCATCATGATCGACGGAGCCGGGGACCCTAGCAGCTCGCCCGGTTTTCAGGCGGCGGTACAGGCCCTGTTCGCGGTCGCCTACAACCTGAAGTTCATGCTCAAGAAAGGCCTTTCGGCCATTGACTACGGTGTCATGCCCCTGGAGGGGATCTGGTGGGCCGATGACATGTCCAGCTTCACCCGGGGAAACAGGGAGCTGTGGAGATGGACCCTGATGATCATGCAGCCGGAGCAGGTCACGGCGCAGCTATTCGAGGAATCCCGGGAGCAGGTGGCGCACAAGAAAAATCTGCCGGCCCTTCCCCTGATGCGCCTGGAAAGGTATCACGATGGACTTTCTACCCAGATTCTGCACGTGGGGCCGTTTTCCGAGGAGGGGCCGACCATACAGAGGCTGCACCGGTTCATCCACGACCACGGCTACAGCCTGCGTGGAAAGCACAGGGAGATCTACCTGAGTGATATTCGCCGCGCTGCCCCGGAGAAGCTGAAAACCATCATTCGCCAGCCCGTAGCCAGATCCTGATTCACCGCGGCAACGAAGCGCTTCCGTAAAGAGGCGCAGCCCGCTACGCGAAGCTACGCAACCTGGAAGAGCCTGGCCTGAAGCTCCCGGGCGTTCTGTATCGCCTTGCCCCGGCTGTGGTTGTTGAAGATAACCAGCAGCATCCGGGATTTGCTGAGCATCCTCTCGATCATCGGCAGCCAGGGATCCAGCTCCTCGGAGCTGTACAGGTAGTCGTAGCGGCTGACGTTGTCTCCGGTCCACCAGTTGGCCCGGTTGCGTCCGTGAAAGCGTATATATCCCAGCTCCGAGGTAATCACCTCGGTTGGCGTGGGCAGACGGGGCAGGCGGGGCTCGTCGACGTTGACGAAAGCCGTGTTGACCTCCTGCAGACCCTGGTACACGGAGTCCCGCTGCCACTCGGCGCCCCGGAACTCCACCGCCTTGGGCAGCCCGGCGAAGGATTCGCAGAGAGCCTGCAGATGCCTGCGGCTCTGAGGGGAGTAGTGGAAGCTATAGGGAAACTGGAAGAGCACGGCGGCCAGGCGGTTGGAAGCTACCAGGGGTTCGATACCCCGCCGGTATCGCTCCACGTTCTTGGGCAGATCCTCGCCGATCTCGTGGGTCAGGCTCCGGTGCGCCTTGATGGCGAAACGAAAGCTCTCGGGGGTCCTTTCGATCATGCGCTCCAGGGTCGAGGCGGCCGGCTGCGCATAGTAGGAGAAGTTTAGCTCCACCACGGGAAACTGGGAGGCGTAGTAGCTCAAGAAGTCTTTCTTGTCCGTGCCCTCGGGATAGAAGGGCCCGATCCAGTCCTCGTAGGAATAGCCGCTGGTGCCGATGAGGACCTTCTTTTTTTCTTCGATTTCTACGTTGCTCACGGCATATAACGGATCGGAGCCGGCTGATTTCGTGTCCTGAAAACTATACCATTTTTCCCTTCCTCTTGCAGGCTCCGATCTCCCTTTCCACCGCCTGTGGAAAAAGAGGCTCAGCCGTTCGGCAGGGGCGGCGATACGGGACGGCGATGCGGGAGGGCACGATGGGACTGATCGTGCAGAGGGCGTGCGCCAAGACCGCCTCCAGGCGGCAGCCACCGCCTCCGAGCGGCAGCCGGTGAAGCATTCCCTCCAGCGAGCCGCATCAGTATTGTTCCAGGTGTTGATCTACTCAACCGATATCCGGGTATTGCTGTAATTTTCCGCGTAGAAACTGCAGTCCTGTTCGAGGAATATCATCCGGGTCTTCCGCTAAAGGCCGCCAAATCGAGGTGGCGATAGGAGAATTTTTTGAGTGCCCGTGAAATGTCTCGATAACCAGCCAGCCGCCATAGTGAATCTCTGACAGAGCGCGAAAGACATTGTCCCAGTCTATATGCCCGGTTCCGGGAGCTCCACGATCGCTTCCACAGGCGTGGAAGTGTCCGAGGTACTCGCCGCATTTCCTGATCGGCGTGTAAAAGTTTTTTTCTTCGATGTTCATGTGGTACGTATCCAAAAGTATTTTAACGTTATCTCGATTTATTTCCCTTACCAGCCGAACCGCGTCAGCAGCAGTGTTGATGAAATACGATTCGTAACGGTTTAGAACTTCGACTCCAAGAACCACATTCGAGCGTTTCGCGTAGTCGGCGATTCCTCTCAGCTCCGTAACCGCCCGGTCCCATTCCTCTTGCGTTCTGCCCCTGCCTTTGTACATTTCGAATGCTCCACAGATAGGTCCTGCCAGGATCGTGCAGTTCAAGGGAGCGCACATGTCGATCCAGTGTTTCAGGTACGCTCTTCCGCGTTCTCGAACTTCTTCCTCCTCATCTATGAGATTTTCATTTTGTCTGAGTGCGACCGATCCTGTACAACCAAGCTTTTCTTTCGCTAAAGAGCTACCCAATTTCCCTGCAAGAAGCATATTTTGGGGTGACGGTTTCGGAAGAACAAGCTCAACCCCGTCGAAGCCTAAACCTTTTACGCGATGAAAGTGTTCTATTAGTCCTTCGTCGAATGTATGGGGCCAGGCTGCTATATGAATCCCGATTTTGATCATAACGATCTCTCAATCTCCATTGTGAGCGGAGCTCAGTGCAGCATCATTACCATACGGTGTGACCTCCATCCATAAGGAGATCGATACCGGTAGTGAAACTCGACGCATCGGAGGCGAGATAGAGCACACCGCCTACCATTTCTTCCGGTTTTGCCTGGCGGTGCATGGGGGTTGTACGGTTCTCATGATTCAGCAGCTCGGGGTTTTCCTGGACACTCTTGGTCATTGGCGTGTCGATATATCCGGGACTGATGGAGTTCACATAGATATTATACTGTACCCACTCCATGGCCAGAGCTTTACTCATATGTTTTACCCCTGCCTTTGCGGCGCAGTAAGCCACGAAGCCCGCCCCGAAGTTGGGGAAATTATTTGCTATGGTTGCGCTCATGGAAGCGGTGTTGATGATCTTGCCGTACTTCTGTGGAATCATATATTTGGCCTCTTCCCGGCAGCAATAGAATACGGCAGTCAGATCGAGATTCATTGTTTTGTGCCAGCAATCGATGCTCTCTTCTCCGATTGTCGGTTTGGTGGAACCTACGATTATTCCGGCGTTGTTAAAAGCGATGTCCAGCCGGTCGAATTCCTCGACAACCTGACGCACCATGCTTTGTACCTGGTTCAGGTCGGTGACATCGCAGGCTACAAATATCGACTTCCTGCCCAGATCCAGTATCTCCTTGGTGGTATCCCTGCCCATATCTACATTTACATCGATAACGGCTACATCGGCGCCGGCCCTGGCCATTCCGATAGCGCAGGCCCTGCCGATGCCGCTGGCCCCGCCGGTAACAAGGGCTTTTTTCCCCGAGAGATCGAAAAGAGACAGATCCGCCATAGCTTTCTCCTTACGCGACTATAAAAGGTTGTTGACACTACCCTCCTTGGGCGATGTACATGATCTTGATGGATGCATTTTGGGGTACCTGGCAGACGTGGTAATCTTTTCTGTTGATTACCTTTCCGTTGAGAAATACCGTTAGCTGCTTATTGTGGTAGCCGGCCAGCACACAAACCTCGTCTATCGTCAAATGCGGTCGCCATTCGAATGTCCTGGTGTTATTGACTGTTATTATCGGCGCTTTACCCATTCTTTGTTCGGCCTCGTCAAAATCATAGTTTATTGTGTTGGGTTCCCTTCATATTGCAGCGCGCGGGATCCGCAAAATTTTACGCATAGCGGGTCACCGCCGCATAAGTCGCAAAGCATGGCATATCCATCCTCGGGAAAGATAACCGGTATTCTCCAGGGACAGGCTTCCAGACAAAGCCCGCAGGCGGTGCATTTATCAGCGTTAATCGATACAATGCCCGAATCGTCGTCCTTTACTATGGCTTGCTCCGGGCAGACCTTTATACAGGCGGGACGCTGACAGTGGCGGCACAGAGTTGGTTTGAAGAATCCGTGTTTTTTGGCATTCGGTCTGATTTTAATCAGAGAGTTGCCATATTGGAAACATCCCCGTTGTTGGAACGAACAGGCAAGCTCACAAGACCTGCATCCGCTGCATAGCGAGGCGTCTACCGTAATCACTGTTCGTCTGCCTCCATGGCGGCCCCAAGCTCTAGCCGCCGATTAGCACGTTTACTATAGCAACCTCATCGCCAGACCGTATTACTTGTTCCGGCTTATGCAGTTTGCCGTTCACCAGGATTATGTAATTCTCCTTCATGTCAACAACATCGATGCCTGCATGATTCTGCTCCAATTGACGATAAAATGCTTCAAGGTCTATTGTTTTTTGGGTCATCTCAATGTACTCGCTTTTGCCCAGAAGCCCACCTTTTGGGATCAGGTACTTCACTTTGACTCTATAGCTCATGGCTGCTTGGCGCACTACGGGACGGAACAGCAGGTAAGCGTGAAAGCTGGACGGCAACTTCTTCAAGACCCAGCTCCTGGAGTGTTTCTGCGAGAGGCCGGCTGGTTTTCCTGTCCCACCCCCGCAGCCGGTAGTATTCATCCTGCATTTGATCCAACTGATCGGGTGTGGTCCGCAGACCTGCATGAACGCCGGTGGCGATCGGTTCGTTCAGCAATCGCCAGGGCAATGTATCGTCTTTCCGGGTGGCGCCTTCGCGGATATTGAATGCCTTCTCCAGGTTGATGATCCGCTGCCCGATAAGCAACAGCGATTCGGCTGATGCATCTCTACCCGCAGCGCAGCTGTAGAATCTAGAGGCTATGAGAGGATCGACAAGATAACCTCTGCTTAGGGTAACGAAGGTGCACAAGCCCAAACTGTCGCTGACGGCATAGTAATCTTCATGCCAGCGGGTTATTGCTCCGCGCTTCTCGAGGCGAAAGCAGCTCGCATATTCCTCGCTGCCGGTAATTGATTTTATCAAAGACCTGGCTTCGGGGGTTGTACCGTCTTCTGCATAGACCTGGGACATCAGGTGATCAGGCCCTCTGGTGTTCACCGATAAGGCCAGTGCATATCCTTTGCGAGCCCTCACTTCGGCCCTTGATTGCTCCAATCCCTTGACCTGGATCGCCCATTTGTACGATTCCTGACCGATCCTCTCGGAGGCGATTTTAACTCCTTCGGCAAGGAGCGCGCCGATGCCTTGGCGGCGGGCGATTTGCTCTACCAAGCGAACAAGGACATCCCCATCGCCCCAACGAAGTTTCAATCCACCTGTATCCTTGTCGGACAAAACCCCTCGTTGGCAGCACTCCATCGCCCATTGTATAACGCCGCCTGTGGATATCGTATCAAGCCCATACCGGTTACACAGCTCATTAGCCTTTAACACCGCCTCGGTGTCGGTGACGCAGCACCCGGCGCCGAGAGAGGCTACGGTTTCGTATTCCGGGCCGCCCGATCGACTGCCTTTGTACCTGCCGCGGTCTATCTGAGTATAACGGTGGCAGGAAGTTCCACAGGCGGAGCAGCCGAGACAGTTTTTCAGGTATCCCCTTTCACTGAGAAACTGCCCGCTGATCTTATAGGCATCCTCCAGAAAGCTTTCCTGGAAGTTTTTTGTTGGGAATAGATTCATTTCGTTGCGGAGGGGGACAAGTCCTGCAGTGCCGAATTGCGATAAGCCTTTTCTGGCCGGAAAGCTCATCAAATCTTGAACCGATTCTAACACCGCTTTTTTAAAACCGTCTTTATCGGCGACAAAAATCGGGTTGCTTCCTTTCACGACGATTGCTTTCAGCTTCTTGGAACCCATCACGGCGCCCGCGCCGCCTCGGCCGGCGGCACTGTGGCCTATCATGATCGATGCAAAGCGAACGAGATTCTCCCCTCCGATTCCAATGCAGGCTGCTTCGAACCTGTCTTCGCCGATGTCCTCTCCTAATTTTTCTTCGATATCTTCAACATCCCGCCCCCAGTAGGATTGTGCATCTCTGATTTCAACCAGGTCATCTTTTATCCACAGGTAAACGGGGCGGGAGGCTGCTCCGTGTACAACGAGATGATCGTATCCCGCGAACTTCAATTCCGGCCCCCAATGACCTCCGGCACTGCTCTTCAGGTATAGGCCCGTCATAACCCCCTTGCAGGTTATCGTGGTCCGTCCGGAGGAAGGAGCAAATGTTCCGGAAAGCGCGCCGGTGCCGAATATAAGGACATTTTGGGGTCCCAGGGGATCGATCCCCGGTTCTATAAGCCGCCAGAGAAGGGCAGCGTTGATTCCTCTTCCTCCTATGAAACGTTGCGCCGTCTCCGGTGGCAGTTGCTCTTTCCACACTGCTTCTTTGGACAAATCTACATGCAGTATAGTTCCGGCGTAGGAATACACGGGATTCTCCTTCTTGAGAAAGTCACAGCAGCATGGTTGTATGAATTGCTATTCTGTCAATTTCAAGGACCAGTGGCCCTAACACATATTTAGTCACTGGTTATTGATAACATTTTTTGAATCCGCTGTCAAGTCCGGAGCATCGGGACAGCGGTATGAGCCGGACGTATTCAGTATTATCAAGGTTGGGATTGCTGCTGCAATAATACGTCGAGCCGTTCGCCCGCTCTTGCCTCATGCGGTTCTTCTCCCTTTTTGAATACTACCGCACCGGTCTTTCCTTTCAGGATGACAGTACTTCCCTCAACGCAAAGTAGAGAACCTTCTCGAAGACCGATCACGGGTGGGTCGTTAAACTCGTGGAACTCTCTGATACGTTCCAGGCGGTTTTCCCCCATGTGCGTGGAATTGGGATCCGGATCCACATAGTGCGGATTGATGTTGAACGGAACGAGGTTTAAGGCATCCAGGCTGGGGGGCTCCACGATCGGCATATCGTTTGTCGTCTTTATAGTCGGGCAGGCTATGTTTGAGCCCGCACTCGTTCCTATATAGGGTGTTTTCTCCACGAGAACCTTGGCGCGTATGATTCCAAGCAAGTCGTTCTTGTACAGCTCGCGCAAGAGAAGGAAAGTATTTCCCCCACCGACAAAGACCGCCTCGGAGCCTTTGATGAGTTGTCCGGGGTTGGTCGATTCGTGGGTTGAAATAAGCTCGTATCCCAGGGCATTGAATCGACGCTTTACCCGTTCGGAATACGCGCGGCAGTCAATCTTGGCGTAGGGAACAAAAGCAACCGTTTTGATTGTAGTACCTAGGAAGGCAACGATCTCCTCCGCGCAGTGATCGAGAAATCCGCTCCCGTAACTGGTGGAATTGCTGATCAGTAGCATACTAGCCGCGGCTTTTTCGATAATCACCCGCTCCTCCTCGGTGTCTTTTGCGCCTCGCTTGAAAAGACAATCGATCCTGTCAAGCTGTTTAATGAGATTCGCTTCGAAGGTCAAGTGAACGATGAGGCAAGTCTTGACTTATTGTGTATTAGCGTTTATAAATTTTCAGGCGACTGTGTCGATGATCATGTAATTTCTGTAAATGAAGAGCGGCAGAGCTTATATACGGGAAAGATGAAAGAAGGAAGGATGTCGAAGTAATAAGGTTATGCCAAGACATTTCACGGAAGTTGAAAAGAACGAAATCAGACATAACCTGCTGAAGGCCGCCAGAAAGCTGTTTATTAAGTTTGGTTTCTCAAAAACGACTATAATGGACATCACCAGAGAGTCCGGAATAGGTAAAGGTAGTTTCTATCAATTCTACAATTCCAAGGGCGATATTTTTTTGGAGATCTATCAGATTGAGAGAGAAAAAATCCGCAGGAAAATCATCTCCATGCACGGAGATGAAAGAGGCGATTTCACCAAAAAATTAGAGCACTTGATTCACGATCTTATTATGATTCTCAACAACAATCCAATTCTCCGATTGATGTATGAGCCCGGATCTCTTGATGCGATCATGGATAAAGCGGTGGAGAGAAGACTGTCGGAGTACAATCGGAAAACGAATCGCGCCCTGATGTCCGTGATCGACCACTGGCTGGAAGAAAAGACCGACGTTCACGAAGCCGCGATTATCGTGGGAATACTTCGTGGAATTACGATGTTAAGGCACCACATCTCGGCGATAGGCCCTGAAATATATGAAGAGGTCATAGGAACGCTCATTAATTTTGTAGTATGCGGTCTGGCGGAAAAGTACAAGAGCAGGGCTTTAGTCGTATCGAAATGAGAAGAGTTTACAGCTCCTGTTTTTTAGGGTATCTTGATTTCTTTCCGGTTTTCTGCAGATGCTCCATAGATCCGTAAAGTTGGAGCAGAAGACCGTATTCTTCCCTTGAGTAAAACTCACATTTACCTTGACCAAAGGCCTTTGTCACTTCAATACAGAAACGAGCGGCTTCTTCTATACTGACTTCGCTGCTCGCCCCCGTTGCACATCCGGGAACCGTGCTCTCCGCCGTTATGGCTACGCCGATCAGAGGGGAATCGGTAACCGTGGAAGGCTGAAGCATGCTGTTGATGTGGAACAGGTTGTTTCCGTAAGGCGTGATGTCCTGCGTGGTGATCGGGACCACGCGAGGAGGTTTTCCCGTACACCACTCCATGATATTGAGCAGGTCGTCACTGATTCTGAGAATATACCCCTGTTTGATGACGGGAGTAATCGCGATTCCCTTATAGTTGATGATCCGATTGCCCTTGGTTGTGTCTATGGATACGATCGCCTCCATCCTCGAGTCCACCAAGTACTTGTTTCTTTGTGCGACCTGCACCGGCGAATCCATGAAAGGAACAGGAACGTGTTCTTTGATCGGGGCATTTGGACAGATATGTGTGGTTACTATGACGTCCCCCTGCGGCCTGTCGCCGTTTCTGGCCATGTCGGCGAGTTTCAGTGCGTAAGCCAGCGCGGCAATGGCGCCGTCCGCATCGGAGACCAGGCCCTGGCGGTGTGGGCGTGCTCCGAGTCCCCCAAGCTGACCGATAATACCTATAGTAGGCGCTTCACCCTCCGAACTCACCCCGTTCACTCCCGGAATGACCATTTTTAAGAAGTCCGTCTCTCCGTTTTTTCCTTCGATATGGACAGACTCGACCAGTCGTAGACCCCGTGATTTGAATAACCGGACTACGTTCCGGCCGTTCACAAATGCGCTGTCAAGGAGATCTTCTATTTCTAATACCTGCTGCAGCATTGGTTGGTTCCTCCGCGGGCATCCCGCGACCACGAGTTTGTGTTTTCACATGTTGTTAACTCGTCTGGCATCATGTGATGTATTGGATTATAGTTCACCCTTTATGCAGCGTCTATGAATTGGTCAGTTGCAGGGTCAAGTGGCAAAAAAACGAAAAAAATATTGACAGGTCGACAACTCTATGTTACAAATAACAGTGACCAAATAAGTATTACGGCCACTGCTATTTGATTGATTATTAGAACTACCCCTTATTGGTGCCGGGGAAGGAGGTGATAGGAGCAGGCGGTTAATGTAAAATGATCGAAAACTCCAGTCGGAGAGGAGGTGAGAAAAAAGAAAAGCTGAAGCAGAGAGGGTTTCGTGTTCTAGCTGGATCTAAATCAGGGCGAAAGGAGATATCGCAAAGATGAAAAAAAATTTATTAATTTTTGCCATTGTGTTACTGTTTGTGGCTGCTCTCACTTTCGGTGAGGGACAGGGAGAAAAGGCAGTAAAGCAGGAGGGAACCAAAAAGGAAGGACCATATACTTTTGGTCTCGCCGTAGGTTGGGTCGACAATGACTTTGGGCTGCGGGTACGCAACGGCTTCGTGGATACCATCGAGAAGATGGGCAACGCAGAATACATCGAGGCTGTGGCGCTCAGCCAACCGCAGAAACAGGTCAGCCAGGTGGAGAACTTCATCAATACGAAGGTCGACGCCATCCTGATCAGCCCCTCGGATACTACTGCGCTGCAGCCGCTCATCGTCAAGGCGAAGAGCGCCGGGATTCCGACTTTCTGTGTCGATACGACGACATATGATCCGAGTCCAACGTTTTCCTGCACTTCGGACAATTTCACCCTCGGGCGGGAAACGATGCAGTATATTGCCGACAAATTGAACGGGAAGGGCAACCTGGTAGTATTCAGCGCGCCTCAGCATGAAGGGATTCGAAGCAGAGTTCTCGGAGTGTATTCGGTGCTGAAAAAGTATCCCGATATCGAAGTAGTCGCCACTCACGCCATAAGCTGGGCGGTGGGAGACCCCACTCCGCTGGATGCCATGCAGAACATACTGCGCCGCCTTCCGAACAAAGGTGACATCGATGCGGTCTGGGCCCCCTACGATACGGCGGCTGCTCAGATCTCCAATGCCACAGTGCAAGCCGGAAGGGCCGATGAGATAATCATTACCGGAGTTGACGGGGACAAGATGGCTATCGCCGATTACATCAATAAGGGTAGTAATTTCGAGGCCACGGCCGCCCAAGCGCCTTATTGGATGGCAAAGATGGCGGTGGAGATGGCTTATGCCTATCTCGCTGGAGAGAAGATCCCCAGAACCATCACTGCTCCCTACGTGATAGCTACCAAAGAAATGAATCTGCAGCCATACTATGACAAGGACTGGTAGGATAGCGTACTGAAGTAGGTTTGTGCGTACCTCAGGAGGTAGAGGCCCATGGAGAATATTCTGAGGCTGAAAATGTCCAGCATCTCGAAATCCTTTCCGGGCGTACGAGCTCTGGACAATGTCGATTTTGACCTGAATCAGGGAGAAGTACACGCTCTTATCGGTGAAAACGGAGCGGGCAAATCGACCTTGATAAAAATATTGACGGGCCTCTACCAAAAGGACGCCGGGACCATACATTTGGCCGGGACCGAGGTGAATATTCAAAACGTTCAGGAATCGCGGAAGTTGGGGATTGCCGCCATTTATCAGGAAATCGATGCAGTACCAATCTTTACCGCGGCCGAGAACATTTTCCTGGGAATCGAACCATGCGGTCGTCTGGGTAAAATCTCGAACAAGCAGATGAACGCTCGGGCCCAGGAAATCTTGAATACTCTCGATTCCGGCTTTCATCCTCAGCAGCTCACCTATGAATTGAGTGTCGGTCAGAAGCAGGAGGTAATGATCGCCCGCGCACTGGTCGAAGAAGCCAGAATCATGGTGATGGATGAGGTTACCGCGCCTCTGTCCGAGACTGAGAAACAAAAGCTCTTTTCAATTATCAATGAATTACGGGCCCGGGGAATCAGCATTATCTACATCTCTCACAGACTGGAAGAAATTTTCGAGGTGGCCGATAGGGTCACGGTGATGCGGGACGGTCGCATAATCGATACTCGTCGGGTATCCGAGGTCGACGTTGATGCTCTTATCCAGATGATGATCGGCAGAGACATAGAGGACAGGTTTCCCAAGATCAATGTTGAAGCCAGTGGCGAGGAAGTGCTGCGAGTTGAGGACCTCTCCAGATGGAAAGCTGTCAGAAACGTTTCATTTCGCCTTCACAAGGGGGAGATCCTCGGATTAGGTGGACTGGTCGGCGCCGGCCGGAGTGAGGTTGCACGTTTAATATGCGGCATCGATAAGAAGGATGCGGGTACTATCTACCTGTTCGGAAAGCCGGTCGATATCAAATCCTCTCACCAGGCGGTAAAGTCGGGGCTCGCTCTGATTCCCGAGGAACGTCGATCTGAGGGGCTGGTGCTCGAAATGAACGTCAAAGAAAACGTCACGCTGGCCAGTCTTCTTAAATTCTGTCTGGCGAAGATAGTGATTCGATTTGCCAAGGAGAAGTCCAGGGTTCGAGAGCTGGTCGAAGCTATGTCTATCAGAACGCCCACCTTGAAGCAGCTTGTCAGCAAGCTCAGCGGGGGCAACCAGCAGAAAGTTGTCCTTTCCAAGTGGCTGTGCAGCAGAGCAAAGATATTTATATTTGATGAGCCAACCAAGGGAGTTGATGTGGGCGCAAAAAAGGAAATCTACAACTTGATCGGTAAACTTGTGCAGGAAGGATCAGCCGTCATCCTGATATCTTCCGAGCTTCCGGAGCTTCTGGCATTATCGGACCGAATTCTGGTGATGCACCGTGGTGCCATAAGTGGAGAACTCTCCCGGGAGGAAGCGACTGCGGAGAAGGTCATCTATTACGCCACAAGCGGATCATGACGGGAGACGGTCGCATGAATAATTATGACGATCCTATTGAAAATAAACGGGAAAGCGATCTGGCTACTGACAAGAAACTGAAAAGACTGGAAGCCAATAGAGCCAGGCAGTTTTTTGAAAGATACGGAACGCTCCTCGGGATTTTAGTCATCTGTGCCGGACTTTCCTTTCTCTCTCCCCAGTTTCTCAAGCGGGATAATCTACTCGCCATAGTCGGTCATTCCTCTGCCATTGGCATTGCCTCGATTGGTCTGACGTTGGTAATGATGACGGGGAATCTTGATCTTTCTTTTGGTTCGGTGATAGGCACCTCGGGTATGACGACGGCATTCTTGATGAGTATCGGTGTAAACCTGTTTGTAGCGATTTTGGCGGGACTGGCTGTAGGTATTCTGGTGGGAATAGTCAATGGGTGGCTGGTTGTAGTGCTTGGTATTCAGTCGCTTATTGCGACCATTGCTACACAGGCTATCGTCTTTGGCTGTGCATACTTCTATTCGGCCGGCGTGGATATATACGAAAACATCGTAGAGCCCTTCACGCTGCTTGGACATGGGTCTATCGGGCCTGTGCCCAACCCTGCAGTCGTCCTTTTGGCGGTGCTTGCTGTCGCCATATTTGTTACCCAGTTCACGAGTTTGGGAAGGTATCTCTATGCAATTGGCGGCAACCCCATCGCCTCGGAGTTTTCCGGAATCCGTGTATCGTTTCTCAAGATTATCACCTACGTTATAGCCGGCTTCCTCGCCTCGATTGCAGGAATTGTAATGCTGGCAAGGTTGGAGTATGGAGCCGCCTATACGGGACAAGGATACTTACTCGATGGCTTTGCCGCAGTATTCCTTGGATTCACGATTTTAAAAAGTGGAAAACCTAATGTAGTGGGGTCCGTTGTAGGAGCGACCTTCATGATGATCCTGAATAATGGGTTTCAACTTCTCGATGTCAATTTTGTGTTCCAAATCGCCCTGAAGGGAATCATCCTCCTGCTTATTGTGGTTACCCATTCACAGCTAGCCATGAAGAGAGAATAAAGGACGAAGGAACGAATGAAGCTCGATCTAATGAGGTAAGATTAAATGAGATTGTCCAACAGAAAAGTGACGCGCTGGATGACCAAGTACCTTTCTCTGACCTTTTTAATTGCCATTATGATTTTTTTCTCCTTTTCCGCGGGTCGCTTTTTGACTATCGGAAATCTACTGAGCATCCTCATGGAGTGGACGATTCTGGCAACACTGGCTCTCGGATTCACTTTTGTTATCGTAGCCGCTGAGTTCGATCTTTCCTTCGGCTATCTCCTGGGACTATGCAGCGTCGCAGCGGCGTTACTGGTAAACTCGGGAGTCAACTTTATGCTAATGGTGCCGGCGGTCCTGCTTATCGGCGCCGCCGTAGGCGCGCTCAACGGCTTTCTGATCGTGAAGATGGGCCTACCCGCATTCATCGCTACGATCGGTGTAGGGGCCATATGCCAGGGCACGAACTACTTGTTCACGCAGGCCGAGCCGATCCCGATAGACTACGGAGTGCTGCCTGGTGCATTTCTATTCATCGGACAAGGATCGTTTCTGGGATTACCCGGGACTCTGATTGTATTTATTCCTCTGGCACTGGTCGTTGCTTACATTCTCAGTAAATCCCGAGTAGGCCAGCACCTGTACGTTATCGGAATCAACCCGGACGCCGCCAGGAAAGTCGGTATAAAAACCGGCAGGGGAAAGATGTTTTCTCTGATTTGTTGTGGGCTCGGGGCGGCAATAGTCGGTTTATTCATTACTGCCCGTACTTCGTCCGGGCATGCTATAGCAGGTCCGGAGTATCTATTGGACGTATTTGCGTCTGTCTTCTTCGGGATGAGCCTTTTCAAAGAAGGTGAAGCAAATGTAGGTGGCACGTTGGTCGGAGCGTTTTTCATGGTTGTAATCGGTAATGGCTTTATGCTAATGAACATGCAATTCTATCACCTGAAGATAGCCCAAGGAATCGTGATCCTGCTGGGTTTGGGTGTCGTGAGCTTGCTGCGCAAGCAATACATGAAAGCATGAATCGTAGGAGTGGGTAATTATGTTAGCAGTTTTCGGAAAATATCTTGATATAAATCTGGGAACAAGATCACATCAGGACTACCCGATACCGGAAGATTGGTATTTGAAACACATTGGGGGCAGGGGAATCGCCGCCCGAATACTATTGAACGAGCTTCCTCCAAAGACCGACCCTTTTTCCGAGAAGAACCCAATGATATTTGCGACCGGACCGTTTCAGGGGCTCAATATCGCCGGCGCCAGTCGGTTTCTCGTGATGGCGAAATCCCCGAAGACAAGAACGCTGAACGGCTCCTATTGCGGGGGCGGTTTCGGTCATGCACTCGGTCAATCCGGTTATGACGGGATTATCGTGAGAGGTCGCTCGGAGGAACCTGTTTACATTCTGATAGCCGACGGAGAGATAGGGATTCATTCGGCGAAGGAACTATGGGGTCTCGATACCAAGCAGGTGGAAGAGCGCCTGACGGCCAGGCACGGCAAGCTTTCGGTTGCCAGTATCGGAAAAGCCGGAGAAAACCTGGTCATGATGTCGGCCATTATGGTGGATCACAATCGGGCTGTTGCTCGGCCCGGATACGGCGCCCTGATGGGCAATAAAAAATTGAAGGCCATCGCCGTCAGAGGCAATGTGCAAAAACCGGTGGCAGAGAAGGCAGCGTTGAAATCCCTGCGCTCCAAGTTCGCCAAGGAGCTCATGGTTCACGATTGGCAGAATACTCTACATGACTTCGGCACCGGGGGCGGAGTGTCCTATCTATCTCAGAACGGCCTTTTGCCGACTAAAAATTTCGCCAGCGGTTTTTTCGTCAAGCATGAGAATATATGCGGCAGGCGAACGAGCGAGAACGGCATGCTGGTGAGAACGGACACCTGCCCCGGCTGTCCGGTACGATGCAAGCGAGGAATAAAGGGAAGCTTCAACGGCCAGGAGATCGATCCCACCTGGGGGGGGCCGGAGTACGAAACCTACGGCGCTCTGGGCTCACTATGTCTGGTAGAGGACATTGAGGCAATCTGTCTGTTGAACCAGAAGTGCAACCAGTACGGCATAGACACTATCAGCTTCGGGGTGGCGGCAGCTTACCTAATGGAAGCGACCGAGAGGGGATTACTCACAGGGGAGAATGCGATTGAGTGGGGTGATGCCGCTGCAATGGACGAGCTTCTGGAAAAAGTAGCAGACCGGAAAGGTATAGGCGAGTGGATCGCCCAAGGCCTTAATTACCTGGGCTCTCAGGTGGGGGATGCATCGTTTCTTGTGCAGTCGAAGGGTCAGGAAATCCCGATGCATGATCCGCGCTGTCGCAGATCCATGGCTCTCTACTATGCGATCTCACCACGCGGTGCGAATCATATGGAAGGAACTCTTGATGCACCTTTCCCGAACGAGGAGTTGGGATTAGGCGACAATGACATGCTTAGCTGGGAAAACAGAGCCAGGATTGCGGGCAGCTATCTCAATTTGCGATCCTTTGGCAATTCCTTGATCCTGTGCTGCTTTGTCTCCGATCTCAGCGGACCGGGTTATCTGTTTCCCATTATCCGAGAAATGCTGGCGGCTGCTACCGGGACCTCGGTCAGCGTCGATGAAATGATGAAGATCGGAGAGAGGAATTTCGGCTTGCTGCGGTTATTTGCCGAGAGAGAGGGATATTCGAGGGCAGATGATGATTTGCCTGCACGTCTCAAGGAAAGGTTGGCGGATTCAGGCCACTACGTCGATGAGCAGGAGCTGCAGAAGGCGATAGACGACTATTACGATATCTATGGCTTCGAACCGTACGGTCCCTCAAATAAACGGCTGGAAACGCTGGGCCTCAAGGAACTGGTTCGCTAAGCGCCCGCAAAGCATGAAGAGGAAATCCAGGAAAAAGAACCCCGTGGTGAGGAGTATCTGGAATGAGAACTGATGAGCTTGAGAAGCTGAAGAGAAAGGCTAACAAGATACGCAAACTAACAATCGACGCTATAGGTTATTTCGGATTGGGCCACCTCGGCGGTGCGATGTCGATTGTCGAAGTCTTGACTCTGCTGTATTACCGGTACATCGAGACCGACCCCAAAGATCGTGAAAGGCGGGACCGGGATTACCTGGTCTTGTCGAAGGGTCATGCCGGACCGACCCTGTACAGCATTTTGGCGGACAAAGGTTTTTTCCCGAAATCCTGGCTGCGGACGCTGAACCGGGACGGCACAAACCTACCCAGTCATTGCGATCGAGTGAAGACACCGGGTGTGGACATGACCGCCGGTGCACTGGGACAGGGATTATCCGTAGGTGTCGGCATTGCGCTTGGAAACCGCCTGGATGAGATCGATCGCTACGTTTATGTGATCATTGGGGACGGCGAGAGCAATGAAGGGCAAATATGGGAGGCAGCAATGGCCGCCGCGCATTTTAGGCTTACCAAGATAATTGCATTTACTGATTACAACAAGCTCCAGGTAGATGGTTATACATACGAGATCATGGACATAGATGACATAACATCAAAGTGGCTGTCCTTCGGCTGGTATGTGCAGAGAGTCGATGGGCATAATTTCGTGGAAATGGATAGGGCGATTATAAATGCGCAAAAGGAAAAGCAGCGGCCGTCAATGATCGTTTTGGATACGGTAAAGGGAAAAGGAGCTTTTTTCGCGGAAGGAAAAGTAAGCAGTCATCACATGCTGGTTGACTACGAAACGGCAAAGGAGGCAATCGGGAGAATACCCGATTGTTGAAAGAGAGGAGAAACTAAGTTGAAGCGAGGAAACGGGGAGAGACCTGGAATACAGATGCGGGATGTGTACGCTTCTACATTAATAGAAATGGCAGAGAAAGATCCCAACATCGTAATTCTGGAAGCCGACTTGATGGCGGCCCACGGTACCAAGGCGTTTCAAGATAAATTCCCAGATAGAGCCTTCAATGTCGGTGTGGCCGAAGCGAATATGGTAGGAATCGCGGCCGGTCTGTCACTCACCGGAAAAACCCCTTTCGCCGCTACCTTCGGATGTTTTGCCGCCCGCCGGGCCTATGATCAATTCTTTGTTTCAGCCAACTTCGCCGATCTAAATGTGAAGCTCGTGGGCACCGACCCCGGCATCATAGCGACCTATAACGGTGGTACTCATATGCCGTTTGAGGACACCGGCCTGATGCGCAATATTCCGAACCTGGTGGTATTTGAGCCATGTGATCCTGTGTCACTCAGAGAGTTAATGTATGAAAGTGCTTACCATCCGGGGTGTACCTATATGCGCCTTCCGCGCAAGGACTGCGCGTTCGTCTACGATGAAGGAGAGAAGTTCCAGCTGGGCCGCGGAAAAGTCCTGGCGGACGGGGCCGATATTGCCATCTTCGCCTCCGGATCCGTGTTGGTGAACGAAGCATTGAAAGCAGCTGATATTCTGAAAAAAGAGAATATCGGGGCGGCGGTGATCGATATGCATACGATCAAACCTATCGATGAAGAGTTGGTATTGGAATATGCGGATAAAACAAATGCCGTGCTCACTTGTGAAAACCATCTGATCTATAACGGATTGGGCTCGGCTGTCGCCGAGGTTCTCTGCGAAAAAAGACCGACACGGATGAAGCGAATTGGCGTCAAGGATGAGTTCGGTGAGGTTGGCGAGCTTGAATACCTGCAGAAAAGGTACAGGCTTACTGCCGATGAGATCACCACCCAGGCGAAATTACTTGTAGAAAACAAGAGCTGAATGCCTTGGAACCTTTCGATTATTTTGCACCGAGTAGTATTACCGAAGCCTCATTACTCCTGGATGCAAAACGAGAAGCCAGAGTGCTGGCAGGCGGAACGGACCTGTTGGTTCAGTTGAAACAACGAGAGCTATCGGCCGAATGTCTTATAGACCTGAAGCTCATCCCCGAGCTGCGAGGTGTTGAGCTTGGCGAGGACAATCACCTGCATGTCGGCGCGCTGACCACCGTATCGGAGATTATTGGATCGGATATCGTGAACGACGAAATCCCTATCCTGCGACAGGTCGCGGAGTCAATGGGATCGTGGCAAGTTCGAAACAAGGCGACCATAGGTGGGAATATCTGCCGTGCAGCCCCGTCTGCCGATTTTGCACCTGTGTTGTTGGCCCTGGACGCACAACTGAAGATCGTGAATTCTCGTGCGGAAAGAATCGTGAACCTGACCAGCTTTTTTACTGGCCCGGGTAAGACTGTGCTTCAAAGAAACGATATATTGCAGGAAATAATAATCCAGATCCCTTCCGGGTCGTGGGCTTTGGAATACGGCCGTCAGAGCAGGCGGAAAACCATGGACCTTGCTCTGGTAAATGTAGCCGTATTTCTCCTGCTCGACAGCAGAAAATCAGTTTGTGAGGATATTAGAATCGCCGTGGGATCCGTGGCTCCGACACCTGTCAGGGCGCGTAATGCGGAGCAGTATTTGTCAAAGGCAGAGATCAATACCGAGAAAATCAATGCCGCTTCACGTATGGCGGCGGAAGAAACAGATCCGATTAGCGATGTATACGGTTCTGCGTGGTACAAACGGGAAGTAGTAAGAGCCCAGACCGCGCGTACACTTAAAGAGGCGTACAGTAATTTCTGTCGTTTTTGATATGAAGCTTCATATACAACTTACAGTGAACGGCGAAAATTACCGACTCGGGGTCGAGGCTCATAAAACTCTACTCGACATTCTGAGAGAGGATCTGGAAATGACGGGTACGAAAAAGGGTTGTGATACCGGAGATTGTGGGGCCTGTTCGGTGATCATGAATGGTAAACTGGTTAACTCCTGCCTGGTTCTCGCCGGAGAAGCTAACAACGGAGAAATCCTGACCATTGAAGGACTGAGTAACGGCGGGGAGCTGCATCCTATTCAGCGATCGTTTATCGATCACGGGGCCATCCAGTGCGGATACTGCACACCGGGTATGATATTGGCGGCAAAGGCCCTGCTGGATGTAAATCCTGAGCCCAGCGAGCAAGAGGCTCGCTCGGCCATTTGCGGAAATTTGTGCAGATGCACCGGATACAACAAGATTATTGAAGCGATTGTCAATGTTAAGAATTACAGGTGAGGGTGGCTCGGAGGGATAGCGCGCGGTGAAAAAAAAGAGCAGTCATAGCCTGATCGGAAAACGAATTCCCAAATCCAATAGTGTTTACATGGCCACCGGACGGGCAAAATACCTCGAAGACATCAAGCTTCCCCGACTCCTATGCGGAAAAATCTTACGAAGTCCTTTCCCTCACGCCAGAATTATTGGTATTGATACGAGCCGGGCGCTGAGTTTGCCAGGTGTTGAAGCGGTCATTACGGCGAAAGATACGCCCAAGATCGGGTTTTCCGGAATTTCTACCATCGCTGCGAATAAAACCCCTTTATGTGAAGACAAAGTTCGCTTTATCGGCGATGAGGTTGCAGCAGTTGCCGCGACCGATGAAGGAATCGCCTCACGGGCTTTGGAGTTGATCGAGGTTCGATATAAAGAGCTGCCGGCGGTTTTCGATCCCGAAGAGGCGATGCAACCCGGGGCACCTCGGTGCCACGACGATTGTACCGACAATGTAGCTTCTTCTTTTAAACGAAGTTTCGGCGACATTGACAGGGGTTTCCAAGAAGCCGATTTTATATTCGAGGATAGATTCACCGTTCCTCGCGTCGCCTCCTGCACACTCCAACCGCACGGTTGCATTGCCTCATTCGATATCGCGGGGAATCTAATCCTTTGGACCAGTACGCAGAATATAGGCAATTTCCACAAAGGTCTGGCAAAGACACTCAATATGCCCATGAACAAAGTGAGGGTAATAAACGCCTGTGTTGGCGGCGCCTTCGGAAACAAGAGTGTCATTCTTCCCTTGGAGCCAATCGCTGCTCTTTTGGCCAGAAAAGCCGGAAAGCCGGTGAGAATTGTAAGTACGAGAGAGGAGGAGTTCACTACAACACGCACCCGCTATTCCATGATCATCTATTTGAAGAGCGGTGTAAAAAAGGACGGATCCCTTACTGCGCGCCGTGCTCGAGTTATCACAGACAACGGCGCCTACAACAACAAGGCCCAGGCAATAACATTACTCACCTGTAATCGAATCGGTAACCTGTACCGTGTGCCCAATGTCGAAACGGAAGCCTTCATAGTCTACACCAACAACCAGTACAGCGGCGCTCTTCGCGGCTGGGGCGGGCCTCAAGCCCATTTCGCAATAGAGTCGCAAATGGACATCGTCGCTCACAAGCTTAAGATCGATCCGCTGCAGCTACGTCTGAAGAACGCCAACCAAGCTGGAGATACCACGCCGTGGGGCTGGGAAATCACCTCTTGCGGGCTGAGTGAATGTCTCCTCGAAGCAGCAAAAGCAGCGAAATGGGGCACGAAAAAGCGTGGTAACAATGGCATATGGCGCCGGGGTAAAGGGATTGCCTCGGTGGTTCACACCGGGGGTGGTTCGGTAGGAACCCACGGAGCGGGAAATTTCGAAGGAGTGTCAATCAAGATCAACTCTGACGGTACCGTACAGGCAAAAGTGGGGATCGTTGACATCGGTCAGGGAACAACCACGGCCATCGCTCAAGTCATCTCGGAAGACTTGGGTGTTCCTCTCGATGGCATTTCAATATCGTCCGACGATACAGAAGTAATCCCTCCGACTATGGGAACCTGGGGAAGCAGGGTGGTATATATCTGCGGTAATGCCGCACGGATGGCCTGCGAGGGATTGAGGAGGAAACTGTTCGAAATCGCCCGTGAAATTTTAGGTACAGGCGGCCCAGGGCAATTTTCGATACAAAACGGTATAATCTACACATCAAGCCGGCCCCGGAAATCCGTTTCTATCATTGACGCTGTCGGTTACTACCTCAAGAGATATGGTGGTGTTATAACGGGTGAGGCCGTTTTCAATCCCGCCAATACCGTTCCCCCGGACCCCGATACAGGATACGGCAACAACTATCCGACCTATTCCTTCGGCGCGCAGGTTGCAGAAGTGGAAGTCGATATTGAAACAGGAAAAGTAAATGTTCTTGGTATCACGGCTGCTCATGACGTGGGTAGAGCAATAAATCCGCTGCTGCTCGAGGGGCAAATAGATGGCGGTATCTCTATGGGTATTGGCTACGGGCTATATGAAGAACTGCAATTCCGAAGTGGAGTTACACTTAACCCGAGTTTCCATAAATACAAAATTGTTAATTCCACGGAGATGCCTCCCGTAAAAAGAATACTAGTAGAAACCATGGATCCAAATGGGCCGTTTGGCGCAAAAGGGATCGGTGAGCCGACCGCGATACCGACGGCGCCTGCCATCGCCAACGCGATATTTGACGCCGTGGGTGTGCGAGTCAGAGATCTACCTATTACACCGGAAAGAATTCTCAGAGCATTGGAAGAATTGCCGGATCAAGTTAGGGAAACTGCCACTGGATCTACCATGATTGGAGAAGAACATAATGGGAGAAACAGCTAATACTGGGAATAGTAGAAGAATCGTCGCTACGGTTGTGGATATCAGAGGAAAATGCAGCGCGGGTCACGAAATTGGCGATCAATTCGATCTCAGTTGCCACAATTCGGACGGCTTATGCGGCTTTTTCTATCACGACTTATTTCCCAGGCTCTCGGTGATGCAATTTGGCGGTAGCTACCCATGGTGGGAAGAAAATCAAACCTCATTTGAATATGAATGTCCTGATAAGAAAAACCTACTCACCTTGAAACTCGAGATCATGGACCAGCAGATTTATGAAGGGTGATACTATATGATAGCTATATCGAGAAAACTTCAGGTTCTTGGCATCTGTGGGAGCCCGAGAAAACAAGGAAACAGTCAATACCTTCTTGAAATCGCTCTTCAAGCAACCAAAGAGAAGTATCAAGAGTTTGTTTCGGTTAAACAATACACCATCAGAGGTAAAAAGTTTTCGCCTTGCACTGGTTGCTTCAAATGTAGTGAAAACCATTCTCTGGGCGAATGCGTGATCCAGGACGATTTTCAGAATCTCAGAGATCTCTGGTTGGATTCGGATGTAATTATTTATTCGGTACCTGTTTATCATTACAGTATTCCCGGGCAGTTGAAATGTTTTTTGGACCGGTTGGGAAACACTCTCAACAGGCGCTTTGAAAGCACTTCTCCCCGTTTCTTGAAGATAATCGGCTCGATCGTGCAGGGCTCTCATTTCGCAGCCGGCCAGGAATCCACTGTGACCTTTCTGATGCAGCACGCTGTGATGAAAAACTGTATTCCCGTATCCGGAGACGGATGGCCGTCCTACATAGGCGCCTGTGGTTGGACCTTGAACAGCAAAAAAAAGAATTCGATGGAGAAGCTTGCTCAGGACGGTAATATGGCTGCGGAAATGGCGATACAGGCTTCAATAACACTTTGCAGAAGAGCAATTGAGTTGGCCCTGATTGTACATCTGGGGGTCAAAGATCTCAGGCAGATTCTCGTTCAGGATCGTGTATATGACCCCTTCTTGGAAAGACTGGAACAGCCAAGCTCTGTTTCCATAGGAAAAAACAAAATCTGAGGAATGCGCATCGATCCAGGTCCAGTCGTTCGAACTGCCACGGCCCGTACGTATTATTCGCGTATGCTGGGCGTCGATGCGTGATAATGCAGATGCTCGGAAAACAGGAACCGGAATTCATAGAATATACAAGAACAGGCAAACCGATAACGCCTACCGATAGAGCTCTTGACAAGATACTGAGCGGTCTGGCTGTGATTACCACTTGCTGTGAAAAGACTCCTTATGGTATGACGGCAGCCTGGTTCACCCGGGCTTCGAATGAGCCGTATATGGTAACAGTATCGGTGTGGGAGAAGAACTACACCCACGAGAAGTTACTTCAAAGCAACAATTACGCTATCAACATATTGAGTGAGAAAAAGAAAGATTTGGCGGTCCATTTCGGCCGCCAATCCGGGCGAGATTTAGACAAGTTCCTGAATATCGCCTATCGGGTAGGGGAAAGTGGAGCTCCAATTCTTATTGAAGATTGTCTCGCCTACCTTGATTGCAGGATTGTCGATACCATGAATGCAGGTGATCACACCATATTCCTGGGCCGGGTGGTAAAAGCAGAAATACTTAAAGAACATGATCCCCTCGTATATGATCGAAGGGATTTCCCATGAATAAAACGATGACCATTAGAATCGACCCGTAAAAATGTGTGCGAAATGGGACTTGTATGGAGGCCTGCGGGCACAGATATCTGGCTGCTTTTCCTTAGCCTCCGTCACCATTTCCCAGGATAACGATTCTTTCAGCAACCAAGACTTTGGCTTCCCTGTTCAAATCCCTTCACTCCTCAAATGCTCTATTTGATAACACCTTTTTAATGGCAGCACGTAATTCAGCGATTTTAGGTGGCTTCCCCAATATACAGTCAACCTCTTGAAAAGTTTCGCCGTTCAGATTGATATAAGTTCCCCAGCCGGACAGCAAAATCACTGGGGTATCGGGGGATGTTCGTTTTATCTCCCGGGCAACCTCCCGCCCGTCCATATGTGGCATGCCCAGATCAGTTATGACTAAGTCAAATGATTTCCTCTGCTCCTTTTGGGTGCGAAAGACTTCCAGCCCCTCCTTACCGCTCTGCGCGACCTCTAACGCATGTCCGTCTATCAGCAGTATCTCTTTCAACGCCTCGCGCACAGTAACATTGTCATCGATGCAGAGGATGTGAAGCGAGGGAAGAGCCGTTGCGGCAACGGCCTCTTCAGCTTCTGCTGGCTTGTGCTCTACGAGAGGAAAAAGCAGACCGATTGTCGTTCCCCTGCCAACTTCACTTTCGATATTCATGTCTCCTCCATGCCTCTGCATCACTCCGAATACCATGGACAGGCCGAGACCCGTGCCCAGCTCGCCTTTGGTCGTATAGAATGGCTCGATGCACCGCTGATTCTGCTCCTCATCCATCCCTGTCCCGCTATCGGAGACGGTTACGATGATGTACGGCTCTTGCAGATTCGTTGAGATCTTCAACGTTCCTCCCTCTGGCATGGCGTCCACGGCATTGAAGACCAGGTTTACTAGAGCCTCCCTGATCTCACTCTCCATACCTGTTAAGGGGGGGAGGTTTTTCTGTAGATCCGTCTTTATCTCCACATCGATACCCTTCCTGTGAGGCATATCTTCCCAGCGTGGCCGTGTCAACTCAATAATCTGGGTCACGGTCCCGTTTAGATCGACCGCCTGCTGGCTGGCTTCATCCTCCTGCCTGCGGTAAAACATGCGCATCCGCATCGTGGTGTTCTCGATATCTTTGGCGGCGCTTTGGATCGTATTTAGAAACCGTCTAGCCTTCTCGCTCAGGTCCGGCTCACTCTCAAGCAGGGCTTCCGTGTATAGGGAGATGGGCGCCAGGGTGTTGTTGATGTCGTGGGCTATCCCGCTGGCCATCTGCCCCATAGCATTCAGACGCTCTTGTTCCATGACCTTTTGCTGAGTTCTTTGCAGCTCGATATACGACTCGTTTAGTTCCTTATAGAGCTTACGCTTTTGGACTGCTAAAGAGATTTGTTCTGCCACTCCACCTAAGAAGCTGTTCTCATATTCATTCAATGTAATTTCTTCACGGAATAACATTATTATAATTCTAAACAGCGTATCCTCTTCCTTTATTGGAATAAAGACTGCCGTTTTTAGCCCAGCATGTTGCGATTTAGAGACTGGTAAGTAGGTTATTTTTGTATCAGATACGTTCACTACATTTGCCTTATTCAATTCCATTTCGTTGACTATTCCGCTAAGGTCAGCAGGATAAATCGACCCTTCTGCAACTCCTAAAAGAGAAGTCACATTCTGTTCCTTTGACTTGAGAATATCTATTTGGATAGTGCCTTTATCAAGGTTATAGATACCTACTGCAGACAATTGACAGCTGAAAGCCTCGTCGAGATATGTAATTACCACACCCAGAATGCTCTCTACATTATTTCGGCTAGCGATGGATTGAGAGATTTCGTTGAGTGTGCTCATCCAATAAAGCTGCCGTTTTAATTTTGTCTCTGCTTTTTTTAACGGAGTAATATCGCTGAAAATAACGCCAACAGCAAAGATGCTGCCTTCAGCATCTCTAATAGGCGAAAATGAGGAGTGCAAATAAAACTGTTTGCCATGAATATACAGAACTTCCTCATTCGTGCTGGATTTCTTTTTATTAAAGACCCTGCCGATTCTAGTGGTCAGATTCCTTGTAATCTCCGTATCCTCGCCAAAGACCTTGCTTAGATTACCTCCGACAAAACGTTTGCAGCCTAGTTCAAACAAATTACATGCCGCAGGGTTCATATATAGTAAATTGTATTCTTTATCCAAAATGAAAATATATTCATCCACAGAATCAAAAATAGACCTAAACTGCTCCTCACTTGCTTTTAAATCTTTTCTCGCTTGGCTCAGTTGCGTTACAATCAAGTTTAGCTTTTTATTTAACATTCTCAGACTATGGTATCGCCAGGCTCCCATTGATAGAAATACGCAGAAAAACAATGCGGCCATCAGCATGACTACCCTTTTTGTGTTCCAAAATGGTTTGGGACGTCCATACCATTTTGAATAGATTTTTTGGTATGTCTTGCTCCCCACAAACTTTCCAACAGCAGTGTTTAATTTTGCCAACAATAGCTCGTTGTCTTTCCTCACCGCTATCGCACGTTTTACGGTCAGTAGCGGTTCTCCAACGGTTTTTATACGATCTTCTAAATCGATTTGCCTAGCGATTTGCAGAAGCACGGGCTGCGGATATACCAACGCGTCGACATTTTCGGCAAGCAGATCAAAAAGTGCCTCGGAGGGCGTGTTGTAAATGACCAGGTCTACACCCGAAAGGTTCTCAAGCAAAGATACGCCGACATTATATTCCACAGCCGCTACCTTATGCCCAGATAGATCATCTACACTCTTTATGTTTTTATCTTGCTTTCTGACAAAAATACTAATCGAAAATACCTCAACGGGTGATGTGAAGGAGAAATACTGTTCTCTTGAAGCGGTGATCCCTAAATTTGGAATTAGATCGGCTTGTCCAGATCGAAGAGTTTCGTCCGCCTGTGTCCAGGTATCAGCAAGAATATAGTGTATCTCTATATTTGCAATTAGGGCGATGTGATTCATCACCTCAATGGCAAAACCGGTTGGCTTTCCTTCATCATCGACTGAATATTGGGGAGGGAAATCCCTTGGAACAACGGCAAGAAAAGAAGGCTTTTGGTCAATGCCCTCTTGTGCTTGAATTGCTTGTACTATAACAGCAATAGAGAAAACAGCAAACAATATTTTGCGTATCATTGGTATTTGACCTTTACAAATTTTCTAATTATCTATGCTTTAGGGTTCCCTCTGAGAATTTCATTACTACATAATGATATTATCGTTCAAAAAATTAAATGTAACCATAAAAATCCTGATGGAGAGGAATAATTAACCGCTGATCCTGCATACCGGACGGAAAGCCTGAGCACAAAATATCTCTGGCACTTCGGAACCGATAACTTTTTGAGCGGTTATAGTATCCCTCTCGACGGCAAGGACGACCTTCCTGTTGGCCTGCTGATAGTGGACAGCCCGATCGAGGCGGACTAATTGATTTCTTCGACGATTAGCAATACCCTTTACTGCATGAAGCGTATCTCTACCGCGGTGAGCACCGCCGGAGCGCAGGTCGCCGCTGCTGCCCGTGCTGCCCGGACCGCAGCGCACCAGCCGCCCCCCAGGATCCCTGCTGCTCGTCCCGCCCGGACCGCAGCGCTCCCGCCTCCCTCCAGGACCGCCCGCCGGCTGCTGCTCGTGCTGGGCGCTCTGCTTCTCCTGGCTCCGCTGCCGGCCTCGGCCGCCAGCGAAGAAGAGCTTTTCACCGAGGCGGAGAGCTATTACCGGGCTGGAAACTACCTCCTGGCCCTGGACACCTACGGTGAGCTGGTCCGGAGCTACCCCCTCTCCGACCGGGTCCCCGATGCCCAGTACCGGCGGGGGGTAAGCCTGTTCCGGTTGGGCCGCTTCCGGGAAGCTCTGGGCGTATTTGCGGAGATTGAGCGGCGCTACCGCGCCACCCGTTTTTTCGACTACATCTATTTTTGGCGGGGGGTGGCCCACTACCGGCTGGAGGAGCACGCCAAGGCGGTGGAAGCCCTGGCCAGATTTATTGAGGCGGTGGAGGATCGGGAGCTCAGCCCCCAGGCCTACCTGTACAAGGGGCAGGCGGAGATCGCCCTGGAGGATTTCCGCACCGCCTCGAGCGATCTCCAAACCCTGGTGGACCGCTATCCGGAAAGCCAGTCCGGCCGCTACGGGCTCGTGCTGCTCCTGTACAGCTATCTGAGGGAGGGACGCTACCCCGAGATCGAGGAGCTGGCCGCGGCCACGGATCCGGGAGCCCTCCCGGAGAAGCGCAGGTCTCTGTTCACCCTCTACACGGCGGAAGCCTACTGGAGGGAGGGCCGGGCCGCCGAAGCGGAAGAGCTGTACACCGGGCTGCTCGAGGCCGGCGACGAGGTGGCGGCGGTGGCCTACCGCCGGCTGTTCATGGCTGCGGCCCAGCGCAGCGAGCTGTCACGGATGGAGGCGCTGATACGGCAGGCCGAAAGTCGTTTCGCCGGCTCGCCGCAGGTGCTGGCGGATCTCTGGGTGCAGGCCGGGGTGGAGAGCTTCCAGCAGGACAAGATCGACCTGGCGGAATACTTTCTCGGCAAAGCCTGGAACCTGCCGGATAAGGAGGAGATGAGCGAGACGGTTCCCCTCTACCTGGCGGAGATCCACCTGCGCAGGGGCGAAGCCCTACAGGCTTCGGCCGTGCTCGAAGAGTACATCGCGGCCAATCCCGGCTCGGCGGAGCTGACGCTGCTGAAGCTGGCCGACGTGCGGCTCCAGCAGGCCGCCTATCCGGAAGCCGAGCAGATCTACTCCCGTTACCTGGCCGAGCATCCGGACTCCTCTCTTTCCACCGATGCCGGGTACCTGCTCGCCTACTCCCACTTCCGCCAGGGCGACCTGGAAGAGGCGCTCCGGCTGGCTTCCGCCCAGCTGGAGGAAACCACGGATGCCTCCCTGCGGGCGGACCTCTACAAGCTGGTTATCGTGGTGCACAAACGGCGGGGCGAGACTGCCCCGGCGGCGGCGCGCCTGCGGGAATACTGCGACCTGTATCCCGACGATATCAAAGCCCGCATCAGCCTGCTCAAGCAGCTATTCGTTCTCAAAGACTACGGGGCAATCGTGAGCGAGACCAATCGGCTGCGGCAGGAGTTTCCGGCCCTCGAGGCCAGGGATCTCAACGCCTACCTGCTGTCCAACTACCTGCGGGGACTGGCCGAGATCGGGCGCAAGCGCTATCAGAGTGCGCAGGAAGCCCTGAACGCCCTGAGCAGGGAGAAGACCGAGCAGGCCGGCCTGGCCACCATCTGGCCCTATACACTGTACTACCAGGCCTGGGCCGCTTACCGGCTGGCCCGCTACACGGAAGCCAGGCAGAGGGTCGTGCGGCTGCTGGAAACCGAGCCCTCTCATCCCCTGTTCCCCCAGGCGCTGTTCCTGGCCGGCTGGTCTTCGTACAGCCTCGGCGACTACGAGGCCTCGGCGCAGTATTTCTCCAGGCTGGCCAAGATGAACAAGCCGGAGTCCGACAAGGCCGCCTTTCTACAGGCCCGCAGCCTGGTGAACCTGGGTGAGCTGGACGAGGCGGCGGTTCTGTTCAAGGCGCACTACAGCGGCCGGCCGGGCTCCCAGTTTGCCGACGACGCCCTGTTCGAGTACGCCGGCATCCTGGCCGAAAAGGGCCGGAGCGCGGAGGCGGCCGCGGCCTACGAGGAGCTGGCCGCCAGGTATCCTTCCAGCTCCCTGGCCGGAGAAGCCCTGTACAAGCGGGGGGAGGTGTTCAGCGCCGCGGGGCGATACCAGGAGGCCAAGGACGCCTTTTACGAGTACCGCACCCGCTATCCCCGGGGACCGCTGGTCGACGCCTCCCTGTACTGGGGCGGCATGGCTTCCTTCGAGCTGGGCGAGCGGTTCGGCGCCGTACTGCACTGGGAGCGGCTGCTGGAGAACTTCCCGGTCAGCCCCTTCCGGCCCGATGCGCTGCGGCGGACCGCCGAGGTCTATGCCGAGAGGGGGGATTACAGCCGGGCGATCGAGCTGTATACCACCCTGGCTGATGAATATCCCGAGGAGGCCCGGGTCTACAATGCGGCCCAAAGGATCGACGAGCTGCGCTACCTCCAACAGGGATTGAGCGACCGGGAGGCCGTTTTATCCAGCATCATCGGCAGAGAAGGGGGAGCGGAAACCGCCAAGGGCAGGGAGGCGATGATCGAGCTGGCCCGCCTGTATATCTACGAGGGCTCGCGGCGCATGGAGCTCGCCTTCCAGATGCTGCAGAAAGTCGTGGATAAGGGGGAGACGGTCACGGCTGCGCAGGCGCAGTTCCTTATAGGAGAGTACTACTACCGGAAGGCGGATCCGGTACGGGCGGCCCGCGAGTTTCTCATGGCCGGCTATCTCAACCCCAAGGACCCGGATCAGATGGCCGCTTCGATCTATCGGGCCGCCGAGATGATGCACCTGGCCGGGAAAATGGCCGACGTCCGGGAGCTGGTGGGAAGGCTGGAGCAGCACTTCCCCGACTCCGAGTGGACCGCCGAGGCCCGGAAGCTGCTCGAGGGAGGCTGAAGCCGATGAAGAAAACCGCGATTGCCCTGCTGCTGTCCCTGTCCGTGCTCGTTTTAGGGGCCCAGGAAAACGATCCGTCGGTGGAGCCGGAGGAGCCGGATATCGTGCTTCCCGAGGTGATCTTGAGGATCCAGGACTTCAGCGTGGAGGAGGTGGAGGCGGGGCTTCCCGGCGAGGAGGGGCTGCTCGCTCCGCAGCGCTCCATCCCTCTACCGGAAGCCGAAGAGCTGGATATCGAGGAGCCGGAGCTTCCCTTCAGCGTCTCCGAGGGCAGGGATCTCCTTCCCGCCGGGGGCGGCTCTTCCCTGTCCGCCCAGGTGATCCTCGGCGCCGGCACCTTGAGCCACCTGTACAGCCAGATTGCACTCAACCGTATTGGAGAAGAGCCGCGCTTCAAGCTGAAGTTTCTCCACGAGACGCTCGACGGGCTGGCCGGCGAGGACCCCGGCTCGGGGTATGACATCCGCGAGGACAGGCTGGAAGGGGGCATCAAGACGCACCTGGGCAGGCTCAGCCTGGAAACCAACGGAGTGCTGGATGACCGGGAACAGGGGCTTCAGAACAACAGCATTTCTTACTCCTCCAGGGTGCTGCGGCGGGGTGTGGCGGAGCTGAACCTGGGCCTCCCCGTCGGCGAGCGCTTCACCCTCAGCGCCGGGCTGGACAGCTCTTTCGCCACCCAGCTGCTGACCGCGCCGAGCCCCGAGGAGGCGACCGAGCTCCTGGCCGGGCCGCTGTTCAAAGCGGAGCTCCTCTATTCGAGCCTGCGGCTGGGCTTTCAGGGACGCTACACCTACCGCAACCTGCGCGGCGAAGGTGAGACGCTTCACCGCCTCGGGGCAGGTCTCTTGTTCGCAGCCGATTTCCTCTCCGACTACCATTTCGAGGCCGAAGCCGGCTGGTACTGGAACAGCGACCTGGGAAACTTTTTTCCCTTTTCCCTCACCCTCTCGGGCACTCCCTTTTCCACCGTTTCCTTCAGGGCCAGCGGCGGGTACCGGGTCCAGGAGCTGAACTACCGGGACCTTCTTACCGGCTATCCCCTGGTGGACATCACGGATGTTCGTCTGCCTTCGGGAAGGCTCGAAGACAACCATGGCTGGTTTACGGACCTGGGACTGAGCTTCACCTTGACCCGCAATCTCAGCCTCCAGGCGCGGGCGCTGCTGGCCTGGAACTCGGGGCTGCTCGAGCCGCAGCGGCTGCCGGGAGACTCGGGACTGAACGCCAACGGCCTGTTTCCCATCTCCCAGGAGCAGGAGGTGAGCCTGGGCACCGAGGCCCGCCTGCGGCTGAACCTGGGTCCCCTGGTCGCGCTGAGCGCCGGGTTGCAGACAGAGTTCTTGGAGCGTTCCCGCTTCACCCCGCTGCACACCGGCTCGGTAGCGATCGAGGGAGCCACCGCCGACTCCCGCTGGGGCGGCAAGGCCGGCCTGGACTTCGTGGTGGGCTATCCGTCGGAAGAGACGGAGGTGTCGCTCATGCCCCTGTTGTCCGTGAGCGGTTTTCACAATATCAACGACACGATCGCCCTGGTCGTCGAGGTGGATGACCTGCTGTACCCCGCCGCCGACGGCCTGCGCTACACCTGGTACCCTTACGAGGCGCCGGGGCTGCGGGGGACCTTCAAGGTCCAGATCAACCTGTGATCCGCAGAATTTTTTCATGCTGAAGGAGTGAACGTATGCTGGAAATCATTCAGAAGGGCGGAATCGTCATGTATTTCATCCTGCTGCTTTCCCTGATCGCCGTGGTGATCATCATCGAGCGCCTGCTTTACTTTCGACACATCCGGGTGGACGAGGAGAGCCTGATCCGCCGCCTGAAGTCCGCCCTGGAGAAAGGGCACCACGATGAGGCCATGTCGATCTGCGATCAGAATCCGAGCCCGATCACCAACCTGATGCGGGTGGGTATCGAGTACCGCAACCAGCCCAAGCAGGTGATACGCGAAGCGATTCTCGATGCGGCCAACCTGGAGACGCCCAAACTGGAACGCTCCCTGTCCGCCCTGGGAACCATCGCCACCCTGGCGCCCCTGCTGGGCCTGCTCGGCACGGTGACGGGGAACATCCGGGCCTTCGGTGTGCTGGGCCAGTTCGGCGCGGTCGGGGATCCCGGCCTCCTGGCGCAGGGCATCGCCGAGGCGCTGATCACCACGGCGGCGGGGATCATCGTGGCCATCCCGGCGATTATCTTCTACAACTACCTGGTTACCAAGGTGAACCACATCATCCTGCGCCTGGAGAACCGGGTCAACGAGCTGGTAATCCTGCTGGAGGGCTCGGTCAATGCGCTTTAGAAGAAGGCTGTCCGCCGAATCCAGGCCGAACCTGATCCCCATGATCGACGTGGTGTTCCAGCTCGTGGTCTTTTTCATGGTCTCTACCACCTTTATCATTACACCTGGAATCAGCCTGGTACTGCCTTCCTCCCAGACCGCCGAGCCGGTGGCCATGAGCAGGCTGATCATTACCGTGGTGGCCCGGGATGAGATCTACTTCAACAAGGAGCGGCACACCCTGGCCAGCTTGAACCAGAGACTGGCCGAGATCACCGAGCAGGAGAAAGAGAAGATCAAGACGGTGGTCCTGGAGGGAGACCGCTCGATCTCCTACAGCCTCCTGGTGGAGATTCTGGACGTGCTGAGACGAAACGGATTCAAGGGTGTGAACCTGCGCACCCGGGAGCTGTGATGCGTGAAAGACTGGTCATAAGCGTATTGCTGGCCATCCTCGTGCACTTCGTGCTGCTGCTCGTCCTGCAGCTGGCGCTGCAGATCGAACGATCGAGGGTCCCGGAGTACTCCGGACCGCTGTACGTGACCCTGGGGGAGGCGCCTTTGGAACAGCCGGTGGTCGAGCAGGCCCGGGAACCGCGACGGGCGCAGCCGGAATCCGCTGCCCCCCGCTCGGAGCAGGCTGCCGGCGAGCAGCGCCCGCCGACCCCCGAATCGGCCGCTCCTCCGGCTTCCGCTCCCCACCTCCGGCCCGCGCCGCTGCCGGAAACCGGGCAGCCGCAGACCGGCGAGCAGCCCCGCAGCGGCCTGCGCATGCTGCCTCCCGAAACTACTCCCAGGAGCGACGAGCGCTACCTGCCTCCCGAGCAGGAAGCCCGCCAGGCGCCTACCGCCCAGAGGCGATCCGAGGAGCCGCCGGTTCCCTCCCAGGCGGTGCCCGCTCCCCGTGAGACCGAGGTCA
>CAYMEK010000004.1:77033-94697 GCA_964389305.1 uncultured Spirochaetaceae bacterium
GTGCGCCTCCGGGTGGTGGCCTCCTTTGTGCTCACCCCGCAGGGCGTGCTGAAAGATGTGAACGTAGTACGGAGCTCGGGCTACCCCGACGTAGACGCGGCGGTCAAGGAAGCCCTGCGGCGCTGGAAGTTCAGACCCGTCTCCTCGAACACCACGGTCAACGGCGAAGTCACCTACACGATCATCCCCCGCTAGTCAGCCGCCCTGCTTGCCGGTCATCCGCTCGATCTCGATTTCGATCACCGCCACCCTGCCGCCCCGGATATCTGTTCCGTGAGCCGCCGGATCCAGTCCTTTCCGGCGAACAGCAGGGTATCCCCCAGGCGCCGGCCGAGAAGCACTTCGAAGGGCGGGACGAGGGAGGCGTATTCGAGGACCGCCTCATTGCCGAACAGCTCGGCCGGGGTGCCCCGAAACACGATCTCACCCTCGTTCATCACCGCCGTCTCCTCGGCGTACTTGAGAACCAGGTGCATGTCGTGGGTGATAAAAACGATGGTGGTTCCCCGCTGGTGGAGATCCTTCACCAGTTTCATCAGGGCACGGGCGCTTGCCATGTCCTGACCGAAGGTCGGCTCGTCGAGGATGAGTATTGGCTGCTCCAGTGCAATCATGGTAGCCACGCTCAGGCGGCGTTTCTGTCCCTGGCTCAGTGAGAAGGGATTGGCTTCCTCGCAGCCCTTCAGGGCGAAGGTCCGCAGCAGCCGCTCGATACGCCGGGCAACCTGCTCCTGCCCCGGAATATGCCGCTTGAGGGAGTAGGCGATCTCGTCTCGGACTTTCTCGGTCACGAACTGGTGTTCCGGATTCTGAAATACGTAGCCGATCGTCCGAACAAGCTGGGCGCTGCTCAGCCTGTGCAGCGGTCGTCCCATGAGGCAGGCGGAGCCCGACTGGGGAAGAAGGAGCCCGCAGAGCAGCCGGGCCAGGGTTGACTTGCCCGAACCGTTGGCGCCGACCAGGGCTAAGAAACTGTTCTGCTCGACGGACAGGGTAACTCCCCGCAGCGCCCTGGCGCCGCGGGGATAGGTGTAGTGTACCCCTTCCAGCTCGACCACCGGTTTCCCGGAGCGGAGCGCAGGGGGGCAGAACGCTGGACGGCGGGGCCCCGGTTCTCCGCCGCTGGGGTGTTGCAGGCGGGCCGCCACCCGGTGCTCCTGCAGAGAGGGAGCCCCTTCCTGATCCGTGCTTCGGCTCCGGCGGTCCTTCCCGATCAGGGCGCCAAACACCTGTTCGCTCTCGTCCAGGTACAGGGGAGTGGGACCCGTAAAAAGTCTGTGGCGGCGCAGCTCGGCGCTCAGCCGGACGGGGGTGGGCAGCCAGATACCCTCTCTTTCCAAGCGGGAGGTATCTCCGGCGAACACCTGCCTCGGTCGCCCGCAGGCGACGATTTGTCCCCTGCGGTTAAGAACCAGAACTCTGTCCACCAGGGGCATAACCTGGTCGATGCGGTGCTCGATGAGCAGGATCGTCGGCTTGCGCTCCTTTTTCAGCCGGGCCAGGGTGGCGAAGAAGCGAGAGCTGCCGCGGGGATCGAGGTTGGCGGTGGGCTCATCCAGAATGAGCAGGGTGGGTGCCATGGCCAGGACCGCCCCCAGGGCCAGGCGCTGCTTCTGGCCGCCGGAGAGAGTATCCACCCAATGGGAGCGCTCCCGCCCCAGACCTACCTCCAGCAAGGCGGAGACGATTCGGGACCCCATCCGCTCGGAAGGGAAGCCGCAGTTTTCCAGGCCGAAGGCGACTTCATCGTCCACGCGGGGCATGACGAGCTGGGCTTCCGGGTCCTGAAAGACCATACCGGCCCGGGTCGTGCTCTCTGCACCGGGGGCTGCGGATGTAACTTTCCGCCCTTCGAAGAGGATCCTGCCGCGCACCTCGGCTTCTATCGTGTACGGTATCAGACCTTTGCAGCAAAGGGCCAGGGTGCTCTTGCCGCAGCCGCTCGGACCGAGAATCAGAAGCGTTTCTCCCCTGCGAACGGTGAAGCTCAACTTCGGCAGCACCCAGTGCCTTGAATCGGGATAACGGCAGAACAAGCCCTCTACTTCTAAGGCGGGTCTGGCGACCCGTTCGACCGCAGGCACTGGCTCGAGTCTCCCTTCTACTGCCCGATCAGACTTTCGGCAACTCCTGCCAGAAAGCCCCGGGACAGCCCGTAATGGGCCAGGAGCAGCGGAATGGTCGCCGCCATCGCTATCGCGGCGGCGAGGAAGAGGTAGTCGGCGGTTTTGGCTTCGGCTTTCCGGTAGTAGGTACGCTTCCGTGCCGTACCGAAACCGCGGGCATCCATGGAAATTGCCATCCGCTCCGCCTGCCGAATGCCCCCGCTGAGTAGAGGCAGCCCGTAGCGGCGGATGCGGCACAGTCGGGCCCAAAAGCCTTCCCGATAGCCACCTCGGATCCTGTGGGCGTCGCGGATCTGGCCCAGCTCCCGCTGTAGGATGGGGAGGAAACGGTAGGCGGCCAGAATCGTATAGGCGATCCGGTAGGGTAAGCGGCCCTGATGGACCAGGCTGGACACCAGCAGACTGGGATCGGTGGTGGACACGAACAGGGCCGAATAGGCGGTCACGCAGAGCAGCCGCAGGGTGACGCTGAGACCGAAGAAGACTCCTTCCCGGTAGATGGACAGGGGACCCAAACGTAGCAGGAGGTGGAGCTTCTGGGCTCCATAGAATAACGCGTTGAACAGGAGAGTTCCCATGGCGAGCAGAATGAAGACCGCCAAGGTCCTCAGAAGTCTGAACGGCGGGATCCTCCCCAGAAGCCCCGCCAGCAAGAAGGATAGGACCAGGAAACAGGCCGGGGTTAGCGGATCAAGAAAGAGAGTCGGCATGATCAGCAGAAGCGAGAAGGCGAGCAGCTTGATCGCAGGATTGGTGCGGTGCAGAAACGAGCTTCCTTCCGTGTAGCTACTGAAGATCATATCCCGGCCTATATGGACGGCTTCTGAATGAAATCCCTACTTTCGAGCCCTGCCGATGGCCACGCTTCTCAGCACTCCTGTCCGGGCCAGAGCGTCGCCGATACCCTTGGCCAGCAGCCCGCCGAGCAGGGCGGCGCTGGGTATGCGTACCAGGAATAGGCCTAGCTGAACGCCGGCCGACAGCGCCCCGTAGCTGAACAGAAAGTACTCATAGACAAAGGCGAAGATCCCGGAGGCCACGGCAGCCGCTACGAGCATGTACCAGCAATAGTTCCTCCAGCGGCCGGCGGCGAATACGACTTCCGCTCCGGCGCCCTGGACCAAACCCGCCCACACGGCGGCGATCCCAAAGGGGCTGCCGGCAAGAAGCTCCGTAAAGGCGGCCAGAAAAGAAGCCAGGAGGGCCGCTCCCGGTCGGCGTACGATGTAAGGCACCAGCACCCCTATGATGTAATAGAAGCCGAGGAAGAGCATGATTCCGACCTGGCCAAAGACCGGCACCAGGGCGACGTACAGCAGGCCGTAGGCCAGGAAGATCAAGCCGAAAGCGACCGAGATGACAGCGCTGACGATGAGATCGACAGTTTTCCAGCGCATCGAGTCTTTTTTTTCTCTTTCTTTTTTCATTGCGGTTCCTCCTCGTATGTTTTCGCCAGCGCCGCGGCAATGTCCACGCTGCGCCGGACAAGATTCGGGTCCACGTGCTCCGTGTCGTCGTTGGGAAGCTTGTAGACCGGGCAGGGCCAGAACAGGATCTCCGCAGCAGGAAGGCCCGCCTCGATGAAGGAGTAATGGTCAGATCCGGCCAGCCGGCCCAGGTATTCTATCCGTTTGAAGGATCTCGCCAGGCCGAGCTGTTCGGTCACCTTTTCGGCCCGCCTGCGCATCGATTCCGGCCAGGCCAGGAAGAACAGGCTGTTTCCGGAAGCCACCGTGTCGATGTTGATTCCCGCCGCGATGTTGCCCAGCCGTCCCCGCTCCTCGGCGCTCTGGAGAAAAAACCGGGAGCCGAGGAAACCCCACTCGCTGGCGTCGCAGGCCAGAAAGTGGTAGGTTAGCTCGCGTCCCGTTTCCTTACTCAGACCCAGGGCCAGGTCGTAGAGGGCCTGGACTCCGGCGGCGTTGTTGTTCGCCCCCGGTGATCCATGGGCGGTGTCCAGGTGGGCGCAGAACACCACGCTGCGGGACGATTTTCCGGGCAGGGTGGCCACCACGTTATGCCCCTTGAAGGTCTCGGCGTGTCCCCGGCAGCGGAAGCGGGCCCGCACCGGTTTCCCTCGTTCGAGCCAGTGGCGAATGCGCCGGTGATCCGCCTCGGCCAGAATGGCCATGGGATACGGGAAGAACGGCCTGGGATTCATCAGGGGGATTGGCGGCGCCTCCCAGCCTCCAAGTCCCACGTGGACGATCAGATAGGCGCCCACCGAGCCGTCTTTTTCCACCAGCGCGTAGCGAGGCCACTCGAGGAATCCCGGAACGATCTTCCCGATCCCGGCTGACACGATTTCGCCCTCCAGGCCTTCGGGAGGTGTGGCGCCGGAATACTCCATGAGGGCCACGGAAGCTTCGCCCGGCTCAGGCTCGAGTATCTCCAGTCTGGGCTCCCGGTCCACCTCCCAGCCGAGAAACGGAAAGTCCTGGCGCTCGGTTTCCAGGGGAAGCTCGGAGAGCTTTCTGAACAGGTAGTCGGCGGCTTCGGCCGCTCCCTGGCGGCCGGCCCACCGCGCCCCGACGGTCCGAACCAGGTGATCGAGAATCTCCATTATTAAGCTCCTGTATGATGGTGTCGGCGGTCCGATTGCAGTTGTCCCCATTCCGTGACATCAGAGGGTAACCCGAGGATACAAGAAGGCAAAAAAGCCGCCTGACTGCGTTGCCAGGCGGCTCCTGTTTTCTGCTCAGTTTCCTACGCTGGCATTACCCAGATCAGGTTCAAGGGTCGAGGCGTTGCCTCCTCTCAGCCGGTGCTTGCCCAGCTCCCCTTCTTTTGTCAAAGCTGCTCGGTTCGAGCGTGCGCATCCACTTGGATGCCTGTCCGAATTGAATTTAACCCCATTTGTTGCTCCGAGTCAAGGATATTGTCGGGCTATGCTGGATTATCTTGACGAGTGAAAGCGATTGCATGTATGCTTGCTTATAGTGGGGTGGTTCCGACAGGGACAGTCTTGGTTTCGCGTCGGCTGGCGTTGAAGCGCAGGACTGTCGGGAGCCTGAGATTACACCCGTTGAACCTGATCTGGGTAATGCCAGCGTAGGGATCCTCAACGAACCATCCACACTCGTCATTTTACTCTACCGCCGGCTGCCTTGGTAGGCTGGTTCTGCGATACATGCAGCTCGCCGCACAGGCCGCCGTCCGGGCAAGACGAGGAGGTCTCTCATGAAACACAAGCGTTTGTTCGCGGGGCTCATGCTGAGCGCCTGGGTGCTGCTGGCCGCCGCCTGGGCGGCGGCCGCTCCCGCGGCTGAGCAGGAGGCGGAGCTGGTGATCTACGCCTACGACTCGTTCGTGGCGGAGTGGGGACCGGCTCCGCAGGTCATCCCCAAGTTCGAGGAGAAGCACGGGGTCAAGGTCAGCGTGATCTCCGTAGGGGACGCCGGCCAGGTGCTGAACCGGGCCATCATCGAGAAGGACGATCCCCAGGCTGACATCGTCGTGGGCATCGACAACAACATGCTGGCCCGGGCGCTGGAAGAAGATGTTCTCCAGCCCTACCGGTCGCCGAACCTGGACAGGATCCCCGAGCGGCTGGTGTTCGACCCCAGCCACTCGGTGACCCCCTTCGACTACGGGTACTTCGCCTTCGTCTACGACTCGCAAGTATTGGAGGATCCGCCCGCGTCCCTGGAGGAGCTCGCCGATCCACGCTTCCGCCAGAAGGTAATCGTCGAGGATCCCCGCACCTCCAGTCCGGGTCTCGGCTTTCTGCTGTGGACCGTTGCGGTCTACGGCGAGGGTTATCTCGACTACTGGCGCCGGCTGCAGCCCAACCTGCTTACCATCACCGACGGCTGGGACACGGCGTACGGCATGTTCACCAGCGGGGAAGCTCCCCTGGTCTTGAGCTACACGACCAGCCCGGCCTACCACGTGGAGTACGAGCAGACCGAGCGCTACCGGGCGCTGCTGTTTGTCGAGGGCAACTACCTGCAGATCGAGGGCATGGGCATCCTCAAGGGAGCACCGCATCCGGGGCTGGCCAGGAAGTTCATCGATTTCATCTTGAGCGAGGACTTCCAGGAGGACATCCCCCTGACCAACTGGATGTACCCCGTGAATCCGGAGGTGCAGCTGCCCGAGTCCTTCCGCTTCGCTCCGCAGCCTGAAACCTCCCTGCAGCTTCCGGCCGAGGAGATCCGCCGCAGCCAGGAGCGCTGGATCACGGACTGGGTAAGGCTGGTCAGCCGTTGAGAGCAGCCAGACGGCGGGGCGGGGAAACGGCGGCGGGGCCGTCCCCCGCCGTCTCCCTGCTCCTGCTCGCCGCTCCCGCCGCCTTCCTGCTGCTGTTCTTCTACTACCCGCTGGCGAGCGTCCTGGTAGGCGGGCTTACCGATCAGGCCGGCTGCTTCACCCTGGGACGCCTTGCGGCCCTGCTCCGGGACCCCTACTACCTCCACATAATCGGCTTCACCGTTGAGCAGGCCCTGCTTTCCACCCTGCTGTCCGTGCTGATGGGTCTGCCGGGGGCCTACCTGCTGGCCCGCTACGATTTTCGCGGCAAGCGGCTGGTCCTCTCCTTGACCACGATCCCTTTCGTCCTGCCCTCGATCATCGTGGTTCTCGGCTTCGTACGCTTTTTCGGCAACAACGGCGTGCTCAACCGGCTGCTCATGGGGATGCTGGGACTCCAGGACCCGCCTCTCAGGGTGCTGTACTCCTTCAAGGCGATCCTGCTCGCCCACGCCTTTTACAACTTCCCCATCTGTGTGCGGGTGGTCTCCTCACTGTGGGGCCGGATCCATCCCAGCAGCGAGGAGGCGGCTCGCAGCCTGGGCGCCCACGGCCTGCGCCTGTTTTTCAGGGTGACCCTGCCCCAGATCCTCCCGGGAATCCTCTCGGCGGCCGCCCTGATCTTCATCTTCTGCCTGCTCAGCTTCGCCATCGTGCTGGTGCTCGGCGGCGGACCGCGCTACTCCACCCTGGAGGTGGAGGTGTACCGGCTGGCCAAGGTCAGCCTGGACCTCAAGACCGGCAGCGCCCTGGCCCTGGTCGGGGCCCTGCTGTCCCTGGTTTTCCTGTACGCCTACATCAAGGCCCAGGCGCGGGCCAGCTTCGCCGAAAGCCTGAGCCGCGACTACGAGCGCCCCCGGCTGGCCGTTCTTCTGCGCCGGCCTCACGGCCTGTTTTTCCTTCTGTACCTGCTGCTGATGGCGGTGGTTATTTTGGCGCCGATGATCACGGTCATCGCCTACTCGTTCCAACTGCGCACCGGTTGGGGACAGCAGAGCCTGAGCGCCGAGTGGTACCGGCGTATTTTTTCCGCCGGCGCCCCCTACTTGAGGGCGGTGCTCAACAGCCTGTTCTTCGGCGCCGTGACCGTGGCCCTGGCCCTGCCCCTGGGCACGATCCTGGCCTACCTGAGCTATCGCAGCCGCGCTCCCGGCGCCCGGGTGCTGGAAGCCCTGATGATGCTGCCGATCGGCGTTTCCTCGATTATCCTGGGTCTGGGCTACCTCAAGGCCTACCGGCACTTCCCCTGGCAGGTAGTGGGGACCTGGTACGCCATCGTGTTCGCCCACACGGTCATCGCCTACCCCTTCGTCATCCGGGTCGCGGGCTCCATGTTCCGCAAGATCAAGCCCTCCCTTGCCGAAGCGGCCCGCAGCCTGGGAGCCGGCTCCTGGAAGCTGTTCTGGAAACTGGAGCTGCCCCTGGTTCGCTCCTCCCTGATCACCGGGGCCGCCTTCGCCTTCGGTATCTCAGCGGGGGAGATAAACGCCACCCTGATGCTCTACAATCCCCGGCTGGTGACCATTCCGGTGATGATCTACCGGCTGATATCCTCGTACAACTTCATCGCCGCCTGCGCCATGGGCACCGTGCTGATGGGGATCTGCTTCCTGGCCTTTCTGATTATCGACCGGGCCGGAGGGGAGATCTGAGGATGAGCCTGAAGCTGGAAGGCATCCGCAAGAGCTATCCGGATTTCCACCTGGAGCTGGACTTCCAGGTCCGCCCGGGAGAGCTTCTCGCCCTGCTCGGTCCCTCCGGGTGCGGGAAGACGACCACCCTGCGGCTGATCGCAGGGTTCATCGCGGCGGATACCGGGAAGGTGAGCATGGATGGCGCCAGGATCGATATCCTGCCTGCCCACCGGCGGCGGATCGGCATCGTGTTCCAGGACTATGCCCTGTTCCCCCACCTGAACGTCCGGGGCAACATCGGCTTCGGGCTGCGCATGCACGGCTGGAGCCGGGCCGACTCCCGGGACAGAGTAGCGGAGCTGCTGCGGCTGGTGTCCCTGGAAGGCTACGGCCGGAGAAAGGTCACCCGCCTGTCCGGCGGCGAGCAGCAGCGAGTCGCCCTGGCCAGGGCCCTGGCGCCCCGGCCGCAGCTTCTGCTGCTCGACGAGCCGCTGAGCGCCCTCGACGCCAGGCTGCGCAAGAGCCTGCGCCGGGAGATCTTACGGGTACAGCGGGAGCTGGGCATCAGCACCCTGTACGTAACTCATGACCAGGAGGAAGCGCTGGTGCTCGGGGACCGTATCGCGGTGATGCGGGACGGCCGCCTCGAGCAGATCGGCACACCCGAAGAGGTGTACAACCGGCCCCAGAACCTGTTCGTGGCCACCTTCCTGGGCCAGTCCAACCTGATTCGCGGCAGGGTGGAGGGGAGGGACGGGCGCCGGGCCCTGGTGAATACGGCCTTCGGACGGCTGAAAGCCCCTCTGCCCGCAGGGAAATCCCTCCAGCCGGGGGAAGAGGTGGTCCTGTTCTTCCGTCCGGAGAGCTGTTCCCTGGGGGAGGGCGGCGAGAACTGCATCCGCGGCCGGGCGGCCGGCAGGGAGTACTTGGGCAGCCATCTCCTGCTGGAGGTGGAGGCGGGGCCGGAGCGCTTCACCCTCGACCTCGGCGTCTCAGCGCCTCCCGGACCGGGCGAGCCGGTGCATTTCTGCTTCGACCCCGAGCGCTGCTGCCTGCTGCCGCCGGACTGAAGCCTTCGGCTTCTCGCCTGCCCTATCCGGAAGCCTCCCCCCGGCGCGCTGCCCCACCCCGGTAGCGGGTCGCCCTAGCCGGGGTCCTGGTACGCTGCTGCGGCCGGCGGCCGCTGCCCGGCGCTATGAGGCAGCAGACTGACGCGGCGTCTTCCGCCGCTTTTTTTTAAAACCCGGTTTTCAGAGGGGGCGAGCGGCGTTACAATCAGGAGTTATAGATGACCGTACCGAGTCGACGCCTCCCACTGCTGTACTGCCTCCTTCTTATCCCGTTCCTGGTCGCTCCGCTGTCTGCGCAGGACAGGCGCTTTCATCTGAGCTTCGTCGGAGATCTCATGATCCATACGGCCAACTACCTCACCCTCGAATACTCCTCGATCTACGAATCGGTGAGCTGGCTGCTGCGGCGCGACGATCTCAGCTTCGCCAACCTGGAGTTTCCCATAGAGCCCGCCCGCTCCTTTTCCAGCTATCCGTGCTTTAACGGCAATCTGGAGTACCTGGAGGCGGCCGTCGAGGCGGGGATCGATGTTTTCTCCCTGGCCAACAACCACGCCTTCGACCAGGGTCCGGAAGGGATCTTGCAGACTCTGCGCGCTCTGCAGTGCGCCGGAGAGCTCTCCTACCGCCGCCTGTATGAAGCTGGCATCCGGGCGGACCTGGACAGGCCTTTCCAGCCGGTGGAGATAAGACTGAAAGGGCTGCGCATAGGTTTTCTGGCAGTCTGTCAGATGGTGAATCAATCCATGCCCTTTCCCTATGTGCATATCGTGGACTACCGGAACTGCGCTCACCGGAACAACTTTCTTCCTTATATAAAGGAGGTTGCCGGCCGCTACGACCTATTCATCCTTTCCTACCACGGAGGCGGGGAGTACTCCCGCCGGCCGGAGAAGGCGAAAATCGAGTTTTTCGACCGCCTGCTCGAGGCGGGCGTGGATATCGTCTGGGCCCACCATCCCCACGTTCTGCAGCCCCACAAGATCGTGGAGCGCGAGGAGGGCAGGGGACTGATCATGTATTCCACGGGAAACTTCATCTCCGGAATGCCCGTGGCCATCGATCCGGCCAAGCCCGAGGACTGGTTGTCGTGGACCGGAGATTCGGCCCTCTGGCTGGTCAGCCTGCGCTGGGCGGAGGGCCGTGTTTCGGTCGAGGACGTGCTGCCCATCCCGATCGTCAACTACAGAAACGGGCGGGGGGAGGTGCTGGTTGCGACCTTTCCGGGTTTGGCGCGCGGCCGGGTCTCTGGATCATGGCTGGAATACTATCGGGAGCGCTCCCGGCTTGTTCGCGGGCCGCTCCGGCCGGCTGCCTCTTTGAGGACCGCCATCAGCCAGCCTTGAAGTACTCCGGCTCGTTTCCTCGCTTCCACTTGATGTTGCAGCCCAGGCTCGGTTTTTGCACCGGGTTGACCTGCTCGCCACGAAGCAGCGCCTCCAGGGCGGCCCGCAGGTCCTCGCCGGTCACAGGCCTGCCGTTTCCGGGCCGGCTGGAATCCATCTGTCCGCGGTATACCAGCCGGCGCTCGGCGTCGAAAAGGAAGAAGTCGGGAGTGCAGGCGGCCCGGTAGGCTCTGGCTGCCTCCTGCTTTTCGTCGTAGAGGTAGGGAAAAGTATAGCCGAACTTCCTGGCCTCTTCGGCCATCAGCTCCGGGCTGTCCTCCGGATAGGCATCGGCGTCGTTGGAGTTGATCCCCACTACGGAGACTCCCCGGGCCTGGTATTCCTTGATCAGCTCGACCAGGTGCTCCCGGACGTGCTTTACGTAAGGGCAGTGGTTGCACATGAATACGACCAGGAGCGCCGGGGCCTCCTTGAAATCTGAGCTGGAAACCGGCCTGCCCGCGATGTCGGGAAGGGTAAACTCCGGAGCCCTGGTGCCGAGTGTCAACATGGTGGATGGTGTTTCAGCCATCGATTGTCCTCCTATCTTTTTAACTCTTTTTTTCTAACGACCGCCTCTCAGCAGCCGCAGCATTTGCTCAACATCGGTGGTTGGCAGCTCACAGCTCCGGTCTCGGCAGACGTAAGCCGTGGCCTTGCCGTCCAGGCTCTTCAAGCTCCGGCTGAACGGGGCCAGGGCTGTGATCTCCGGCTCCTGCTGCTCGGTCGGAAGGAAGAGCAGGACCCGGTTGGGTGCAAACTCCCGCCGGGCCGCCCGGACCATTCGCCTCGTGTCTCCGGCGGCTGCGGGTCCGGCCACGACCACTTCGAAGGAGGGGCCGATGAGGAAATCCAGGCCGGTGAGCAGAAAGGTGAAGACAAGTGGATTCGCCTCTACCGCCGCGGAACCGGACCGGGCCAGGCTCAGGGCTTTCTGCTCGTAATCGCGGTTCCCGGTAAGAGCGCCGAGCCTGAGCAGGTCGAGCAGGGCGACCGATCCGGCGGCCGGCAGAGCTCCGTCGGCTTCGCTGCGCCGGCGGACCGGCAGCTTTTCCGCTCCCGAGGCGGTGAGATAAAAGCCTCCTCCCCCTCCCGAATCGTCCCAGAAATCCTCGATGACCAGGTCCATGAGCTCCAAGGCCTGCCGGAGATACCCGCACTCGAAGGTGGACTCGTAGAGCTCGAGCAGCCCCCAGATCAGAAAGGCGTAGTCCGCGGCGTAGGCCGGGATAGCCGCCTCCCCGTCCCTGTAGCGGTGCAGGAGGCGTCCGTCGGGGCGGCGCAGTGTCCGCAGGATAAAACCGGCAGCCGCTTCGGCCGACTCGATGTACTGCGGTTCGTCCAGCACGCCTCCGGCCTTGGCCAGGGCGGCGATGGCCAGCCCGTTCCAGTCTGCCAGAACCTTGTCATCCCTCAACGGCCGGACCCTCCGCTGCCGGGCCTGAAAAAGCCTGTCGCGCACTTGTTCCGGCAGCCCGTCCGGCCGATGTTCGGGCTCCGGCTCGGTTCCCGGTTCCCGACTGCCGGAGGCGCCGCGTTCCGGCGGCGGCAGGTACAACAGGTTCCTCCCGCTCGGCTCCCCGGTGGCTTCCTTGCTGACATTCCCTTCCGCCCTCACGGCGGACACCCTTTCCAGCTCGCTAAGCTGCTCGGGGGTGAGCAGGGAGGCGAGCTCGGAGTAGGTCCAGGTGTAATATCCGCCCTCCTCGCCCTCGCTGTCCGCATCTTCGGCCGAGGCGAACGCTCCTTCCGGGGTGCCTAGATCCCGGCGCAGGTAGGCCAGGATCTCCCGGACGGTGCGGGCGTACCGCTCGCGCCCGGTGGCCTGGAACGCCTCGGTGTAGGCCAGGGCCAGAAGGGCCTGATCGTAGAGCATCTTCTCGAAGTGGGGAAGCTGCCAGCGGGCGTCGGTGGAGTAGCGGTGGAAGCCATAGCCGACCTGGTCGTAGATTCCACCCCTGCGCATCTCCGTCAGGGTTTTTTCCACCATGGCCAGAGCCCTGTCCTCCCCGCTGCGTTTCCAATAGCGCAGCAGGAACAGGAGGTTCTGGGCGCTTGGAAACTTGGGTGAGAAACCGAAGCCGCCGTGCTGCTCGTCGAATCGCTCGGACAGGGCCTGGTAGGCACGCTCCAGAACCGCGCCGTCGGGCAGGATGCCGCCTTTCCGGGATCCGGCGATCTGCTGAAGAGCCTGCTCAAGCGATTGGCCGGAGGAATCGACCTCGCCGCGCCGGTTCGCCCATACCTCGCCGATGCGGGGGATCAGCTCCAGCATTCCGGGGCGGCCGTAACGGCTGTCGCGGGGGATGTAGGTAGCGGCGAAGAAGGGCAAGCGCTCCTGATTCAGGACAACGGTCAGCGGCCAGCCGCCGCGGCCGGTCAGAAGCTGGGCTGCGGTCATGTACAACTCGTCGATATCGGGCCGTTCCTCCCGGTCGACCTTGATGTTTACGAACGTATCGTTCATCAGCCGGGCTACTTGCGGATCTTCAAAGGACTCCTGTTCCATCACGTGGCACCAGTGACAGGTCGAATAACCCACCGAAAGGAAGATCGGCCTGTCCAGCTCCCGCGCCGCGCGAAACGCATCCTCACCCCACGGATACCAGTCCACCGGGTTATCGGCGTGCTGGAGCAGGTAGGGGCTTTTTTCGTTCTTCAAATGATTCAAGTCACCTCTTCTCCCTGTTTCCGTCCTCCGGTATACAGGTGGCTGCTCGAGTGCCTGGCCATTCTCTCATCCGGATGCGCTGCAAGTCGATTGTATTGATAAGAAACTAATTATGAGCGGAAAAGTCAAATATTTAACGCCGGTCCGGCGTTCGGCTGATGGCCGGCCTGCGCGGAAACGGGACTGCCCGTCTTCCGGCTTGCTCTTCAGGCAGCCCGCCCGCCTTCCGGACCGCCTAGCGGCTGGATTGCCCGTCTTCCGGCCAGCCCGGCGTCTGCCCTACGTCGAGGCAGCCCTCGCCCCGCATACCGGGCACTCCGGGTTCTTGTCGAAGCGTACCTCCTGGAACTGCATGCTCTCCGCGTCGCAGAACAGCAGCCGCCCTTTGAGCAGCTCTCCTTTGCCGGTAAGGTACTTGATGGCTTCCATGGCCTCCAGGCAGCCGAGCAGGCCGGCCGTGGCGCCCAGAATGGGGAAGATCTCGGCGGGCGGGGCTTCGGGAACCAGGCAGGCCAGGCAGGCCGTGTGCGGCGGGTGGACGAAGGTAATCTGCCCGCAGAGGCCGGTCACCCCGGCGTGGATCAGGGGCAGCCCGGCTTTCACGGCGTAGCGGTTCAGTACGAAGCGTGTCTGGAAGTTGTCCAGGCAGTCGACAATCAGCCGGGCATCGGCGACCAGGTCGGCTATATTCTCGGGCTCGATGCTTTCGGTTAGAGGTATCACCTCGACCAGGGGATTGATATGGTTCAGGGTCTCGCGGGCGGACAGGGCCTTGTTTTTTCCGATGTCGCTCTCGCCGTGCAGGATTTGCCGGTTCAGGTTCGACAGCTCCACCTCGCCGTCGTCGCAGATTCTCAGGCGTCCCACACCGGCGGCGGCCAGGTACTCGGCCGCCGGGCTCCCGAGACCTCCGGCCCCGGCGACGAACAGGCAGGCTTGCTTGAGCCTTGCTTGAGCCGCCTCGCCCCAGGAGGGCAGCAGGATCTGGCGGTGGTAGCGCTGCTTCTCGCCTTCGCTGAGCCCGGGGCCGCTCATTCCTGTATCGTTTTCCGGTAGGCGGCGAGGTCGAGCAGGTCAGCGGCTTGTTTGGGATCATCCATATGCAGCGTGAATATCCAGCCGGCGCCGTAGGGATCCTTGTTGATGATTTCCGGCTCGTCCCGCAACTGGCTGTTGATCGAATGGATCTCGCCGCTCAAAGGGCAGGGGAGATCATTGGTTGACTTTACGGATTCGATCGTGCAGACGATGTCTCCCTTGGCGACCTTCTTCCCCTTCTCCGGGAGCTCCACGTACACGATGTCTTCGAGCTCTTTCTGGGCGTGATCCGTGATGCCGAAGCGGGCGTTCTCCCCCTCGACATGCACCCAAAGATGCTCTTCCGTGTATTTCAGTTCTTCTTCCTTCATGTCCTGCTCCTTTGCTGACTGTGGTGTGGATATCCTAACGGTAAGCTAAAATCAACCGCATTGCAACGAAAAGAGTTCTATCCGCACGCTTTGCCTTTCGACTCTACAGATAGTATTCTATTAATAATAAATCGACCGCGCATAGGGGCAGGGGGGAGGCAGGAGCTCATGACCGGACAGGAAATCATAGCTATCCTGGAGATGATCCTCAACGAGGCTCATACGGCGGTGCTGGCTACCGCTGATCAGGACTGCAGGCCCCATATCCGCTGGATGACCCCGGCCCTGCTCCGCGGCCGCAGCGGAGCTATTTATGCGGTAACCTCGCCCGGGTTCGAAAAAGTGCATCAGCTCGATGCTCGCCCGCAGGTGGAATGGATGTTTCAGACTCCGATCCTCGACACGGTGGTCACAGTGCGCGGCCGGATCAACGTGGTGGACAATCCTTCACTCCTCTCGGAGGTGCTCGAAAGCCTGGGGCCCTTCATGCGTTCCTTCTGGAAGCTCAAGGGAGAGGAGCGGGACCTGGTGGTTCTGGAAACGATAATAGAAGAGGCGGTCTACTACAAGCCCATGAAGGGCTTGAAAGAGGTCGTGACGCAGTGGAGAAAGGGAAATGAGCGCAAGTAAAGACAGCTCGCGCGGCCGGGCCGGAAACCGGGACGCGAGGGGCACCCGATCAGCCGCTGCCGGCTCCAAGGTTGCCGGCGGCACCCGGTCTGGAGCTTCCGGGTCCCGGGATGGGGGGAGCACCCGATCAGCCGCTGCCGGCTCCAAGGTTGCAGGCGGTACCAGATCAGCCGCTGCCGGTTCCGGGTCAGCCGCGGGCGAGCGGGAGTTTCGCATCGGGCTGCTGCGCAGGATGCTGCTGATCCGCCGCATGGAGGAGAAGGCGGCCCAGATGTACGGGCTGCGCAAGATCGGGGGCTTCTGCCACCTGTACATCGGCCAGGAGGCTGTGGCCGTCGGCGCGCTGGCCGCGCTGGATCTGAGCAAGGATTACATGCTCACCGCCTACCGGGACCACGGGCACGCCCTGACCTGCGGACTGGACCCCAAGGCCTTGATGGCCGAGCTGTACGGGAAGAGCAGCGGCTGCTCGCGCGGCAAAGGCGGCTCCATGCATCTGTTCGACGCGGACAGGCACATGCTGGGCGGCAACGGGATTGTCGGTGCCCACATCCCGGTGGCTACGGGCGTGGCCCTGAAGGTGAAATACAAGAAGGAGGAGGGGGTGGTGCTGTGCTTTTTCGGCGATGGGGCGATTCACCAGGGCTCTTTTCACGAGAGTCTGAATCTGGCCAAGATCTGGAGCCTGCCGATCGTCTACATCTGCGAGAACAACCGGTACGGCATGGGCACCGACTTCCGCCGCGTTTCCTCGGTAACCGATTTTTCGAAGATGGGCGACTCCTACCGGATTCCCGGCAGCCAGGTCGACGGAATGGACGTGCTGGCCGTCTACGACAAAGTTAACGAGTCGGTCCAGCAGGCCCGGCGGGAGCAGCAGCCCAGCTTCATCGAAGCGGTGACCTACCGCTACAAGGGCCACTCCATGAGCGACCCGGCCACCTACAGAACCAAGGAAGAGCTGGAGAGTTACCGGAAGCAGGACCCGATCCTGATTCTGAAAGACAAGCTGCTGGATTCCGGGCAGCTCGCGGAGGAGGAGTACCGGAAGATCGACGAGGAGTGCAAGATCGTCAGCAACCAGGCCGCCCAGTTCGCCGAGCAGAGCCCCGAGCCGGAGGTCGAGACTCTCTACGAAGACGTGGTGGTGTAGGGGGGCAGCCATGCCAGTTATCGCTTTTCGCCAGGCGTTGAAGGAGGCTATGGACGAGGAGATGGCCCGGGATGAGAACGTCATCCTGATGGGCGAGGAGGTGGCCCAGTACAACGGGGCCTACAAGGTCAGCCAGGGCCTGCTGGACAAGTACGGCCCCGAGCGGGTCATCGACACCCCGATCACCGAAGAAGGATTCACGGGGGTGGGGATCGGTGCCGCCCTGGCGGGGTTGAGGCCGATCGTGGAGTGGATGACCTTGAACTTTTCCGCCCAGGCCTTCGACCAGGTTTTAAACAACGCCGCCAAGATGCTGTACATGTCCGGCGGACAGCTCAAGGTGCCGATCGTATTCCGCGGTCCCAACGGCCCGGCGGAGTTCCTGGCCAGCCAGCATTCCCAGTCCTTCCAGGCGTTCTACTCCCACATCCCGGGGCTCAAGGTGGTGGCTCCATCCACTCCTTACGATGCCAAGGGGCTGTTGAAGTCGGCGATCCGGGATGACAACCCGGTGGTTTTCCTCGAGGCGGAGTTGATGTATCCCTGGAAGGGCGAGGTTCCCGAAGAAGAGTACCTGATCCCTCTCGGCAGAGCCCACGTCAAGCGCGCCGGGGAGGAGGTAACCCTGGTCAGCTTCTCCAAGACGATGCAGATGGTCCTGGAGGCGGCCGGTATCCTGGAGAAGCAGGGCTTCAGCGCCGAGGTCGTGGACCTGCAGACCCTCAGGCCTCTGGATGAGCGGACGGTCTACGCTTCGGTGGGCAAGACCAACCGCTGCGTGGTCGTGGATAACGACTGGCCCATGGCCGGCTACGGGGCCTACCTGGGCTGGCTGATCTCCAGGAACTGCTTCGACAGTCTCGACGCTCCGGTCGAGCTGGTTTCGATGGAAGACGTGCCCATGCCCTATAACCACACCCTGGAGCTGGCCGTTCAGCCATCCGTGGAGAAGATCGTGGCCGCGGCCAGGCGCGTGCTGTACGTTTAGAGGGGAGGAGCGCTATGGCCGAACAGGTGTTGATGCTGGCCCTCTCTCCGACCATGGAGGAGGGAACCATAGTCAAGTGGCACAAGAAAGAAGGAGACGCGATCAGCCAGAGCGAGATCATCTGCGAGGTGGAGACCGACAAGGCCACCATGGAGTACGAATCGGTGAACGAGGGCACGCTGCTCAAGATCCTCGTCCCGGACGGCGGCCGGGCCAAGGTCGGAGATCCTATAGCCGTGGTGGGAGAGCCCGGCGAGGACATAAGCGCCCTTACCGCACGAGCGGAACCTGCGGAGGAGGCCGCCTCGGAAGCCGCCGCCTCTGGAGGGCAGCGGACGGAAGGGCAG